>CALXMT010000004.1 GCA_944389545.1 uncultured Kiritimatiellota bacterium | reverse complement strand
TCCGACAACTACGCCGCATTCCTGCCATTTCCAGCCTAACCCCAACACCTGCGCAAAAACACTTGCATTCTTCAGGCCGGACGTGCGCCTTGTGCGCACGCACAGCCCGCCCCCTGCGTTGCCTTTCTTTGTGTTCCTTAGCCGTGGAAGGTTTGGCGCTTCGCGCCTGCACGGTGGTTCTTCGTGTCCTTTGTGACAGCCGCGTTTCGTTCTCCGAGCAAACAACAGAAAGGCTGTGGGAGCACCCACAGCCTTTCTGTCAGCGAATCGGTGAATCAGCTCACTTAGCCGCGTGAAGGCGCTGCATGCGCTCGCCGATGTCCATGAAGCCGATGTCGGCGGCGTAGACGTCCTTGTAGTAGTCGAAGGCCTTGGCGTTGTCGCCGGCCTCTTCGGCGATGACGCCGAGGGTGTAGACCACGCGCTTCTTGAGGTCGTCCATGGTGGGGAGCTGGCTGTTGGCGGCCTCGAGCTGCATGACGGCCATGTCGGGCTGGCCCTTGGCCTTGAAGCAGCAGGCGAGGTAGTAGAGGGCCTCCAGACGGTGCTTGGGGCTCTTCTGGGCCAGCTGGAACTGCTGAATGGCGTCGTCGTAGGCCTCGTTGTCGTAGTAGACCACGCCGAGTTCGTAGCGCAGGCCCAGGTCGTTGGGGTAGCTCTCCACGCGGCGGAGGAGGTCGTCGAAGGCGAACTGCGCCTTCTCCACTTCCTTATCGTAGGCCTCCTCTTCCTTGCCTTCGGCGCGGAGGGCCTCGATTTCGGCCTCGTAGGCCTTGATCTTGGTGTCGGCCCAGTTGCGGTCGAGTTCGGGGTCGGAGGGGTTCACCTTGCGGGCGGCGTCGAAGGTCGCGAGGGCCTCGTCGAAGCGCTTGTTCTGGATGTAGATACGGGCCAGGCCGCGGTAGTAGTTGACGTTCTTGGGCTCGCGCTCAATCTTGGCCTTGGCCTCGGCGATGAGGGCCTCGGCGTCGTCGCCCGTCACCTGGGCCTTGGCCTCGCGGTCGAGCTTGGCGGCGAGTTCCTTGTCGCGGATGAGGGCCTGGAAGCCGCCGCGCTTGCCGGCGTTGGCCTCCCAGCCGCCCGCCGTCATGGTGTCGCGGGCCATCGCGTCCTTCAACAACTTCTGGATGGTGAGGTCCGAGGGCTTCGCCTGCGCGGCCTTCTGGAAGCAGTCGCGCGCACGGCCATAGACTCCCGCCTGCATATAAGTCTTGCCCAGGCGGAGCATCAGGTCGATGTCGTTGGGCGCGGAGGAGGAGAGCGCCTCCATGGCCGAGAGCATCGCCTCGGGGTGGTTGGTGCGCTGGGCGATGTCGAAGTAAAGCTCGTTGAGTTTCGGCGAGAGCGGGTTGGCGTCCATCGCCTCTTCCGCCAGCTCAAGCGCCTCCTCGAGTTGGCCCTTCTTGATCAGCCCCTGCGCCTTGGAGAGCTTCATCTGCGCGCCCATCTCGGCGAACGCCGCGCCCAGCCCGCCCTTCTTCTTCTGAAGGAAGAGGCGGACACGCGTCTCATGGAACTGCCGCCGGATACTCTCATCGTGCGGGTTCAGCGCCAAAGCCTGGCGATACAGCGAGAGCGCGACATCGAGCGCCCCTCGCTCCGCCGCCTGGGTCGCCTTCATCTGGAAGTTCTGGGCCTTCATCTTCTTTTGCAAATCCGCCATGCTCTCTGCCATTGGAGGGCTCCTTTCCGATTCTGTTACGTGTCGTTATTATGCCACACCCGCGCACATTACGCAAGGGGCGCTGCCTTGTTTTCCACGAAAACGCAAAGGAGCGCAAGGGCCTGGGCACTTCACCGTTCGGCCCTGTGGGCCTCTCTACCGTGCCCATCCCTTGCGCTTCTGTCGTTTCTTGAAAGCACTCAAGACCCCACAGGATGGTTCAGTAGCGTGCGGCAAGCGCGCGACCGAGTGGAGGAAGAGGTGTGGGGCGCAGCCCCTCCCAATCAAACCAAGCCTCCAAGCCTCCAAACTTCCAAGCTTCCAATTGTGCGTCCTCCCGGCGTGCGCCAGCACGCCCCAAATCTGCATCAATCTGCGCAATCTGCGTTCCCTACGCTGCGGCTTTTGCGATTTCCAAGAATGTCACAGAAACGCAAGGGATGGGGATAGGGAGAGAGGCGCAACGCGCCGAACGGTCACGCTTTGCTTTCCAATCAGCCAATCAGCCGGGCGCTCCGATAGAGCGCCCGTGTCTTCGTGGTAAAACGACAACAAAAAAGGCGCGGGGACCGCGCCTTTTGGAGTGCCAGGGGCGTGCCTCAGACGTTGGAGGTGCCGGTCTGGGAGAAGATGTACTTGTAGTAATCCTTGTTGCGGAGCTTGCCGGCGGCCTCTTCGTCGCAGATGACGATGCAGTCGTTGTGGTACTGCAGGGCGGAGCAGGGGCACATGGCGGTGACGGGGCCCTCGACGAGGCCGAGGATGGCGTCTTGCTTGCCCTTGCCGAAGGCGAGGAGGACGACCTTGCGGGCATCCATGATGGTGCCGATGCCCATGGTGACGGCCTGGGTGGGCACTTCGTCGATCTTGTCGTGGAAGAAGAGGCGGGCGTTGTCGCGGATGGTCTGCTGGGTGAGCACCTGGCTGTGGGTGCGACAGGCGAGGGAGCAACCGGGCTCGTTGAAGGCGATGTGGCCGTCGGAGCCGATGCCGAGGAGCTGGATGTCGACGCCGCCGGCGGCCTTGATGGCCTCTTCGTAGGCGCGGCAGGACTTGCCGATGTCCTTGGCGAGGCCGTCGGGCACGTGGGTCTTGGCCTGGTCGATGTCGATATGGTCGAAGAGCTGGGTCTTCATGAAGTAGTGGTAGCTCTGGTCGTGCTCGGGGGCCAAGCCGAGGTACTCATCGAGGTTGAAGCTCTGGCAGTCCTTGAAGGAGACGACGCCGGCCTTGCAAGCCTCGGCGAGGAGCTTGTACATCATGACGGGAGTGGAGCCGGTGGCGAGGCCGAGGACGGTCTTGGGGTTCTGCTTCACCTGGTCGATGAAGATGCTGGCGGCCAGGCGGCTGCCTTCTTCGGGGTTCTGAACGATTGCGACTTTCATGATTTGTCCTTTCGGTTTTCAGAGAGGGGTTCAACGCCCGACGGCGCGGGCGCAACGCTGGACGACGGCCTGCATCTCTTCGCGGGCGTCTTCCATGCATTGAACGAGACGGAACTGCGTGTGGCAGCGGTCGACGTTCTGTTTGGGGTAGTGGGTCTTGAAGTAGGTGTCGCCCTGGAGGTAGTCCGTGAGGAAGCGGATGCCGACCATGAAGGGGAGGAGCCACGCGGAGAAGGCGAGCTCCTGGATTTCCGCGGGGACGAGGAAGCGGGCGGTGTCGAGATACCCGGCGGTGACGGCCTCGAACATGGAGATGTCGAAGTGGACGTTGTCGGGGTCGGGCTCGGATTCGTCGGCGGTGCTGCAGGTGGTGCGGCAGAGGTCGCCGAAGTCGTAGAGCGCGAGGCCGGGCATCACGGTGTCCAGGTCAACGACGGCGACGCACCGCTTGGTGGTGGGGTCGAAGAGGGCGTTGTTGATCTTGGTGTCGTTGTGGGTGATGCGCTCGGGGATCTGCCCGCGCAGGTAGCGGTTGAGCAGGTGGGCCACCAGGTGGCGGCGCTGGCGCACGAACTCGAGTTCCTCGGCGACCTCATCGGCGCGGTTGCGGATGTCCTGATAGGCGGCCTCCTCGAGCGTCGCGTAGCGCATCGGGGTGTGGTGGAAGTAGGGGATGGTCTCGTAGAGCCGCGGGGCGGGCAGGTCGGCCATCATGTTCTGGAACTGCGCGAAACCGCGCGCGGCCTCAAAGGCGATGTCCGGGTCGCGCACGTTGTCGTAGCTCTCCACCCCGTCGATGAAGTCGTAGAGCCGCCACCACTTGCCGGAGAAGGTGCGCATGCAGTTACGCTGCTCGCGGGTGTGGACCAGGGAGAGGACCTTGACGTCGGGATACTGCGCGGCCTTCGAGCCGAGGTGGGCGAGCGTGCGCTCGATGTTGTCCATCACCTGCTGCGGCTTGCGGAAGACGGCGTGGTTGATGCGCTGCAGGGTGTAGAGGTGGCGCGTGCCATCGGGCTCCTCCGTGGTGACGCGATAGGTGTCGTTGATGTGGCCGCTGCCGTAAGGCTTGGCCTCGACCGGCGTGCCCTTGACGGCAAAGCTGGCCAGGATCTCCTCGATCTTCTTCTCCATACGGACTTCTCCCTGGGTGCGTGAAAAAGGGCGGCGGCCCGGGACACGCCGGGCCGCCGGTGTTGCCTTAGGCCTCGGCGAGGGCCTTCTTGATGATGGCCTCCATCTGCTCGGACTGCTCTTCCATGCTCTGCACCATCTTCAGCTGGGTGCGGCAACGGTCAACGTTGTGGCCGGGGCGCTTGATGTGGAAGTAGGTGTCGCCGGAGAGGTAGTCCGTCAGGAAGCGGATGCCGATGGTCATGGTGATGAGGCGGGCGGAGAAGGCGAGCTCCTCCTTTTCGCCGGGCGTGAGGAACTTGGCGCCGCGGCAGTAACCGCGCGCAAGGGCCTCGAACATATCCATGCGCGAATAGACCTTGGAGAGGTCCTGCTCATCCTCGGCCGCGTTGGCCGTGGAGGTGCGGCACATATCGCCGAAGTCATAGAGCGCCAAGCCCGGCATCACCGTGTCCAGGTCGATCACGCAGATGCCGCGACCGGTCTTGTCGTCCAGCATCACGTTGTTGAGCTTGGTGTCGTTGTGCGTCACGCGCTCGGGGATCTCGCCCTTCTCGCAACGCTCCAGCAGACGGCCGAAGGAGTCGGCGCGCGCCACGACGAAGTCGATCTCGGGCTTGACGTCCTTGGCGCGGTTGAAGGCGTCCTTCTGGATGGCGGTCTGGAGCGCCTCGTAGCGCTTCACGGTGTTGTGGAAGTTGGGGATCGTCTCATGGAGGCGGGGGTCGGTGAGGTCCGCCACCATGTTCTGGAAGCCGGCGAAGGCCTCGCCCACCAGTTCCGCCTGCTGCGTGCTCTGGATCTGGTCGTAGGTGGAAGCGCCCTCGACAAAGACGTACATACGCCACCAGTTGCCATTGGCGTCGTGATAGACCGGCTCGCCATCCTTGGTGAGGATGAGCGTCAAGGTGCGACGGGAGATGTCCGCCTCGCCCTGGGCGCGCAGCTTCTCGGCAATGTGGCGGGTCACGCGCAGAATGTTCTGCTGCACGGCCTGCGGCTGGGTAAAGACGTGATGGTTGATGCGCTGAAGCAAATAGTGCATCTTCGCGCCGCCCACCGAATAGGAGAGCTGATAGGTGTCATTGATGTGCCCGCTGCCATAGGGGCACCCGCTCACAAAGTCGCCGTAAACCTGGAACGCGGCGGAAATCGCCTTCAACTCCGCCTGCGTGGCCTTGCCAAGTTCTGCCATGACTCAAATCCTTTCTGTTTGGTTGCCAACAACACCCTTTAGTCTACCACACCCGAGCAGAAATGCAAAGGGGCATTTGGAGCTTGGATGTTTGGAAGCTTGGATGCTTGGAGGAGCCCCGGAGGTTGAAGCCCGGGCCGCCGCCCTTGGCGGCGATGAGACCGGACGCTGCGCGGCTATCACAAAGGACACGAAGAACCAAGGGGCGCTGACGCGCCCCGGAGAACAGAGCGTGCAGGCGCAACGCGCCAAACCTTCCACGGCCACGGAGAACGGAGAACAGAGCGCCCCTACGGGGCGACAGGCGAAGCCGTTGCACAAAGCGGCGGCAACCGCAAAGGCCAAGCCTCCAAACCTCTAAACTTCCAAACTTCCACTAAAGGCGCACGTCCGGCCCGAAGGGCCTGTAGGGGCGTGGCGGGCTTCGCACGCCACGCTTTGGGGAGTTGGTGCGCCGGAGGCGCACACGGACCAGGTCAGGAGATTCAGGAGATTCAGGAGATACAGGAGATACAGGAGCGCCCCTGCGGGGCGACAAACAAACCTTTCTGCTGAGCGGCGAAGCCGCCGTCCTATATGTCCTATAGGTCCTATATGTCCTACCGCGTCGTGTTATGGCACGTCGCAGACGTGCCGGGAGTGCAGGGGCAGTTGGAAGTTTGGAAGCTTGGATGCTTGGAAGTTTGGTTTCTCTGCACAACGATTGTTTTGTCGCGCGCTTGCCGCGCGCTCTGTTTTCTGTTTTCTGTGGCCGTGGAAGGTTTGGCCCTTTGGGCCTGCACGCTCTGTTCTCTGGGGCGCGCTAGCGCCCCTTCCCCTGCCGGGGCGTGGGGCAGCGCCCCACACCCTCCAATCAGCCAATCAGCTAAAATCCCCTTTGTGTCCTTTGTGTCCTTTGTGATTTCCAAATACTCTGGCAGTTCTATCGCGGCGTTTTCCAATCAGCTAATCAGCCAATCAGCTAGGCGCTCCGGGAGAGCGCCCGTGTCTTCGTGGAGAACCGAAAAGGAGCTGCAGGAAAACAAAAAGACCGCCTTGCGGCGGCCTCTTTGGGATGGTGCTCGGGGGGGGACTCGAACCCCCACGGATCTCTCCACATGCACCTCAAGCATGCGTGTATGCCATTTCACCACCCGAGCGGTAAAGAACGGCACATAAGATAGCACATCGCCGGTCGCCATGCAAGCCTTTTTTGCAAGATTCTTACTTTTTCCCAAAAAAGCCCCTCTCATCCCGTCGTATCCGGGGCAGTTTTTCCGCGAAGACGGTTTGGCGTGGAAACCCTGCGGGCTCCGTCGCTCCCTTTGGTCACGCCGCCCTTGGGATTTCCACGCTATCGTGTTTTTAATAGAAGTTTGGAAGCTTGGTGGCTTGGAAGTTTGGTTTTGTTGGTGGGGCTTTGCCCCACACCCCCACGTAGGCGCGAAACGGAGGGCGGCGGTCGCGGTCAGCGGCGAAGCTTGGAGCTTCTCAAGAAAGCGATAGAAACGCAAGGGATGGGCACGGTAGAGAGGCGCAACGCGCCGAACGGTGAAGTGCCCAGGCCCTTGCGTTCCTTCGTGTCTTCGTGGAAACTTCCCCTCCGGGTGCGCCAGGATAGACTATTCTAGACTGTCAGCCTTGCGCCGACCCTTGCCACGCGGCTTTGCGTCTGCCTTCGCGGTCTTCTTCGGTTGTTTGGCCGCCGCGTCCGGGATGGTCGCCTCGATGAACGCCACCTCCTCCGCCGTCAGCCCATACTTCTCATACAGCGCCTTGTCCGTCCACTCCCGCGAAAAATCCTGCAGGGGAACGTAGCCGTAGACACCTTTGGCCCCGTTCTGGGAGGTCTTGCGGATACCGACGAGGAAGTGGAAGAACTTGGTCTCAACATAACCAAGCGCGTGCTCTGCCTCCTCGCGCGTCTTGAACGGGGTCAGCGTGATGTAAGTCTCCGTGCAGACGCTCGGAGGTTCAACGATGAATGCGGGGATTCTACTATTGCGAGGGTCTCCGGTTCCCCACGCCTTCGGCAGAAAAAGCTTGATGGAATCTATCCATTCAGCGTGGTCATTGACACTCTGACGAGATACATATCCTATACCTTCTTCACGCCACTTGTTGTAATAAAAGGCGATACAGTTCTTTTCATCACGTTTGAGCACATATTGGTGTTCTGCCACTTTCATACTGCCGGGCAGACGGATGTCATAGCCAAAAGGATCTCTTGAGCTGAGAATTGAACTGAACGGTTCCTCGCCCTTTGCCAAGACTTTTCGCAGGATAGGTAACGCTTGTTCGTCTCGGACAAAGATGTCCAGACCGGGCTCCAACAGATAACGGCAGGAGTGTCGAACTTCCGTCGCGCTCTCGTGGAGGAAAAGCTCGGTTTTCCCATCCCAATCCCTATCCCAGAGGAAATAGTTGACGCCGCCTTTGATGTCCACGGTGTCAAAGAGCATTTTGGAATTCCGGAAGTCGTGGAGGACGCGGAAGTGGGTGTCCTTGAGGCGCTCTTCACGGAAACCGTCCAAGCCGCTCCCGGTGTTGAACCAACGCGATGGCGTAATCAGCGAGACCAAATCCGCGGCCGCGATGGCCAGTTCAACGAAGTGGTGATAGACCGGCAGTGGGCTTGCCCCGCCCAACTGGGCTTGATAAGGCGGGTTGCCGACGATGGCGTCAAAATGCACGGGAGAGACTCCTTTCAAGCCCCAAGTGGAGGGCTTTTGGATGAGGCGGAGGATGTTGTTATCGTTTTCCGCTTTGTCGCGAAGAGCTAGGATGAGGTTCTCGTAGACTTCCAGATTGATGTCGCCAGAGCCATAACCTAAGAGCGTCCGCAACGTAATGGCTCGGGCCATTCTCGTCTTGCAGACGATGAAGAGGTTTTCACGGACAACCTCTCGCCAAATAGACTGTTGGCGTTCGCGCGACAGGGTTTCGCCCTTTGCTTGTAGGGCCGCGCACCGTTCTTGATAGAAGGAGAAGGCCACCCAAAGCGGATAAAGACCGGACTTCGAGTTGATTTCCAGGATTTTGGCCTTGGGGTTCTTGAACAGTCGCTCGGTGATGCCTTTATGCGCCACATAGCGTGGGGTATCCAGAGGTTCTTTGTAGTCCTCATCATAGAAGCACCAGCCGCCGACCGTTTCGGTGAGGTGACGGTTGACGGTTCGCCATGGGGTGAGAACCGTCTCCTTGTCCGGATTGCGGAAAGCTGAGAAAATCGTGGCGATGGCTTTGACGCGCCCTTCCGGGGAGTAGGAATCTGCGGCCTTGGCCCGGGCTCGGATTTCCTTGACGGCGATACGAAAGACCTCGTCATCGTAGTAGGGGATAAACTTCTCAAATATCTCCCAGTTCACGCCCTTGGGCATGAATTCTTCCCAAGAGGTGGGGTCAACGCGCCGCATGAAGTCGCGGATACCGACGTCTTCGTCATGGGGGCCTTCCGCGCCATAAATCAGCAACGGGATACGAATGCTGATGCCGCGTAGAATGGAGATGTTCTTCTCTCTTTCCTGGCGCTCTTTTTCGCGCTTCTCGCGTTCGGGATCGGGAATGCGTGGAGTCCGCGTGGTGGTTTTGGTGCGCTTTTGTTTGTTGAGGCCCGTCTGGGAAAGGGGAACGGCACCTGGGACTTCGTTTCGGTTGAGTGTACCGATAATACCCTTGAGTTCCGCGAAGTCTTCGGGATTGATGTTGGCGTTCGTCAACATCTCCTTACGATAGATACTGTCATCGGCGAAACCTTCTCGGATGGCCTTGGCCGCTATCGAACGTTTGATAGCGTAGAAAACATCGTCCACGCGAAATCCATGCAGTTCGCTTCCTTTGACGGCGATGATGGAGAGGAAATTGAGCACCTGTGAAATTTCCGCCCGTGAAGGTTCATCCGTCCCCTTATCTCCACCCGTGACAATCGTTTTCCCGATACACATTTTGGGCAGAATGGTAAGAAGACGGTCAGGCGCGAAGTCAAATGCATAGCACGATTCTTTGACGCGTCCCGCCTCGTCCGTGTAGGGAGACTGCACGCGGAAGATGGTTTGCAGGTAGGCGGCGGCCGCAATCTTATCCCCACCCGAGAGCATGAGCACACCCGTCCATTGCGGAACGGTCACACCGGTGGTCAGACGCCCGCAAGAGAGGGTGATGGTGTATTCATGCGTGGCGATGGCCGCGTTCACGGCCTCCAGCGACGAATCCGCATTTTTGCCTTCTTCCCCTTCGCCGGCCACGTTGACGACCTTGAAATTACCGAAAAGTGGGTCGTCTTTCAACAGTTCTTCTAACGCGTCACATTCCGACACACCCGGCAATTTCCAGAGCGTATGTTTGAGCGCCTTGCGATATTCCTCGGTGGCGAAGGGGTAGTTGCTTTTTGGGTCGGCACCTCGCAGCAACGCGAGAAACTTCTTTACATCTCCTTCATGGACAAACCGCCCATCCTCTTTTCTCACACGGAAAAATTCGCCGAAGCTGAAACTGTTCTCAAGGGTCACCAAGGCCTCGTTACCCTCAAACTCTTCGCCAAGGGCATAGGTGAGGAGATGCATTTCAGGAAGCGAGGCATAAGGGTTTGCGCACCCCTCCGTTTTGTCCCACGCTTGTTTGGTTTTCCGCTCGGCCACGTAATCCCACGTGTAGGTGTTTTCAACCGGGAAGTCTCCCAAGATGTTGTACGGCGTTCCCGACAACGCCAAAACCTTGGCCTTCTTTTTATGCGTCAACGCATCGATGACAGCGGTACCCAGTTCAGTCTGCGTGCCTTCATGGGCCTCATCGATGATGACCAAATCCCAGTCCATATTGAAGACGGTCTCGTTTTTGGAGAACTTTCCTTTTACGATGGATGAGCCGCGCAGATCTTGGATGGAGGCGAAATAAATGACGTTCCGGTGTTCCCGCTCAAGCGCCGCTTCGTCCTCCAAGAAGACATAGGCATCAGAATCCCCAAAAACGTTTTGGTATTCCGTCCTCCATCCCTTACGTACCACGGGGCGATGCGTGCAAATCAAGACCTTACTGTACTTTTGCTCCTTGATGAGCGTCATTGCGGAGATGGTCTTGCCAAAACGCATCTTCGCATTCCACAACACCGCCGGGGCGCCGGCGTCGAAGCGAGCCTTGGCCAAGTCGACCGCTTGTCGTTGGTTGGGCCAAAGCGTGACGGGGATGAAGGTCGGGTTGCTCTCTTTGGCGGAAAGAACGGTACGACGAGCCTTTGCCGTCCGAATGGCAGAAATCGCCACCGGCAGGGGAATACGAAACCACTCTCGGGCTTTAGTGCCTTCCAAAATGACCTTGGGATGGCCGGAGCAACGCAGGATATTGTGGACTTTAAGATCTCGGAACGAACCCTCTTTTCCCCCTTTGATGTTGTCGTAAAAGGCCAACTCCGTGTGCAACAGTTGCCACGCCATTCCGGCGGTTCCCATATATCCACTGATACGTGCGTTCGCGGCATCGTTCAAGGCTTTGCAGTTGGGCGGATAGGCTTTAATCGCCTCCTCGCGAGGAAGCGTGCAGGGCAACGTCGCGTCACCTATCTTCAGAAGCCCCCTAAGTTTCTCCTCCGGTGAACGAAAGACGTAGATGAGCTTGTAGGCGTAGGGATTCTCGATGACAGACACAGACATGGGTTCATCCTTTCCTGAAGAGGGTGTGGACGAAGACGGGTTTGGGGCGGCGGGGGATGGACCAATCAAGGATGCGGCAGTAGGCGGGTTCGCGGTTGTCGAGGAGGTCGGGATTGGGGTCGCTGCCGGGCGGAACGAAGTGGAGGCCATCCATCTGCCAGAGGTTCCAAGAGATGATGTCGGCCAGCTCGCGGTAATCGTGCTGGGGGAGTTCGGCGGCCTTGGGGAAGCGTTCGCGGCGGGCCTCGATGAGGGTGGCCAGGAGGTTCTCGCGGGCCAAGAGGAGGTTGTCGCCCTGCCAGTCGTAACCGTAGGTGGCGCGGAGGGCGTGTTTCGCCCACCTCATCCAATCCTTGTCGCGGAGGGTGTTCTCGGAGACGACGCGGAGTTTGCGGTCGAGGATGCCGACGCGGGCGGGGACGGGGATGGGGAGACCGGTGGTGGCGTCGTAGCGGGTGGTGAGATAGGGCGCTTCGCCGCAGGTGATTTCCAGGCGGGGCAGGCGGACGTAGTCGCGCCAGGTGCGGCCCTCGGGGAAGGGGATGGCGCGCTGGGTGGGCTCCCAGTCGCAGTGCCGGCCTTTGGGGAGTACGAAGGGCGTGGGGGCGCCGAACCAAGCGGCGTCGATGAGGTCGTTCTGCGCGTTGACGACCCAGGCGGGGGTGAAGACCTCGGCACGCTCGACGGAGCGACGGCGCTGGACATGTGCGGCCTTGGCGGTGCGGGGGCGGATGACGCGGCCATTCGCGCCGGTGATGGCCTCCAGGCGGATTTCGTCCTGTGCGTGGTGGCCCAGCGCGGCGTAGTCTTCCGTGCCCCAGAGGATGTTGCGCCCCGTCGTCCGGTCCTTCAAGAGTAGGTCGAGCACGCCGGGGACGACCCTCACCAGGTCATCCTCGAGGATATCGACTTCCCCCAACAAGGGCATAAGAAAGGCGTGCCTCCGTCTGACGGTTCCATCGGAGGCCTAGCACTGCCCTGTAGAAAACCGTACAGACGGGGGCACGCCGGGGTGTAATGACCCCGACGCGCTCCCGCGTACATTCGCTTCTACATGGAAGGTGCTAGTTTCCGATAGACGAATGTATGCGTTGAACGCATCGTTGGCACTCACCCAACGGTTTCCCGCCGGATGAGCTATGTGCCAGCAGAATACCCCATTTGAGGCCGCGCTGTCAAACGGCAATGCGTCCGGGGGGTGTTTCCCACGAAAACACAAGGGACGCTAGCGCGCCCCAGAGAACGGGAGGGGTGGCTACCGCCACCCAAGAGAACAGAGAACGGAGAACAGAGAACAGAACGCGCGACAAGCGCGCGACGAAGTGAGGGATGGACAACTGTGGAGTGTTTGCCCTGCGGGGCTCCCACAAAGGACACGAAGAACCACCGTGCAGGCGCGAAGCGCCAAACCTTCCACGGCTAAGGGACACAAAGAGCACGTCGCAGGGGGAACCGCAGATTGCGGAAGAACACAGAGTGGCACAGAGGATACAGAGGATCACAGAGACGGGCGGCGTGCTAGCGCACGCAGGACTGCCAGAATGTTTTGGCTATCACAAAGGACACGAAGGACACAAAGCACGACGCAGGGGCGGGCCGTGCGTGCGCGTAAAGCGCACGTCCGGCCCGAATGGCCTGTAGAGGCATGGCGGGCTTCGTACGCCACGCTTTGGTTTTGGAAAATCTAGTGGCGTCAGCCGCCGTCCTATAGGTCCTATAGGTCCTATTGGTCCTACCGCGAAGCCTGAACTTCCCAAGAACGCGATAGAAACGCGGGGGATGGGCACGGTAGAGAGGCCCACAGGGCCGAACGGTGAAGTGCCCAGTCCCCCGCGTTACTTTGTGTCTTCGTGGAGAAGAGGGGCGCTCCTCCAAGCCTCCAAGCTTCCAAGCTTCCAACCTTCCCACCCGGTTTTTGCTAGACTGTGAGTATGCAAAGCGCGTTTTATCCTGGGGTGCGGCAGGGCCGCACGATGGTTTTCTTCCTTGGTTGGGGGATGGACCCGACGCCCTTCGAGACAATGGAGCGGGCGTGGGACACGATTTTTGTTTGGGACTACACTGAACTGACCGGTCTGCCGGCGTTGCCGGAGGGGCCGGTGGACTTGCTCGCGTGGAGCATGGGCGTGTGGGCGGCGACGCAGGTCGCGCCGCGGGAGCGGTTGGCCTCGGCCACCGCGGTGAACGGCACGCCTTGGCCGATCGATGCGACGCGGGGCATCCCGCCGGCGGTCTTCGAGGCGACGTTGGCGAACCTCTCGGAGGCCGGCATCGCGAAGTTTCGCCGCAGGATGTGCGGCGGCGCGGCGGCGACGGCGGACTTCCTGGCGCACGCGCCCAAGCGGTCGGCCGAGGATTTGGCGGCGGAGCTGGCGGCGTTGGGCCGGGCCATCGGCGAGCGCCCAGAGCGTCCCTTCGCGTGGGACCGGGCCATCGCGTGCGAGGGCGACCGCATCTTCCCGCCGGCGGCGCAGCAGGCGGCCTTTCCGGAGGCGCTTGTGCGGCCGGGGGCCCATTGGGCGCCGGAGGTCTTCGCGGCGTTGCTCGCGGGGAGGGCGCCGTGAGCGACCGCGAGCGGTTGTTGGTGTCCCGTTTCGCGCGCGCCATCGCCACGTATGAGGCGCAGGCGACGGTGCAGCGCGAGGCCGCGGAGCGCCTCGCCGAACTCATGGGGCGCCATTTCCATGTTCTGGGGCCGCGGATTTTGGAGGTGGGCTGCGGCACGGGCCTGCTCACGCGGCGGCTCCTGGCACGCTTCGCCCCGGCGGAGTTGGTGGCCAACGACCTCTGTCCGGACATGGGCATCTGCTTTGCCAACGTGCCGCGGGTGCGGTTCCTGCCCGGAGACGCGCGGCGGGTGGCCTGGCCGGGCCCCTTCGACGCCATCGCCTCGGCCTCAGCCGTGCAGTGGTTCGACGATTTGCCGGCCTTCGCGGCGCAGTGCGCCGAGGCCTTGCCGCCGGGCGGTCTGCTCGCGCTCTCGGCCTTCGGGCCGGAGACGTTGCGGGAGGTGCGGGCGCTGACGGGGCGGGGGCTGCGTTATCCCGATGAGGAGGCGCTCGCGGCGATCTTCGAGGGGCGCTTCCAAACCCTGGAGCGCGACCGCGCCGTGCGCACACTGGCCTTCCCCGACGCGCGGGCGGCGCTCCGCCATCTGCGCGAGACCGGCGTCACCGCCACCGCCAATCCCGCCGAGCCGTGGACCCGCGCCCGTCTGGAGGCGCTCGACGCCGATTGGCGGCGCCGTTTCCCCCACCCCGACGGCGGCCTCGCCTTGACCTACGAACCCCTCTGGTATCTGGGAGCACGACGATGAAGAGACTCGCCCTGGCCCTGTTCGCCCTGCCCGCCGCCCTCGGCGCGGAGACCCTCACCCTGCGGCCCTACGCGCAAAACGGTTGGGCGCGGAGCCTGGACCTGCCCGCCGCCGTGGCCGAGGAGGTGCCGCAACAGGACTTTGGCGAGGTGGCCGACCTCTTTCTGGCGGTGGATGCGCTGATGGTGCGGGTGGACACCCACGCGCGCGCCCATGCCCTCTGGCTGGAAGTCACCAATCAGCCGGCGCCCTATGTCTCCGACGCGGCCAACCGTTTCGAGCTTGTGTGGCTGGACCGCGCCTACCCCTTCAACCGCTGGGGGCGCCTGGCCATCGACCGCCGCTTCATCCGTCCCGAGGACGGTCTGCTGCTGGCGCGGCTGGAGCGCTTCTATCACGAACGGATGGCGGCCTCGCGCTACGCCGCCCTCGGCGAAGACCTCGAGGAGGCCCGCCCACCCGTCTTCGCCGGCTTCGAGGACGACCGCTATCAGCGCCACGACGACCTGATCCAACGCCTGGTGCGCGACTTCAACGCCAACCCCGCCAAGTGGGTCGGCGCCGACCCCAAGGACGCGCCCGAAATCCCCGAACTCGACCCCGCCCTCGTCAAATCCATGATGATTGAGGAGACCGGCGGCAACGGGGAGCGTTCCCTCGCCGCTTGGGACGTCGACCCCCTGCAGGTGAACGTGCCCGGCGACTGGGACCCCGCCAAGGAGGAAGTCGGCCTCTCCGAGCCCACAAGCCGCAACGAAGGCACCCTGGAGGGCAACCTCCGCGCCGGCATCATGTTCCTGGCCCGCAAAGGCTTCGGCGTCTCCGGGCGTTCCATCGCCAGCCGTCCCGACGCGACCTTCGACTCCTGGCACGCCGCGCTCCTGCGCTACAACGGCCGCACCGACCTCACCTCCAAGGGCCGCCCCTACAACGCCGTCTATGCCGAGCGCATCCTCCGCCGCGCCAACAACCCCGACCGCAAGGTCCCCATCGCACAGGGGCGCTAGCGCGCCCCGGAGAACGGGAGGGGTGGCTACCGCCACCCAAGAGAACAGAGAACGGAGCGTGCAGGCCCGAAGGGACAAACCTTCCACGGCCACAGAGAACAGAACGCGCGACAAGCGCGCGACGGGCGGAGTGTTGGGAGAATGTGGAAGGTTAACCCTGCGGGGCAGACACGAAGGACACGAAGAACCACAAAGGTGCACGAAGGGGGAACCGCAGATTGCACAGATTTGTTGCAGATTAAGGGCGTGCTAGCGCACGCTGACTGCCAGTGTGGGTTAGATCACAGAGGGGCACAGAGGCTTGCACAGAGGAACACAGAGAAGCACTGCCAGTTTATTTTAAATCACAAAGGACACGAAGGACACAAAGAGGGGCGGCGCAGGGGGCGGGCCGTGCGTGCGCGTAAAGCGCACGTCCGGCCCGGGGGCCTGTAGGGCGTGGCGGGCTTCGCACGCCACGCTTTGGGGAAGGGCGCTGACGCGCACACGACCTGGGGCAGGAGATGCAGGAGATTCAGGAGATGCAGGAGCGCCCCTGCGGGGCGTCAAAGAAACCGTTGTACAAAGCGGCGACAGCCGCCGTCCTAGTAGTCCTATAGGTCCTACCGCGTCGTGTTATGGCACGTCGCAGACGTGCCGGGGGTGCAGGGGAAAGTGGAAGTTTGGAAGTTTAGAAGTTTGGAGGCTTGGCCTTCTTGGTGGGGCTCCTCCCCACACCCCTTTGCTTCGCCCGTCGCCCCGTAGGGGCGCTCTGTTCACTGTTCTCCGTTCTCTGTTCTCTGGGGCGCGCTAGCGCCCCTCCCCCTGCCGGGGCGTGGGGCAGCGCCCCACACCCTTCCAATCAGCTAATCAGCCAATCAGCTAATCAGCCAAATCCTTTGTGTCCCTTAGCCGTGGAAGGTTTGGCGCTTCGCGCCTGCACGGTGGTTCTTCGTGTTCTTAGCCGTGGAAGGTTTGGCCCTTTGGGCCTGCACGGTAATAGCCGCGCAGCGTGAGACTTGTCCAAACTTCCAAGCTTCCAACCTTCCTCAGATAAAGGAAGCTACTTGGCCAAGCGCGCTTGGTAGCGCTGTTTGTGGCTCCGTGGGGTTTCCGGGATGGTCATCACCAAGGCACCTTTTTCAACGAGCGGAGACACATAGCGTCTGAAGACATAACCGGTGGACGCGATTCCCAGGAATGCGGCGATTTCCTGCTTGGTGCGCGGCGTGGCACAAAAGGCCAAAAGCGCATCTTCCGCACGCTCTTGCCGCTTCTCGGCCGGCTCCAAATCCGGTTCCGGCTCCATGACCCGATTATAAAACGTATCCTTATTATAAAGCGTGACCTTGAAACGCTCGCGCGTGTCGGTGAAGCACGGCTCCGGAAGACCGGCCTCCGCCATCGCACGGCGAATGCGCGGAATGCCGGAATAACGGTTTTCCGTTTGCCCCAGGGTCTCCATCGCGACCACGAGTGCGGGGTTGCGCGTGTCCGGCTGCGTCTTGCCCAATTGATCGACCGTCAGACGCCCATAGAGGCCACCGGGATTTTGGATTTCCACGCGATTGCTGAAGAAGGTCAAGCTGATGGGTTGGTTTTCCGTATAGATGCTATAGTCACGGTGCACCAAGGCGTTCAAGATAGACTCGCGCAACGCATCCAGCGGATACTCGTCCTTATCCTCACGCGCTCCGGTCTGCGGGGAGACATGGATGGCGGTGCGCATATTGCGCTTGGCGAACGCCAAGGCGCCCTCCAGCATCTCCGGCAAACGCCCCTCGATGCGGACGCTGTCCAGGAAACGTTCCCCATTCTCGCCAAGCTCCCCCATCTCCTCACCCGCCACGCGGCAAGCGACAATGGCCAACTGCGGGAAGGTCGCCTGCGGATAGCGCCCGAAGAGCAAAAGGGCCAACAGGGTGTACTTGCCTTCGCGCAAAAAACCCATCGTGCTCCACAGTTGCTCTCGGGTCATAGAGGCCGCGAAGTTGATGCGGCCCTGTTGGCGCAACGCCAAGTAGGCCTCCACCAACGTCTCATCAATCAAGATGTCCGTGACCTCCGGCAAAGGGCGAAGCTCATCATGGGTTCGTCGGCGATAAGCCTCATAGGTATAGACTTCGTATTCCGTCATCGGCTTGTCGGACTCGCCTACGCGGATGAAGGAGCCTTTCACTCGGCCGCGTGCGGTCTTGAAACAAGGGCGTTCAGAGACATCCAAAGGGGGAATCTCCGCGACCACGAATTGTTTGCCCTTCTCCACATAAATAGAGACCACGGGACGCACAATCGGCGTCATCTCCTCGCCGACTTCCGCCAACTTCTTCTGCAGGCTCTGCGCGTCATAGACCCCGACCTTGGCAAATCCCCGGGTTTCGTCCAAGCCAAAAAGAATCACCCCGCCGTCATCTTGATTGGAGAACGCGGAAATCGTGTCATAGAGTCGCTCCGGGCACCCCTTGGCCGCGGATTTAACCTCCACGTATTGGGATTCACACTGTTGATTCCGCACCTTTTCTATCAAAGCCTTGATCTCTTCTTCCAGCATAACAGCCTCCTTGTTTTACCTAAAACGTAACACCATTTCTGCAATAATGTAACACTTTTACCTATCTTAGGCAACAAAAAGATAACAACAAACCAAGAAAAGGTAACAGATTTACCTTTTTAAGGGCCACTTCGAGAATGCATTTACCTTTTTAAGGCCATTTCGATAACAACCGGGCTCTTTTTGTAAGCCTGTCGCCTTATCTGTTACGGTTTTGCGATTGACCGTCCCCTATTGGCCCCATCCTGTCCGGGGAAGTTTTCACGAAGAAACGAAGGGGCGGGCCTGGCTCTCCGAGGGGATCTCAGAGGGGCCGCAGAGGGGCCTTTCTGAGACCCTATAGGGTCTCGCCTCGGACCCTTAAGGGTTTCGACCCCGACCCTTATAGGGTCTCACCCTCGACCACTATAGTGGTTGACCTCGGACCCTTATAGGGTCTCAAAAAGACCCCTTAAGCGCCTCTCCAAAGGCCCTTTTGGGGCCTCCAGAAGGTACTATATAATAAGGTAAGGGGAAGGGGCGCCGGCGCGCCCCGGAGAACGGGAGGGGTGGCTACCGCCACCCAAGAGAACAGAGAACGGAGCGTGCAGGCCCGAAGGGACAAACCTTCCACGGCCACAGAGAACAGAACGCGCGACAAGCGCGCGACGGGCGGAGTGTTGGGAGAATGTGGAAGGTTAACCCTGCGGGGCTGACACGAAGGACACGAAGAACCACGAAGGGACACGAAGAATTTGGCTGATTAGCTGATTGGCTGATTAGCTGATTGGAAGGGTGTGGGGCGCTGCCCCACGCCCCGGCAGGGGAAGGGGCGCTAGCGCGCCCCAGAGAACAGAGCGTGCAGGCCCAAAGGGCCAAACCTTCCACGGCCACAGAAAACAGAAAACAGAGCGCGCGGCAAGCGCGCGACAAAACAATCGTTGTGCAGAGAAACCAAACTTCCAAGCATCCAAGCTTCCAAACTTCCAACTGCCCCTGCACCCCCGGCACGTCTACGACGTGCCATAACACGTCGCGGTAGGACAAGGGGCACTGACGCGCCCCGGAGAACGGAGAACAGAGAACGGAGAACAGAACGCCCCTGCGGGGCGACAAAGTGACGGATGGTCTCTCGTGGAAGATTAATCCTGCGGGGCTCCACCGGAGGACTTCCAAAAAACCAAAGCATGGCGTGCGAAGCCCGCCACGCCCCTACAGGCCTCCGGGCCGGACGTGTGCCTTGCGCACACGCACGGCCCGCCCCTGCGACGTGCTCTTTGTGTCCTTCGTGTCCTTTGTGATAAAAACATTCTGGCAGTCCTGCGTGCGCTAGCACGCCGCCCGTCTCTGTGACCCTCTGTATCCTCTGTGCCACTCTGTGTTCTTCCGCAATCTGCGGTTCCCCTGCGTCGTACTCTTCGTGTACCTTTGTGGTTCTTTGTGTCCTTTGTGATAACCGCGCAGCGTTCGGTCTCATCGCCGCCAAAGGCGGCGGCCCGGGCCTCAACCTCTGTGGCTCCTCCAAGCCTCTAAGCTTCCAAACTTCCAAGCCTCCACACTGCCATTTGACCGGGGGGCGGGGATGTGCTAAGTTGCACATATGAAATGGATGTTGCTTTGTTTGGGACTGGGTGCCGCGGGGATCGCGGCGGCCGAGGTGACGCTTGAGGGTTTTCCCACCCACTGGACGCAGGATGAAGCCTACCGCACTTACACCCCGGAGCACTGTCCGCCCGGGTGCGTGGCCATCGCCGGCGCCGCCATCGTCCAATATTATAAGGTAGGAGAAGGCCCGGAGCAGACCTCCAACACCTGCCGCGTCAATGACGACACCCCCGCCAACTGACCCATGAACATCGCCTTTCTGGTCTACGGGTGCCGCCTCAACCAAGCCGAGGCCGAGGGTTGGCGGCAGGCCCTCGAAGCCCGCGGCGCGACCCTCGTGCAGCCCGACGCGCCGGCGGTCGACGCCCTCTGCGCCCACACCTGCGCCGTCACCGCCCCCGCCGCCCGCGAGGCCCTCCGCGCCCTGCGCGCCTTCCGCGCCAAACACCCCGCCGTCCCCATCATCGTCAGCGGGTGCGCCGCCGCGCTCCTCCCGCCCGGACTGGCCGACCTCACCCTCCCCCACGCCCGCAAGGCCGACTGGCTCAGCGCCGTCTGCGACCGCCTCGGCCTGCCCCAGCGCGCCGACAGCCCCGAGGCCCCCGCCCACCGCCGCACCCGCGCCTCCCTCATCGCGCAGGATGGCTGCGACGCCTTCTGCGCCTACTGCATCGTCCCGCACATGCGCGGGGCGCCCGTCTCCGTGCCGATGGCCGACCTCCTCCGTCGCGCCGACGCCCTCCTCGCCGAAGGTTACCCCGAAATCGTCCTCACCGGCTGCAACCTGGCCCTCTACCGCGACCCCGAGAGCGGCGCGGGGTTGCCCGAACTCCTCGCCCGCCTAGCCGACCTCCCCCGCCCCGGCCGTTTCCGTCTCGGTTCCCTCGAACCCTGCGTGGCCGACGACGACGCCATCCTCCGCCTCATCGCCGCCAATCCCGACCGCCTCTGTCCCTTCCTCCACCTCCCCATCCAGAGCGGTTCCGACGCCCTCCTCCGCCGCACCGGCCGCCCCTACGGCGCCGACCGTATCCGTGCCTTGCTCGACCGCATCTGCGCCACGCTCCCCTACTGCGGCCTCGGCGCCGACTGGATCGCCGGTCTCCCCGGCGAGACCGAGGCCGACGCCGCCGACACCCTCGCCTTCCTCCGCGCCTATCCCTTCACCGGCGCCCACGTCTTCCCCTACTCCCGTCGTCCCGGCACCCCCGCCGCCGACTGGCCCGATCAACTCCCCTCCGAGGTCATCGCCGCCCGCGCCGCGACCCTCCGTCAAGCCGCCGCCGAAGTCCGCCAAGCCGCCCTCCGCCGTTTCATCGGCCGCGAACTCCTTGTCATCCCCGAAACCTTCCGCGACGGTCATTGGCGCGGCCATTCTGCCGAAGGCCTCTCCTGTATCCTCCCCGGTCCCGCCACCCGCGGCCGCCCCACCCCCTTTACTGCGGCTGATTGGCTGATTGGCTGATTGGAGGGGCGCGCGGCAAGCGCGCGACAGGCGAAGCCACTGGGAGCGTGTGGAAGGTTTGCCCTGCGGGGCTCTCACAAAGAACACGAAGACCACAAAGGGACACAAAGAGCACGTCGCCGGGGGAACCGCAGATTTCGGAAGAACACAGAGTGGCACAGAGGATACAGAGGGTCACAGAGACGGGCGGCGTGCTAGCGCACGCAGGACTGCCAGTATATTTTTAAATCACAAAGGACACGAAGGACACAAAGAGCACGACGCAGAGGCGGGCCGTGCGTACGCGCAAGGCGCACGTCCGGCCTGGAGGGCCTGTAGGGGCATGGCGGGCTTCGCACGCCATGCTTTGGGGAAGGGGCGCTGACGCGCCCACGACCCGGGTCAGGAGATGCAGGAGATGCAGGAGCGCCCCTGCGGGGCGACAGCAAAGCCGTTGTGCAAAGCGGCGTCAGCCGCCGTCTTAGAGGTCCTATACGTCCTATATGTCCTACCGCGACGTGTTATGGCACGTCGCAGACGTGCCGGGGGTGCAGGGAGAACTTCTCCCTGCCGGGGCGTGGGGCAGCGCCCCACACCTTTCCAATCAGCGAATCAGCCAATCAGCTAATCAGCCAAATTCTTTGTGTCCCTTAGCCGTGGAAGGTTTGGCGCTTCGCGCCTGCACGGTGGTTCTTCGTGTCCTTCGTGATAGCCGCGCAGCGTGAGGCCTGTCCAAGCCTCCAAACTTCCAAGCTTCCCAAAACTCAAAATTTGGAGCGCGGTGGGGAGATGTGGTAAACTATGGGGCTTAGTTTATAGGAAGTGAGGTTTGAAGGATATGGATTTGCCTGATCTGTCGAGGTTTTCCCCGAATGCGCGGCGCGTGATGCGCCAGGCGCAAATGGAGGCGCAACGTCTGGGCCATGACCATGTGGGGACGGAGCACCTGGCCATCGCGTTGGCCGAGGTGGAGTGCCGGGCACAGCAGATTTTGCGGCGCACGTTCAACACGTCCGGCGAGGATTTGCGCATCCGCGTGGAGGCGCAGGCCGCGCCCACCGGCGGCGTGCAGGATTCCCCGCCCGCGGGTCTGCCGTGGTCGCAACGCGCCCGGAAGATTTGCGACGTGGCGCGGATGATCGCGGAGTCGCGCGGGAAGCAATCCGTGGACACGACCATCCTGCTCTTCGCCATCGTGACGGAGGGCGGTTTGGGTGCGTTGGTGTTGCGTCAGCTCGGGGTGACCACGGAGTCGCTCGAGAAGTTCATGCCGCAGACCGACGCCACGGAGCAAGAGTTTGAGGGCCCCGAGGCGATGAAGCCCAAGGCCCGCGAGCAGAAAGAGGGCGAACCCGAGGGCAAGGGCCCGCAGAAGACGCCGGCGCTGGACACCTTCGGGCGCGACCTGACGGCCCTGGCCGCGAAGGGCAAGCTCGACCCCGTGATCGGCCGCGACAAGGAACTGCGCCGTCTGGTGCAGATTCTCTGCCGCCGCAGCAAGAACAACGCGGTGCTCATCGGCGAGGCCGGCGTCGGCAAGACGGCGGTCGTCGAGGGATTGGCGCAGGCCATCGCCTCGGGCGAGGTGCCGGAGTCGATGCTCGGCAAGCGCGTGGTGGCGCTGGACATGGCGTTGCTCGTGGCCGGCACGCAGTACCGCGGGCAGTTCGAGGAGCGCCTGAAGCGCGTCATCAACGAGGTCTCCTCCAGCGGCAAGATCATCCTCTTCCTGGACGAGCTGCACACCATCGTGGGCGCCGGCGGCGCCGAAGGCGCGATGGACGCGGCGAACATCATCAAGCCCGCCCTCGCGCGCGGCGAGTTCCAGTGCATCGGCGCGACCACGCTCAATGAGTACCGCAAGGGCATCGAGAAGGACGCCGCCCTGGAACGCCGTTTCCAGACCGTGATGGTCGACGAGCCCACGCAGGCCGAGGCCATCGCCATCCTCGAAGGCCTCTCGCCGAAGTACGCCGAGCACCACGGCGTGCGTTACTCCCCCGCCGCCCTCGAGGCCGCGGTGCGCCTGACCGCGCGCTACATGCCCGCCCGCCAGCTGCCCGACAAGGCCATCGACGTCATCGACGAGACCGGGTCGCGTCTGCGCCTCTCCGTGGCGGTCCGCCCGACCAACCTGCGCAAGATGGAACAGGAAATCCGCGCCATCACCGCCAAGAAGGAGAAGGCCGTGGAGTCCGACGACTACGACACCGCGGCCGTCCTCCGCGACCTCGAGGCCGAGAAGACCGAGCGCTTTGAGAGCGAGCTTGCCAAGTGGCAGTCCAAGCACAACGCCAAGAAGCTCGTCGTCACTGCCGACGCCGTGGCCCAGACCGTGGCGACCATGACCGGCGTGCCCGTCAATCAGATGACCGAGGGCGACCGCCGCCGCATGCTGGAACTGGAGCAGGAACTCGACGCCCGCGTCATCGGCCAGCACGACGCCGTCGCCGCCGTGGCCCGCGCCCTGCGCCGTGCCCGCGCGGGGATGAAGGACCCCACGCGCCCCATCGGCTCCTTCTTCTTCCTGGGCCCCAGCGGCGTGGGCAAGACCCTGCTGGCCAAGGCCCTAGCCACCAGCCTCTTCGGCGACGCCAAGGCGCTCATCCAGCTCGATATGTCGGAGTACATGGAGAAGCACACCGTCAGCCGCCTGGTCGGCTCGCCCCCCGGCTACGTCGGCCACGAGGAGGGCGGCCAGCTCACCGAGCGCGTCCGTCGCCGCCCCTACTCCGTCGTCCTCTTCGACGAAATCGAGAAGGCCCACCCCGACGTGATGAACACCCTCCTGCAGATTCTGGAAGAGGGCTGCCTGACCGACGGTCTGGGCCGCCGCGTGGACTTCCGCAACACGGTCGTCATCCTCACCTCGAACATCGGCTGCAACTTCGCGGGCGAGGCCCCCACCATGGGCTTCCTCCCCGGCGAGGCCGCCAAGGGCGTCCTCATGGCCCACGACGTGCTGCGCACGAAGATCCTCGGCGAGGTCCGCAAGACCCTCAAGCCCGAGCTCCTCAACCGCTTCGACGAGATCATCGTCTTCCATGCCCTCGACCGCGAGGCCATGGCGAAGATCCTCGACGTGGAGCTCGCCGCCGTCCGCAAGCGCCTGGCCGCCGCCGGCGTGCAGTTTGAGCTCGACGCCGCCGCCACCGCTCTCATCCTCGACGAAGGCTTCAAGCCCGAGCAGGGCGCCCGCCCCCTCCGCCGCGCCATCGAGCGCCTGGTGGAGGACGCGCTGGCCGACGCCGTCCTGCGCGACGGCCCCCGGAAGACGCCCTACCTGCTCTCCCCCGCCGAGCCCGGTCCCGACGGCGAGAAGCGCCTGGTCGCCACGCCCCGCGCGCCCCAACAGGCCGCCGCCCCCCGCAAGGCCCCGCGCCAGCCCCCCACCCGCCGCCGCGCCGCCAAGGCCGCCCTGCCGAACTCCTCCGCCACGCGGTAAGGGCGGCTACGCCGCCCGGAGAACAGAGAACGGAGAACGGAGCGTGCAGGCGCGAAGCGCCAAACCTTCCACGGCTACAGAGCGCCCCTGCGGGGCGACAGGCGGAGCCGCAAAGACGCAAGTCTTGCAGGAAAGGTGTGGCGCTAACGCCGGGCGCACGGTCGTGCGCCCTCCCGCGCCCCACTTTCCTGCGTCAAAAGGAGTTCTAAAAGACAACTTAAGCGCGAAGACGATGGGCGAAAGGGAGCAATCAGCGGGCGTTTAGTCCGCAAAGCGACCGGCGTTAGCCCATCTGGCTTCGCGCGCACTGGCATCTTTGCGGCCCCCATCTCTTTGGCTTCTATTTGTTTTTATTCTTGTACGGCGGCTCACCCATCGCCCCGCAGGGACGCTCCTGCATCTCCTGAATCTCCTGCATCTCCTGAGCGGCCTTTCACGTCGCGGTAGGACCTATAGGACGTATAGGACGGCGGCTGTCGCCGGAGGACTCCCAAAACCAAAGCGTGGCGTGCGAAGCCCGCCACGCCCCTACAGGCCCTTCGGGCCGGACGTGCGCCTTGCGCGCACGCACGACCCGCCCCCTGCGCCGCCTCTTTGTGTCCTTGGTGTCCTTTGTGATTTCTAAAAAACAATCTGGCAGTCCAGCGTGCGCTAGCACGCCGCCCGTCTCTGTGACCCTCTGTATCCTCTGTGCCACTCTGTGTTCTTCCGAAATCTGCGGTTCCCGTCCGATGTGGTAAGACAACTAGGCCCACTAAGACGATTAGAACAAAAACGGCGAGGCCACCTTATCGGCGGCCCCGCCCGTCGCGCGCTTGTCGCGCGTTCTGTAGCCGTGGAAGGTTTGGCGCTTCGCGCCTGCACGCTCCGTTTTCCGTAGCCGTGGAAGGTTTGGCGCTTCGCGCCTGCACGCTCTGTTCTCCGGGGCGCCAGAGGCGCCCCTTAGTCCTTGAAGAAGGCGTGGTAGAGGGCGCGGACGGCGTTCTCGCGCTGGGAGCTCTGGATGCCGAACATCATGGAGATCTCAGAGGAGCCCTGGTTCATCATGTCCAGGGAGATGCCTTCGCGGAAGAGGGCCAGGGTGGCGTGGGCGGCCATGCCGGGGGTGTAGTAGAGGCCTTCGCCGACGATCATGATGAGGGCGGTGCCGCGCTCAATCTGCAGGTTGTCGGGCTTGAGCTCGCGCATGATGTGGTCGCGGACGCGGCCTTCGACCTCGGGGGTGAAGCCTTCCTCGCGGAAGACGACCGAGACGTTGTCGATGCCCGAGGGCATGTGCTCGTAGGAGATGCCCTCTTCCTCGAGGATCTGCAGCAGGCGGCGGCCGAAGCCGATCTCGCGGTTCATCATGTACTTGTCGATGTAGAGCGTGCAGAAGCCGGCGGAGGAGGCGATGCCGACGACCGAGCCCTGGCGCGCGCGGCGGTGATGGACGATCATCGTGCCGGGGGCGTCGGGGTGGTTGGTGTTGCGGATGTTGATCGGGATGGCGGCCTTGACGGCGGGGATGATGGCCTCGTCCTGGAAGACGCCGAAGCCGGCGTAGGAGAGCTCGCGCATCTCGCGGTAGGTCATCTCGGGGATGCCCTGCGTCACCTCCGGCACCAGGCGCGGGTCGACGGGATAGACGGCGTCGACGTCGGTGAAGTTCTCGTAGACCTTGGCCTTGACGGCGGCGGCGAGGATGGAGCCGGTGATGTCCGACCCGCCACGGGGGAAGGTCGCCACGTCGCCGGCCTCGGTGTAGCCGAAGAAGCCCGGGAAGACGACGATTTCGCTCTCGGTGCGGTCGTTCAAGTAGGCCGCCAGCTTCTTGTAGGACTCGGGGAGCACCTGGGCGTTGCCGAAGTCATCGGACATCAGGAGACCCGCCTCGCGCGGGTTGGCGTATTCCGCGCGGAGACCGCCGGCGCGGAAGGCGGCGGCGACGATACGAGCGGCGTTGTCCTCGCCCGCGGCCTTCATCAGATCCATGAAGCGCGCGGCCTCGAGCTCCTTGTACGCCGCGATGCGGCTGTCCAGGTCGGCGCAGATTTCGTCCATGACGGCCTGCTCCAGGCCCAGGCCCGCGCGGATTTCCTCGTAGCGGGCGACGATGGCGTCGCGCACCTCGGCGGGGTCGCGCTGGGTGAGGCAACGGCCGGCGCACTCAATGAGGAGGTCGGTGACCTTGGTGTCGCCTTTGTTGCGCTTGCCGGGTGCGGAGACCACGACGATGCGGCGGGTGGGATCAGAGGCGATGATGTCGCGGATTTTGGCGACTTGGGCGGCGTCGGCGACGGAGGATCCGCCGAACTTGCAGACTTTCATGGGTGTGAGGACTCCATCAGTTGGACAGGTCAAAGGATGCAGAGGTGGAAGGGCATGGAACGGACAATGCCCTGCGCCGTGATTTCGGTGAGGGCGGCGACGATGTCGCCCGCGCGCGCCGGCTGCGTGAGGATGACGACGGGGACATAGCCCTCGGCGCGCTGGGCCTCGGTGGCCTCGTGCTGGCTGGCGGCGAAGATGCTCACGCCGTGGTCGCCCAGGATGGTGGCGAAACGGCCCACCATGCCGCAAGCCTCGCGCACCATCAGGCGGATGTAGAAGCGGCTGACGCAATCCTCGGGCGGCAGGAGGCTATAAGAGGTCTCGCCCAGGGGCGGGAGCGGCTCGGCCGCGCGGGGCGTGTGCACGGAGACGTGGCGCGCCACGGAGACGATGTCGCTGATGACGGCGCTGGCCGTGGCCTCGCGTCCGGCCCCGCGACCATAATAAAGGGTGTCGCCGGTCATCGAGCCATCCACGAGCACCGCGTTGAAGACGTCGTTCACGGCCGCAAGGGTGTGGCTCTTGGGCACCAGGGTGGGATTGACGCGCACCTCCAGCTTGTCGCCATGCGCCTTGCAGACGGCCAGAAGCTTGATGACGTAGCCCAACTCGCCGGCGTAGCGCACGTCCACGGGATTGAGCCCACGGATGCCCTTCACGGAAATCCGGTCCAGCGGCACGGAGACGCCGTAGGCCAGCGAGGCGAGGATGCAAATCTTGTGCGCGGTGTCGAAGCCATCGATGTCCAGCGAGGGATTGGCCTCGGCGTAGCCCAAACGCTGCGCGTCGGCCAGCACATCGTCGAAGCCCGAGCCCTCGGCAGCCATGCGCGTGAGGATATAGTTGCAGGTGCCGTTGAGGATGCCGTGCATGGCCTTGATGTCGTTGGCCACCAAGCCGTCGCGCAGGGAGCGCACGATGGGGATGCCGCCGCCCACGCTCGCGCCGAAGTAGAGGTCCACCCCCTTTTCGCGCGCCAAGGAGAAGAGCGCCGCGCCATGCTCGGCCAAGAGCTTCTTGTTGGCGGTGACGACCGACTTGCCGGCGTTCAAGGCCGCCTTGATGACGTCCTGCGCCACGCCCGTGCCGCCGATCAACTCCACCACCACGTCCACGTCGTCGCGCGTCGCCAAGGCCATCGCGTCGGTGGTCAAGAGCGCCCGGGGCACATCCACCCCGCGGTCGCGCGTGATGTCCAAATCCGCCACCCCGCGCAGGGCCACGTTCAGCCCGCACCGACGCGAAATCAGCGGCGCCCCCTTCAGGAGCCCCTCCGCCACGCCCGCGCCGACCGTGCCGAAACCAATAATCGCAACGCCAACTTCTTTCATGCGTTTCTCCGCTCAATAAAAACAAGTCCATAACTTACCATAAACCACAGCTTAAAACAACCCGGGGCGCTGAAGCGCCCCGCTGTTGGCTGATTGGCTGATTGGCTGATTGGCTGATTGGAAACGCCCCTGCGGGGCGACAGGTGAAGCGCAGTGCAGAGCGGCGACAGCCGCCGTCCTAGAAGTCCTATTGGTCCTATTGGTCCTACCGCGTCGTCCAAGACTGCCAGGGGAACCGCCGATTACGGAAGAACACAGAGACTCACAGAGGGTAACAGAGGAACACAGAGACGGGCGGCGTGCTACCGCACGCAGGACGCGATTGGAAGTTTGGAAGCTTGGAGGCTTGGGAGTTTGGCTTTATTGGTGGGGCTTCGCCCCACACCCCGACTTCTTATCTCTCGGCGCGAAGACGATGGGCGGGAGGGAGCGATCAGCGGGCGTTTAGCCCGCAAAGCGACCGGCGTTAGCCCATCAGGCTTCGCGCGCACTGGCGTCTTTGCGGGGAAAAAGGAGATTTGTCGATTTCCTCGGAACTTCGTCCGTCGCCCCGCAGGGGCGTTCTGTTCTCTGTAGCCGTGGAAGGTTTGGCGCTTCGCGCCTGCACGCTCCGTTTTCCGTTCTCCGGGGCGCGTCAGCGCCCCTTGTGCCCAGGCCCTTGCGTTCCTTCGTGTCTTCGTGGAAAACAGAGGGGGTCAGCGGAGGTCGGGGGGGAGGGTGGCGACGAGGCGCTTGAGGTCTTGGGCGGCGTCTTGGGTGCAGACGAGGGTGGCCTTGGGGGTGTGGACGACGATGAGGCCGCTGACGCCGAGGAGGGCGGTGGCGCGGGGGTCGCCTTCGGCGGCGACGATGTTGCCGGCGGCGTCGAGGGCGTAGGTGGGGGCGATGGCGACGTTGCCTTGGGGGTCGGCGGGGAATTGGCGGGCGAGGGCGGGGAGGGTGCCGACGTCGTCCCAACCGAAGTCGCCGCGGACGACGACGAGGTTGTCGCTCTTCTCCATGATGGCGTAGTCGACGGAGAGTTTGGGGAGGGTGGGATAGAGGGTCTCGAGATCGGTGGGGTTCTCGATGAGGGGGAGCCACTGGGGGGCGTGTGCGCGGAAGGCGGCGGCCATGGTGTCGGCGCGCCAGACGAAGATGCCGGCGTTCCAGACGAAGGCGCCGGTGGCGAGGTAGCGCTCGGCGGTGGCGAGGTCGGGCTTTTCGACGAAGCGGCGGACGCGGCGGACGCCGGGGGCGGACTCGTCGGCGCACTCGATGTAACCGTAGCCGGTGGCGGGATAGGTGGGAGCGATGCCGACGGTGGCGATGACGGGTTCGCGGGCGGCCTGGGCGGCGGCGAGGGCGAGGGCGTCGCGGAAGGCGGCCTCGTCGGCGATGAGAGGGTCGGCGGGGAGGATGAGGGCGACGCCCTGGGGGTCTTCGCGGGCGACGATGCCGCAGGCGAGGGCAACGGCGGCGGCGGTGTCGCGGCCGATGGGCTCGCCGATGACGTTGGCGGCGGGGAGGCCGGGGAGGGCGTCGCGCGTGGCGGGGACGAGGTCGGCGGAGGTGATGATGCGGATGTTGGTCTGGGGCACGAGGCCGGCGAGGCGGTCAACGGCCTGGGCGATGAGGGGTTTGCCGCCGAAGAGGGTGCAGAACTGTTTGGGGCGATTGAAGGTGGAGATAGGCCAGAAGCGTTCGCCGCGGCCGCCGGCGAGGATGAAGGCGTGGAGGGTGGCGGCTTCGCCGCCGGAGAACGGAGAACGGAGAACGGAGAACGGACGCCCCTGCGGGGCGACGGAGGAGTCGGTGGGGGCGGACATGGGGAGGCTCCTTAAAAGATTGATGAGGGATGTTCTGTGACCGAGGATGAATTGCGGCTTCGCCGTACGCTCTCTTTTCTGTCCTCTGCGGGCGCGGTGCGCCCGCTCAGAGGATGAGCATGCAGTCGCCGTAGGAGAAGAAGCGGTAGCGTTCGCGGACGGCTTCGCGGTAGGCGGCGAGGATGCGTTCGCGGCCGGCGAGGGCGGAGACCATCATGATGAGGGTGGATTGGGGGAGGTGGAAGTTGGTGAGCATGGCATCGACGGCGAGGAAGCGGTAGGGCGGGTAGATGAAGGCGGTGCTTTCGCCGGAGCAGGGGACGACCTGACCGCCGTGGGTGGCGGCGACGGTCTCAAGGGTGCGAACGGAGGTGGAGCCGACGGCGATGACGCGGCCGCCTTGGGCGCGGGTCTCGCGGATAAGGTCGGCGGTGGCCTGGGGGACGTGGTAGCGCTCGGCGTCCATGCGGTGGTCTTCGATGCGCTCGGCCTTGACGGGGCGGAAGGTGCCGGGGCCGACGTGAAGGGTGACGAAGGCACGGCGGATGCCGCGGGCCTCGAGGTCGGCGAGGAGGGCATCGGTGAAGTGGAGGCCGGCGGTGGGTGCGGCGACGGCGCCGACCTCGCGGGCGTAGACGGTCTGGTAGCGCTCGCGGTCGAGGCGGGCCATCTCGGGGTCGTTGGGGTCGCGGTGGATGTAGGGCGGGACGGGGGTGAGGCCGTGCTCGGCGAGGATGTCCATGAGCGGGGCGTCGCCGGTGAGGCGGACGCGCGTGCGGCCCTCTTCGCCGCACTCCAGGACGTCGGCCAGCAGGTGGCCGTCGGCGAGGCGGATGGTGTGGCCGACGCGGGCGCGGCGGCCGCTGCGGCAGAGGGCGCGCCAGAGGCTGACGTGGCGGCCGGGGGTCTCCTCTTCGTCGCAGTCGGTGAGGAGGAGTTCGGCGGCGCCGCCGGTGTCGTCCCACGCGCCGAGGATGCGGGCGGGGAAGACGCGGGTGTCGTTGAGGACGAGGAGGTCGCCGGGGCGGAGGTAGTCGACGATGTCGCCGATGTGGCGATGCTCGACGCCCTCTTTGGCGCGGTCGAGCACCATCATGCGGGAGGTGCCGCGGACGGCGGGCGGGGTCTGGGCGATGAGTTCCTCGGGGAGGTCGTAATCGAAGTCGGCGGTCAGCATGGCGGTGAATCAGGCTTGTTTGGCGAAGGCGAGCATGGCGTCGGTGAGGCGCGTGAGCCGGTCGGGGGTGATGACGTAAGGCGGCATGGAATAGAGGTTGCGGCCGAAGGGACGGAGCCAGACGCCGCGCTCGACAAAGAAGGCGGCGGCCTGGGCGATGTCGACGGGGCGCTTGAGCTCGATGACGCCGATGGTGCCGAGGACACGCACGTCGGCGACGCCGGGGAGGTCGCGGGCGGGGGCGAGCTCGGCGCGGAACTGTGCCTCGATGGCCTTCACCTTCTCCTGCCAGGGGTTGGCGAGGAGGAGGTCGATGGAGGCGTTGGCGAGGGCGCAGGCGAGGGGGTTGCCCATGAAGGTGGGCCCGTGCATGAAGCAGCCGGCCTCACCGGAGCAGACGCGCTCGGCGACGGCGGCGGTGGCGAGGACGGCGGCGAAGGTCATCATGCCGCCGGTGATGGCCTTGCCCACGCACATGATGTCGGGCTGGACGCCGGCGTGTTCCCAGGCGAAGAGCTTGCCGGTGCGGCAGAAGCCGGTGGCGATCTCGTCGAAGATGAGGAGGATGCCGGCGGCATCGCAGGCGGCGCGGAGGGCGCGGAGGTAGGCGGGGTGGTAGAAGCGCATGCCGCCGGCACCTTGGACGACGGGCTCGAGGATGACGGCGGCAAGGGTGTCGCGGTGCTGCTCGATGAGGGCGGCCATGGGCGCGAAGTCGGCCGGATCCCAGGGTTCATCGAGGTCGTGGATGAGGGCGGGGGCGGGGGCGAAGAGGCGGCGGGGCAAGGCGGGGCCGAAGAGCGTATGCATGCCGGTGACGGGGTCGCAGACGCTCATGGCGTTCCAGGTGTCGCCGTGGTAACCGGAGCGGATGGTGAGAAAGTCGGTCTTGGCGGGGTTGTACTGGATGGCCATCTTGAGGGCGACCTCGACGGCGACGGAGCCGCTGTCGGCGTAGAAGATCTTGTCCATCGCGGGGGGCGCGATGCGCAGGAGGCGCTTGGCGAGGTCGATGGCGGGTTGGTGGGTGAGGCCGCCGAACATCACGTGGCACATCTTGGCGGCTTGTTCCTGCGCGGCCTTGACCAGCACGGGGTGGGAATAGCCGTGGATGGCGCACCACCAGCTGCTCATACCCTCGACCAGGCGGCGGCCATCGGCCAGGATGAGCTCGCACCCCTCGGCGCGGTCGACCTTGTAGGTGGGTTGCGGCGCGACAGTGGAGGTGTAGGGGTGCCACAAATGGGCGCGATCGAAGGAGTCAAAGAGAAGGTCGTTCATGATTGAAGGAGGCTCCTGAGGCGGGCGACGAGGGCGGGACGGCTGTCGGCGACCTCAATCTTGACGGGAAGGGAGTTGGCGAAGACGGTGCCGTAGCTCTTGGCGACGATGCGGGTGTCCGCGACCACCACGATGCCGCGGTCGCCCCGGCTGCGGATGAGGCGGCCGAAGCCCTGCCGGAAGCGGATGACGGCTTGGGGCAGGGAGAGTTCGGCGAAAGGCGAGCGGCCCTCGCGCGCGATCTTCTCGCAACGGGCCTTGAGCAAGGGGTCGCCGAAGGTGCCGAAGGGCAGGCGCGCGATGACCACGCAGCTGAGCGCGTCGCCCACCACGTCCACGCCCTCCCAGAAACTCTGCGCGCCGAAGAGGACGGTGGGACGGGTCTGCGCGCGGAAGGCCTCGGTCATCGCGTCGCGCCCCAGCGAGGGCGACTGCGCGAGCAGGTCGATGCCCTTGGCGGCCAGGTGCGGCGTGAGAAGCTCGGCGCAGGCGCGGAGCATCTCGTGCGAGGTGAAGAGGGCGAGGGAGCGCCCCTTGGCCGTGGTGAAGAGGCTGTACATCAGGCGCGAGAGCTCCAGCACGTAGGCGTCGCCGGTGGTGACCTCGGGCAGGAAGTTGGGCACCGTGACGCAGCACTGGCGCGGATAGTCGAAGGGGCTCTCGGCCACGAACTCGTCCACGCGCTCGGCGACCTCGGGGAAGGAGAGGCCCAGCCGCGCGCGGATGTAGCCGAAGGAGCCGTGGATGCGCAGGGTGGCCGAGGAGAGGATGAGCGAGGACTTGACCTTGTAGAGCAGGGCCTCCATCTGCTTGGCGATGTCGAGCGGGGCGGCGGTGAGGGCGCAGGTGCGCAGGTCGGCCCCCGTGCGCGTCAGCCAATAGACGCGGTTGGGGTCGTCGCCCGCCAGGATGCCGTCCATCTCCGCGCCGAAGGCGGAGAGGCCCTCGGAGGTGGCCTTGAGCAGACCGAGCAGATCCTCGTAAGGATTGTCCTGGCCGCCGCCCGCAGGTGAGGCCTCGGCGACGGCGGTGAGGAGTTTGTCCAGCAGTTTGTGGGCGTGGGTGAGTTTGTCGGCGATGGCGTCGCGGCGCGCCTGGATCTCGGCCTCGGGCACCACGTCCTCGGCGGCGATGAAGACCGCGTCGCGCAGGCAGGCCTCGCGGCGGAGCTGCGGCTGGCCGCTGGGGAGCTCGGGCTTGGAGGCGTCGGGCACGCAACGGTAGCGCACGGTGGTCTCGGTGGTGCGGGCAAGGAAGCCGTGGAGCGTCTCGAAGAGCGCCGTGCCGGCCTTCGCGAGGTCGGCCCCGCACATGCGCAGGTCGGCCAACAGGTCGATGAGTTCGGCGCGTTTCTCGGGCGTGAGCTTCGCCACGTCCACAAAGTCCACCCGCGCCTGATGGAAGAGGCTTCCCGCCTCGCGGCCGCGGCTGGGGGCGAGCTTCTGGCAGAGGTCGTAGAGCGTGATGGGCGAGAGTTCGCCGGAGAGGAAGTCGGTGGCGGCGCCCTCGATGTTGTGGGCCTCGTCGAAGACCACCTGGGCGTGGGGCGGCAGGAGCGTCCCGGGGTTCTCCAGTTCGGCGAAGACCAACGCGTGGTTGGCGATGACGAGGTGTGCACGCAGGGCCGCCTGGCGCGCGGCCTGCAGGAAACAGCGCTTGTAGAAGCGGCAACTCTTGCCCGTGCACTCGTCGCCGCGGCACCCGAAGTGACGGATGAAGCCCAGGTCGCCCGGCGCATGGAGGGGCCGGAAGGAGTCCAGGTCGCCGTCGCGCGTGGTGGAGGCCCAGGCCACGAGGTCGGCGAAGAGCGGCGCCTCGCCCTCGCGCAGACCCTCGTAACCGCCCTCGACGTAGAAACCGAGGCGTTTGAGGCAGAGGTAGTTGTTGCGGCCCTTCAGCACCGTCGCGTCGAGGGCCGTCCCCTCCGGCAGGAAGGGCGCCACGATGCGCCGCACCAGGGGCAGGTCTTTCGTCAGCAGCTGCGTCTGCAGGTTGCGCGTGTTTGTCGAGACCACGATGGGCAGGTTGTTGGCGCACGCCCAGAGCGCGCAGGGCACCAGATAGGCCAGGCTCTTGCCCACGCCCGTGCCCGCCTCGGCCAAGAGAAACCGCTGCCCGTTCAGCGCCTCGGCCACGGCGTGCGCCATCGCCTGCTGACCCGCGCGCGGCTCATAGCGGTCGAAGACCTTCGCCAACTCGCCCCCCGCGCCGAAGATGGCGTCCAGGTCCTCCCCGCGCACCGGCTTCCAGGTGTTCGGCGGGGTCAGCTCGCGGTATTTCACCCGCTGCCATTCCGGGAACTTGGCGTACCACGCCTCGGCCTCGTCGAAGAGACGCGCCTTGCGCGCCGCCTCAACCTCGTCCGCAAAGGGGCTCTCGATGTCGCGCAAACAGGCCGACATCGTGTCCAGCGCCCACGTGGGCAGACTCTCCAGCCCCGCCGCCACTCAGCCCTCCTGAACGAACCGCACCGCCTTGATGGAGGTCGCCCGGCGTTCCCCGCGCGGGATCTCCACGATGGCGCCCTCCAGCTTCGCCGGCGCGCTCGCGACGTCGAACTTCGCGGGGATCCCGGTCGTGAACTTCTTGAGCACCGGCGCCAGCTGGCGGCCGATAACTCCCTCCACCGGACCCGTCATGCCCAGGTCGGTGATGTAGGCCGTCCCGCCCGGCAGGATGGTCGCGTCGCTCGTCTGCACGTGGGTGTGCGTGCCGAAGACGCACGCCGCCCGACCGTCCAGCCAGTGGCCCAACGCGATCTTCTCGCTCGTCGCCTCCGCGTGCACGTCCACGAAGACCGGCACGTTCGCCGGGATCTGCCGCAACGCCCGGTCCACCGCATGGAAAGGATTGTCCGCCGGCGCCATGAAAACCTGGCCCAGCACCGAGACCACCCCGATCGGCCCCAACGCCGTCTCCGCCACCGCCGCCGTCAAGCCGGGCGTCCCCTCGGGATAATTCGCCGGCCGCACCACCTGCTTGAGCCCGCCGATTTCCGCGTCGAAGCCCCGCTGGCCCCACGTGTGGTCACCCAACGTCAACAGGTTCGCGCCCGCGCCCAACAGTTCCTCCGCCAGCGCCTTCGTGATGCCGTTCCCCGCCGCCGCGTTCTCCGCGTTCGCGATGATGGCGTTCACCTCCCCGGAGCCCAACAGCCACTGCGCCACCGACTTAAACCATGCCCGCCCCGGCGAGCCCACGATGTCACCAACCAATAAGACCTTCATTGCAGTCCTCCCTGTTCACTTTAATAAAGTCGATAGTATACCACAAGCGCCCCACCTCCACCCAAAACCGCCCGAGGAAGCAGGCGTGCACGGGGAAATTCCGGACCGCAAAGACGATGTTGCGTGGAAACCCGGCGGGCTCCATCGCTCCCTTTGGTCGCGCCGCCCTTGGGATTTCCACGCTATCGCGCCCCTGACGGGGCGCTCAATGGAGGATTGGGAAGTTTAGAGGCTTAGAAGCTTGGTTTTGTTGGTGGGGCTCCGCCCCACACCCCGACCTTTCTTCTTTAGAAAAGGCCACAAGGCGCGAAACGGAGGGCGGCGGTCGCGGTCAGCGGCGAAGCCGCCGTCCAATCAGCGAATCAGCCAATTCAGCCAATCAGCAGGCGCTCCATCGGAGCGCCTACGTCTTTGCGGTTTCCATTTTTCCCGGACAGTATTGCGCCCAAATTTCATTGACGGAGAGGGGTGAATGTGATAGAGTATATTCATTCATTTTAGGTGGATTGGCCCGGTCGGGCCTTGTGAGTGCGTGGCGGTTCCACGCGGTTTTCCCTTCCAACCCCCAGTTTGTTGCTGATGGTTCCTTTGGCGTTTGCATTGACCGGCGGCATCGCGTGCGGCAAAAGTATGGCAGAACAGGCCTTTCGGGCCTGTGGTTGCCGTGTGCTGGACGTTGATGAGACGGTGCGCGCGCTGGAGTCGCCCGGCGGCCGGGCGGTGGCGCCCATCGCGGCGGCTTTCGGCGAAACCATGGTGACGCCGGAGGGCGCGGTGGACCGCAAGGCGTTGGGCGCACTGGTCTTCGCGGACGCGGCGGCCCGTGCGCGGCTGGAGGGCATCGTCCTGCCCATGGCGCGGGAAGAGACCGCGGCTTGGCGCGCGGCGGCCCGCCCGGGGGAGATTTCGATCTTCTCGGCGGCGACGCTCTTCGAGCAAGGATGGGACCGCGGCTGGGACGGCACCGTGTGCGTGCTGGCCTCGCGCGAGACGCAGATCCGCCGGATGATGGAGGCGCGCGGGATGACGCGTGCGGAGGCGGAGGCCCGTCTGGCCGCGCAACTCCCCGCCGAGGAAAAGGCCCGCCGCGCCACGTGGATCCTCCAAAACGACACGGACGACCCCGCGGCCCTGCAAGCGCAGGTGGACGCGTTGGTGGCCCAGTGGAAAACAGCTTTTGAGCGACAGTAAGGACATAGACATGAGCGAAGAAGAGCAAGGTTCGCAACAGCAGACGAAGATTCAGGCCCGCCGCGTGGCCAAACCTCGCACCACCGGCACCCGTGGCCGTGCCGCGCGGCCCTCCACGGCCAAACCCGCCGTGGCCAAACCTGCCGCCGAGCCCATGCCCCCGCCACAGCCCGAAACGCCGCCCATGCCTGTGGCTGAGCCTATGCCCCAGCCTGCGCCCGTGGCCGAAGCGCCCGCGCCCCAGCCGGTCCCGCAGCCCGAGACGCCGCCCATGCCGGCGCCCACCGCGGATTTCGTGCCCCAGCCTCAGCCTGAATATGCCCCGCCGACCGACGCCACGCCGCAGGAGGCTCGCCGCTGGCAGAACCGCAAGAACAAGTGGGAGCGCCGCAACCAGAACCGTCAGCAGCAACAACAGCCGCAGCCTCCGCCGCCGGACGCCCTCCCGCCCGACACCCCGCCGCTCTATCTGAAGAATCTCGAGGGCGTGCCCTTTGAGCAGTTGGTCGCGCTCCTCCCGCAGGAACAGGCCGAGGACGCCATCAACATGCGCCGTCACGAGGTCATCATGGCCATCATCCGCAGTTGGCTCCGCCGCCGCGGCACGGTCATCGCCACCGGCTGCCTTGAGGTGCTGAACGACTGCGGCTTCCTGCGCTCGGCGGCCAACGACTACATGCAGTGCCCCGAGGACGTCTACGTCAGCCAACAGCAGATCCGCCGCCACGGACTCCGCTCCGGCGACTTGGTCGAGGGCCCCCTGCGCGAGCCGCGCGACCGCGACCGTTTCTTCCCGCTGGCCAACGTCACCCTCGTCAACGGTCTCCCCGTGGAGCAGGCCAAGCGCATCGCCCACTTCGAGTACCTCACGCCCATCTTCCCCGACCGCCGCATCCTGCTGGAGACCACCAAGAACGAGCTCGCCACCCGCGTGATGGACCTCGTGACGCCCGTGGGCTTCGGCCAGCGCGGCCTCATCGTCGCCCCGCCCCGCACCGGCAAGACGGTCCTCCTCCAGAAGATCGCCAACGCCATCAGCGCGAACTATCCCGACGTCGAGCTCATGATCCTCCTCATTGACGAGCGACCCGAGGAGGTCACCGACATGCAGCGCAACACCAAGGCGCAGGTCTACTCCTCCACCTTCGACGAGGAGCCCCAGCGCCACTGCGCCGTCTCCGAGATGGTCATCGAGGTCGCCAAGCGCAAGGTCGAGAGCGGCAAGGACGTCGTCATCCTGCTGGACTCCATCACCCGCCTGGCGCGCGCCTACAACACCGCCGCCCCCCACTCCGGCAAGATCCTCTCCGGCGGCCTTGACGCCAACGCGATGCACAAGCCCAAACGCTTCTTCGGCGCCGCCCGCAACATCGAGAACGGCGGCTCGCTCACCATCCTGGCCACCGCCCTCATCGAGACCGGCAGCAAGATGGACGACGTGATCTTCGAGGAGTTCAAGGGCACCGGCAACATGGAGCTCCGCCTCGACCGCACCCTCTCCGACCGCCGCATCTTCCCGGCCATCAACATCGAGCAGTCCGGCACCCGCCGCGAGGACCTCCTCTTCCACCCCGATGAGCTCACCCGCGTGTGGGCCCTGCGCAAGGCCCTCACCCCCGTCGGCCCCAGCGAGGCCATGGACGTCCTCCTCAAGCGCATGCGCCTGACCGGCTCCAACGCCGAGTTCTTGATGTCCATCAAGGAGAACTGAGATGCCCTCCCAACGCTCCGGCGGCAACTCCGTCCACCGCGTGGCACGCCCCCGCGTCAAGGCCCCCGCACGCACCTTCGGCGAAAGCGCCGATTGGTCCGACCACCACGGTTGCGAAGGGCTCTACGCCAACAAGCCCCTCGACCTCCTGCGCTGCCTGCGCCCCCTGCAGTGGCTCAAGTGCGTGTTGCTCTTCGCCGCGACCTTCTTCGCCTGGCTCGACCCCGCGCAGAACCTGCCCGGGGCCGTGGAATTGCAGGAGCGCCTGGGACTGGCCGTCGTCGCCTTCGCCCTCATCGCCTCCGCCGCCTACATCGTCAACGACGTCTGCGACCTGAAGGCCGACGCCCGCGACCCGCTCCGCAAGGGGCGCCCCCTCGCCGCGCGTCGCGTCTCCATCGGCGCGGCCATCCCGCTGGCCGTCGTCTGCCTGGCCGCCGGCCTGGGCGCCGCCTGGTTCCACGGGCACCGCTTCGGTGGGCACGCCCTGCTTTGGGTGGCCCTGGCCTATGCGGCCCTACAACCGCTCTACTCCCTGTGGGCCAAACGCGTGGCCGAGGTCGGTGCCGTGATCGTTGCGCTCGGCTTTGTCGCCCGCGCCGCCGCCGGCGCCTTCGCCGTGGACGTCCGCCTCTCGCCCTGGCTGCTCCTTTGCGTCTTCCTGCTGACCTTCTTTGTCGCGCTCTGTAAACGCCGCGCGGCCCACTTCGAGAAGGGCGCCAAGATGCCCTCCGCCGCCGAAGGCCGCATCCTCGACCTCGCGGTCGGCCTCGGCGCCGCGGCCACCCTCGCCACCTACACGCTCTACACCCTCGCCTCCGAGACGATCGCGCTCTACGGCACCGACCACCTGGTCTGGACCGTCCCGTTGGTTCTTCTGGGACTCTGCCGTTGCCTCCGCCTGACCTACGCCGAGCGCCGCGCCGCCAACCCCGAACGCCTCTTGTTCGACCCGGCCCTTCTCGGCCTCGTTCTCGCCTGGGCCATCGCCTGCGCCCTCATCGTCCGCCTCTGAGCGCACCTCCATCTCCTTTCGGCCCCGTTCCACGGGGCCTTTTTTTGTACCCTTATCTTATATATCAAGGGACATTTCCCCCAAAAACCCTCTAAGAAGCCCCTCGGACCACTATAGGGTCTCGCCCAGACCACTATAGGGGTCGACCACCGACCACTATAGGGTCTCACCATGGACCACTATAAGGGTCGACCTCGGACCCCTATAGGGTCTCATCGCCGACCCTATAGGGTTTCGATGAACACCCGCTCCTTCCAGCCAATCAGCAATTAGGACAAGGGGCGGCAGCAACGCCGCCCCTTCGGTCTCATCGCCGCCAAGGGCGGCGGCCCGGGCTTCAACCTCTGTGGCTCCTCCAAGCTTCCAAGCCTCCCCGGGCCGCATGAAGATAAGTTGCAATGGGGCGGGGTGTATGCTATCCTAATATTGTCTTCGGCACCCGGTTGCGGGCTTTGGACGGACTTGACCGCGTGGTCGGCCGCGCCAGGGTACGTGATGGGAGAACGAAAGGAGCAAACGATGTTTTGCGGCAAATGCGGCAAAGAAGTGCCTGATGGCGCCGTGGCCTGCCCGGCCTGCGGTGCACCCACCGGAGCCCCCACCGATACGGCCCCCACGCCTCCCCCTCAAAGCGCCCCCACGCCCCCCAAGGCCCCTGTAAGCAAGGGCAAGGCGATCGGCCTCTCCATCCTCGGCGTCATCGTCCTGCTCATTGCCGGCTTGATTGTCTGGGCCTTCATCCCCAACAACAAGACCCGCATCGAAGACGAGCTCTATCGCATCATGGAAGAGGAGTATCACGCCAACACCGACCTCTTCTCCGTCGAGAAGATCACGCCGATCATGGAGGGCAAGGGCGAAAGAGGCGAGTTCAATGTTTACGTCTTCACGATTCGCACCTGCGGCGGCGACCTCCAATCCGGCGTAGCCATGATGACAAAGGACGACAAAGGCCGCACGATTGAGCTCTCCCACGCGCCGGCCTTGTTCGATCAAGTCAAAGCGCTTAACTTGAAGTAACCGGGAAGGAGCACTGCAATGAAAAAAGCATGGATTATCGCCGGTTCCATCGTTGGCGCCATCGTCGTGGCCATCGTTGCGTGGATTGTGATCGACCTGTGCGTCACCTCCAACGCCGAGGTCGCCGAGAACTTGATCTACGAGCCCTTTGACGAAGCGGAGAAGGACCTCAAGAAGATGATGGAGAAGGCGGATGACAAGAGCACGGACGTCAAGCTCTATCGCGACTTCTTCACCGTCGAGGACGTCACCCAAATCGGCAAGGACAAGGACAACGCGGAATACTTCTTGGTCACCTATCGCGTGAATGGGGCTGAGTTCACATCCGCGGTCGTCAAGGTCGAGGAGAAGAACGGCGAACCCAAGGGCGAGTTCGTTGACGACCGTTCGTATCTGCAGTATTTGTTGCGCCGGGCCTTTTGATTGACACAATCTCGGCCATGACACGAAAAGGGCGTGGGTGTCCAACCCCGCCCTTTTCTGTTGAGACAAACAGTGGGGAAACACCTGGCCACCAACGCCGTAGGGAACCGCAGATTGCGCAGATTTTGAGCAGATTTGGGGCCGGCTACCGCCGGCAGGACTGCCAAGGGGCGGCAGAGCCGCCCCGGAGAACGGAGAACAGAGAACGGAGCGTGCAGGCCCGAAGGGCCAAACCTTCCACGGCCACGGAGCGCCCCTGCGGGGCGACAGGCGAAACCGTTGTGCAAAGCGGCGTCAGCCGCGCTCCTGCATCTCCTGAATCTCCTGCATCTCCTGAACGCGCTGTGCCGGGCCGTGGGCGCGTCAGCGCCCCTCTCCCCAAAGCATGGCGTGCGAAGCCCGCCATGCCCTACAGGCCCTTCGGGCCGGACGTGCGCCTTGCGCGCACGCACGGCCCGCCCCAGCGTCGTGCTTTGTGTCCTTTGTGATTCCCAAAACACACTGGCAGTCAGCGTGCGCTAGCACGCCCTTAATCTGCTCAAAATCTGCGCAATCTGCGGTTCCCTTTCCTGGTAGTCCTGCCGGCGGTAGCCGGCCCCTAATCGGCTCCAATCGGCGTAATCGGCGGTTCCCCTGCGTCGACTTCCTTTGTGTCCCTTCGTGGTTCTTCGTGTCCTTCGTGATAGCCGCGCAGCGTGAGGTCTGTCCAGGCCTCCAAGCCTCCAAACTTCCAAGCTTCCTGTTACGGGGAAGATATGGTAAACTAGTTCTATGAAACGGATTGTTTTGACGGTCATCACGGGGCCCGAGATGGGCCGGCGGCTGGAGGTGGCGCCCGAAGGGGCGACGCTGGGGCGGTCGTCGCGCATGGCGGACCTCAAGTTGTCTGATGGGATGCTCTCGCGTCTCCATTGCCGGTTCTTCCTGGAAGGCGACCGGGCGATGGTGCAGGACTTGGGATCCTCGAACGGGACGTCTTTGAATGGGACGCCTTTGGGTGCGGAACCCACGGCGATGGCGCCGGGGGATGTGGTGACGGTGGGCGAGACGGGCCTGCGCGTGACGCTTGAAGACGCCGCGCCGGGGGCCACCACCGCCCCCACCCCGCCGCCCACGCCGGAAACGCCGCCCGCGCCCAGCCCGGTCTCGCCCCTGCCGCCGACGCCGGAAGCGGAGGCCACGCCGAAGGAGGCCGCGCCGGAGGGCCCCATCGACCTGGGCCTCTCCGACGAGAAGCCCGCCGCGAACGGCCCGCGCAAGGGACTCTTGGCGGGATTGGCCGTGGGCGTGGCGGCGCTCGTCTGCCTGGCTGTGGGCGTACGCCTCTTCATGGCGACGGATGCGCCCACGGAGGAGCAGATGCGCACCCTGCAAACCCCGGCCGAGCAGCCCTTCGAATTCCACTACGAGCGGCTGAAGATCAACGACACCTCCCTCTACCGCTATATCTTGACCTACGACAACACGGGGACGTTGGCGCTGGATATCGTGGATTTGGGCATGGACGACCGCTCTTACGCCAAGCAGAAGAAGCTTGACGCGGACGCCCAGGCGGCGCTCCGCCGCACCGTGTTGGGCTCGGGTTACGCCGGCATCCCGGCCCTTACGCCCCAGCAGAGCACGGACGGCACGTTAAATCGGAGCACGCTGACCTTGGCCGTGGGCACGGAGGTCTGGACGCGCACGGCGGAAAACACCTCGAACCGCGCCTTTGACACCTACTGCGCGCAGTTGGAGGAGTTCGCCCGGACGGCGCTCGGCGCGATTGCCACGCAGTATTCCGTTGAGGAGTTGCGCGTCCTGGCCCAGGAGCAACTGGCGCTCGCCCGCCGCCATTGGGAACAGCGCGACGGCGCCGAAAACGAACTCTTCCAAAGCGTCCAGGCCTATCGACAGGGGCTCTCCTACCTCGAGACGCTGAATCCAAAGCCCGACTTCGCGGCCGACTTGACGCGGGGCTTGGACGAGGCCGAGGCCCTCCTGGATCAGCGCTACAACGACCTGCGCTTCCAGGTGGAACAGGCCGAGAACACCGGGCGCTTGGACGATGCCGCACGCCTCCTGCAGCGGGTTTTGCGCTTGATCCCCGACCGCGAGGACGCCCGCCATGAGGCCGCGCAAATCCGTCTGCTGACCCTGGAGAACCTCAAGAAAGGGGGCCGCTGATGCGTATCCTCGCCTGTCTCGCACTCGCTCTGGCGCTCGCTGTGCCCCTGCGGGCCGATGAGCCGCCGCCCACCGAGCACCGCACCATCCGCGTGAAGCCCACCGCCACGCTGAGCGTGAACCATGTGCCCGAGGGCCGCAGCGACCTCTTTCAGATCGACCTGCCCACCGGGAAGCCCGCCCTCCTGCGCGTCTCCGAACCGGGCTACGTGACCCAGTGGCGCACGATCACCCCCTCCCCGAGCGACAGCTCGACCATCGAGATCGCGTTGGAGCGCGCGCCCATCCCCGTGCTCTTCCGCGGGGAGGTGCCCGCCGTGGTGCTCTGCGACGGCGCCGAACGCGGCACCGTGCCCTGCCACCTCTTCTTCAATGAACCCCGGGCCTATCGCATCACCTTCCGTGCCGAGGGCTTCCTGGAGCGCACCCTCCGCCTGGACCTGAGCGACGGCAAACCGAAGGTTGTGGATGCCGCGCTCACCTCCTCCACCGCGACCCTGGACCTGGCGAGCGAGCCCGCCGGCGCAACGGTCTTGCTGGACGGCGTGCCGCAGGGCCAGACGCCGCTCACCCTCCGTAAGATCCGTCCCGGCAAGCACGAAGTGACCTTCAGCCAGAGCGGTTACCGCACACTCACCCACGCGCTCACCCTGGACGCCGGGCAGGAGGCGACGCTCTCGTTGCCGCTGGAACGCCTCCCCGCCGGCCTCACCGTCACCACCCTGCCCATCGGCGCACGCGTCTATGTCGATGGGGTCTTCCGCGGCGAGAGCGACCTCACCCTCAAAGACCTGCCCGCCGGCACCCACACCATTCGCGTGGAACGCTACGGTTACGCCCAGGCCGAGCGCACCGTCACCGTCGGGGCCGGCGAGAGCCGCGCCGAGGAGTTTCGCCTGAGCATCATCCGCGGCACCCTCGCCGTTCAGACCCAGCCCGGCGCCGTCGAGGTCTGGGAGGGCGAGGAACGCCTCCTCACCACCAAGCCCGGCAAGGACGGTTACACCTCGCAGCTCGCCACGGTTCAGTTGCCCCCCGGCAAGCACACCCTCACCCTCAAGGCCTACGGCTACGCCGACCTCACCAAGACGGTCGACATCACCGCCGCGCAGACCCTGACCCTGCGCGAGAAGCTGACCTTCAAGCCCAACCTCACCCTCACCACCAAGGACGGCAAGACCTACTCCGGCGTCCTCGTCAAGTACGGCGGCGACGGCACCGTCTCGCTCGAGCTGAAGCCCGGGATGACCCGCACCTTCACCCCCGCCGAGGCCCCGACCTACGACAAGGGGGCGTTGCAGCGCGCCCTGGAGGCTTGGGGCGCGCAACACTAAGATGCCTCCTCTGCCGTTACGCTTCCCCGCGCACGCCTCCAACGCCAACGTGTGAGCGTTTCCGTTCTTCGGGGCGCACCAGCGCCCCTCCAATCAGCTAATCAGCCAATCAGCTAATCTGCCATCGTAGGGGTGTGGGGCCACGCCCCACCAAGAACACCAATCAGCCAATCAGCTAATCTGCCATCGTAGGGGTGTGGGGCCACGCCCCACCAAGAACACCAATCAGCCAATCAGCTAATCAGCCAATCAGCCAATCATGCTCATCGACACCCACTGCCACTTCGAGCCCGAAGACGATGCCGCCGCCCTCTTGGCCGAAGCCGCCGCCGCAGACGTACGCGTCCTGGCCGTCGGCGGCTCGACCGCACTCAATGCCGCCGCCGCGGCCTCCGGCGCCCCCTTCGCGTATGGCTTTGATTGGTCGGACGACGCGCCCCCCACCCCGCCGCCGGAAAGCCCCCGTCTCGTCGCCATCGGTGAGCTGGGCTTCGACTTCCACTGGAAGGGCCCCGAGACCGCCGACGCCCAACGCGAACGCTTCGACCTGCAGGCCGGCTTCGCCCGCGAGCGGGACCTGCCCATCATCGTCCATACGCGCGAGGCCGACGACCTCACCCTTACGGCCCTGCGCGCGGCCGACCTCCCCCGCACGGGCGTCATCCACTCCTTCACGGGCGACAAGGCCCTCGCCCGTGCCTGTCTGGACCTGGGCTACTACATCTCCCTCTCCGGCATCCTCACCTTCCGCAACGCCGATGCCCTGCGCGAGGTCGCCCGCTGGCTCCCCGCCGACCGCATGCTCGTGGAGACCGATTCGCCCTATCTCGCGCCCGTGCCCCACCGCGGCAAACGCAATTGCCCGGCCTTCGTCGCCGCCACCGCGGCCTGCCTGGCCGAACTCCGCGGCCTCACCCTCCCCGCCCTCGCCGACCTCACCACCGCCAACGCCCTCCGCCTCTTCGGCCCCCGCCTCCTCGCCTAGCCCCATCAAGTCGGCGCAGAAGGGAACCGCAGATTTCGGAAGAACACAGAGTGGCACAGAGGATACAGAGGGTCACAGAGACGGGCGGCGTGCTAGCGCACGCAGGACTGCCAGTGTGGATTTACCACAAAGAACGCAAGGGGACACAAGGGACACAAAGGAAGGCGACGCTGGGGCGGGCCGTGCGTGCGCAAAAGCGCACGTCCGGACCGGGGGCCTGTAGAGGCATGGCGGGCTTCGCACGCCATGCTTTGGTTTTTGGAAGTCCTCCGATGGAGCCCCGTCCTATAGGTCCTATATGTCCTATTGGTCCTACCGCGGCGTGTTATGGCACGTCGCAGACGTGCCGGGGGTGCAGGGGAAAGTGGAAGTTTGGAAGCTTGGATGCTTGGAAGTTTGGCTTTCTCGTTGTACAACTATTTCGCCTGTCGCCCGCTTGTCGGGCATTCTGTTCTCCGTGGCCGTGGAAGGTTTGGCCCTTTGGGCCTGCACGCTCCGTTCTCCGTTCTCCGGGGCGCGTCAGCGCCCCTCCCCCTGCCGGGGTGTGGGGCAGCGCCCCATACCTTCCAATCAGCCAATCTCCTAATCAGCTAATCAGCCAAATCCTTTGTGTCCCTTAGCCGTGGAAGGTTTGGCGCTTCGCGCCTGCACGGTGGTTCTTCGTGACCTTTGTGATAGCCGCGCAGCGTGAGGCCTGTCCAAGCCTCTAAGCTTCCAAACTTCCACTGAGCCAGTCGCGCCAATTGGGGAGGGCGGTGAGTTTGGTCATCCAGTCGGGGCGGGCCTGGGGATGGTCGAAGAGCATGGCGTCGCCATAACGCCGGCGGAGGGCGCGGAGGATGGCACAGGCGGTGGACCAGGGCTTGAAGGCGGCGTTGTCGGTGAGATGGAGGCGGATGCCGCCGAGGTCGGGCTGGGTGAAGTCGAAGAAGCGCACGCCGGGAAGGCCAAGGGCGTTGAGGTCCTCGGCCAGGGCCGGTCCTTCAATCCAAGGTGCGCGAAGGACGCGCCAGGCCCAGGGGCCGGCCCGGTCGACATCCAGCTGGGGCAAGGCCTCGGCGAAGACGGTGGCGGGATAGAGGCGCGCGGCGACGCGGTCACGGATGGCGGGCGAGGGCGGGAGGAAGTCGGCCTCGGGGCCAGGGGTGAGCGGCGCGGGGATGTAGGGGAGTCCGAGCCAGGCGGCGGCCTCGGTGTGGGTGAGGCCGTGGACGAGTGGCAGGGCGCAGGGGGCGACGAAGGAGAAGCACGCGGGGTCGGCGGGGGGGCCGTCGGGGAGACCGTGGCAGGGGATGGGACGGTCGCAGACGACGCAGGGGAGGCCGATTTCGGCGCAGGCCTCGAGGGTGAGTTTGAGCGTGGCGAGGTAGGTGTAGCAACGGACGCCGATGTCCTGCAGGTCGATGACCAGAAGGTCGAGGCCGGCCAGAAGCTCGGGCGTGGGCTTGCGGAGTTCGCCGTAGAGGGAGTGGATGGGGATGCCCCAGAGCGGGTGCGGGAGCGTGTGGGTGCGCTCGCCGGCGGCGGCAAGGCCGAAGTAGCCATGTTCGGGCGCGAAGAGGGCGCGGAGGTTGTCGCCGAAGACACGGCGCAGGGCCTCGGCGGAGGTCTCGCCGGTGGTGAGGAGCGCGGCCCGATGGGAGAGAAGGCCGACCTTGAGGGCGGGGTCGGCGGCACGGAGCCAGGCCTCGATGCCGGGGGTCATTTGCGGCCCACGAGGATGAGGGTGGTGGGGATGGCGGCGCACTCGTCGAAGGCCTCCAGCCAGTCGTCCGAGGCGTAGGCCGGGTCGGGGTCGGCGGGCGGCTCCTCCAGACGCTCGACGGTGAGGCCGGCGGCGCGGAAGGCGTTGAACCAAGCGCTGACGGGCCAAGCGCGGCTGGCGATGGGGGCGCCTTTGCCCTCGGGCTGTTCGCGCACGTCGTCGACGGGATGGAAGTAGCTGGGCAGGAAACGGCCCCAGGTTTCGGAGCCGTCGTCCTCGTCCACGCTCACCCACTCGCCGTTGTAGACGGGGTGGACGGTGGAGAGCACGAACCAACCGCCGGGGCACAGCCACCGCGCCACGCGGGCGACCTGCGCGAAGGGGTCGTCCAGGAACTCGAAGGCGTGCGAGCTGGTGATAAGGTCAAAGGTAGCCTCGGGCGTGTCGAAGTCCTCGATGGCGCACCGCTGGAAGATGACGTCCAGCCCGGCCTTGGCGGCGTCGGCGCGGGCGTAGGCGAGCTGGCCTTCAGAGATGTCGATGGCCGTGCAAAGGAGTCCCTGACGGGCGAGCCAGAGGGAGTTTTGGCCCTCGCCACAGCCCAGTTCCAGCGCCTCCATGCCCGGGCGCAGGGGCGGCAACAGGCGCAGCTTGCTTTCGCCGGCGAGAAGCGGACCGTAATGGAAGTCCCCCGCGTCGATTCGCGTGATGGCGCGGTAGGTGCCGGAGATGGCGTCCCAGTATTGACGTTGCGGGTTCATGCGAGTTTGCCGGCGGCTTGGGCGCGGCGGTAGAGGTGCCAAAGGATGATGGACTTGCCGTCGATGAGCGTGCCATCGTCGATGGCCGCGTCGATCTCCTCCGCCGTCAGGGCGGCGGGCTTGAGGTTCTCGTCGGTGTCGAGGCGCTGGCCGTCGGGCTCGGCCTTGAGGCGGGCGAAGAAGTGCCAGTGCACCTCGTCGCAGTAGCCGGGGGCGGGGAGGGACTTGCCGAGGGGAATCAGCTCGGTGACCTCGTGGCCGCTCTCCTCGCGGGTCTCGCGGCGGGCGGATTCCTCGGGTGTCTCACCGGACTCCATGCAACCGGCCACGCACTCCAGCAGGGTCTGCTCCACGGCCTTGCGATACTGCCGCACCAGGATGAAGCGGCCATCGGGCAACTGCCCCAAGATGCAGACCGCGCCGCGGTGACGGAGCACCTCGCGGGTGGTCTTGCGCCCATCGGGCATCTCGATGTCCAAAATATCGATGGTCAGGGCGCGCCCCTCAAAGATGCGGCGGCTGCCCAACGTCTTTTCGTGCATAGGGTCCATGATGCCTCACTCCATGTTCAGGCGGCGCTCCAGGTCATACGACCGCTTGCCGCCCAAGGAAACACTCTTGGCGTAGAAGCGCGCGGCGATCGCCCGGTCCGGGTCGGCCGTCGGCAACCGCAGGAAGGCCACGGCCAGGTTGAAGTAGGGCCGCGGGTCGTCCGGCTTGGCCTTCGCCGCGCGTTCCAAAATCCGCATCGCCTCGTCGGGACGGTTCTTCGTGAGGAAGGCGCCCGCCGCCACCAACTGCGCCTCGAAGTCCGCCGCGCTGCCCGCCGGCACCGTGCCGACGATCTCCAGCGCATCGTCCGGACGCCCCTGCAACAACCGCAGGCGGGCCAGGTAGAGCAAGAAGCCCGGTTCCTCGGGCCACGCCACGGCGTGCTTCAAGAGGGCCGCCTCCAAGGCATCCACCCGCTTGGCGGCCCACAACGTCTCGCACTCGACCAGCGCCGTGGCGCGCGCCTTGGCGTCGGCTTCGGCCTTGGCCTTCGCCTGGGCGTCGAGCTGGGCCCGCTGACGGGCGGCCTCACGCGCCTTGGCCTCCGCCGCGGCCTGGGCCTGACGCCGCGCCAACGCCTCCGCCGCCAGCCGCTCCTGCTCCTGCTTCGCCGCAAGTTGCGCGGCACGCTCCTTCGCTTCGGCATCGGCGCGTTCCTTGGCGATGGCCTTCTCCAAGGCATCCAACAACGCCTGGGCATCGGCCTCGTCCTTGCGGGCTTTGACGGCGCGCGCCTCTGCCACCTGCAAGTGGGCCGCCGCGCTGTCCACCGCGTCCTCCTGAGCGCCCCGGGCCTGAGCCGCGGCCTTCACCTGGGCCTGCGCCTCATCCGTCGAGGCCTCCGAGTCCGCCGCGAAGGCGCCGGCCAACAGCCCCTCCCCTGCCTGGGCGGCCTGGGCCTCGGCGGCGACCTGCTTCTGCTCGGCCGTGCGCAACGCCACCTTGGCGGCGTTCTCGGCCGACTGCGCCTCGGCGCGGGCTTTGAGGGCCTCCTCATGACGCGTCTTTGCGGCGGTCAGCCGTTGCTCCGCCTCGGCGCGGGCGGCCTTCGCGGCCTCCAGGTTGCGCTTCACATCGGGCAGTTGCTCGCGGAGGGTCGGCGGCTTGGGCGCCTCCAGGAGTTTCTCCTTGGCCACCTTGGCGTCCTCTTCCTTGCGGAGGGCGGCCCGTTCCTCGGCCAGACGCCGCTCCAGCTCCGAGGTGTCGGTCACCGCCTGGCGCACATCCAGCACCTCCGCGCGCTCCAACGCCAACGCGTCCAGCGCCGAGAGGCAGAGGAACTTCTTCATGCGCAGCGACGACCACGCCGGCCCCGAGGTGTCCTCCGAGGCCTCCGTCTGCTCGATGAGCGTCTGCGCGCGCCGGAAGAGACGGATGGCCTCCTCCACGTCGCCCTTCTGGGTCGCCTCCTGGGCCTGCACAATCAGCCGGTTCGGCTCACGCAGGGCCTCCGCCACGCGCGTGGCCACCTCCGCGGCCTGCTCCTCCTCGCTGTCGCCGAAGGGCCAGGCCGCCACCGGGCCCGCCAAACACGCCACCAGCGCCATCAATACCAACATGCGTCCACTCATTGCCGCGTTCCTTCTTTCCAAGGTTCCACATGAATCGTCACGATTGCGTCCGCGCCGAAGGCCCCGCGCAGGGCCTGCTCCACCCGGCTTGCAATGCCATGCGCCTCAAGAACCGTCATCGACGGGTCTACACGAAAATGCATCTCAATCACCGCCACGTTCCCCACCCGACGGCTCCGCAGATGGTGCGGCTCGGAGAGTCCCTCCACGCTGTGCACCAGCTCCAAAATGCGCGCGTTCTCCGCCTCCGACATCCCCTGCTCGGCCAGCTTGTCCACCGCGTCCTTCACGATGTCCCACGCGATCTTCAGCAACACCAGGCCCACCCCCATCGCCGCCAACGGGTCCAGGAGCGCCCATTTGCCGCCGAAAAGCGCGCCCGCGCCCACCCCCACCGTCGTCGCGATGGAAGAGAGCGCATCGCTCCGGTGGTGCCACGCATTCGCCAACAACGCGTCATTGTCCGTCTGCCGCGCCACCCGCACCGTCGCCTGATAGAGCCACTCCTTGACGACGATGGAGACCACGCCCGCCCAAAACGCCACCATTCCCGGCCGCGCCGGAAACGCCCCATGCACCAACGCCGCCCACAACGCCGCCGCCCCATGAAACGCGATCGCCAGGCCCACGCCGCAAAGCGCCACGCCCACCACCGCCGCCGCCAACGTCTCATACTTCCCGTGACCGTAAGGGTGGTCGCAATCCTGCGGCTTCCCCGCCAACCGCATCCCGATCAACACCGCGAAATCCGTCGCGAAATCGCTCGCCGAATGCGCCGCGTCCGCCACCATCGCCGACGACCGCCCCAACAGGCCCGCCACAAACTTCGCGATGGTCAGCACCGTATTCACCCACACCGAAAGCCACGTCACGCGGTTCGCCCGCGCAACCCGTTCCTCGGCCGTCAATTGAACACTATCCATAAGCCTCTATTATACCACAGGCCCGCCCTCACCGCCCCAGAGAACGGAAAACGGAGAACGAAGCGCGCGACAGGCGCCAAATCGAAAAGTAATCGCGCGGGGGTAGTCTCGGGGATGTCGCGATAAGGTTTCCTAAGAAGGGGGGAGCGATTAGGTGTCCTAAAGAGGGATGCGCGATTAGGAGTCTGGAAGAATTGTGGAAAATATGAGATGATAGAGGAGTCCCCCCCCTCCCCGGGGAGGGGGGATGCGCGATTACCTGTCCGCAACAGTGGTACTTAATTCCGGGATTTAGGAAGGAGTCTTAACATGGGCCAAAAGCAGGGGAATCCTCTGTCTCCGTTGCGCAGAGCGCCACGGCCAACCCCTCTTTGTGGCTCTGCTCTGCGTTGCGCCGAGATCCCCTTCCTCGGCGTTATGCGCCCCCCTGCACTCCTCTCTCCCTGCCGACCTTAACCCCATCACAATCATCCCTACACAACGACCAGAAAGGAGGCTCCACATAACCTAATCTAGGACAATTAAACGCAACAAAACACCCCCAAAAACGGTGTCGCGATTACCTTTCCAAAAGAAAACGGTCTTCGCCACGTCGCGTTTGAGTATACCCATCAGATCACAAATCCACCTCCCCAACCTCCCATTTTGCCTCTTTTTCCCACCGCAAGCCTTCCCTCCACCCCAGAAAACCTCCATCAAGGAGCATTTTCCGGACACCTAATCGCGCACCCCCGCGTATTTACCCGTCTTTTGTCGCGATTACTTCTAGATTTGACCAGCGCGCGACAGGTGAGGCAGCTGAGCAGAGATGAAGTGTTTTTCGGAAAACACGAAGGCCACGAAGAACCACAAAGGCACACGAAGGGGGAACCGCAGATTACGCAGATTGGAGCCGATTAGGGGCCGGCTACCGCCGGCAAAACTGCCAGAATGGGAACCGCAGATTGCGCAGATTTGTTGCAGATTAAGGGCGTGCTAGCGCACGCTGGACTGCCAGTATATTTTTAAATCACAAAGGACACAAGGGCCACCGTGCAGGCGCGAAGCGGCAAACCTTCCACGGCTAAGATTCACAAAGGAAGGCGACGCTGGAGGGCGGGCCGTGCGTGCGCACAAGGCGCACGTCCGGCCCGAAGGGCCTGCAGGGACGTGGCGGGCTTCGCACGCCATGCTTTGGGGAAATAGGGGCGCGTCAGCGCCCCTTCCAATCAGCCCGTGCAGGCGCAAAGCGCCAAACCTTCCACGGCCATCAGCGAATCAGCCAATCAGCCAATCAGCGGGGCGCGTCAGCGCCCCTGTTATTGCTTCTGGTGTGCCGTTTTGGTACACTGAAAGAAGAAAGGAGGATACGATGGTAGATTCAGAGAAGCTTGAGTTGGTGGCGGTCTCCTTGCGCCACTATCGCGAGATGCACGCGCTTTCTCAGGCGGATGCCGCGGCGATTGCCGGGGTGACCAAGAACGCCTATGCACGTGCGGAGGCCGGCAAGACCGAACCGAGTGGCGAATGGGTGCTCCGCCTGTGTCGCCACTATGGCATTCCGATGTCTCGACTGTTTGAGTCACTTGCCGTTCCGGAGGTCGCGTTTCATGAGAATCGACATGAGACGCGGCGCTTGCAGGCCTTGCAACGTGAGACCATTCGTGACGCGGTGCGTTGGGCCGAGGATTATCGATGGCTGGAGAAGACACTTGGTGAGGAGCCGGCCGGAGGTCTCCCGGACGTGCGCGCGCTTTCTCCGAAGGATGCCGCGCGCAAGATTCGCGCCACCTTCTGGGCGGGTGGGGGGTTCACGCCGGAATCCTTCCCAAGCACGTTGGCCGCGCATGGCATCAAGGTCTATGTCCGCCGATTCCCAGACCCGGAGACCTTCGGGTTCTCTTTCTCAGACCCACGGTGTGGATGGGTGATTGCGGTGAACGGAGACCCCATTGTTCCGGCCGAGCGTAAGCTTTGGCTTGCCGCGCATGAACTCGGGCACATCCTCTTGGGAACCGCCGGAAAGCGGTATAAGAAGCGGGAGCAGGAGGAAGGCGATGCCAACGATTTCGCTTCTGAGCTCCTCATGCCGGAGGCTGCCTTCGCCGCGCGCTGGGAGGATTGTGCCCATCTTCCTTACTTTGAGCGCGTGATTGCCGTCAAGCGAGATTTCCATGTTCGTGCCGACACCGTTCTCTATCGGGTCACGAAGCGCTTAGGAGCCGATGAACGTGAGCGACTCATGAGGGCGTTCAACGCGGAGGCCAAGTGGCGCGGTATGCCGAACACCCGTGAGAATGAGCCGCGTTCCCTCTACTTTGAGTTCGAGGGTGACCGTTTCAAGACGCTGGCGCTTTGCGCCTGCCGGCAACGGAAGATTTCCGTCTCGCGCTTGGCTGAACTCTATGGGGAGCCCGTCCTCTCTGTCATGAAACGCTTGCGTGAGATGCCGAGGGGGGATTTTCGTGCCTGACAAAACACGCATTCTCCTCTCCGACACGAACATCCTTGACGCCCTCCTTAAGGCGGACTTAGTGGGTATTCTTGATGTTCTCGTGAAGACGCTTGGCGTCGAGCTCTGCATGATTGACCGAGTCTTTGACGAGTTGGCCGCGGAATGGGGCGAAGCGACTGCAGCGTTGCCGACCGTTGCCGTCCTTAGGACAGTCGATAATCTTTTCCTGGAGGCGGAGATCAACGCGGTGTGTGCGCGCCGGCGCGCCCTGTCCGAGACAGATGCCGCACAGCTTTGCCTCGCCAAGGCCCGTGGGATGATACTCTGGACGAGCGATGGCCCGCTTTACGATGCTGCGTGTGAGGAAGGCCTCGAGGCAATGCGACTCTTTAAGCCGGTGATTGAAGCCGTTGCCAGTGGTGCTTTGCCATCGAGTCTTGCCTATCGTCTCCTAGACAGCGAGCGCACCAACAATCCTTGGTTCTCGGACACTGCCGCGGCCGCCGTCGAAGCCGCGCTGAAAGAGGCAGAACGTCGTGCGGCGCAATGACGTGCACTGGCGAACAGAAAGCACGCAGCAGAAGGAAACTGCAGAGGAAACCGCCGATTACGCAGATTGAAGCCGATTAGGGGCCGGCTTCCGCCGGCAGGACTGCCAGCGTGGGAAACCGCAGATTCCGCAGATTTTGGCAGATTTGGGGCCGGCTACCGCCGGCAGGACTGCCAGTGTGTTTTACCACAAAGCGCACAAGGAACCACAATGAACACAAAGGAAGGCGGCGCCGCAGAGGGCGGGCCGTGCGTGCGCGCAAGGCGCACGTCCGGCCCGGGGGGCCTGTAGGGGCATGGCGGGCTTCGCACGCCACGCTTTGGGGAAATAGGGGCGCGTCAGCGCCCCTTCCAATCAGCCCGTGCAGGCGCAAAGCGCCAAACCTTCCACGGCCATCAGCGAATCAGCCAATCAGCCAATCAGCGGGGCGCGTTAGCGCCACCAGTGGAGGAGGCGGGAGAGGAGGCCGGGCTTGCGGGCGTCGGGCGGGGGGATGGGATGGGCGTTGAGGTCGGCGTAGCGCTGGCGGAGGGCGTCCTGCGAAGAGAGGGATTTGTCGCTCGGGGGCGGAAGGGCGTAGGTGCCGTCGGGGGCCATGCGGCGGGCCTTGGCGTCGTCGGCGCGGAGGATGTCGATGACCTTGAGGAGGTCCTTGCGGCAGTCGGGGTCGAGGATGGGCGTATAGACCTCGACACGGCGGTTGAGGTTGCGGTTGAGGAAGTCGCCGGAGCCGATGAAGAGACGTTCGCGGCCGGGGGCGCCGAAGCAGAGCAGACGGGTGTGCTCGAGGCTGTCGCCGACGATGGAACGGATGGTCAGGCGGTCGGTCTTGCCGGGGATGCCGGGGCGGATGCAACAGATGCCGCGGACGTGGAGGTCGACGGTGACGCCGGCCTGGGAGGCCTCGATCAACTTGCGGATGAGGGGCATGTTGTTGAGGGAGTTGACCTTGAGGAAGGCGTAGGCCGGGCGGCCGGCGCGGGCCTCGGCAATCTCCTGGTCGAGCTGGGCGAGGAGACGCGGCAAGAAGGACTTGGGCGCCACCCAGAGGGCGTCGCTCTCGACCTCGGGGTCGCCCAAGCAGAGGGCGCGAAAGAGGCGGATGGCGTCGCGGCCGATGGTGGGGTCGGAGGTGAGGTAGGAAAGGTCGGTGTAGAGGCCGGCGGTCTTTTCGTTGTAGTTGCCGGTGCCGATCTGGGTGAGGGTGCGGGGTTCGTCGCCGCCGTCGTTGTAGAGGATGAGGCAGACCTTGGCGTGGACCTTGTAACCGGGGAGGCCGTAGATGACGGTGCAGCCGGCGTCCTGGAGCATCTCGGAGTAGTTGATGTTGTTCTCCTCGTCGAAGCGGGCGCGAAGCTCGAGGACGCAGAGGACGTCCTTGCCGTTCTCGGCGGCGCGGGCGAGGGCCTGGGCGATGCGGCTGTTGGAGGAGAGGCGATAGAGGGTGATGCGGATGGCGGAGACCTTGGGGTCGTCGGCGGCCTGCTCGAGGAGCTTCACGAAGGGGTTGATGCTCTCGAAGGGGAAGTGGAGCAGGCGGTCGTGCTCGGCGACGCGGGCGGCGATGTCGCCCTGCGCCCAGGCGACGGCGGCGGGCTTGCGGGTGGGCGCGGAGAGGGTCTTGACCAGCTCGGGCGGGAGGGCCTTGGCGAGGGTGAAGGCGAAGGCGGGGTCGAGCGGCAGGGCCTGGGCGCGAGACTGGACGGTGTCGGCTAGGTTGAGACGGTCGCGCAGGAGGGCCTCGAGTTCCTTGGAGGGCTGCTGGGCGAACTGCAGGCGGACGGGGGCGAGTTTTTTGCGGCGGCGGACGAAGTCGCGCATGGCGCCGCGGAAGTCGGTCTCGCCCTCGCTCTCCTCAACGGTGAGGTCGGCATTGCGGGTGACGCGGCAGACAACGCACTCGCTGGGGTCTTGGTGGCCGTAGAGTTTGGGCGCGAAGAAGCGGACGACAGCGGAGGTGTGCAGGACCCAGTGGCCGGCCTCGTCGGAGAAGACCTTCAGGCGGGGCAGGCGGCCCAGCAGGATGACGCCGAGCGTGCGCTTGCCCAGGCGGCAGACGACGGCCTCCTCGCGGTCGCGGATGAAGGGGAAGGGGTGGTGGGAGTCGATGGTGAGGGGGGAGAGGAGGGGCTTGAGCTCCTCTTTATAGAAGCGGGCCATCGCGGCGGCACGGGGGCCGTCCAACGTCTCGGGGCGCTCAAAGGCCACGCCGGCGCGGGCGAGGTCGGCGCGGATGCGCGAGACGATTTCGCCGGCCTCGTCGACCAGTTTGTTGGCCTCGCGCAGGACGGCGGCGAGCTGCTGGGCGGGGGTCCAGCCGGTCTTGTCGTCAATCGGCGGCGGCTCCAGCGCGGACTGGTCGAGCAACGAGCCGACACGGACGCGGTAGAACTCGTCGAGGTTGGAGATGAAGATGCCCAGGAAGGTGAGGCGGTCGAGCGGCGGACGGCTCTCGAGGGCGGCCTCTTCGAGGACGCGGCGGTTGAAGGCGAGCCAGCTCAGTTCGCGGTTGACGGTGCAGCCGTAGGTAACAGTTTCGTCCATAGGAATCCTTCCCGGACGCCGGTGGGCGTCACTTCGATGGTTTCGCACTCCAGGTGGCGGGCGATGGTCTCCATGGCCAGGATGCCGGGGAGCAGGGTGGACATGCGCCCGGGGATGACGCGGCGTAGCAGGGCCACCATCTTGCCCTCGTTCTTGCGGGCGTCGCGCAACAGGTCGCGCAACGCCTCGCGGGGGATGCAGAGGCACTCGCCGTCGGCCTCGGCCTGACCGGTGGCGCGCAGGACCTTGGCGACGGCGCGGGCGGTGCCGCCCATCGCGTGGATCACGGGCGGCTTGACGCCCACGAAGCCGGGGAGATACTCATCCAGCGTGCCGCGGACGTAGCGGCGCATGGCGCGCGCCTCCTCGCGGTCGGGGAAGAGCCCGCGGCGCACAAAGTGTTCGCCCAGCGTCAGGCACCCGAAGGGGAGCGAGGCGCCCTCGCCCAAGCCGTTCTCGCCGAAGCGGAAGACCTGGCAGCTGCCGCCGCCGAGGTCGAAGGCGAAGCCCTCTTTCAGGCCAGTGCGCTTGAGCGCCGCGCAGTCGCACGCCATCTCCTCTTCTGCCGTGAGCGGCACGATGTCCAAGCCCGTGAGCTTGCGGACGGCCTCGACGGTCTCGGCGCGGTTGGTGATGCCGCGCAGGGAGGCGGTGGAGAAGGCCGTCACGCTCTCGCACCGGCACAACGCGCAGAAGCGCTTCATGTGGGCCATGGTGGCGCAAAGCTTGGCCACGCCCTCTTCGGTGAGGCGTCCATTGGAGACATAGGCGATGAGGCCCGTGTAGTCGCGCTCGCTGTAGAGTTTGCGCGCGCGGTTGCCGCGCCGTCCGTAGACCACGGTGCGGATGGTGTTCGAGCCCACATCAATGAGTGCCAACTTCTCTGTCGCATCCTGTTCCATAAGTCCCTTTATGATACCGCATCGTCGCATCTTTGCGGGTTAGTTCTCTGTTAGGAAGTCCCCGGCGCGGCATCGCCGCCCCGGGGACGGAGAACGGAGAACGGAGAACGGAGCGCGACGAATGAAACCGCTGGGAGCGTGTGGAAGGTTTGCCCTGCGGGGCTGACACGAAGAGGCACAAAGAACCACGAAGACACACGAAGACTGCCAGTATATTCTTATCACAAAGGACACGAAGGACACAAAGGATTTGGCTGATTGGAAGGTATGGGGCGCTGCCCCACGCCCCGGCAGGGGAAGGGCGCCGTAGGCGCCCTTCATTTAGACTCGCCAAAGGCACAAGGAAAGTGGTATCTTAATTGCAGTCGAAGCGGGCATGGTGCCCGGCGGAGACCCCTACGAGGAAAATCATCATGGCTTACAAAATCACCGATAAGTGCGTCGCTTGCGGCACCTGCGCGGGTGAATGCCCCGTCGGCGCCATCTCTGCCGGCGATCCCACCTACGTCATCGACGCCGAGAAGTGCGTCAGCTGCGGCACCTGCGCCGGTGCCTGCCCGATGGAGGCCATCGTCGCGGAGTAACCGCGATGGGCACCATCGAAACGGCCCGCGACCCCATGCTTTGGGGCGTGGGCCCTTTTTTTGCTTCTTTTTGACCGGGGGCACGTGTGGAGGCGCAAACCGTCTTTTATCTCACGGACGCGGCCGAGGCGACGCCGGACTTCCTGCAGGAGCTGGAGTACGGTCTTTCCGACCTCTTTCAGGCCTTTTGCCGCGAGCATTTCACCTTTGAGGACCCGCTGGACTATCCCGGGTTGCGGCTGGTGGCCGTGCGCACGCCGCAGGAGTTGGACGCCGCGCTCTTCGGCGCACAGGACGACCGCCACATCCTCTCCGAGGCCGGGTGCGGGTGCTGCCTCTTCCTGTTGGACGACGAGCTGGGCGGGCGGCCCCTCTTCGACCACGCCATCGACGGCCTCCCCATTCCCACGTGGTTCCTGACCTACTTCCCCGCCATCCCCAAGGTGCTCATCACGCGCCCGGGCCACGCCAAGCTCCACCTGCCCAGCCGCCGTTGGTCGCAGAAACCCTTCTCCGTGCTGGCCAACCCCATGCGCCACCGCGAACGCCTGGGCCACCTCTTCGCGGCCTTCTGGCTGCCGCGCTTCTGGGACGCCCTGCGGCAGTATGTCCGCCGGCGCGCCGGCACCGCCTGGCACACCCCGGGCCACAACAACGGCAACGCCTTCGAGCGCTCCCCCTTCCTCCACGGCTTCCACGACGCCTTCTCCTCCATGATCTTCCGCACGGACCTCTCCGTCTCGGTGGAATCGCTGGGGGACCTCTCCGACCCCGAGGGCCACTCGCCGCTCTCCCAGGCCCAGCGCCTCTCCTCCGAGATCTTCGGCTCCGCGCAGAGCTGCTTCGTCACCAACGGCACCAGCACCTCCAACAAGGCCATGCTGATGACCCTCCTGCGCCCCGGCGAAGTCGTGCTCCTCGACCGCAACTGCCACAAATCCGTCCACCACGCCGTGGTCATGGCCGGCGCCGTGCCGCGCTATCTGCCCGCCCGCTTCAACGCCCGCCTCGGCGTCTGGGGCCCCGTGGACCTGGACGACCTGCGCGCCGAGCTCGACCGCGCCGTCGCCCTCCCCGAAGCCCGGCGCCCGAAGATGCTCGTCATCACCACCTGCACCTACGAAGGCATCCTCTATCCCGTCTGGGAAATCGGCCGCCTCTGCGAGCAGGCCGGCCTCCTCTTCTACGCCGACGAAGCCTGGGCGCCCTACCTCGCCTTCCACCCTTACTACACGCGCACCCTCGAGGGCGGCGCCGTCCGCCGCTACAACGCCGTCTCCGAAATCGGCGGCGCCCACCTCTCCGTGCAGTCCACGCACAAGGCGCTGGCCGCCTTCTCCCAGGCCTCGATGATCCACGTCTCCAACCGCTTCAAGGCCCTCCTGGAGACCGACGCCTCCAAGCCCTTCCGCTGGCTCCGCCGCCGCTTCCACCTCCACGGCCACGGCTCCTACGAAAAGTTCTCCCACGACCTCCACGAGATGCTCCGCTACTGGCACTCCACCTCGCCGCACTACCCCACCCTCGCGACGCTCGACATCGCGGGTGTGCAGATGCGCCTGGAGGGCCTCCGCCTCATCGAGGAACGCCTCCACTGGGTGGCCGACTTCCAGCAACGCGTCGCCACGCTCGTCGGCCGCCCCATCCACGAATGCTTCGTGGGCCTGCGCGCCATCGTCGGCGACGACCCCAAGTGGAAGGAACGCGGCTACTTCCACGACCCGCTGAAGATGATTCTCTCCTTCCGCGACCCCGCCTCCTGCGACGCCTTCCGCAAGTTGCTCCACCGCTCCCACATCCAGTGGGAAAAGGCCACCGCCGTCACCGTCCTCTTCCTCATCACCGTCGGCACCGTGCGCGAGCACTTCGAATACCTCTTTCGTTGCATCCGCCAGATGCGCGACGCCATCGGCCGCCCCGAACATCCCCCCGCCGACGCCGAGACCCTCGAAAGCGCCGTCGCCGGCCAGCCCGTCGTCCTCCCCCGCGACGCCGCCCTCTGCGATGGCGAACTCGTCCCCCTCACGCAGAGCGAAGGCCGCATCGCCAGCCAGCTCCTCGTCCCCTACCCGCCCGGCATCCCCGTCTTCATCCCCGGCCTGCGCATCACCCGCCCGATGATCCGCCTCATCCAAGACGTCATCGCCCGCTGCGGCACCGATGCCGTCCACGGCCTCTTCGTCCGCGGCAAACGCCCCTTCGTCGAAGTCCTCAACCGCGACGAAGAAGACCGCGTCCACCGCCTGGACGACTGAGGAGAGGGAAGTTTGGAAGCTTAGAGGTTTGGAGGCTTGGAGGAGCCCCAGAGGTTGAGGCCCGGGCTGTCGCCTCCGGCGACGATGAAAGCGGCTACTGAAAAGACTGCCAGCGTGGGGAACCGCAGATTGCGCAGATTTTGAGCAGATTAAGGGCGTGCTAGCGCACGCTGACTGCGCAATGGAAGTTTAGAAGTTTGGAAGCTTGGAGGCTTGGAGGAGCCACAGAGGTTGAAGCCCGGGCCGCCGCCCCTGGCGGCGATGAGACCGAACGCTGCGCGGCTATCACCGTGCAGGCCCAAAGGGCCAAACCTTCCACGGCTAAGAACACGAAGAACCCGACCCTGCGCGGGCGGCTTGACGTGGAGTAGGAGGTTATGGTAGCCTATGCGTGTCTTTCGTGGGATGCCTTGGCCGGTTCGGTTCGGACAAGACACCCCGCGGCGGACAACAGATTACGCTTCGACGCGTACCAATCTCGCCCTCATGGGAACGATCAATATCCTCGCACGGGCGGGAGGTACAGCGGAGCGCGCCGGGTACCCCTTGGCGTGTCTCCCTTACTATTTCCGTGCAAAGGCTTTGGTCGGCCCCCATGAGGAAGTAGGTGGAGGCACGCCTTATTTTGTCGCGTGCTTTCGTGAAGGAGACGGAAGGACGGCCCGGCATGGACCTTGAGAGACGGTTACCGAGAATCCCCCCGCGGAGGTTGTGCCGCGGCGGGCGGCGCCTGCCCTTCCATCAGCGCTTCCTCCCGCCGCGTGGCGGGCGTTTCGGAAACCCAATCAAGGAAAACCACCCCATGAAACATGCCACCAGCCTCGCGACGCTCGCAATCGCCGGTCTCTTCCTCGCCGGCTGCGCCGGGAAGGTCGTCACCACCCAGGAAGGTTTCGCCACGGTGCCCCCGGGCATCCTGTTCTCCGACATGAAGGGCTGCACGCAGGTCCAGCCCCGCCCGGACGCGGCCGCCCGCAAGTACGTCGTCGTCAAGCCCGTCACCGCCGAGGCCACGACCACGAACTTCCTGGCGCTCATCTCCCAGGGCGATGCCTCCTACGCCACCCTCAAGGCCCAGGCGCTCCGCGGCGTCGACGCCGACGACATCGTCAATCTGGAGGTCGATTACGCCAACAAGAACCTCCTGGGCATCGTCAATACGGTGACCACCGTCATCCGCGGCGACGCGGTCAAGTACGTCAAGTGACCCTTTCTCCCGGGATGGGGCGCGGCGGCCCGTGTACCTCCGCGCGCCCCGCCCGGGAGCCCGGCCCGCAAACGAGAGAGGGTATTCGCGATGAGGAAGAAGCTTTTGTCCGTAACGGTGTGCCTGTTGGCCGGCGCCGCGTCAGCGGCGGGCGTGGAGCCGCCCTCGCCCATGGAAGAGGTGGCCGACCGGTTCACGCTGGCGCTGATTGTGACGTATACCCTTTCGGCCGTGTGGGCGCTGGCGGTGTTGGCGATGGAGGCGCTCAAGCGCCGGGCGCTGAGGCCGATCGACGCGGCGGCCAACGCGGAGGCGCGGCGCAAGGCCGGCCTGCCCGAGGCGATGACGGAGGAAGAACGGCGCGCGGCGGAGGCCCGGTGCGCCGTGATCGAGGCGGCGGAGCGCGACGCGGACGGGCTCTTCTTGCATCAGGCGGACGTCTATTTCGCATGTGAGGCGTTGGCGGCGTGCCGCAAGGACTTGCCGACGGACCCGGCGCTGGCGGGGCGGCTGAACGCGCTTTCCGAATGCGCGGGGATGGGGTTGCGGCGCGTGTGCATGCTGTGGCACGCGGGGTGCGTGGGCAAGGGGCTGGTCATCGGCGGGTTGGTCGCCGCGGGGATCGCCTCGGCCTACGCGCCGCAGTTCGCCGTGGCGATCTTGGTGCCGATGGCGCTCTTCCTGCTCTTTAGCCTGACGCCGACGGCGGTGGCGCTGAACCCGAATCCCGTGGACGCGCTGATGACGAAGACCTTCGGCGCCTGTTGCGCCCTGTGCGGGATCGCCGGCGCGATCGGCGAATCGACGGAGACGGTGTACGTGGACCGTTGGACGAAGGAGGTGGTGGCGCGCGAGACGAACCCCTTCGCGTTCGTCATGTACGCCCTCGGGCTGTGCCTGCTCGTGATCTCGGTGTTTTTCCTGTTCGTGCGCGTGGAGATCCTCTTCCTGCGCAATTTCCTGGTCTATCGGTGAGGTGCGCGATGGGAAACGAAACGGACAAGGCCGCGTTCGCGGCGGCAATCGCGGCCATGCGCCGGTGGAACGAAGGCGCGTGGTGGGTGGTGCGGGGCGTGGCGCTGGCGGGGTGCGTGGCGCTGCCGTGGTGCATCCTGAAGTTTTGGTCGTGGACGGTCCTGATGTTGCTGGCCGACGTGATGGTCTACGGCTCGGCCGTCGGCCTGGCGGCGCTTTTCCTGCACACGCACGAGCTGGCCGCCCGCAAGCGGTTGGCCCGGGCGCTCGCCGCGGGGGAGCCGCTCCCAGTCAAGCAGCCGTGGGTGGAGACGCTCCTGGCCGTGGCGACGATCGTCGCCGGCGGCTGGTTCGTCGTCACCGGCGCGCAACTGGTGCAACAGGCCGAGCGGCAACAGGAACGCCTGGAGGCCGAGGCGCGCCTGCAACGCCAGGCCGACGCTTCCAACACCGGCGGCGTGGTGACCGCCAAACTCGACCTGGCCAACCCCACGGAACAGGATTTGGCGAGCCTCCGGACCGCGCTGGACAACGCCCTACGCAAGAGTGGCTACGCCGTGAGCCTGGCGGGAGAGACCGCCGCGCCCGCCAAGCCGGCCGCGACGCCTTCTTCCGCGTCAGCTCCCGCCGCCCCGGGCACGAAGGCCATCGAGATCGTCGGGCCGGTGAAGGGGAGCCCGGGCGAATGGCACGTGAAGGTCGCCTATTCCGAGCCGCTTTACGCGGTGAGCGAGGCGCAATCGCGGTGGGTGGTGGACGCGCGGGCGCGCCAGGCCTACGCGTTCGGCGGGGCGGCCATCCGCTTCATCCGCGAGGTCGCGCCCGCGGGCACGCCGGTGCCTAGCCGCTTGCGCCTGCTTGCCAACGGCAACATCGACCTCCAGGCCGAGGGCGTGGAGAACCCATCCTTCCCCTCGGGCTTCGCGAGCCATTTCAAGGATGCCGCGCTCGTGGTGGAGGGTTCCGCGCCGCACAAGACGCTGAGGCACGTCCTCGACCGCGTGGGGCTCCTGGTGCGCCAACTGGCGGCCGACAAGGCCGCCGCCCGGGACGACCCCGTGGCCAAGGCGCGCTACAAGGAAAATCTCTACCTGCTCGACAAAGACCTCCCGACCGCCGCCGCGGCCGTGCTGAAGCGCCACTACGGCAAGATCGTCGAGGCCCTGCCCGAATCGTGGGGCAAGGACTTCGGCACGCTCCCGGAGGAGCAGCGCGCGGCGAACGCGGCGATCGACACGGCCGCGCTGCTGAAGGACATCAACCGCCGCCTCTCCATCGCCGGCGAGACCGTGGCCTTCACCGCGTGCGAGGTGCTGGAGCGCGCCGCGACCGACAAGACGGACCTCTACCGCCTGCGCGCGACGGCCAACCAGGCCCTCTGGCAGACGGGCGACCTCGTCCGCGCCGTGCGCAGCCCGGCGAACCGCCAGCTGTCGGCGCCGATCGAGGCCTATCGCCCCGTCACGCGCGTGGCCGCCGCGGGCGAGCCCTTCGAGGTCCGCCTCACGCTCAACAACGCCCAGCAGCGCGACCCTGACCGCATCCGGATGGACGTGGGCAAGGGGCGCGTCTTCGAGGCGGAGTTGTGCCAAAAGAACCGCGCCGCGCTGCTCCTCGTGGCCGGCAGCCCCGCCGAGGCCGCGATGCAGGCTTGGGGCCAACGCGCCCTCGCCCTGGAACAGGCGCTCTACGAGGACCGGAACCGCCGCCGCAACGACCCCGCCGCCAAGGCGCGCTACGCCGCCAACGGCAAGGCGCAACGCGCCGCGCGCAAGGCCCTCGATGTTTACGCCAAGCCGCGCAAGGGGAAGATCCACGCCGACCTCCCCGGCCTGCCGCGCGTCCCCGACCCCGTGAGGTGAGCCATGCCGCGCCACGAGTCGCCGCCGCTCACGCCGCACCCGGGGATGGTCCTCGGGAAACTGCGCTTGGAGAGCCTGCTCGGGCGCGGCGGGATGGCGAGCGTCTGGCTGGCCACGCACATCGGGCTCAACAGCCGGATGGCGGTGAAAATCCTGGACCCGAAGGTGCTCGCGGACGACCCGCAGTACGAGAAGCGCTTCCTGCGCGAGGCCCAGCTGGCCGCGCAAATCCACCACCCGAACCTCGTCTCGGTCTCCGACGTGGGGCGCGACCCCGACACCAAGCTGAACTACCTGGTGATGGAGTACCTCCCCGGCGGCACGCTGACGGGGCTCATCCGCGCGCGCGGCGCCCTCCCGGAGGCCGAGGCCACGCGCATCGTCCGCCAAGTGGCCGGCGCGCTCTGCCAGGCCGAACGCTTCCATCTCGTCCATCGCGACATCAAGCCCGACAACATCCTCTTCGGCGAGCACGGCGAGGCGAAACTCGCCGACCTGGGCATCGCCAAGGCCGACCTGGGCAACCACGTGGAGCTGACGCAGGTGCGGATCGTCTGCGGCACCGCCGGCTACATCTCCCCCGAGCAGGCCCGCGACTCCGGCAAGGTCGACGCCCGCGCCGACATCTACAGCCTCGGCGCCGTCTTCTACGAGATGTTGGCGGCACGGCGGCCCTACGGCGGCGACACCGTCCCCGCGGTGATGGAGCAGATCTGCACGAACCCGCCGCCGGACCTGCGCACGCTCCGCCCGGACGTCTCCGAACGCACGTCCACCCTGATCCACGCCATGCTCTCCACCGACGCCGCCAAGCGGCCGCAGACGGCGCGTGCGTTGCTGGAGGCGTTGGGCGGGAAGCCGCCGCCGGCGGAGACGGAGCCCCCGCCGCGCCCTGTTGGCGGCGCGCCCATTGTCGCCAGCACCGTCGCCTCGCCGCCCCCGCCCCCCGCCGCCGCGGGGAAGACGAAGGTCTCGAATCCCGGCATGGCCACCACCATCCCGCTCGACCGCCCCGCCCCCTCCGCCCGCTCCGTGCGCATCCGTTCGGCGACGAGCAGGATTTTCTCGCGGCAGACGGTCTCCGCCGTCACGCTCGCCTCCATCGCCGGCGTGCTGTTGTGCGTGCTCGGGTGGCTCGTCCTGCGCGAATCGGACGTCCGTGCGAAGGTCCTGGGGCCGCCCCCCACGGAAACGCCCCCCGATGCGCCGCTTCCCGTCGCGCCGCCGACGCCCACCGTCCCCCCGCCGCCATCCGCGCGGGAACCCGTGGCGGCGGTCCTTCCCGCCGCGCCTGCGCCGATGGCGCTGACCCTGTGGCTGGGCGGGGAGGCGATCACCGAGGCCACGGTGACGCTCTTCCCCGAGGAGGGCGCCCCCATCCGTCTGACGGGCGCCCCGTATGTCGCCGACCTGCCGGCGGGGGCGCGCTTCGACCTGCGCGTCGAGGCCGGGCACCAAGGCGCGGCGCGGTGGCGGGCGGCGGAGGCCTCGGGGCTCGTCGCCGCCGGGCACGTCGCCTTCCGTGGGCTCGAACCCGCCGAGGCGCGGCGTGTGCGCGTGCGGGGTTTCCAAGTGGTCTCCGGCGGCGCGCCCGTGGCGGAGGTGCGCGGGACGCTCCTGCAGTATGGCGGGCCGCGGGTCTTCGGGCCCTGCGCGCCCGAGGAGTTGGCGGGGTTTCTGCGGGCCTTCGCCGCGCTCGATGGCCGCTTCGCCCTGCGTTTCGACGATGCCGACGGCCGGCCGCTCGCGCGGTTCGACATGGCCTTGGCCAAGCCCGAGGCCGGCGACGCCACGCCCTTGCTTGCCGGCGTGCGCCTCGACCTCGCCACGGGCGCCGTCACCCTTTACGAGGAGGGGAGCGATGAGTAGTGAATGCCGCCTGTCCCGCCGCGCGCTTCTCGCGTGCCTGGCGCTGGCCCTCGCCGGCGGTTGCGCGGAGATCCCGGAGGGGTATTTCCGCATTTCCGACTACACGTGGTTCCCGACGCCCTCGGGGCATGGGGATTTGCGGGATGTCGCCTTTCCCGAGCCGCTCCCGACCGCCGACGCCGTGCTGTACCCCGACGCCGACGGCGAGGACCACATCGCCCGCACCTTCCGCCTCACCTGCTGCGGGCGGCCCGTCATCGCCGCCACCCTTCGCCTCCATGCCGAGGGCCGCACCCGCGTCTATCACGGCGACGCCGACACCCAGGCCTACCAGACGCGCGTGCGCAAGGGTGGCGGCGTGCGCGTCACCGTCCCCGCCGGCGCGCAGGGCGACGTGGCGTGGGGCGACTTCGAGCAGGCGTGGGCGGACTTCGACCTCGCCTCGCGCGAGACGCTCATCGACCTGCGCGGCCTGGCCTTCGACGGCCGTTACATCGCCCGCGCCTTCCTCAACACCGCCACCACCGAACCGCGCGACCCCGTTTACTTCCGCGCCTCCAACCGTTTCGTCGTCTTCCGTGCCGACGGCGAGACGCCCGTCCTCGAGGGCCGCACGCTCGTCTACGACCGCGTCCTGCGCTGCGTGTGGCACTACCCGCCCTCCGAGCCGCTTGACTACGCGGCCGCGGAGCGTCTGGCGGCGGGCCTGGGCGGGACGGTGCCCTCGCTCGACGACCTCACCACCCTCATCACCGAGCATGCCGTCTGGCAGCAAACCTACCTCCACCCCGTCTTCATCCTCCACTTGGGCATGGAGGATGTGCGCGTCTGGGCGGGGGAGGGCACGCGGTGCGTCGTCTTCCGCCGGCGCTACGCCCCGCGCGTCAGCCGCCTCCAACCCGCCGCCACGCTGCTCGTGAAGCTGCCCGAAGGGCTCTGCCCGGAGGCGTTGCGCTGATTTCGGCGCGGGGCGCGTGCCCCGGCCATCATCCGAACCAAAGGAACCATCCCGATGAAAACCCTCCACCTCCTCACCCTCGCGCTCGCCGCCGGCTTTCTCGCGACCGGCTGCAACACCGCCCTGCGCTCCGCGCCCGACGCCACGCCCCTCATCAACATGAACCTCAACCGCTCCGACTACGAGATCATGGGCGACGTCGAGGAGACCTCCGAGGTCACCTCCTATTGCGGCCTCGTCCACATCATCGACAACGATCCCTCCAAGATGATCATCTTCGGCTACCGTACCTTCGAGGATCAGTACGAGGAGGTCTCCGAGGGCATGTTCTCCGACATGTTCTCCGCCATCGGCCACTTCTTCGGCGGCGGCGACCCCGTCGAACGCGCCAATTACACCGCCCTCACCGCCGCCGAGGCCAAGGGCGCCGACCTCATCATCCCCAAACGCGTCCTGCGCACCGTCCGCGGCTTCGGCTTCTTCTACTCCGTCGAGTCCGCCACCGTCAAGGGCAAGGCCATCCGCATCAAGGAAGAGGCCGGCTTGGCGAAATGATCTCCCCCTCGCGCGGGCGGCGAGCGCCGCCCGCGCATCCCCCCGTGAAACGCCCGCCCAAGGAGTTGCCATGAAACCCATCCTCGCGATTGCCTGTGCGCTCACGCTGTCCCTGCCGGCGGTCGCCGCCGTGACGGCGACCGCCGTGGACCTGCGCGTCGTCGGCGGGTCGACGCGCCTCGGCGAGGACTTCTTCTTCCCCGAGCCCATCCGACTGGAATGGGCACAGGGCGACACCGCGCCCAAGACCCTCTATCTGACCTTCGACCCCGCCGCGCTCGCCCTCGGCGACAAGACCATCCTGCTCGGCCTCGAAAACGCCGACGGCCTCGCCCTCGACGCCGCGGACAAGACCTGCGCCGTCACCATCCGCCGGCACGTCCCCGCGCTCGGCTGGCCGGAGGAGGCGGGGCAACCCTCCGAGGCGCTCGCCGCGTGGGTCACCGAGGCCGCCGCCCGCGTCGTGGCCGAGGCCGGCATCCTCGCCGACCCCTACGCGCCCGAGGCGGCCTTCGCCCTGCGCGGCGGCACGTCGCTCGACGAGGCCTCCTGGGCGGAAACCGCCCCCGTCGCCGTCGGCACGCCGACACGCCGCTCCGACTCGGAGGTCGACATCCCCCTGCGCTTCGCCGACCCGCCCGTCCCGAACGCCTTCTTCCGCCTCCTCGCCCGATGACCTACAGCGAAAGGATCCTGCCATGAAGAAACAGCCCTTGATCGCGTTGCTCGCCGCGTTGTGTTGCGCCCCGTTGTGCCGCGCCGTCTCCGTCACCCCGGGGCAGGCCGCCCTCGCGGCGCGGAACTGGCTCGGCGCGGAGGCGACCGTCTCCACGGACGAGGCCTCCCCCGTGACGGACGAGGAGGGGCAGGTCGTCGCTTACGGTGTCCCGACGGTTCGCGGCGGCGTGGTACTCATCACGACGGACACCGCCTTCGCCCCGGTCGTCGGTTACCTGCCCGCCTGCGACATGGCGGACCTTCCCGCCGGCCACCCGCTCCGCCTGGTGCTTCGCCGGATGGGCGCCGCCCAGCGCCAGACGCTCGCCCGCCGCGCCCGCGCCGCCGATCCCGAGACCCTCGCCAATGAGGCCGCCTGGGCCAGCCTCCTCGCCTCCCGTGCCCAACCCCGCGCGTCGACGGTAACGAGCAACGCGGTCTCCGCCTTCGGCACGATTTTGCACCCGACCTTGGATGCAACGGCTTGGATCGCTTGGAACGATGCGTTGTCCCATTGGAACCAGCAAGGTGGCAACAATTGGTATCCGGTCTCAGCGCAAGAGCCGGAGAAGAATCTCTATTCGCGCGATTTGCCTGTGGTGAAGACTACGACGAAACTGCCAGATTCTGTCCCGGGGCCCCCTTACGTGCAAGAGTCGCTGGCGGTTGCCGGTTGCGTCGCCGTTGCCGGGGCGATCGTCCAGCAGGCGTGCCGGTACCCTTCGTGGACGGAGGGTGGGAAGAGTTACACGTGCACGGTGGTTGATACGGTCATCGAATCGACCACCGTCTCGAAGGAGGAACGTCAGATCTCCATGGCGTTGCGGACGGGGTCGAACGATTGGGGGGCGCTTGAATCGGTTAACTGGAAAAATGAGGAATTGGTCGCGGCCATTCGCGACCTGACGAACCGCACGACGCTCAACACGGGGCTCTTGGTGGGAACGATGTATGGCTCGGACGGGAGCGTCGCGAACACGGTGCCTTTGGCCGACGCCCTCACGACGTTGGGCTTTCGCGACGCGCGTTACGTAGAGAACGAGGCGGGCGGGGATCCTGTGCCGTTCCTGAAGCGTTTCGTCTACCCCATGCTGATGGCCGGGCGCCCGGTCGTGCTGTCCCTGCGGGGGGAAGCGACGATGACGAGCGAATTTGTCCCCGCACCGAAGGCGAGAACGCAGATAGACCATGCGATTGTCGCGACGGGGCTTTCGTGGTCCGCGTCGGATTCCGCTTTCTATGCGGCGCTCCATTGGGGATGGGGCGGCCTCGGCGACGGGTGGTTCGATCTGAGCCAGACGCTTTCCGTCAAGACCGCTACAAGTGAGACGATTCCGGGGGGCGGGACGGTCACGGCCGAGGAGACGTATGCGTACTCGACCTTGAAGGGCGTCGTCACACTCATCGCGCCGCCGGCGGTAGGCCAGGAGACTCGCTATGTGCCCATCGTGGGGCAGGTGCTCTCCGCGGCTGGTGTGGGTGTCGAAGGCGCAACGGTCTCGTTCGGGAAAGTCCAGACGAAATCGGGTGCCGGAGGGTGGTTCGCGCTGGAGGTCGCCTCCGACAAACAGACGGATGAACTGCAGGCGATGCGGGATGGCGCGATTGTCGCGGTGTCGCTCAACCTTCCGGGGTTGGACGCGGCCGTGGGGTTGGAGCAGGCCATCCCGGATTGGCAGACGCTCCGCTTGCCGGGACCGACGGATTGGGTCACGGAACTTTCGCCATTGGTGGATCCCTCGGGGAAAGAGCGCCTGACGGACAAGGCCGCGAACAAGTTGGCGCAACTCGTGGTGCAGAGCGAGGCGGAATTCGGAATCGACGTTTCCCGTGTCACGGTGGAAGCGCAGTCGGATCAATTGAAGCTGCTAAGCCCCATCAAGGCGATCAACGCGACATTTGGCGAAATCGTGGACGACGCGAACGTCACGATACCGCAATCGTTCAATACTGGGACGGGCGAGCTCATCCTCCGACTCAATTGGTCGATCGCGGTCTCCGGGCTGGGGGTGCCGGAGGTACCGCTGGGGGTGGCGGCGCGGGCGGCGGCTGGGGTGGGGAGCCTCTCGCTGACGCTGACGGGTGGCGAGGGGGCGTTGGCCTTCGCGGCGGACGTGCCAGCGCGGGTGCTGGCCTCGGAGACGCCCGATTTCGCGTCGTCGCGGGAATTGCCCGTCACGTCGCGCGAGGTGGAGGGGAACCGGCTGACGTTGCGGTTCGAGCCGCCCGCGGCGGGGACGTGTTTCCTGAAGGCCGTGTTGGGCGAGGAGTGAGCGGGAAGGAAGGAGGACGCCATGAGACGGTTTTTCATGTTGGTCGCCGCCATCGTGCTGGGCGGGAGCGTGTGGGGGATGCAGACCTCCTCGGACGGGATGTTCGGCTACGAGGAGGTCGGCGAGGGGGAGGTCGAGATCGTCTTCTGCTCCTCGCTGTGGGGGATGGACGTGGCCATCCCGGCGGAGATCGACGGGAAGGCGGTGGTGGCGCTTTCGGTGGCCTTCGCGGGGGCGAACGGCGTCTTGATTCCGGCGACGGTGCGCACGATTCAGGAGGGGGCGCTCTCGGGGGTCATGGAGAGCATTTCCGTGGACCCGGCGAGCCCGCATTTCACCGTGGAGTTCGGGATGCTCTTCGACAAGGGGCGGACGACGCTTCTGGCCGTGCCGATAAGCGTCACGCCGCCGCGGGACGCCTTGCCGCCGACCTTGCGGCGCATCGCGACGGGTGCGTTCGCCGACAACCAAGGGCTGACGGATCTGGAGTTGCCGGCGTTGCTGGAATCCATCGGTGCGGGAGCTTTCGGGAACTGCTTCGGCCTGCGACAGCTGACCATCCCCGTGAGCGTCACCGAAATCGACGAGACGGCGTTCATGTGTTGTATGTGCGTGATTGACGTGGCGGAGGGCAACACAGCCTTTGTCTCCAAGGACGGGATGCTTCTCGATGCCGGGATGACCACGCTTTACCACTTGGCCACCGTGTGGCGGGGAAATGGCCCGCCGGACCCAGACGAGGTTTACGACTATGACAACTTTGTGGTACCCGAGGGGGTGACGACGTTGGGCGCGGGTGTCTTTTTCGGCGCCAGCATGACCCGCACGCTCATCCTGCCGGAGAGCCTGCGATACATCGAGGGATCGCACTCCGGGCCGAGCGGCGTGATGGGGGTGCTGTCGACGGTTTACTTCAAGGGGCCGCCGCCGGAGTCGGCCTACGGCTGGTTGGGTGGCGCGGAGGACATCATCGGCCGGTACAGCGAGAAACACGCGGACGCGTGGGAGGCCGCATTGGGCGCGGATGGGTGCTGGAACGGATTGCCGATGACGTCGACCGTGCTGACCGGGGGCATCTCCGTGCCCGTGTTGCGGCGCGGCGTGGACTGGGTCGTGCGGGGGACGGCCGAGATCATGGAGAACGACACGCTCTCCTTCACCATCGAGCCCGGGACGGTCGTCAAGTTCGAGGAGGGCGCCGCCCTGTCCATCCCGCCGCTTTTCGATCTGGTGGCCGTCGGCACCGCCGCGCGGCCGATCGTCTTCACCTCGGTCAAGGACGACTCGGTGGGCGGCGACACGAACGGCGACGGCGACGCCACGCGCCCCTATCCCGGCGATTGGCAGGGTATCCGCTTCTACCGCGCGGGCGGGGCCTTCGAGCACGTGGAGATTCGTTACGCGGGGCGGCAACAGGGCGGCGCGCTCCAAATGGTCCAGGTCGCCCCCACGAAAACGCTCGCGCTCCGGGATTGCGTCATTCGCGACACAGCCAACGACGCCATCGGCGTGACCAACGGTGCGCAGGTGCGGATGGAGAACTGCGTCATCTCCGGGGCCAGTGCCGCCATCCGCCACCAAGCACAGGGCGACATCGTCAATTGCGTCTTCCACGACGTGGGCAAGATCACGCAGGGCGGGGGCGGCGTGCAAAACTTCCGCAACTGCGTCTTCATGGACGTCACGGACCGCTGGGAGGCCTTCGGGTGGGTGGCCTCCTTCCGCCACTGTCTCTTCTGGAACAGCGACGGCGAGAGCGTGGTGGGTGGCGACGACGCGATGGCGCAGGTCGGCAAGAATGGCAACGTCTGGGGCGACCCGCGCTTCGCCGACCCGGCGAACGGTGACTTCCGCCTGAACGCCGGTTCCGCCGCCATCGACATGGCCGATGGCGCGCTCGCCCCGGAGACTGACTTCTATGGACAACCGCGCCTGGACGACCCCGCCACGCCGAACACCGGGACGATCGCGGCCAACGGCGCCGTCCCGGACGCGGGCAGCCATGAGTTCATGCCGGGAACCGCGACGGCCGATGTCGACCTCGCCGTCTCGGCGGTCGAGGTCCCCGCCGAGGGTGTCGTCGGCGGCCAGGCGACCTTCGCCTGGGAGGTCCGGAACCTCGGCGCCGAGGCGGTGGAGGGCACCTGGCGCGACACGCTTTCGCTGGTGGACGACGCGGGGCGCGAGGTCGCCCTCGGCGTCGTGCAGGTCTCCGGGTTCATCGCGCCCGGCGGCACCAAGCGCACCGAGCGCACGCTCACCCTGCCGCCGATGCCCGAGGGCACCTGGCGCCTCAAGGTCGTGGCCAACGCCTGGCGCGATGTCTTCGAAGGGGCCCTCACCGCCAACAACGCCGCCACCTCGGCGGACACGCTGGCCGTCTCCGCCGAGACGTTGCCCGCGGGCGTGACCGACACCTTCCTGTTGGCGGGCGAGTGGCTGGCCTGCCGCGTGCCGCCGCAGACGGGCGACGGCTTCGCCGTGGGCGTCTCGGCGAACGTGCCCGTCTCGGCGGTCTTCGCGGCGACGCCCTTCCTGGGCGAGCCCGCCGCCACGGCGGCGACCCGCGAGGCTTCCTTCGCCGTGGGCGCCGTGGGCGGCTGGCTCTACGTGGCCAATGGCGGCGACGCGGAGTTGGCCAACGTGCGCCTGACACTGGAGGAGCGCCTGAGCTTGGCGGGCGTCTCGCCCGGGCTGGTCCCCGCCGGCCCGCAGGATGTGACCCTCACCGTGCGCGGCGCGGGCTTCGTGGAGGGGCTCGCCGCCACGCTCCGCCGCGCCGGTGGCGACCCCATCCCCGCGCAAAGCGTCGAGCGGGTCTCCTCCGCGGAACTGCGTCTGCGTTTCGCGCTGGGCGACGCGCCCGAGGGCGCGGTCTACGCCCTCACGGTCACCGACGGCCGCCGCACGGCCACGCTGGACGAGGCGCTCCTGGCCTCCTCGCTGGTCAGCCTCTCCGGCCTCAAGGCCGAGTTGCAGATCCCCGACGCCGTGCGCCCGGGCCGCGTCTACGAGGGCGCGATCCTCTACGAGAACACCGCCGACGCGCCCATCCCCGTCCCGCTCTTCAAGATCTCCCTGAAAGGCTCGGGCGGCCGCCTGGCGCACGTGGGCGAGGACAAACCGTGGGCCTCCGAGATCTTCGCCGTGGGCCTTGGCACCGGCGCCAACCGCGGGCTCCTGCGCCCCGGCGAGCAGGGCCGCCTCCCCTTCCGCGTCGCCACCGACGGCACCGCGCTCTCCGTCTCCTTCGCCACCGTCGCGACGGACGACCTGGGCGCGCGCGCCTCGCTCTGGCCCTCCTATCCGGAACTCTCCCGCGCGCTCTCCGAGGCCGTCGCCGCCCTTGCCCCGACCCTCCCGGCGGACGACTTCGACGCCACGGTCTATCTCGATTGGGCCGCCGACGCGCGCCTGGGCGAGCCCAACGCCGTCCTCGCCGGCGAACTCGTCTTCCCCGACGGCCAACCCGCCGCGAACGTGATGGCCGACCTCGTCTCCGCCGATGGCGTGGCCGTCGCCTCGCTCACGACGGACGCCGCGGGTGCCTTCCGCGTCGCGGGCCTCGCTCCGGGCGATTATGCCCTCGCCGCCGATTGGCTCCGCGCCGCGCGGCCCGCGCCCCTTCCGGCGCGTGGGTGCGTGGCCGGCCTCACCATCGTCTGCGAGCCGCTCGGCCGCCTCTCCGGCACCGTGGTCGACGCCGCCGGCGCGCCCGTCGCGGGTGCCTCGCTCCGCGCCATCGTCGGGGAGACCTTCCTCGACGCGGAGGCCGACGGCAATGGCGCGTGGACGCTCCTCGGCGATTTCTCCGCCGGCGGCGAGCTGACCGTCCGCGACGGCACGGGCTTCCATGCTGAGGCGACGGTCGCGATCGAGCCCTTGCCGCTCGGCGCCTCGCGCACGCTGCGCGTCGTGGCCGAGGGCACGGGGATCTGCTCCGGCACCGTCGCGCTGGAGGATGGCGGGGCGTTGCCCGAGGGCTTCACGCTCACCTTCCGCGCGGGCACGCAGACGGTCGCCACCGCCGCCGTGGGGGCCGATGGCGCCTTTGCCGCGGGCACCCTGCCGCCCGGCGCCTACACGCTCGCCTTCCCCTACGGCTTCGCCACCGCGAACCCCGCGGTCACCATCCGCGCCGGGCAGGAGACGCGCCTGACCCTCACGCTCACCCGCACCAGCCCAATCGCCTGCCCGCCGGCCTACCAGCCCGTGGGCGGCCGCACCACCTACACCGTCACCGCGCCCAACGCGACGAACGTGCGGTGGGACTTCGACGGCGATGGGCAGGTCGACGCCACCGGCCCGAGCGTGGAGCATGGCTATGACCAGGCGGGCGACTATCGCCCCATCGTCACCTACGAGCAGGGCGGCACGGAGAAGACGTGGCAGGCACCCGAGCCGATCGTTGTCTGCCCGCCCGCCACCGTCACGGAAGGCACCGTCTCCGTTTACGACGGCTCGGGCTGGGAAATCGCCGGGCAGGCCGAGGGCGAGGTGACGCTCCGCCGCACCGATGACCCCACCGAACACGAGACCCTCGCGCCCGGCGACCATCTGTTGCTCTGGGGGCAGGAAAACCCGGCCGTCCGCGTGACGGAGGTCCGCCAGGAAGGCGACGGCACCGTCTGCGCCGTCGAGCCGGCCACGCTCGATGCGGTCTTCAAGCCCGAGGCGCCCGGCGTGGACATCACGAAGAGCCCGCTCTACGTGGGCTCCTGCGAGCTGGACGAATCCTTCACGGTTTCCGCCGGGCTCAACGCGAGCAAAAACGTGGACATCGTCTTCGATGGCGATGCCAGCATGGGCGGCGGCATCGAGGTGGGCTATTCCTACACGTTGCGCCTGCAGGGCCGCCTGACGCTCTACAAGTCGCCCACGGGCACGTTCATCCTGGATGCCGAGTTGCGCCGCACCGGCACCTCCGCGTTCACGGGCGTGGAGGCGAAATTTGGCCTCAATCTCTCCAAGCGCGTCTTCACGCGTACCTTCATGGCCGGGCCCGTCCCGATTTGCTTCACCTTCGACATGGGCGCCAATGGCCACATCGCGATTGGGAGCGACTTCGCGCTTCGGAAGACGGAGTGGGATCGGCGGCGCTTCCTGGTGGATACCCGCGGGATGACGGTGTTGGACGCCTCGCGCGGGGAAACGCCGCTCGTCAGCGAGGGTTTGGGCTCCGGCGGACACATCGCACTCGATTTCTCGGCCGGCGCTTCCGCGATGATCGGCGTAGGCGCGGCCACGAAAAATTGGACCGTGACCTTGGCGGATATCGAGATCGCCCCGGGCTTTTACGCCAACTTCACGTGCGATGTCCACGACGAGACCCAGCCGGACACGTGGTCGCTCGAAGCGGGGGTCAAGATGGGCGCGACCGTAAACCTGCTCCATGCCGAACTCTTCGGGTTCGAGGGCACCGCGGCCTCCTTCGACCTGCAGCCCGACGCGCGTTGGCCGTGGCTGAAGGCCGGCGGCACCACCCCCGTGCCGAGCATCCACTACAACATCCCCGCCGGCGGCGAGCCCGGCGAGGTCGAGGTCTACCCCGGCGCGAGCGTCGCCCCGGGGCGGGTCATCACGACGCGCGAATGGTCCCTCGACGGCACGCGCTTCGCGACCGAGGCCCCCGCCGAGGCCGCCCCGCGCTATCGCCTCGCGCTCCCGAGCATCATCAGCACCGAGGCCGGGGAGGCGAGCGAGAAGCCGCGCGATTGGCACGTCGGCGTCGTCGGCCTGCGCCACTTCGTCGGCACCGAGTCGGGCGAACCCTTCATCCTGGCCAACCTCTGGAAGGCCGCCGAGCGCAAGATCGTCGTCTTCGTGGAGGATGGCGTCACCCAGCCGATGGATTCCGAGGGCGTGGCCGTACCCCAATCCTGCGACCCGAACGAGATGGGCGGGCCCGCGGGGGTGGGGCCGGAGCGGAAGGTGAGGCCGGGGCAGTGGCTCACCTACACCGTCTATTTCGAGAACATGCCCGAGGCCACCGGCGCGGCGCAGGAGGTGCGCGTGACGCATCGGCTCGACCCGAACCTCGATTGGGACTCCTTCGAGTTGGTGGATGTGGCCTATCGCAACCAGACCGAGCCCGCGCTGGCCGGCAAGGCCGCCGGGACGGCCACCTCGCCCCTCGCCGGCACGCCCTACCACGTGCGCACGGAGGCGGCCTTCGACCTCGCCACCGGCCTGGCGGAGTGGTATCTGCGCATCGTCGACGACTCCACCCCCGACAAGTGGCCGGCCGACGCCTATGCGGGCATCCTCCCGCCCAACAACGCCGCCCACGAGGGCGAGGGCCACGTGACCTACCGCGTCAAGGTCCGCGACGACGCGCCCGACGGCGTGCGCATCGACGCCACCGCCACCATCGTCTTCGACCTCAACGCGCCCATCGAGACCGACCCCGCGTGGTGGAACACCGTCGCGCACGTCATCGACGCCGCCCGTTTCGCCTCCCCCGCCATCGAGGCGCGGGGGCCCGACGGCATGGTCGTCGTCACCGTCCAGGGCGGCTCGGCCGAGGCGGCCACCGCCGTGGACCTGCGTGTCGTCGGCGGCTCGATGGCGTTGGGCACGGATTATTTCTTCCCCGAGTCCATCCGTCTGAAATGGGCCAAGGGCGACACCGCGCCCAAGACCCTCTATCTGACCTTCGACCCCGCCGCGCTCGCCCTCGGCGACAAGACCATCCTGCTCGGCCTCGAAAACGCCGACGGCCTCGCCCTCGACGCCGCGGACAAGACCTGCGCCGTCACCATCCGCCGGCACGTCCCCGCGCTCGGCTGGCCGGAGGAGGCGGGGCAACCCTCCGAGGCGCTCGCCGCGTGGGTCACCGAGGCCGCCGCCCGCGCCCTCGTGGCCGACGGACCGCTCTCCCTCGCCCCGGGCACGACGCTCGGGACGCTGGAACAGGCGCGCGCCCTCGGCGTCTTCCCCGCCCTCACGCCCCTGGCGGGCGGCGGCGCGATGGCGGAGGTGCGCGTGGCCCTGCGCGTGGCGGCAATCCTGCCGGCAGACGGCGCGCTCCGGGTCACCGCCCGCGTCGTGGCCGAGGCCGGCATCCTCGCCGACCCCTACGCGCCCGAGGCGGCCTTCGCCCTGCGCGGCGGCGCGTCGCTCGACGAGGCCTCCTGGGCGGAAACCGCCCCCGACGCCGTCGGCACGCCGACGCGCCGTTCCGACACGGAGGCCGACATCCCCCTGCGCTTCGCCGACCCGCCCCTCCCGAACGCCTTCTTCCGCCTCCTCGCCCGATGATGAAAGGAAAATCAGCCATGCGGTCGTTTGTTGTCTTGTTCTTGCTCGTGCTTGCGTCGTCAGCGGCGTCGCTTCGTGCGCAATCGGTGGCGTTCGCGTGGGAGGGTGAGCGCGCGCCCTTGGAGCGGGAGCGTTATTTCTACGCGGGCGATTGGCCTGCCATGCGCCCGCTCATCGCCAAGGTCCGCTCCGTGGGCAAGCCCAACGGTTTCGTGCCGTGCGCCTTCTCCACCTATCTGAAGGTGCCGGACGATGGCGGACGCACTGCGTGGCGCGGTTCCTCACCGGCGCGGGCCCGGGGCTGGCCGATCATCTGGCGATGATGCTCGTGGTGCGGCCGGCGAGCGGCGGCGGCCGCGAGATCGTCCTGGCCAAATACGAGAACACCAAATGGGAGAACGACGGGCGGACGCTTCGCGCGCCGTTCCCCGCGGGCGACGGCTGGGTGCACGTGGCATTCTCCGTCGAGGGATCCCTGGCGCAGGGGAACCTCTTCCAGCAGGCCCAGGCCAGGCTCGCGGTGGCCGGGAAGTGTGTCTCGGGGCTGCTTTGGAACGATTTGATGGGCACGCCGTTCTGCGCGGGCATCGCGTTGGGCGCGCCGGGGGTGGCGGTGGGGCCGACCTTCGCCCTCACGGACCACAAGGCGAGAAAGGCGACACCGGGGACCCCGGGCCCCAGGGGCCACAAGGCGAAACAGGCCCCAAGGGTGAGAAGGGAGACAAGGGGGACAAAGGCGACACGGGCCCGCAGGGGCCGAAGGGCGACACCGGAGAGACTGGCCCGCAAGGCCCGAAGGGCGACCCCGGCGACCCCGCCACCGTGCCCATCGACACGACGCTGCCAGCCTCTCCGGCGGACGACCACGTCCCCAGCACGAAACTGCTCAGCGATGAACTGGAGCCGCTGGCGAGCAAGGCCTACGTGGACGGGCTGGTCGGGGACATCGACGCGGCGCTGGCGCAAATCTGAGGAGGACGGACATGGCGGACGGAGACACGGTTGCGGAGAAGATTGCGGACATCGCGACGAGCAACTGGCGATGGTCAGCCAACGCATCGACCAAATCCGAAACGGCCCCGGCGAGATGAGCCTCCGTTACCTGCGAGAACGCCGCGGCGAGCTGGAGGATGAAGAGCAGACAGAAACCGAGGAATACCGCATCATCCGCGAGCGGATGGGCATCCAGATGGGGCGGCTCTCGGCCCTTATGCGCACCCGCGAGGAGCTCTCCCTCGCTCCCACCGCGGGCCTCTCCGACGCCAGCGGCGTTACGGACTAGAACACAGAGTGGCACAGAGGATACAGAGGGTCACAGAGACGGGCGGCGTGCTAGCGCACGCAGGACTGCCAGATTGTTTTAGAAATCACAAAGGACACGAAGGACACAAAGGGAAGGCGACGGAGGGCGGGCCGTGCGTGCGCGCAAAGGCGCACGTCCGGCCCGGGGGCCTGTAGGGGCATGGCGGGCTTCGCACGCCATGCTTTGAAGAGTTGAGCGCCGGAGAGGTGTCTTTCAAGAGACTCACAGAAACGCAAGGGATGGGCACGGGAGTGAGGCCCGCAGGGCCGAACGGTGCGCCTCATTTTCCAATCAGCCAATCAGCCAATCAGCCGGGCGCTCCATCGGAGCGCCTGTGTCTTCGTGGAAACTGGCACCGTTCTCCGGGGCGCATCAGCGCCCCTTTCGCCCTTACCTTATTATATAGCAGATGTAGAGGCCCTCCAGCCCCCTTTCCCCAGGGGTCTGGAGGGCTCTTGGAGAAACCCTTAAGGGTCCGAGGTGAGACCCTATAAGGGTCCGAGGTCAACCACTATAGTGGTCGGGGTCGAGACCCTATAGTGGTCCGAGGCGAAACCCTTAAGGGTCCGCGAAAGCCCCTTTAAGGGGCACCGGCGGGGGGCTCTTTGCCCCAATCCTGTCCGGGGAAAATGGAGACCGCAAAGACGCAACTGTGGGCGCGAACCGCTTCGAGCTCCATCGGCCGCTCTGCGGTTTCGCCGCTGACCGCGCCCGCCGCCCTCCGTTTCGCGCCTTGCCGTTTGTTCGGGAAAAAGCGGGGAGTGAGGCAACGCCCCACCAAGACGCCAATCAGCAAATCAGTCAATCAGTCAAACTTCCTCTTCCCCTTTGAGCGCCCCTTCAGGGGCGCGATAGCGTGGAAATCCCAAGGGCGGCGCGACCGATGGGAGCGATGGAGCCCGCCGGGTTTCCACGCAAGACCGTCTTCGCGGTAAAACTTCCCCGGGCGGCACTGTCGCAGAATATCAGCCGAAGGATTCTTCCACCAGTTTATCCAACGTGCCGGACTGGGCGGCGGCAGCGGCATCGGCGCAGACGATGTGGGCCTTCGCCTTCTCGCGCAGGGCGGGATTGAAGTCCAACAAGTAGGCCACCGCAATGCGATGGATAATCTTCGTGGGGGCCATGGCGTAGAGTTGACGCGTAAAGATGTGCTCCAGCCGTGCACTATCCTCCGGGAAACGCGCCTTCATCGCCGCGCTACGGAAGAGGCGCTTGGCGATTTCCGCGAGGTAGAGCCCCGACTTCACGTAGAGGTCGGCGAAGGTGTGGTCGGGGTTGTCGAAGCACCCAGGGTTCTCCCGCTCCAACGTGTCCACCATCCGCACAACGACCTCGCGCGGCGTGAAGATTTGATTGGTCCTCTGCGGCGGGATGTAGTCGAAGATATCCTCATCGTGGGCCTTGTCGAAGTAATCCGCCAAGGCCTCTTTCTTCCGGAGAAACTCTTGGATGGACTCATCGAAAATCTGCTCGTTGAAGATGCCGCCCTCCGCGTGGCAACCGGCGTAATCGCCGCCGTCGCGCAGGAAGCGGAAGGCCTCCAGCGTGATGCCCGTCACATCCTGAAAGACGTCTTCCTCCACGTATTGGTCAAAGTTCGCGAGTCGCAGGTGCTTGTCGCCATACGCCATGATGAAGCTGGGGATGGCTCGGGCGAACCCGCGCAGACGCTCATGCATGGCATCCTCATCCGCCTTCTTCACGGCTTCTTCTTGGGCGGTGAGCGCTTGTCGCGTCACCTCCACCGGCAAGGTCTGCACATACTGTTGCGTTGCCGTCACCATCTTTTCGCCATAATCCGCCTTGATGGCCGCCACCTCTTCCTGATGGCGGCGCTCCAAGTCCTCGCGCTCCGCCTCGTCCGACGTCGCCTCCAAGGCCGTTGCGTGTTTCAACGTCGCCTCGGCCACCGCAAGTTTGCATTCATGCGCGATGGCGGTCTCGATGCCCTCCATCTCCCGCTTCACCGTGCGCTCGATGGCATTGCGAGCCGCGGGCTTCAGGTCTTGCGTGGCTTTGTCCACGATCTCCGTCTTCACCTGCGCAATCATGGCCTCCATGAACTTCGCCGTGGTCATATCCTCCTCGCCGACGCGGGTCTCCGGCAGGGCAATCTCCACGCCATAGATCTTTTCGCCGAAGAGGTCCTTGGCCGTGCCCAACACCTTCTCCTCGGGCACCACCACGTTCCCTTCGTCATCCAACGTATGCTCCGTCAGCTCCAAGTCCTCCATCGGCTTCTTCTTGCCGGCGAAGTCCTTGGCGCCGGTCATGGCATTGATGATGCCCTCATAAATCTTCAAGTTCGAGAAGATACGATTGATGTTGCAGAGGAGCAGGTTGGACATGAAGCCATGGCGCACCACCTCCTGGCACTTCAGCTTGCGCGGGATGGAGAGCACTTTGGCCACGTCCAACGGCACCATCTGCCCGCCCTCGTCCTCGCCAATCACGGGATAGAAGTTCAGCAACTTGCGAATCTTCTTCTCGCGGCGCTCAACGGGCGACTCCCCCTCCGTCTCCAGCACCGGCACCGTCTCGTTCGCCAATTGCTCGAAGAGAATCAGCGTTCGCGTGGGATTGAAGTCAAAGACGTAGGCCTCGCGCTTGATGTAGAGCCGGTGGTCGCGCTCAAACTCACGCGGGTTCTGCACGCGGAAGGTCGCCTGAAAGTAGGCCGCCGGGCTCTTGCACTCATTCAGCATCAGGATGCCCGTCCACTCCGGCACTGTCACGCCCACCGTCAATTGCCCCACCGAGAGCGTGATGGTCGGTTTCCCGCTCGCGATGGCATTGCGCACGCGCCCCAACGCGTTCAGCGAAATGGGCCGATCGTCCTCGTCCGCCTCATCCCCCGACCTTCCGTCGCCCGCGGCGATGACGACTTCATAATCCGCGAAGGGGCTTCCCTCCTCCTTCAAGAGCTTTTCCAGCGCCTTCACACTCGCCACGCGGTTCAGCACCCAGATGGTGTGGCGCAGTTCCTCGCGCAGCTCCGGCGTCGAGAAGGGATACTTCTCCTGCGTCGTCAACGCCCGCAGGAAGTTTCGCACCTTCTCTTCATAGACGAACGTCCCATTCGCCCTCGTCTTGAAGAACTCCATCAGGTCAAAGGCATAGGGAATATCCTCGTTATACCCTCTGCGCACCTCCGCTTCCGTCATTTCCGACAGCCGATAGGTGAACATCTTCAGGCTTGGCAGATGCTCATAGGGATTGTTCTCTTCCCCGGTCCAGGCCGCCTTCGTCTCCTGCTCATCCACGTAGCTCCACGTGAAGGTCTCCTCTGGCAGGAAGTCCCCGCGCGCCAGCTGCTTGAAGGGCGTTCCAGAGAGGTGCAGACGATGCTTGTGCCGGAGTTGGTCGATGGCGATGTCCGTCCGCTCCGTCTCCACCCCCTCATGGGCCTCGTCGATGATCAGCAGGTCCCACTCCAGCTCCGCCATCCACTTCAGCTTGTCGTGGTCTCCATCGAAGTAACGCGACCCCTTCAGCCCCTGCAACGACTCAAAGGCAATGAACCCATACGGCTCCTCCTCCATCGTCATCAGCCGATTCTGATAGTCTTGCCACAAGAGCACCTGCTTGGGGAACTGACTCTTCAGCGCCTTGTTCTCCGAAACGAAGAGCAGGCCCGTCTGCCATCCGATGAACCGCGCGAAATCCCTCACCCAGCCATCCGCCACCGCCGGACGGTTCGTCAGAATCAACACCTTGCGCAAGCCCATCTGCCGCACCAGGTCATACGCCGCCAACGTCTTCCCGAAACGCGGCTTCGCATTCCATAGGAACTTCTCCCCGCCCGCCTCGAAATGGGCCTTCGTCTGCGCGACCGCAAGTGCCTGTTCCCTGCGCAACCAATACTCCTGTTGCTCCGGGTTTGGCCCCTCGCCGTCGTGCGCGAAGGTCTCAAAGTGCCTCAGCGCCACATCCGGCTCCACTTGGAACCACTCACGCTTCTTCTTCGTTGTCGCGTCCCGCTCCTGCGGGATGCCCTGCGTCACCAAATAGCGGTGAAACGCCTTGTCGCGCATCGTCTGCCCATTGTCGAACCATGCCGGCCGCGCCCAAGACAGATTCCAATCCAGCCCCGGCGTCGACGTCTGCTGTTTGATACGCGTCTCAACCGTCTGGGTGCGCGCCTCGCCAATCTTCGTCCACCCCTCGTGCTTCAGCACGCCGGGCGTCTGATAGGCGTAAATATGCGGTTCCACCACCGCATAGCTCTGCAAATCCGGCGTCTTCATCACAGCATCTCCTTCACTTTGCTCTCAATGAACTTCACCTCTTCCGCCGCCAGGCCATACTTCACATACAGCTGACGGTCAATCTCCGCCACACTCTTGCTCCAATCAATATCCGACTTCTCCGTGAAATCCTGCAGGGGAACCAAGGCCCAAACATCTCGAGCACCGTTCTGCGTGACCTTAAGAATATCGCGCATCGCACGGACAAACTTCGTCTTGACGTATTTCAGACAAGCCTCAGCTTCTGCTTGAGTCTTGAATCGACCAACGCTCGCAAAAGTTTCCGTTGCGCCGACAAACGGTCCAAAGACGGTCGGGTCCGCAAGTCTTTCACCAAAGCTTGTACCACCATTCGCCCCAGGAAGGAAAACTTTCCAAAAAGCGAGATTGTCCGGTTCGTTCACGTACACTTTACGAACCCAACAAAGCACGCGCGCCTTTCCACTCTTGCCGTAAACTTGAATATATTCCTCCCCATCCTCCGGCTTTTCCGAGAAGAAGATTTCCGGCAAACGGGTCAGCACGTTTGATTTAAGGTCATAGTCGTGCCCCTTACTCATGCGTCCCTTCAATTCCGGATGGTCGACATACAACGCCTCCGTGAAATGGTAGGCATAAGCCGTGAAAACAATACTGATAATGCTTTCAAACGAGGGATGGTCGCACACTTTCTGCTTAATAGACCTCAGTTCGTCATCAGTCATAAACATCCCAATGGCGCCAAAATCTTTGGTGGCATCACGATAGGTGATGGCAACGCCACCTTTGATTACAATTTTACCGGGGAAAAAGGTAGAGGCTGCACGACTGTAATCAACCACCTTGAAATGTTTGTCGGCAAGCATCTTCTTGTTCCACGCAGCAGGCGTCTCCCCATTGTCAAAAAGGAAGCGGGCGGGATGGATGAGCAACACCTTATCCGAGAGTGCATAAGCCGCGTCCATAAAATAGTGATACATGGGGGCGGCAAAGTTTCGGCCCTTCCCTTCTCCTTCGACTTGGTAGGGCGGGTTGCCGATGATGAAATCGAACTTCATGGTCTTGTCTCCTTGCAGGTTGTTCACAGAAATGGGATTGGTGCCGATACGAATACGGCAGGGATCAGAAGCGTTTGGGTCAGGGGCGGCGAAGAGGTCGTCTTGCGCTTCCAGTTCGGTGGTGAAGGGCGGGCGGTTGGTGAAGCCATCCATTTGCCAGAGGTTCCAACTGATGGTCTCGGCGATTTCCTTGGAAAAGGGTTCGGATGGCGGTTCGCCCCAGCGCGCCAGATGGTGGTCCCAAAAGGTCATAAAGAGGTTTACGCGCGCGAGGAGGAGGCTGTCGCCTTGGAACTCATAGCCATAGATGCTCCGGAAGGCCAGGCGCACCGACTCGGCCCATTCCTCCTGCGTGGCGGCGTTTTCATCCACCACGCGGAGCTTGCGGTCCAGCAGGCCAATGCGCCGCTTGAGGGGCAGGATGGGTTCGCCCGTGGTGGTGTCGTAACGCGATGCGAGGAAGGGCGCCTCGCCGCAGGTGATTTCCATCCGTCGCGAGGCCACATAGTCCCGCCACCGTTCCGCCGGCTCAAAGGAGACCTGCTCCGTGGCCGACCACGTCTGCGCCCTTTCGATGACCGTGAAGACCTCCGACTGGCCGAACCACACTTCGTCCAACACGTTGTTCATGACGTTGCAGAGCCAGGTGGGCGTGAACACCTCCGCCATCTGCCGCGTGCGCTCGCGTTGCTCGAGGGCGCTTTTGGCCGCACGAGGGCGAATGGAGAGCGCGTTGCCCCCACGGAAATGCTCCACCTTCATCGAATCCTGCGGGCCGCACCCCGGCTTCTCGGCATAGGCATCGGTGGCAAAGAGAATATTACGATTCTCCGTGCGATCCTTCAGCAGAATCGACAACACCTGCGGCGCGGCCTCCTGCAGTTCCCGAATCGGGTCGCAGAGGACCGGCCTCTCTTGGACTATTTCTTCTCGTTCGTCCGCATTGGACATAAAAAAGCACGCTCCCTTTGCGTGCTTCTATAGAGGCCCTGAGAAAGCCCGTGAGTAAACACGCAAAAGGGAAGCGTGCCAATAACGGCACGCTTCGCCTAACACGTTGCTTACTCACAAGAAGTTTCTCAGGTTTCTATAGAAGCAACTTTGTTACGCTAAGCGTAAGTGGTACCACGGCTCACCCGTGGCGTGCCCATAGTATAGCAAAACTCCCCCGCCAACTCCCTCCCCCAGCAATGCCACAGGAGTATCCGTGGAAATGGGGACCGCAAAGACGGACGATGGGCAGAAGGGAACGCCCTCTGCCAGTGACAGATTTTGGAGATGGCGAATAGGTATGGGAATGAAGAAGTTGTGGGGATTTAGAGGGAGGGCAAATGACAGGCCTTTGGCAAGGAGGCGTGGTACTAAGCATTACACCGCGATTGATCTTTAACAATTGAATGTAGGAGTGTGTATCGGACTTCTTTGAGCGCCCCTTCAGGGGCGCGATAGCGTGGAAATCCCTAGGGCGGCGCGACCAACGGGAGCGATGGAGCCTGCCGGGTTTCCACGCAAGACCGTCTTTGCGGTTCATATTTTTCTCGGGAGCATCGATAATTTTTAAGAAAAGAGAGAGAAAGTGAGACAATGGGTATATAATTATGGGCGCTTTGTCATTTTCTGTGATGACACCACCCGGAACCCAAAGGAGCGCCTGTCAACCTATGGCTACGAAGACCACGAAGCGAAGCGAATCCATCCCCTCCACGCGCCAAGCCATCGAAGAAGATGGCCCCATGACCTTGGCGGAGGCCGAGGCTCTGGCGGCGGACGGTCTGAACAATGCCGCCAAGCCCAAGAAAAAACGTGGTCGCAAGAGCAAAGCCGAAATCGCCAAGGCCAATGAAGAGGGGGAGGAAGCCGTCGCCAACTTGATGGAGGACATCGAGAAGGAGCTCCTGAAGAATGAGTACGCCAACGCGGAAAACGTGGGCGGCGTGCTCTACGACCGTGCCCGGCATGCGGGCGTGCTGAAGGGCTCTCGCACCCAGGAGACGGTCTTCGATGACGAAGAGGAGGCGCCGGACGACGGCGACGACGCCCTCGGCGGTCTGCGCGAGGGCTCCGACCTGCGCGCGGTCTTCAATGAATCCGAGGAGGAGGCCCAAAAGGCGCGCGCCCTGGAGGATTTGGAGGCGCTCGAGGAGCGTGAGGAGTGCCGCGAGCGTCTGCGCCAGTTGGTCGCCCTCTCCGAGAAACAGAGCGGCGTGCTCTCCATCAAGCAGGTGAACGAGTACCTTCCGCAGGAGGTCATCAAAGACACGGACATCGAGCGCTACTTCAACCTGTTGGGCGCGATGAACGTGAAGGTGGTGTCGGAGGAAGATTTCGAGGACGCGATGGAGGAGCGCGACGAAGCCTCCACCGCCGGGCGCGCGGACTACGTCAACGAACCCATCCGCATGTACCTGCACCAGATGGGGCGAGTGCCCCTGTTGGAGCGCGAAGACGAGGTGCGCATCTGCCAGCGCATCGAGGCCAGCGAAAACGTCATCATCACGGTCTTCAACCAGTTGCCCGTGGCCGCGCACCTCTACGCCGAAGTCCTGAGAGGCTTGGAAGCCACCCGTGAGCGTTTCGACCGCGTGGTCGACAAGGCCGACAAGCTCCGCGACGACTACGTTGCGGCCATGCATCCGGAGCAGGAGGCGCTCGACCGTCTGGGCGACCGGATGGCCGAGGCCTACATGGCCCGCGCCCGACTCAATCCCGCGGACACCGCCGCCCTGGGCGAGGCCGACCGGCAAATCGAGGCCCTGTGCCAAGAACTGCGCGACAAATACGTCTCGCTCAACTTCAAGCAGACGATGCTGGAGACCATCTGCGGCTACGCCGAAGAGCGTTGCTACAAGCCCTACACCCGAGCCGTCGATGCCCTCAAGCGGGCCAAGAAGGCCGGCAAGAGCAAGACCAAGGCCCAGCGTGTCGCCAAGGCCGAAGCCGCCCGCGGCGAGGCCGAACAGGCCCTCGGCATGCCGGCCGACCTCTTCATGGAGAAATTCCAGGCGATTCGCCAGGCGCTTTACTTGCTCGGCCAGGCCCGCAAGGAGATGATCGAGGCGAACCTCCGCCTCGTCGTCTCCATCGTCAAACAGTTCATGAACCACGGCCTCAGCCTCCTCGACCTCATCCAAGAGGGCAACACCGGGCTCATGAAGGCCGTCGAGAAGTTCGACTACAAGCGCGGCTACAAGTTCTCCACCTACGCCACCTGGTGGATCCGCCAGGCGGCCACCCGCGCCATCGCCGACCAGTCCCGCACCATCCGCATCCCCGTGCACATGACCGAGGTCATCAACAAACACCTGCGGGTGCAGAAAAAGCTGCTCCAGGAGCTCGGTCGTGAGCCCACCCCCGAGGAGATCGCCGAGGAGATGAACGAGACCGTCGACTACGTCCGCCACGTCTATCGCATGGCCCAGCAGACCATCTCCCTGCAAAGCCCCGTCGGCGACGGCGAAGACGCCCACTTCGGCGACTTCATCGAGGACAAAAGCATCGAGCGCCCCGAAGACGCCGCCGCCTTCGCCCTCCGCAGAGAGCGTCTGCGCGAGGTGCTCTACTCCCTCAACCAGCGCGAACGCGAGGTGATCGACATGCGTTACGGTCTCACGGACGGGGTCGCGCTCACCCTCGAAGAGGTCGGCAGGGCGTTCAAGGTCACGCGCGAGCGCATCCGCCAAATCGAGGCCAAAGCCCTGCGCAAGCTCCGCCACCCTTCGCGCACCAAGAAACTCCGCGGCTTCCTCGACGAACGGTGAGGGGCGAGGGGCGGCAAAGCCGCCCCGGAGAACAGAGAACGGAGAACAGAGAACAGAGAGCGCGCGGCAAGCGCGCGACGGGTGGAGCCGCTGGGAGAAAGTGGAAGGTTTGCCCTGCGGGGCTGACACGAAGGACCACGAAGAACCACGAAGGTACACGAAGAAGGACTGCCAGTGTGGGGAACCGCAGATTGCGCAGATTTGTTGCAGATTAAGGGCGTGCTAGCGCACGCTGACTGCCAGTGTGTTTTTAAATCACAAAGGACACGAAGGACCAAGGGACGCTGGAGCGCCCCGGAGAACAGAGAACGGAGAACGGAGAACAGAGCGCGCGGCAAGCGCGCGACGGGTGAAGCCGCTGAAAAAGCCAAGCCTCCAAACCTCTAAACTTCCAAACTTCCACTAAAGGCGCACGTCCGGCCCGAAGGGCCTGTAGGGGCATGGCGGGCTTCGCACGCCATGCTTTGGGGAAGGGGCGCTGACGCGCCCACGGCCTGGGCACGGTGTGTTCAGGAGATGCAGGAGATGCAGGAGATACAGGAGCGCCCCTGCGGGGCGACAGGCGAAGCCGTTGTTCAAAGCGGCGTCAGCCGCCGTCCTATAGGTCCTATATGTCCTATTGGTCCTACTGCGCCGTCCTTGTGGCACATCGCAGACGTGCCGAGGGTGCAGGGGAAAGTGGAAGTTTGGAAGCTTAGAGGTTTAGAAGTTTGGCTTTCTCGTTGTACAACTATTTCGCCTGTCGCCCGCTTGTCGGGCGTTCTGTGGCCGTGGAAGGTTTGGCCCTCCGGGCCTGCACGCTCCGTTCTCCGGGGCGCGTCAGCGCCCCTTTCGTGATAGCCGCGCAACGTGAGGCCTCTCCAAGCCTCCAAGCCTCTAAACTTCCAAGCTTCCCTAGAAGAGGGATTCGGCGAGCCAGACGGCGAGGGAGGCCGCGGCGGCGGAGAGAAGAAGGTTGCGGCCGAGATAGGAGAGGAGTCCGGCGGTGGCGAGGCCCAGGAGGCCGGAGAGGAGGTGGAGGTCGCCCATCAACGCGGCGGGGACGGTCATGGCGGTGAGCGTGGCGTAGGGGACGTAGTGGAGGAAGGAGCGGAACCAGACGTTGCGGATCTCGCGCCGCAGAATCAGGAGGGGGAGGAGGCGGATGGCGTAGGTGACGCCGGCCATGACGGCGATGTAGAGCCAGATGGAGGTCTCAGCGTGCATCGGCGGCCTCCCGGAGGGGGAAGAAGGTGGCGGCGGCGCCGGCGACGACCAACGTGACCAACACGATGCGCATGCCTTCGGACAGGGCCTTCACCCACGGGGCGAAGGCGCACGCGGTGGAGAGCACGATGGCGGCCAGGGCGACCAGCAGGACGCGTCGGTCGGCCTTGGCGGCGGGGACGACGATGGCCACGAACATGGCGTAAAGCGCCATGGTGAGGGCGTGGGTGACGTCGGCGGGAAGGAAGTCGCCGGCGAGGGCGCCGAGGACGGAGCCGCCGACCCAGCCGGGCCACGAGACGGCGGTGAGGCCGTAGAAATAGGCCGGGCGGATGGGGCCGGGCGAGGCAATGCTGACGGCGAAGATCTCGTCGGTCACGCCGCAGGCGATGAAGAAGCGGTGCCAGAAGGGGGCCTTGTGCGCCAGGCGTTGCGAGAGGGCGCAGGACATGAGGCAGTAGCGGAGGTTGATGACCAGTTGCGTGAGGGCCATCGTGAGGAGCGAGGCGCCGGCCTCAATCACGCCGAGACCGGCGAATTGGCCCGCGCTGGTGAGATTGGTGCCCGAGAGGAGGCCCGTCTGGAAGACGGTGAGCAGGGCCTCGCGCGCCTGGATGCCGAAGGCAAAGGAGACGGCGAAGTAGCCCGCGCCGATGGGCGAGCCGTCGCGGAGGCCGCGCAGGAAGAGCAAGAGGGCGCGATTCATGCGGCGTGGCTCCACGAAGACACGAAGGTGCGCAAGGGCTCGGATGCTTCACCGTTCGCTGCGCTCACTACCGCGTCCGCCCCTTGCGCGGCCTGGCGGTTCCCGAAAACACCCAATCGGGCTGGGATGGCGTGCGCGGTAGGGAGACCCACAAGGGCGACCGGTGAAGCGCACGTCCATTCCCGCGCTTTTGTGTCTTCGTGGAGGATGAGGCTCATTGGCAGGCCTCGAGGTCGGCGTGGATTTGGGCGTGGAGGGCGTCGAGGGAGGGGAACTTGCGCTCGGGACGGATGAGGGGCGCGTCGAAGGAGAGGGTGAGGTTGGCGTCGTAGAGGTCGAGTTCGGCGCCGAGGAGGTGGGCCTCGAAGAGCGGCTCGGGTTCGCCTTTGACACTGGGGGCGACACCGAAGTTGACGAGGGCGGGCCAAGAGATTTCGTGGAGGATGGCCTCGGCGCGGTAGACGCCGCGTGCGAGGGGAGCCATGCGCTCGCCGGCGCGGCCGACGTAAGGGAGGTTGGCGGTGGGGACGCCGAAGGTGGGGCCGGCGAGGCCGCGGCCATGGACGACGCGGCCGGTGAAGGCCCAGGGACGGCCCAGCATGGCGGCGGCCTCGTCGAGCGCGCCGGCGGCGAGGGCGCCGCGGATACGGGTGGAGGAGACGCGTTCGCCGCGCCAGTGGGCGTAGGGGACGACGTGGACATCGAAGCCGCGGGCGCGGAGGAAGTCGGGGTTGCCCTGGGCGCCGGCACCGAAGCGCCAGTCCTCGCCGCAGAAGACGGTCGCGCCGCGGAGGGCGGCGGCGAAGTCCTCGGCGGGCAGGGCCGCAAAGGCGGCGTCGAAGGGCTGGACGACAACGTGCGCGTCGGGGACGGCGAGGCGAAGCTGGCGGAGGATGGACTCGCGGTCCATCAAGAGTCCGGGCGCGTGCGCGGGGTCAAGGAGGGAGAGGGGAGAGCCGGCGAAGGTGAGGACCCAGGCGGGGCGGCCTGCGGCGGCGGCAAAGTCGGCCATGGCACGCAGGAGGGCGCGGTGGCCGAGGTGGACGCCATCGAAGGTGCCGACTGCGACGACGGCGCCGGAGGGAAGCGCGTCCAAGGTCTCGACGGGGGCGGGTTCCATCAGAAGTTGCCGGAGAGATAGTCGGAGCTGGGGATGACGAGGCGCTCGATCTGCGGGCGGGTCATCTCGAGGAGGTCGGCGAAGGGGGTGGCGCGGTCGAGCGTGACCTTGCCGGAGGCGGTGCGGCGGAGGGCGCAGAGGTGGGCGCCGCAACCGAGGGCCGCGCCGAGGTCGTTGGCGAGGGTGCGGACGTAGGTGCCTTTGGAGCAGCGAACCTCGAAGTCGGCCTCGGCCTTTTCGGCGGCGGGGCGGAAGTCCGTGATCTTGAAGGCATAGATGTGGACGAAGCGTTCCTCGCGCTCGCACTCCTCGCCGCGGACGGCCATCTTGTAGAGGGGCTGGCCGGCGATCTTGACGGCGGAGTACATGGGCGGCTTCTGGAAGAGGTCGCCGAGGAAGTCGCGGGCGATGGCGTCCTCGACGGCGGCCTGGGTGAGGCCGTCGGTGGGGTGCTCGGAGAGGACGTCGCCGAGGCGGTCCTGGGTGGTGGTGGCGACGCCGAAGCGGATGGTGCCGCGATAGGTCTTGTCGCCGCCCATGACGCGGTCGGAAATCTTGGTGCCCTTGCCCAAGAGGATGAGGAGGAGGCCGGTGGCGTCGGGGTCAAGGGTGCCGCCGTGGCCGACCTTGGCAAAGCCGAACTTGCGGCGGAGGGTCGTCACGATGACGTGCGAAGGCATGCCCGCGGGCTTGTCCACGGGGAGGATGCCATCGGGGTCAGGGAAGACGTCGTTCACGGGGCGGGCTCCGCGGGGGTGTCGGCGTCGGCGGAATCGTCGGCGGGCGGGGGCAGGTGGCTGAGGATGTCGAGCACACGGTCGCCCTTGGCGATGCCAACGTCCAGGCGGAAGCGGAGGTGGGGGGTGAAGCGGAGCGTAAGGTTGCGGTTGATGAGCTCCTGAATCTCCTTGGCGTGCTTGGAGAGGCGCCGGAGGTACTTCGGGTGCTCGTCGGCATCGCGGATGGAGACCCAGACGGTGGCGGTGCGGAGGTTGGGGGCGCACTCGACCTTGGTCACGGTGACGCCGGCGATGTCGATCTCCGGGTCCGATTGAAGGACGCGGTAGAGATCGTCGGCGACTTCGCGCAGGAGGAGTGCGTTGACGCGGTCCAGGCGGTTGACGGGCATGGGCGGGCCTCAGAGGGTCTTGGGGAGCTCTTCCATCTCGTAGCACTCGACGATGTCGCCTTCCTGGAAGGCCTCGAAGGAGCCGAAGCCGAGGCCGCACTCCTGGGCGGGGGCGATTTCCTTGACGTCGTCCTTGAAGTGCTTCATGGTGGCGATGGGGCCATCGTAGATCTGGTGCTTGCCGCGGAAGATGCGGAACTTGCCCTTGAAGCGGAGGGTGCCATCGAGCATCTGGCAGCCGGCGATCTTGCCGAGCTTGCTGATGTCGAAGACCTGACGAACCTCGGCGTGGCCGCGGACGACCTCCTTGTACTCGGGCGGGATGAGATCGAGCATGCAACGCTTGACGTGCTCGATGAGCTCGTAGATGATGCGGAAGGTGTTGATGCGCACACCGTTCTGGCGGGCCATGGCCTGGACGCCGGGCTCGCAGTTCACGCCGAAGCCGACGATGAGGGCGCCCTTGGCGCGCTGGACATCCGCCGCGGTGACGGAACCGACGCCGAAGTAAAGAATCTTGAGGGAGACCTTCTTGCTCTCGATGCCCTTGAGGCACTCGACGACGGCCTCGGCCGTGCCCTGGGTGTCGCCCTTGATGATGACATCGAGCTGGGCCTTTTCGCCGCCGGCGAGGATCTTGGTCCAATCGGCCATGGCGGAGTTCTGGGCGGCGGAGAGGGCCTCGAGCTTGTTCTGCTCGGCGGTCTTCTCGGCGAGTTCGCGGGCGCGCTTCTCGTTGAGCATCACGCGGAACTCGGAGCCGGCCTCGGGCACGCCGGAGAGGCCCGTGCACTTGACGGCGATGGAGGGGCCGGCGCTCTTGACGAGCTTGCCGCGCTCGTCGATGAGGGCGCGGACCTTGCCGTAGTACTCGCCGCAGAGGACGACGTCGCCCACGTGGAGCGTGCCGCCCTTCACCAGCAGGGTGGCCGTCGGACCGAGACCCTGCTCGAGCTGGGACTCGATGACGGCGCCGTTGGCGCGGCGGTTGGGGTTGGCCTGCAACTCCATGACGTCGGCCTGGAGGAGGATGGTCTCAAGGAGATCGTCCACGCCCTGGCCGGTGACGCCGGAGACTTCGCAGCACTCGATGTCGCCGCCCCAGGCGCTGGGGGTGAGGCCCTCGGCCTGGAGCATCTGGTAGACGCGCATGGGGTTGGCGTCTGGCTTGTCGCACTTGGTGACGGCCACGAGCATCTGGACGCCGGCGTTGCGGGCGTGCTTGATGGCCTCGCGGGTCTGCGGCATCACGCCGTCGTCGGCCGCCACGATGATGACGGCGATGTCGGTGATGTTGGCGCCGCGGGCACGCATGGACTCGAAGGCCGCGTGGCCGGGGGTGTCCACGAAGGTGATGAGGCGCTTGTTGCCGGCATCGTCGGTCTGGTCCACCTGGATGGTGTAGGCCGCGATGTGCTGGGTGATGCCGCCGGCCTCGCCCGCCGCCACGTGCGTGTGGCGGATGTAGTCCATCAGCGTGGTCTTGCCGTGGTCGACGTGGCCCAGGAAGGTCACCACCGGCGGACGGAGCTTCATGTCCTCGGGCTTGTCCTCGGGGATCTCGTCGTCGGCGTCTTCGCTCTTCAGCTGCGGCTTGCGGTCGGCGGAACGCTTGGTGCGCTCCTCGACCTCGACGGTGAAGCCGCGGGCCTCGGCGACCTTCTGAATGATGCCGGGCTCGAGGGTCTGGTTGATGGAGGCGAGCACGTTCAGGCCCATGAGGGCCACGATCAGCTCGTTGGGGCGCATCCCCAGCAGCTCAGCCAGATCCTTGACGATCATCGGCCCATGAATCTGAAGCGTCTTGCCCTCGACGGTCGCCGCGGGGGCGGCGGGACGCGCCGGGGCGGCGGCCTGCGGACGGCCCTTGGGGGCGCCGCGGTCGTCACGGCGGCCCTTCGGCGCACGGTCTTCGCGGCCCTTGGGGGCGCGGTCGTCACGGCGGCCCTTGTCGCCGGCACCCTTCGCGGGCTTGGTCGGAGACAGACCCAAGGAAACGGGGCGCGAGGGGGCGGCCGTGGGCGTGAGCGTGGGCTTGGTGGGCGTCAACGTCGGCTTGGTGGGAGAAAGGGTAGCCTTGGGCGTGGGGGTCAGCGTGGCCTTCGGCGCGGGGGCCTGGGTCGGCTTGGTGGGCGTCAAGGTCGCCTTGGGCGCAGATGCCTTCGCGGGCTCCGGCTTCACTGCGGGCTTGACCTCGGCCTTGGGGTCAGGCTTAGACTCGGGCTTGGGGTCAGGCTTGACCTCTGCCTTGACCTCCGCCTTCGCCTCGGGCGCGGGCTTGGCTTCCGGCGCGGGCTTGGCCTCGGCCTGCGGCTCAGACTTGGCCTCGGGCTTCACCTCAGACGCGGGTTTCGGTGCAATCGGTTTCGGCGCGGGGGCGGACTTCTCGCCGCGCGCGGCCTCGGCCTCGAGGGCGATGCGGCGGTGTTCCTCGACGCCCTCACGGTTGCGCTTGGCCTCCTCGCGGCGGACGGCTTCCGCCTGCTCGCGGCGGGCCTTGCGCGTGGCCTCATAGTCGGCGATCAACGTCTGCTTGTCCTGCGCGGAAAGCCCCTCGGCCCACCCGCGCAGCGACGATTCCTCGTCCGCGTCCAACTTCGCGAGCGTGGAGTAGACCTCCAAGCCCAAATCCTTGGCCTGGAAGAGGACGATTCCCGCGGGAAGCCCCGCCTGCTTGGCGAAATCCGAAACCCTCATCATGCGCTCATTCCCCCTTCGCGTCGACGATGGCCTGGGCGTGGGCGTAGATGCTCTCCACGGTCTCCTCGTCAAAGCCGGTCGTCACCTGGAAATAGGCCTGCTCGGCCTCCAAAATCCCTTCCGGCGAGTGGAAGCCCACGTCAACCAGCCGCTCGGCGGCCTCGTGGGTCACATCCAGCTGCGCCGACAGACGGTGCACCATCTCGTCGCGCTTGCTCTCGAAAGTCTGCGTGTCGATCACCGGCGTGCCCAGTGCAATCGGCTCATCCGCCGCAATCTCAATCTTCCAACCGGTCAGACGGCTGGCCAAGCGCACATTCTGCCCCGAGCGGCCGATTGCCAGCGACAGCTTGTCCGCCGGCACCGTCACATAGACCGCATGCTCAGCCTCGTCCACGCGGAGCGTCTTGGGCTCGGCCGGCTTCAGCGCGTCGCGGACGTACGCCTCGGGGTCATCGCTGTAGTGCACGATGTCCAGCTTCTCGTTGTTCAGCTCGCGGACGATGTTCTTCACGCGCATGCCGCGCAGGCCCACGCACGCCGAAACCGGGTCCAGCGCGGGGTCCAGGCTGCGCACCGCGACCTTCGAGCGGCGGCCCGGGTCACGCGCCACGGCCACCACTTCCACCACGCCGTCGGCCACCTCGGCCACGTCCAGGCGGAAGAGCGCCTTCACGAACTCCGGGCAGGCGCGCGACAAGGTAATCGCGGGGCCCGAGCTCTCGTTCTGCACGCGCAGCACGTAGGCCCGCACCACATCGCCGGTGTTGTAATCCTCGCCGGGCAGACGCTCCTTCGCGGGCAGCACCGCCTCGGTCTTGCCGAGCTCCACGTAGACGTCCTTGCGGGCCATCAGCTTCACCGTGCCCGTCACAATCTCGCCCACGCGGTCCTTATAAGCATTGTAGACGTTCGTGCGCGCGGCGTCGCGAATCTTCTGCATGATGGTCTGCTTCGCCGTCTGCGCCGCGATGCGCCCCAGGCTCGCCGCGGGGAAGGGCACCTTCACCGTGTCGCCGTCCTGCGCCTCGGGGTCGAAACGGCGCGCCTGCGCCACCGTCAGGATGCCGGGGCCACGCTCGCTGTCAGAGACCGGGCAGAGGTCCCACGCCTTGATCTCGAGCGTCTTACGGTCGATGTGCACCGTGAAGTCGGCCGACACCTTCGTGTTCTTGCGCGCGGCCTGTTCCACGGACATCTCGATGGCCTGCAAAATCGTCTCCCGGTCCACCCCGCGCTCACGCTCCAGGTAACCGATTACTGCTGCGAACTCCGCATTCGTCGCCATCGCGTCAAACTCCTTTTCGCTTTGCCAAAAGAGCGCAGGCTCCCGCCCACGCTCCCTACTTCAGATAGAAAACGTGCCTACAATACCATATTCAGCCCCTCTCTGTCAAATGGGGTGGCTGGCGCCACCCCAGAGAACAGAAAACAGAGCGTGCAGGCCCAAAGGGCCAAACCTTCCACGGCCACGGAGAACAGAGAGCGCGCGACAAGCGCGCGACGGGTGGAGCCGCTGGGAGAGTGTGGAAGGTTTGCCCTGCGGGGCTGACACGAAGAACACGAAGAACCACGAAGGTACACGAAGCAGGACTGCCAGAATAGGGAACCGCCGATTACGCCGATTTTGGCAGATTAGGGGCCGGCTACCGCCGGCTGGACGCACAATGGAAGCTTAGAAGTTTGGAGGCTTGGAGGCTTGGAGGAGCCACAGAGGTTGAAGCCCGGGCCGCCGCCCTTGGCGGCGATGAGACCGAACGCTGCGCGGCTATCACCGTGCAGGCGCGAAGCGACAAACCTTCCACGGCTAAGCACGACGCAGGGGGCGGGCCGTGCGTGCGCAAAGGCGCACGTCCGGCCCGAAGGGCCTGTAGGGGCATGGCGGGCTTCGCACGCCATGCTTTGGTTTTTTGGAAGTCCTCCGGTGGAGCCCCGCAGGATTAATCTTCCACGAGAGGCCATCCGTCACTTTGTCGCCCCGTAGGGGCGTTCTGTAGCCGTGGAAGGTTTGCGGCTTCGCCGCTGCACGCTCCGTTCTCCGTGGCCGTGGAAGGTTTGCCCTTCGGGCTGCACGCTCTGTTCTCCGGGGCGCGTCAGCGCCCCCTGTCCTATATGTCCTATTGGTCCTATATGTCCTACCGCGTTGCTTTCCAATCAGCCCATCAGCTAATCAGCTAATCAGCGGGGCGGCGTTGCTACCGCCCCTTGTCCTACCGCGTCGTGTTATGGCACGTCGCAGACGTGCCGGGGGTGCAGGGGAGAGTGGAAGTTTGGAAGCTTGGATGCTTGGAAGTTTGGCTTTCTCGTTGTACAACTATTTCGCCTGTCGCCCGCTTGGCGGGCGTTCTGTTCTCCGTTCTCTATGGCCGTGGAAGGTTTGGCCCTTTGGGCCTGCACGCTCCGTTCTCCAGGGCGGCAACGCCGCCCCTACCGCCCCTACCAGGGGAGATTAAGGTCGATGAAGGGACAGGGAAGCGCGGTTTGCTCGGTGAGCCAGGCGCCGAGGGCGCGAGGGCCGGTGCGCTCGGTGGCATAGTGGCCGGCGAAGAGGGCGTTTTGGCCCCACTGCTTGGCGAGGTTGTAAGCCTGCAGGGTGGCTTCGCCGCTGAGGTAGACATCGAGGCCTTCGCGGGCGGCGTCATCAACGCCCTCGGAGGCGCCGCCGGAGCAGACACCGACGGTGTGGATGATTTCGCGGCCGTAGTCAAAACGCGTGAGCCGAGGGGGCTGGAGCGCGTCTTGCACGGCTTGGGCGAAGGCGTCGCGGGAGAGCGGCGTGGGGAGGAGGCCTGCGACACCAATCATCTGCCCGTGATAGTCCATGAAGGGACGGGTGCGGGTGAGGCCCAGGAGAGTGGCGATCTGGGCGTTGTTGCCGAGACGCGGGTGGGCATCGAGCGGGAGGTGGACGGCGTAGAGCGCGAGGTTGCGACGGAGGGCGTCGGCAAGGATGCGACGATTGAGGCCGTCAATGCGGGCGAGGCTGTCGCCCCAGGAGATGCCGTGGTGGACGATAAGCATCTGGGCGCCGAGGGCGTCGGCGGCGGCGAAAGTTTCGAGGCTGGCATCAACGGCGACAGCGAGGCGGGTGATGGGGCCCTCGTTCTCGACTTGGAGGCCGTTGTGGGAGGCGTCGCGGTAGAGCTTGGGGCGGAGCTCGTCGTTCAGAAGGGCGGCAATGTCTTTGCAATCCATGGGGCGTTTGGGCCTCAGACAAGGAGTTCGACCTTGGGCACGGTGAAGTCAAGCCACTTGGCGGTGGAGTCATCGGCGCCGGGGACGATGGAGCGTGCGGCAATGGTATTGAAGGTGGCGACACGGAGGGCGGGATCGACCCCCACAAAGCGGCTTTCGCGCGGCTTGCCTTCGCGCTCGGCGAGAATGGTCTGGGCGAAGTCCTTGTAGGCGGCGGCAAGGGCGGCGATGTAGGCCGCGTCGTCGCCGTAAGGCTGACCGAATCGGCCATCGCCGGGCTCCGGCGCGGGGGCGCCCTTGACGGTCTGCACGGTGCGCTTGCCATCGGGGGCGACGAGCGTCCAGGTGTTGGCGGTGGCTTGCGTCCAGTGGGCGGAGCCTTTGTCGCCGTAAATGGAGAGCTGGACGCCATCGGCCTCGCCGAGGGCGATCTGGCTGACCGCGATGTGCCCGAGGGCGCCGTTGTCCATGCGCAAGAGGATGGTGGCGTCGTCGTCCAAGATGCGGCCGGCGACAGCGGTGCGGCCGGCTGCGCAGAGGGCGGCGATTTCGTGCCCGGTGGCCCACTCGGCGAGGTAGGCGCAGGAGCCGGCGAGATCGACCACGGCGCCGGCGGCACCGCAACGGCGGGGGTCGACGCGCCAACCGGCGGAACGGTTGCCGGCGGTCTCAAGGCGGATGCCCATCCAGCCATGGTAGTAGCGGATGTCGACGCGGCGGAGGTTGCCGATGGTGCCGGCAAGGACGGCGTCGCGGAGGGCGCTGAGGGCGGGATAGAAGGGGAAGACGTAGGCGGTGGCGTAGAGCTGGGGACTCATGAGCGTGCGGCGCTTCAGGTTCTGCGCCTCGTCCATGTTGCAGCTCATGGGCTTTTCGGAGAAGACGGGGAAGCCTGCGTCGAAAGCCGCCATCGTCACGGGGTAATGCATATTGTTCGGCGCGAGAACGGTGACGAGATCCACGCGGCCCTCGCCGGTGACCTTGGCCTCGCGCCGAAACATATCGCGGTAGACGCCGTAAACGCGGGTGGGGTCGAGCCCAAGGGCCTTGCCCGTCTCGAAAGAGCGTTGCCGCGTGGAACCGAAGGCGCCGCAGACCAGCTCCAGGTAGCCGCTGGCCTCGATAGCCGCGCGGTGAATGCGCCCCATGAAGGACTCATTCCCGCCGCCAACCATCGCGACCTTAAGTTTGGGTTGTTGCTTTGCCATCTTATTTACCTTGTGCTCTTATGTTATAACATTTGCCCAAAAAATGCAAATCGCTCTCCGGGCGATGCGCCCGGAAAGCAGAAAACAGAAAACAGAAAGCAGAAAACAGAGACGCGCGGCAAGCGCGCGACGGATGAGGCCGCTGAACAGAGTTGGTGTGTTTTTCGGGAAAACACGAAGGACACGAAGAACCACAAAGGTACACGAAGAAAGACTGCCAGAATGGGAAACCGCAGATTACGCAGATTTGTTGCAGATTAAGGGCGTACTAGCGCACGCAGGACTGCCAGATTGTTTTAGAAATCACTAAGGACACGAAGGACACAAAGGATTTGGCTGATTAGGAGAGTGCAGATTGGAAAGGTGTGGGGCGCTGCCCCACGCCCCGGCAGGGAGAAGTTCTCCCTGCACCCCCGGCACGTCTGCGACGTGCCCAAGGACGCGCGGTAGGACGCATAGGACAAGGGGCGCTGACGCGCCCGCTGATTAGCTGATTGGAAGCTTAGCTGATTGGAAGCATCGCGGTAGGACGCATAGGACGTATAGGACATATAGGACGGGGCTGACGCCGGAGGACTCCCCAAAAACCAAAGCATGGCGTGCGAAGCCCGCCATGCCCCTACAGGCCCCCGGGCCGGACGTGCGCCTTGTGCGCACGCACGGCCCGCCCCCAGCGTCGCCTTCCTTCGTGTGCCTTCGTGGTTCTTCGTGCCCCTTCGTGTCAGCCCCGCAGGGCAAACCCATCACACACTTCCATCACCCCGCCCGTCGCCCCGCAGGGGCGCTCTCTGTTCTCTGTTTTCTGTGGCCGTGGAAGGTTTGGCCCTTTGGGCCTGCACGCTCTGTTCTCCGGGGCGCGAAAGCGCCCCTCCGCCCTTACCTTATTATATAGCAGATGGAGAGGCCATTTGCCCCCTTTTTCGGGGGGCGGGAGGGCTTTTGGAGGGAGCTTTAAGGGGGCTTTCTGAGACCCTATAGGTCGCTGATGAAAAAGTGGCCGATAGGCATAAAGACGAATAATGATGTATGTAGAAAAGGAGGCCGAGCAGGACTCACGAAGGCAAAAAGGTAAAAAAGTGGGCGTGATGGGGTAATTTTCGCCCCTTTTTGAGAATGTTGAAAGAGATCTCAAAGCGGAGAACTCAGGGATTCACCTTACGCTATGCTTCTCTTTTGACTTTTTCATCACCGACCTATAGGGGTCCGAGGTCAACCACTATAGGGGTCGGCAGTGAGACCCTATAGGGGTCGGGGTCGAAACCCTTAGTGGTCCGAGGTCGACCCCTATAGGGTCTCAAAAAGGCCCTTTTATGGGCGTGCCGAGCAGGGTTGCCTGGGGGTTTAGAAGGAGGGGTGAAACAGGGGGCGGTGGTGGGGGAGAGGGGATACAAAAAAAGGGCCCCACCGTGAAGGTGGGGCCTTTTTCCGTCCGGATGGGCAAGTCGCGTTTATTTGACGAGGGACATGAATTCGGCGCGGACGCCGGCGTCGGTGCGGAAGGAGCCGAGGACGGAGGAGGTGACGGTGACGGCGTTCTGTTTCTCGACGCCGCGCATCATCATGCAGAGGTGGGCGCAGCTCATGACGACGCCGACGCCCTCGGCGCCGGTGATGTCCTCGATGGCATGGGCGATCTCTTCGGTGAGGCGCTCCTGGATTTGGAGGCGGCGGGCGAAGCAATCGACGATGCGGGCGACCTTGCTGAGGCCGACGACGTGGCCGTTGGCGATGTAGCCGACGTGGCAACGTCCGTAGAAGGGCAGGAGATGGTGCTCGCAGAGGGAGTAGATCTCGATGTCGCGGACGATGACCATGTTGTTGGCGGCGGACTCGAAGACGGCGCCGTTGAGGACCTCTTGGGGGGTCTGGCGGTAGCCTTGGGTGAGGTAGGTCATCGCCTTGGCGACGCGCTCGGGGGTCTTGAGGAGGCCTTCGCGATCGGGGTCCTCGCCGAGCTCGATGAGGAGCTGGCGGACGAGGGCGGCGATTTTGGTCTGGTCGGGTTCGCGGTTCAGCATGGGAGGATGATTTCGTGGGGCGTGTGGGAGAGGACCTCGCAACCGGTCTCGGTGATGACGAGGAGGTCTTCGATGCGGACGCCGACGTCGCCGGGGATGTAGATGCCGGGCTCATCGGTGACGACCATGCCGGGCTGGAGGACGGTCTCGCAGCGGAAGGAGAGGTTGGGCTGCTCGTGGATTTCGAGGCCGACGCTGTGGCCGAGGGAGTGGCCGAAGTAGTCACCGTAGCCGGCCTTGGCGATGATGTCGCGGGCGATTTTGTCGGCGTCGCAGCAGCGCATGCCGGGCTTGATGGCGGCACGGACGGCGGCGTTGGCCTCGAGGACGATGCCGAAGATCTCCTTGAAGCGGGGCGTGGGGTCGCCGAAGAAGAGGGTGCGCGTCATGTCGGAGCAGTAGTTGTCGACCTTGACGCCCATATCGATGAGGAGCTCGGACTGCGGGGCGAGGATGGAGCCGTCGGGCTGGTGGTGGCACTCCACGGCGTTGACGCCGGCGCAGAGGATGGGGTCGAAGGACTCGGTGAGGCCGCGCTCGGCTTCGGCGATGCGGAATTGGCGGAGCATCTCGAGCTCGCTCATGCCGGGGCGGAAGCGCTTGAGCAGGTCGCCCAGGAGCGCGTCGTTGGCGGCGGCGGAGCGGCGGATGGCGTCGATCTCGGCGGCGCACTTGACGGCGCGGATGTCGCCGATATGCTTGGTGACGCTCACCATCTTGGCCTTCGCGAAGGTCTCCTGCAGGGGGAGGAACTGCGCCACGGAGAGGTCGGATTCATAGCCCACCTGCTTCCAGTTCGCGCCCATGGCGGCATAGTCGGCGAGCTGCTCTTTGTCGAGCTTGAACTTGCGGATTTCGATACCGGTGAGGACGCGGTGGGCGACCTCGAGGTAGCGGAAGTCGGTGTAGAAGATGGGCGTGCCCTGGCGCTCCACCAACAACAGGCCATTGGAGGTCTGCAACCCCGTGAAGTAGAGTCGATTGACGGGGGTGTAAAGGAAGGCCGCGTCAATATCCGCCGCGGCCATGGCGGCCTGCAGCCGCCCAATGCGGGAAAGATGTTCGGCATCCATAAGGAGAACCTGCGATTAGGGGAAGGGCGCTAACGCGCCCTAGAAAACAGAGAACGGAGAACAGAAAACAGAGGCGCCCCTCCGGGGCGACGGAGTAACAGTCGGGCTGGGATTCGCCCGTCGCGCGCTTGCGCGCGCTCTGTTCTCCGTTCTCTGTTCTCTGTTCTCTTGTTTGTTACTTGACGAAGAGGTCGTCGGCGGTCATCTGGACGGGCTTCTCGAGGCCGAGGAGGTCCAGGCAGGTGACGGCGATGTCGGAGAGCTTGCCATCGGGGCGCATGGTGCGCAGGTCGGCGTCCTTGGCCACGTAGATGCACTCGACCTTGTTGAGGGTGTGGGAGGTCTTGGGCATGCCGGTGGCGTAGTCGACCATCTGCTCGGCGTTGCCGTGGTCGGCGGTGATGAGGACGTGGGCGTCGAGCTCCATCAGGCGGGGGAGCACCTTGCCGATGCACTCATCGACGATCTCGACGGCGCGGGTGGCGGCCTCGAGGTTGCCGGTGTGGCCGACCATGTCGCAGTTGGCATAGTTCACCACGATGAAGCCGTAGGGGTTGTTCTCCAGGCGCTTGAGGAGTTCGTCGGTGACGTTGTAGGCCTCCATCTCGGGGTGCGAGGCGAAGGTGGCGGGGTCGAAGCGGCTGGGCACTTCCACCTGGTCCTCGCCCTCGTAGGGCTTGGTGCTCTTGCCGTTGAAGAAGCTGGTGACGTGGCGGAACTTCTGGGTCTCGGCCAGGCGGAGCTGGCGGATGCCGGCCTTGGAGACGACCTCGCCCAGGAGCATATCCATGGCGCCGTCGCCGCCCATCGCGCCGAGGAGGTAGTCATTGAACTCGTCCCAGTAGCGGGTGAAGCCGAGGTAGACGACCTTGGGGCGGCGGGGGCGCGCACCAGCGTAGTCGTCGCACACGAAGGCCTGGGTCAGCTGGATGGCGCGATCCTGGCGATAGTTGGTGTGCATCACGCTGTCGCCGTCCTGGATGCCGGCGTAATCGCCGATGACGGAGCAGGGGATGTACTCATCGGTCATCGGGTCGCCGTCGGGGGTCTTCTCGGTGTCGTAGGCGGTCTTGACGGCCTCCTCGACGGTGGCGAAGCGCTTGCCCTTGGCGTCGACCAGGCACTCGAAGGCCTCGGAGGTCAGCGCCCAGTTCTTGGAGCGGTCCATCGCGTAGTAGCGGCCCATAGCCGTGCCGATGACGCAGCCGCCGACCTCGGTCATCACGCCCTGGAGCTTGGCGAGGTATTCCAGCGTGGAGCGCGGGGGCGTGTCGCGGCCGTCCAGGAAGGGATGGACCACGATGCGGCCCTCGGGGAACTCCTGGCGGGCGCGGCGCATGATCTTGAAGAGGTGCTCCTGGTGGGCGTGGACGCCCTCGTCCTGCAGCAGGCCCATGAGGTGGAGCTGGGAGTTGTTGGCCTTCCAGTTGGCGATGAGCGCCTCCCACTTCGGGCTCTTGAAGAGCTCGCCGCTCTTGAGGCCATCGTCGATGCGCTTGAGCTCCTGCTCCACGATGCGGCCCGCGCCCATGTTCAGGTGGCCCACCTCGGAAGAGCCCTGGTAGCCATCGGGCAGGCCCACTTCCTCGCCCGAGCACTCAATGCGGCACCACGGATAACGCGCGCGCAGACGGTCGATGACGGGGGTCTTGGCATTGAAGACGGAGTTGCCGGCGAAACGGGGATTCATCCCCCAGCCGTCGCGGATGATCAAGCAAACAGGGCGTTTGGACATGATTGGGTTCCTTTCTGAAAGTCGCCTATAAGTATAGCACATCCCGCCACCCAATACTGTCCGGAGAAATTTCCACGAAGACACGAAGGAACGCAAGGGCCTGGGCACTTCACCGTTCGGCCCTCCGGGCCTCACTACCGTGCCCATCCCTTGCGTTTCTGGCGTTTTTCGGGAAGCATCATCCGTCGTACCTGGCACGTCGCAGGCGTGCCAGCCGGGGTGTGGGGTGGCGCCCCTCTATGGACGCGAAGCGCTTGCAGTAGTGTCCGGGGAAATCGACAACCCTTCTTTTCCCGCAAGGACGCCAGTGCGCGCGAAACCTGATGGGCTAACGCCGGTCGCTTTGCGGGCTAAACGCCCACTGATCGCTCCCTCCCGCCCATCGGCTTCGCACTTGAGCCGTCCTTCGTGCCTCTTCGTGGTTCTTTGTGTTCTTTATGTCAGCCCCGCAGGCCAAACCTTCCACGGCCACGGAACGCTCCTGCGGGGCGACGAGCGAAGCTTAAGGCCAACGGCTATGCCGAGCCCTATCGTCACAGCGGCAAGGAGGTCCACCTCATCGGCCTCTCCTTCGACGGCGAAACCCGCCGCCTCACCGGCACCGCCACCACGCCGCTCGACTGACTATCCACGAAGACATGGGCGCTCCGATGGAGCGCCCGGCTGATTGGCTGATTAGCTGATTGGAAAGCACGTTGCGGTAGGACGTATAGGACGCATAGGACATATAGGACGCGGCTGGCGCCGCCAGGGAACGGCTTCGCCGGTCGCGCGTTCTGCAAACGTGGAAGGTTTGGCGCTTTGCGCCTGCACGCTCTGTTTTTTGCTTTCCAAGGGCGCGCAGGCGCGCCCTTATGGTATACTTGCGGATGTTTCTACGGAGGAGTCCCTATGTTTAGGTCATTGCTGGAATATTTGTGTTCGCGTCCTTATCCGGAGGCGCCGCGGTGGCGTTACCGGCTGCGGGCAGTGCTGTGGGCGCTGGGATTTGGGTTGGTGGCGTTCGCGCTGGGCGCGGTGTTGGGGGGCGACTTTGCGGTGCCGGGCGAGAACACGACGGCGCTGGCGGCGCTCTCGGGGTCGCCGGTGGTGATGGATTTTGTGGGGCCGCAGAATGTGTTGTGGGCGAGCCACCCGCTGTTGTGGTCGCTGGCGGGGGCGTTTGGGGCGGTGCCTTCGATGGGGGCGCTGAACCTGTTGGGCGCGGCGGTGATGGGGCTGACGGTGATGCTGACGTGGCTGCTGGTGCGCTTCTGGTGTCTGGACGGCTTGGGGGAGGAGATGGGGCGCTTTGTCAAGATGCGGTGGGCCTGGTTGGCCGCGAGCGCGACCTGCCTGACGCTGACTTTCACGATGCCGGGCCTCTATGGCGCGACGGCGCTGACCTTCAACGCGTGGGGCTTCATGTTGCTGCTGCTCTGCGTGGTGCTGCAGAACATCTATGCGATGAGCGCCGGGCGGCGGCGGTGGATGGCGGTGGCGGCCATTGTGCTGGGCGTGTGCGCAATGGAGACGCCGTGGGTGCTGCTCTTCCTGCCGGTACTCTTCCTGCGGGCGTTGATGACGGAGTGGCGTCTGTGGGACCACAGCGCGAAGAATCTGCCGATTTGGTTCTTGGGTTTGGCGTTGGGCGCGGGCGCGATGCTGGCCTTCAACACGTGGCGTGTGACGGGGGGGCTTGCGCCGACGATGCTCTGGGGGGTGGAGCGCGAGGTGTTGGCGCAAATCTTCCTGCCGACGATCACGGGGTGGTTCAACGGCCCGTGGCTGATCAATCTGGGCGGGGCCGTGGCGTTGCCGTTGGTGGCCTGGGGGGTGGCGCGGCGGCTGATGGACAATGTGCGCTCGGCGGGTCTGACGGTGGCCGGGCTGGTGGTCACGGCGGGCGCGGCGACCCTGCAGTGGGGGCTGGAGGTGCTGTCGCCCTGGGCGAATTGGCTGATGGTCGGGGCGCAGCCGTTGGCCGTGGGGTGGACCGGCGCATTGGCCTGCGGCATGTTGGTGGCTGGCTGGGGCGTGCAGCTCTTTGTGAAGGCCCCGGCCTATGCCGACCCGGACTCGCACCGTGAACCGACCCCCGTGAAGGCGGGGCGCATCATTGGGGGCGTGACCTTTGTGGCGTTGGTGGCGGGCCTCGCGACGATGGGCTGGGTGCAGACCGAGCGTTTTTGCGCGATGGACCGGGGCATGGCGACACGTTTCGCCGGCGAGACGGTGGAGGCCCTGCAACGCGAGAACCGCACCTATCTGCTGGGTTCGCGACTGGGGGTGATTGACCCGCACCTGGCGCTGGTGGCGCAGGAACGCGGCTTCCCGCTGACCCTCTTTGTGCCGCGGCTGGCAGACCGTTTGGGGACGGACGAGGCCGCGCCGGACTCCGAGGCCGAGAAGGCGCTGGATGCCGTTCTGCGGAGCAACACCTATGCCACGCGTCTGCGGCGCCAGCTGGAGGAGGACCCCGTGCTGGGCGTGGGGGACCGGCAGCGTCTGACCCACCTGCTGGACTACAATTTCTATGTCTTCGTGGAGGACTTCTTCAAGGCGCAGCCGAACGTGCGTGAAATCGCGGCGGCCTATGACCTGGCCGACGTCTGGTCCGCCCTCGACGCGCACCGCGGCACGGAAGCCGTCGGGGCCGGCGCGCAACGGGCCCTGCCCATGGGGACCTTCTATCTGCCCACGCCCGCGCAGCGTTTGGCCCCCGAGGCGGAGGTGGAGGCCCTCATCGCGGCGCAACGCGACCTGCAGGCGCGTTGGGCGGCGGTGGTGGAGGGCGAGCCCCTCCCGTGGTGGGACCTGAACCGCAGCACGCAGGGCGCCGTCCGCCGGCACCTCGCCTTCATGGCCAACAACCAGGGTGTGTGGCTCAACGACCAGGGCGCACTGGCCGAGGCCAACGCCCTCGAGGCCGCACACCAGGGCCGCACCGATGAGGCGCAGACCCTGGCGGCCACCGCACAGAAGCGTCTGGCCCAGGCCGCCGACTGCTACTACTACGCCTTCAAGGCCAATCCGGAGAACCTCTCGGCCAAGCTCAACGCCTTCTACCTCTGCGTCGAGCGGGACCTCCTGCCCGAGCACCGCGAGGAGATTCGGAAGGACTTCGAGGCCTTTGCCAAGGCGTTGCAGGAGACCGGCCGCCGCTATGACTTCGGCTCGGTGGGCTACATCCACGGCTACATCCGCAACTACGCCTTCTTTGTGCAACGCGGGTGGGGCTGGGCCGCCACCGCCGCGCCAGAGGCCGTCCTCTCCTACCTGGGCGGCCGCCGCGCCACGTTGGGCGACGCCTCCCTTGCCAACATCAACGTCGCCACCGCCGCCGTCTACGAACTCCACGGCCAGCTGGAGAGCTCCGAGGCGCTCTATCGCGGCGTGCTGAAGTACGATCCCGACAACTTCGAGTCGTTGCGCGGCCTGGCCCGCCTGGCCCTCCAGCGGGGCAATCTGCAAGAGGCCGGCCAATACCTGGCCCGCGCCGGGGCCGTCGTCGATGCCTACCTGCGCGACTTCGAGGCCGCCAAGGCCGACCTCGCCGTCTCCCTCTCCCGCGCCGACGCCTGCCTCATCGCCAAGGACACCGCCGGCGCCATCGAGGCCCTCAAGGGGCAGACGGACTTCCACAAGGAAGCCTACGAAGGGCTTCTGAAGGAGGCCGAAGGCCAAGGCAACGCCTTCTTCCGCGCCGAGGCCCTGCAGGGGCTGACCCGCATCGCCCTGCGCGAGGGCGACCCCGCCGAGGCCGCGCGCCTCCTGGTGCGCGCCCAACAGGCCCTCGCCGAGGCCAAGCACCCGCTCACGCCCTTGGTCTTCGACCAAGCGGCCTATCTCATGGCCATGGGCGACCTGGACGGCGCCGCGAAGGAGATCGCCGCCTATCTCAAGGCCAACCCGGAGGCCCTTGACGGCTGGGCCATGCTCGCCATGATCGAAATCGAGCGCGGCGACAAGGCCGGCGCCGCCCACAACGAGACCCGCGCCGAGGAACACTACCGCGTCGCCAATGGTTACATCGCGCATCTCTCCCAGGCCACCGGGCAGGATGCCTACTTCGCAGCCATCATCCGCGGGCGCCTGGTCCAGTCCGCGGCGCTCAAGGCCGAGGCCGGCGCCGTCTCCTCCGCCACCCTGCCCCCCGCCGCGCGCGAGCGGTGGAAAGAGGCCCGCGACCACTACCACCGCGCCTACACCCTCCGCCCGCGCATCCGCAGCCGCCTCCTCGAAAGCATCCTCCACATCGACCGCCGCCTGGGCGACAAATCCGCCGCCGAGACCGACGCCTTCGCCATCCTCCGCGATGAGCCCGCCAACCCCTTCGCCAACTTCGTCATCGGCACCCAGCGTATGGAAGAGGCCCACTTCACCGAGGCTTGCCGCTACTTCGGCCAGGCCTATGACGCCCTCGGCCAGGCCTCCGGCCTCGAACTGCTCAACAACTACGCCGAGACCCTCGCGCGCTCCGACAACCCCGACGACCGCGCCAAGGCCGTCCGCATCGCCGAGGACGCCTCCCTCCGTCTCGCCCCCGCGAACTACGTCCTCCGCGCCACCTATGCCCTCACCTTGGTCCGCGCCGGCAAGCTCGAGGAGGCCCGCGAAGCCCTCCAACAGTCCCGCGACATCGCCAAGAAGCTCAAGCTCACCATCGACCCCCGCATCGGCTTCGTCGATGCCTGGATCGCCCTCGGCGACGGCAAGAAAGACGAGGCCCGCCGCATCGCCGACACCCTCCGCGTCTCCCTCGGCGCCACCCTCACCCCCCGCGACCGCGCCGACCTCAAGGCCCTCAACGACGCCATCGCCCGCTAGGGGCGGCTCGCGCCGCCCCGCTGATTGGCTGATTGGCGGGGCGCCGGCGCGCCCAGTGAACGGAATACGCAAAACGACACCCAAGAAAGACCTGTTAAATCATGAGCGAAGCAAACCAACCCGATTTCCTCAGTTATGCGGTCGTCTTTGTGGAGGAAGGCGTCTTCCTGCCCAAATGCGGGAGCCGCGGCTTTCTCATCAAATGGCAGGACATCCGGGGTGTCTGCACCACGGCGGAAGATGCGGAGAAGGACAGGATTCGCATCGCCTTTGCCGGCGACCTCGAAATCACGGTCAAAGAAGGCGATTGGCTTTATGGACGGCGGAGCCACGGCATTCCGGGGCGCTCCGAAACCATTGGCGAACTGTGCACGCGCTTGATGCCATTGGCCTGCGGCGAGGCGGAGAAACTGCCCCTGGATGAAAACATCCCCATCGACAGCATTCCCACGGAGGAGTTGGAGAAGCAGATCGCCCAACTTGACCGTGCGCTCTTCGTCAACGCCGCAATCGATGAACTCCACACGGCAATTTCCTTTGTTCCGCTCCTCGAGGGGGATCCCCGGATTGCCATCGACCCTACCAGAATCATCGAAGATTTTCAGTTTGTCCTCGGAATCGCCGATCCGACCACAGTCCTCCGCCTCGCCAACGCCATCGTCGAGGAGGTCGAGAATCCGCAGCGTCGCTTCTCCATTTTGCGTCTGATCACGGATGACACCTATGCCTATGCCGGCCGTATCGCAGAATTCACGACCCACTTCAACGAACTGATCACCCCGAAATACATCACCAAGAAGTCTCTGCGGGATGCGCTCAAGCGCGACATCAAGCGGGTCAACACCGCCGTGGAGCGCTTCTTCGCCCTTGTCGAGCCGCTTGATTTGATGGAGGCAACGCTCTCACGTATCAACCCAGAATGAAGCCCAAAGGGGAGAGTCGCAGATTGTCTGATTGACGAGGCGCCGGCGTGCCCCTGAGAACTGCATCCCTTAATTGATAAGGCGCGAAACGGTGAGTAGCGGTCGCGGCCAGTGGCGAAGCCGCCGTCCAATCAGCGAATCAGTCAATTCAGCTAATCAGCAGGCGCTCCATCGGAGCGCCTACGTCTTTGTGGTTTCCATTTTCTCCGGGCACTACCGGGAGAGGAGGGCTTGGTAGAGGGCGAGGGTGGATTGGGCCATCTTTTCGGCGGTGAAGGTGTCGGCGATGTGGGGGCGCAGGGGGCCGAAGGCCGTGTCGCGGACGCGAAGGAGGGCCTGGGCCAGGGCGTGGGCATCGCCGGGGGGGACGAGGAAGCCGTCCTGACCATCGCGGACGATGTCGAGGACGCCGCCGTGGGCCGCCGCAATGACGGGGGTCTCCATGGCGAGGGCCTCGGCGACGGTGCGACCGAAGCTTTCCGGTTTGCTGACGTTGCAGGAGCAAAGGACGTCGGCGAGGGCGTCGATCTCGGGGATATGGGTCTGGCTGCCGGTGAAGACGACGCGGTCCTGCACGGCGAGGTCACGGGCGAGGGCCTTGAGTTCGTCGAGGTAGTCCTCTTGGTGCTTTTGGGGGCCGCCGATGACGAGTGCGACGAGTTCCGGCCAGGACGCTTTAAGTTCGGCCACGGCGCGGATGAGGACGTCCACGCCCTTGAGGCGGGAGACGCGGCCAACGACAAGGGCGACGAACTTGCCCTCCAGCCCCCAGCGCTTGCGGAAGTCGTCCTGCCACGCGGCATCGAGGCGGGCGGGGTCGAAGGTCTCGAGGTCCACGCCGCGCGGGATGACAGCGAGGCGGTCCTCGGGCACCCAGGGATAGTGCTCGCGGACGAAGGCGCGTCCGGCGGTCGAGACGCAGATGACACGGTCGGCCCGCACCATCACGCTGCTGTAGAGGCCGGGGTGGTTGAGGCCGTGCATGGTCGAGACGGTGGGCAGACCGAGCGGGCGGTTGGCCCAGAGGGTGAGCCAGCCCGGCACACGGCTACGGAAGTGCACGATGTCGGGGCGGATTTCACGGAGGGCGCGGCGGAGGGCCCAGGCGCGCCAAGGCGCGGTGAGCGGGTTCTTCGAGCGCATATCGAGCGTCACGTGACGGCCACCGTCGGCCTCGATCTGCGCGACGCGTTTGCCGCCGGCGGAGATGACGATGCTCTCGTGGCCCGCGCGGACGTAGAGACGGTTGCTGTCGACCACACCGCGCTCGACGCCGCCGTCATTGAGCGAGGGAAGGATTTGGACGATTCTCACAGGAGTCCTGCCTTCTTATAGGCGAGCCACGTGGTGTAGCCGCCGGAGAGGTTGAAGACGTTGTAGCCGCGCTGGACCAAAATGCGCTCGGCAAAGTAACCGCGCTGGCCGACCTTGCAGAAGACGACGACGGGGCGGTCTTTGGGCACCTCGCCGAGGCGGTCACGCAGGTCGCCAAGCGGGATGTTCACCGCGCCCGGGATGGTCCCGCCGGCCACTTCCATGGGCTCGCGCACATCCAGCAGGAAGGCACCCTCGGGAATCTGCGCCGGCGTGAGGGGGCTGGAGAGGGCGTTGTCGATGTTCTCGACAATCATGCCGAGCATGTTCGCGGGCGACTTCGCGGAACCGTAGGGCGGCGCGTAGCAGAGGTTGAGATCGGCCAGGCAGGAGCACCCCGAGATATCGCACACTGAAGCATTGATTACGTCAATGAGCTTGTCCACGCCTTCCGTTCCAACGGCCTGCGCACCCAGAATCTCCCCGGCCACACCCATCAACACCTTGACATGGATAGGCGTGGCACCGGGATAATAGCCCGCATGCGACATCGGATGGGCATAAATCGCGGTATACGCCTTTTCAGCCTTGAGCCGCGCCTCGGGCACGCCGGTAGCGGCGGCGGTCAAAGCACCCACCTTCACGATACCGCAGGCCAGGCCGGGCTCATAAGGCAGGGCCAAGTCGCTGTCCTCATCCACCTTCACGACACCCTTCGCGAAGGCCCGCCCCTGCAGATTCGCGGGACCGGCCAGGGCGACGGCAAAGCCATCGACCTCCGCAACGTCGCCGGCGGCGAAAATGTCGGGGTCGGAAGTGTGCAAAAAGTTGTCCACCTTGATGTGGCCCTTGGGGCCAAGGGTGAGGCCGGCGGCTTGGGCGAGGGCGGAGTTGGGACGCACGCCCAGGGCCATGACAATGAGGTCGGCCGGGACGGTCGCGCCGTCGTCCAGCGTGGCGACGCCGTCGACCCAGGAGGCGACGGTACGCTTGGTGCGGAGGTCGACGCCCGTCTCGCGGAGGGCGTCCTCGGCCCAGGTCGCCATCTCAGGGTCGAGCATGGCGGGGAGGATGTTCGGGGCCTTCTCCACGAGGGTCACGGTCAGGCCGCGGTGGGCCAGGTTCTCGGCGGTCTCCACGCCGATGGCCCCGCCGCCGATGACGAGGGCGGACTTGGCGCCGCGCACGGCGGCGATGAGGCGGTCCATGTCCGTCAGGGAGTTGAGGGTGAAGACGCGGTCGTCGGGCAGGCCGGGAACGGGGATACGGATGGGCGTCGCGCCCGTGGCGAGGAGGAGGCGGTCGTAGGGGAGGGCCTCGACGGAGCCATCGGCGTTGCGCACGGTGACGGTCTTGGCGGCGCGGTCGATGGCCGTGGCCTCGCAGGAAGTGCGTACGTCCACGTTGAAGCGCTTGCGGAAGCCCTCGGCGGACATCACCAGCAGGTTGTCGCGGTCGGGGATGACGCCGCCCACGTGATAGGGCAAGCCGCAGTTGGCGTAGGAGATGGCGGGCCCCTTCTCGATGAGCGTGATCTCGGCAAACTCGTTGAGCCTTCTCAGGCGCGCCGCCGCGCTTGCCCCCGCGGCCACGCCGCCAACAATGACAACCTTCATTGCGCTTCCTCCTTGAGTTTCTCGATGGTCGTGCCATCGGACGAGACAATCAGCACGCGGGAAGCGGCCCGCATGATAGCCGTGTAAAGCAACTTCAGCGCGAAGCGGGCGCGCGCCCGGCGCGCCTCCGCGGCGGTGCCATCGCACACGTCACAGGGGTCAAGCCATCCATCCAGCACGATGACCACGCCTTCGAAGAACCTGCCGGCGATTCCTTCGCCCCAACGGTGTGTACTCGTCGGCACCACCTCCACGAACTCCGGTTTGCTGGAGTACCACCTGGCGTACGGCAAGTTGCAATTGTCCAACGCGGCACTCAGCGCGTCGTCCAACTCGTCGCGCACGATGAGGGCGTAGGCAAACAGCGTGTAGTCATCGCGGCGGCTCCACTCCTTGATGGTCTTCGCGATGACCAGGGCCATGGCATTGACGTCTTGAAAGGTCTGCACGCGAACGGGCGCGCCGCCGGGGCGCCGGGGCACCGCGTCCGACCGCAGGTCGGGCAACAGACTCTCGGCGAAGGTCTGAATGACGCCGGTGGTGCGATAGTTGTGGTGCAGGGTGAAGGTGCGCCCCTCCACGTTGATGCCGCAGGCGCGCAGTTGCCCCATCGCCGGATAGAGGCACTGATTGGGGTCGCCGGCCAGGAAGAGGTTGCCCTTGGGCTTCTCCCACGTGTTGCCCGTGAGCGCCGCAAGAAAGCGCATCTCCGCCGGGCTGAGGTTCTGGCAGTCGTCCACGATCACCGCGCCATATTCGCGCTGCAAGAAGTCCTTGTCCGGATTCTTTTCCGGCGAGCGGCAGGCTTGGGTGAGCACGTTCAGGGCCGCCGCGCTCGCACGGGCACGCCGACGGTGCGCCTTGTGGATGAGTTCGTTCGCCGGCGCGAAGAGACGCTCCCACAACGCGGTCTTGTCCGCGTCCGAAAGCGCAGGGAAAAGCGCGGGCCGCGGGCACGCCAGATAATCCTCCGGCGTGCGCACATCCCACTCCAGCACCACATCGGCATACTCTTGGCGCGCTTGGTCTTCGTCCAAACCCCCGATCCGCGGCGTCTGCTCAAAGGACTCAGCGAAGAAGGGGTCCACGTCCACGGACAGAAAGCGTTTGCCCGGCATCACGTGGTCACGATTGCCAGATGCGAAGTGGCCGCGCTCACGGTAGTCCACGCCTGTGATTTTCCGTCCGCGCACCCACGCCCAAAAGAAAAAGTTTTGGTGCGTACGGACCTCAACCAAATCCAACTGTTCATCGGGAAGCATCTCCTCAAACCACGCCTCCGCGAGCTTTTCGCCGTCGCGACTATGCGTGAGGAAGAGGAGTTTCTTCCGCTTCCACGGCCACGTTTTCAGAATCCACGAGGCCCGCGCCATCGCAATCATCGTTTTGCCGGTCCCCGCCGGGCCGGTCAGCAAGACCGGCCCCTTTGCCTCGAGGGTCGCGGCCGCCTCTTGTTCCGCGTCAAACCTGTCGTCCACGGGCTTCCTCCCTGAGTTTGTCCACGGTTAGGCCGTTGGAGGAGACGATAAGCACCCGATTCTCCGCCCGCGTGATTGTGGCATAGAGCGCCTGCAACGCCCACTGTGCCCGCGCCCGCAACGCCGCCGGATCCTCATTCTGAGAATCGTCCCACTGCGCCTTCAGCCAGTCATCCAAGACGATGACCATGTTGGCGATATGCGCACCGGTCACGGTATGGAATTCAAATCCCTGCGTGTAAAGCAGCATGACCCAATCTCCGGCCCGATTCGGGACGCAGGGAATCCCGCGCGTCCCCAAACCTTGGATGAGATTCAATTGTGCCGCTTCCAGACGCGTGACAATGCAGGCCCCAAACCCCTGCCTGGGCGTCCGCCCCTCCTTCAGCCACGCCGCGATGGCATCGAGCATCGCATTTCGGTCCGTGAACGTGCGTTCCTGGGGCAACGAGCCGCTCAGCGCGACCGGCGCGGGGAGCGCCGCAGGCGTACCATCCATCTCCGTGAAGGTCTGCCCCTCCAGAAGGTTCCGCGCATAGGTCTGCAGCGCGCCGCTCGCCTTGGAGTAACTCCGATCCATGCGAAAGACGCGTCCGCGCACATCGATGCCGCATTCCTCCAAGGTCGCCGCCGGCAGACTCAGCGTCTCCAAACGATTGGAGGCCAGCACCAGGTTGCCATCGGCGGCCAAAGCCTTCAAGAAACGCAACGCCGAAGGAGACAGATTCTGAGCGTCATCCACAATCACCGCGCCATAACGCCCGCGCCACAGGTCCGCGTCCTTGTTCGCCTTCCCGCCTTTATTGAGCACCAGCTCCGTCAGCAGGTTCAGCTCCGCCGCGCAATCCCGCGACGTGCGCCGCGTCTCACGCTCCGCCATCGTCTTCAGCGCCGGCCCGAAGACGCGCTTCCACAGCTCCACCTTGTCCTCGTCCGAAAGCGTGCCGAAGAGCGCCGGGCGCGGTTGGGCGAGGTAATCATCCAGCGTCCGGATGTTCCACTCCATCAAGATGTCGGTGAACTCCCGCCGTGCCGCGCGCTCCGAGAGCCCGCCGATCCGGGGTGATTTGCGAAAGGCGTGATAGAAGGTGAAATCGGCATGCTGATAGATGTAATGTTTGCCCGTGTTGTGGAATTCGTCCAAGTTGCCCACATAGAAACGTGGCCGGTGAAGCACCCCCGTGAGCCCCTGCTCCTCCGTGTCCGGGGAAATCCGCATCCACGCGTCGAGGAAGAGCTCGTTGAACGGCATCACGTCCACCTCATCCTGCTCCTCCACCGAGAGCAGCTGCCCCAGCCACCCCGTGGACATCTCCATGCTCCAGGCCCCCTCCGCGAGGAAAAGCAACTTCTTCCCCTGCAGGAGACGGTGGCGAATCAACCATGCGGCCCGCAACGCCAACACAAAGCTCTTGCCGCTCCGCGCCGGCCCCGTCACCAACATCGGCCGCCCCGGCTCGGCATACAGCGCCTCCTGCTGCCCCTCGCTCAACTCCTCAATCATGGAATCCTTCCTCTGCCTCTCTTATGACAGAAGCGGCCTGTCCGCGCAGGCTCGAGAGATACACTGGGGCGGACAGGTCGCTTCGCGACGTTTTCTTAGGGACGTCTGGGGCGCACTTAGGCCTTCCAGACTTGGCCGGGCTTGGTGGGGACGGCGGCCATGGCGTTGCGGGTGTCGACGATGAGGTCGGCGCTCTGGGCGAGGGCGGCGTAGTCGACGTCCTTGTGGGCGGTGGCGATGAGGACGCAGTCGTAGCCCTTGACGTTCTCGGGGGTGAGGGGAACGGACTTGCGGCCGGCGAAGTGGGGGTGCTCGCGGGTCTCGCGGATGACGGGGAGGTAGTCGTCGTGGTAGTCGACGGTGGCGCCGCGGGCCTCGAGCTTCTCCATGAGGATGTAGGTGGGGGACTCGCGGTCGTCATCGACGTTGGCCTTGTAGGAGAGGCCGAGGATGAGGATCTTGGAGCCCTTGACGGCCTTGGCGCGGTCGTTGAGGGCCTCGGCGACGCGGTCGACGACCCAGTCGGGCATGGCGGTGTTGACCTCGCCGGCGAGCTCGATGAACTTGGTGTATTGGCCGAACTCGCGGGCCTTCCAGGTGAGGTAGAAGGGGTCGATCGGGATGCAGTGGCCGCCCAGGCCGGGGCCGGGATAGAAGGCCATGAAGCCGAAGGGCTTGGTGGCGGCGGCGGCGATGACCTCCCAGACGTCGATGCCCATGGCCTGATAGACCTGCTTGAGCTCGTTGACCAGGGCGATGTTCACGCAGCGGAAGGTGTTCTCGGTGATCTTGGCGGCCTCGGCGGCGCGGCAGCTGGAGACGGGCACGAGGGTGTGGATGGCCTTGGAGTAGAGCTTGGTGACGGCCTCGAGGCAGGCGGGGGTGTAGCCGCCGACGACCTTGGGAATGGAGGCGACGATGCTGTGGGGGTTGCCGGGGTCTTCGCGCTCGGGGCTGAAGGCGAGGTGGAAGTCGGTGCCGGCCTTGAGGCCGCTGCCCTGCTCGAGCACGGCGCGGAGCTCGCCGTCGGTGGTGCCGGGATAGGTGGTGGACTCCAGGCAGACGAGCATGCCCTTGTGGAGGTGGGGGGCGATGGCCTTGCCGGTGTCGGTGATGTAGGAGATGTCGGGCTCGCGGTTCTTGTTGAGGGGCGTGGGCACGCAGATGATGACGGCGTCCACGCCGTCGCACACGGCGAAGTCGTCGGTGGCGCGGAAGTGACCGCCCTGGATTTGCTCGGCGATGCTCTCGGCGGTGATGTGCTTGATGTAGCTCTGGCCGGCGTTCACGGCATCGACCTTGCGGCGGTCGACGTCAATGCCCGTGACGTCCACGCCCGAGCGGGAAAATTGCAGGCAGAGCGGCAGCCCGACGTAACCCAAACCAACGACGGCAATCTTGTCCATGTGTGCGATCCTTTCAGCAAACGTTGACACTAGTATAGCATAACGGGGCGCTGCGCGCCCCAGAGAACAGAGCACGGAGAACAGAGAACAGAGAACAGAGAACGGAGAACAGAGAACGGAGAACAGAGAACAGAGCGCGCGGTAAACGCGCGACAGGTAGGAGCGCTGGACAGAGGTGGAGTGTTTTTTGGGGGAACACGAAGGACACGAAGAACCACAAAGGGACACGAAGGGGGACTGCCAGTGTAAGGAACCGCAGATTACGCAGATTTGGGCAGATTTGGGGCCGGCTACCGCCGGCAGGACTGCCAGTGTGTTTTGGGAATCGCAAAGGACACCGTGCAGGCGCGAAGCGACAAACCTTCCACGGCTAAGGACACAAAGAGGCGGCCCGGGGGCCTGGAGGGACATGGCGGGCTTCGCACGCCATGCTTTGGTTTTTGGGGAGTCCTCCGGCGTTAGCCCCGCAGGGTTAATCTTCCACGAGAGGCCATCCGTCACTTTGTCACCCCGCAGGGGCGCTCCGTTCTCTGTGGCCGTGGAAGGTTTGCGGCTTCGCCGCTGCACGCTCCGTTCTCTGTTCTCCGGGGCGCGTCAGCGCCCCTTGTCCTATAGGTCCTACCGCGTTGCTTTCCAATCAGCCAATCAGCGGGGCGGCAACGCCGTCCCTTCGGTCTCATCGCCGCCAAGGGCGGTAATCCGGGCTTTAACCTCTGTGGCTCCTCCATGCCTCCAAACATCTAAGCTTCCAATCAGCGGGGCGCGTTAGCGCCCCTTTTGCTATACTGAAAGCAAAGGAGCGCGACATGGGACAGAAAATCGCACAGGGTGTCTATGACTTCCGCATCATGCGGGAGGATGGCTACGTCTATGTGGACAAGACGGCGTTGCTGGGCGACTTGGTCACCGGCGGGCGCGATGCCTACTATTTCATCTCGCGTCCGCGGCGTTTCGGCAAGTCGCTCATGCTCTCCACGCTGAAGTACATCTTCCAGGGTAAGCGCGAGCTTTTCAAAGGCCTCGCCATCGACAAGATGGATTACGACTGGGCGGAGTATCCAGTGCTTCACTTCAATTTCGCCACGATGAAGGTGGAGACGCTTGCGCTCTTCGAGCAACAATTCGTGGAGCGCGTCTCCCGGACGATTGAGGCTGCGGGAGGAACCTACAACCCCGCAGTCACCCCGGATACCAACTTTGCCGATGCCATTCGTTTCCTGGCCCAAGAGCGCGGGAAACCCGTGGTCTTACTCATTGACGAGTACGACGCGCCCGTCGGTGCCGCGCTCAGTGATCCCGCGAAGGCCACCGCCATCCGCGCGACGCTCTCGTCTTTCTACGGCGAAATCAAGAACAACGCCGCTGACGTCCGTTTCATGATGATGACAGGCGTCACGCGCTTTACCCAACTTTCCGTCTTCTCGGCATTGAACAACCTCAACGACCTGACGATGGATTCGCGCTACGCCACGCTGTTGGGTTACACGGAAGAGGAGCTGGAGGCCAACTTCAGCCCCTCCCTGCACGCGCACGCCGACATCATGGGGCTTCCTTATGAGGATTACCGCGCGGAACTCCGCCGGTGGTACAACGGCTACCGATTCGCCAAGAACAACGCCGTGCGCGTCTACAATCCTGTCGCCATTGCCAAGACCATCGGTCCGAAAGAGCCGACCTTTGCGCCCACGTGGTCGAAGACCGGGACCCCTTCCGTGCTGATCAACTATCTGTCCGACCACGAACTGACGGAGATGGATTACGACAACGTGGAGAACATCTCCGAAGATGACCTCGACATCTGCCGCTTGGAGGCCATCTTGCCGGTCTCCATCCTCTATCAAAGCGGTTACCTCACCATCAAGGACTACTCCGAATGGGGCTTTACTCTCGGCGTGCCCAACGAGGAGGTCCGTCGTGGCCTTGCCTTGCTCCTGGCTCAGTATGCCACCAAGGGTTTTGCGGTCGACTATCATGGTTCGCTCTGCATGCTTCTCGGCAAATGCGACTTCCAAGGCTTCTTCGCCAAGCTCAAGGCGCTCTACGCGCACCTGACTTACGGCTCCACCGAGATACGCGTCCATGAGTCCAGCTACCTGCGTCCGCTCTACGCCCTGCTCGCCTCGCACCCCGCCCTCCGCGTGATTGCCGAAGACACGCAGGCCAAGGGACGTGCCGATTTGGTGGTCGAGAGTCAGCGTAACGTCTTCATCTTTGAGCTCAAGGTCGACAAGACCGCCGTCGATGCCCTGGCGCAAATCAAGGCCAATGGCTACGCCGAGCCTTACAAAGCCCTGGGCAAGCCCATTTACCTCATTGGCCTCAACTTCAAGTCCGCGACCCACTCCCTCGACGACGCCGTGGTCGAACCGTTGGCGTAAGGCGGCCCATCTCCACGAAGACACAAAGGAACGCAAGGGACTGGCACAAGGGGCGCTAGCGCCCCCCGGAGATTAGCTGATTGGCTGATTGGTGGCGGCTGACGCCGCTCTGCACAACGCCCCCTCCGTCGCGCGCTTGCCGCGCGTTCCGTTCTCCGTGGCCGTGGAAGGTTTGTCCCTTCGGGCCTGCACGCTCGGTCAAATCTAGAAGTAATTGCAACAAAAGACGGGTAAATACGCGGGGATGCGCGATTAGGTGTCCGGAAAATGCTCCTTGATGGAGGTTTTTGGGGTGGAGGGAAGGCTTGCGGTGAGAAAAAGA
>CALXMT010000003.1 GCA_944389545.1 uncultured Kiritimatiellota bacterium | reverse complement strand
GCGGTCAGCGGCGAAGCCGCAGAGCGACCGATGGAGCCCGAAGCGGTTCGCGCCTCCCCTCGCGTCTTTGCGGTCCCCTTTTCCCCGGACACTACTGCTGTTCTCTGTTCTCCGGGGCGTACCAGCGCCCCTTATGCTATCCTATGCGCAGGAGACCGAGAGATGGAACCGAGAATCGCACAAGACACCGCCGACTTCCGCGAACTGCGGGAGAAAGGATATATTTATGTGGACAAGACCGAGCAGCTCTATCGCTTGGTCAATGGGATTGATATCGGGGGAAAGCTCTTCTTCATCTCCCGCCCGCGGCGTTTCGGCAAGTCGTTGATGCTCTCCACGCTGGAGTGCATCTTCCGCGGCCAGCGCGAACGCTTCAAAGGCCTTGCCATCGATAAATTGGACTACGACTGGGTGGCCTATCCCATCCTCCATTTCAACTTCTCGGGTCTCAATGTGGAGACCTTGGAGGCGTTCGAGCGTGATTTCCGCAACCATGTCAGAAAGGTCTTAATCGAGGCTGGATGTAAGTGGGATGACGCGATTTTCCCCCATGCCAACTTTGCCAAAGCCATCAACTTCCTTAAGCAAATCAACGGCAAATGCGTTGTTATTCTCATCGACGACTACGATGCGCCGATCAATGCCGCGCTGAATGATGTCGCCAAGGCCAAGGCAATCCGTTCTGAGCTCATCAACTTCTGCGGTGAAATCAAGAACGAAGCCGCCGACATCCGCTTCTCGATGATGACCGGTATCACACGCTATGTGCCAGACTCTATCTTTTCAACGTTGAACAACCTCAACGACTTGACGCTGGACGACCGTTACGCCACTTTGTTGGGCTACACCGATGAAGAGTTGGAGTCCACCTTCAGCGTGGATATGCACGCGCACGCCGAGGTGATGGGGCTTGCGTATGAGGATTATCGCACAGAGCTCCGCCGGTGGTACAGCGGCTACCGTTTTGCCCGCTGGAACACGACCAAAGTCTACAATCCAGCCTCCATTGCCAAGACGCTTGGGGCAAAAGAGAAAACGTTTGTGTCCACATGGACGAACGCCGATCGCCCTGCCTTGATCAACGCGCTCACCGCACGTAACTTGACAGAGGAGGATTACGACAACGTGGAGCATCTCTCCGAGGAAGATTTGGATATCTGCGATCTGGAGGCCATCACGGCGAATTCCATTCTTTATCAAGGCGGATACCTCTCCATCAAAGCCTTCAAGAACCCTCGCTTCACCCTCGGCGTGCCGAACGAGGAAGTCCGCCGAGCCCTCAACGCCCTGCTCGCCGAAAAGTGCTCCGAGTAGGAAACCAACCACATCTCACCGGCACTGCCACCGAGCTCCTCGCCTAAGGTGCCTTTATGGAGGGTTAAAGGCTTGATGGCTTGAACAGCGGTCTCGCCCATCGCGCGCTTGCCGCGCGTTCCGTTCTCCGTTCCCTGTTCTCCGTTCTCTGGGGGCGCTTGCGCCCCCACCCTCTAGCGGCTTTTTCTGCGTCACTGCCGAGGATCGGCAGTCCCATGGCCGCGCAGACCTCGTTGCCGAGACGCCTGAACGCGTCTTCGTCTTTGAGTTCAAAGTCGACGGCACACCCCAAGAGGCCCTCGCCCAAATCAAGGAAAAGGGCTACGCCGAGCCGTATCGTCATTGCGGCAAAGAGGTCCACCTCATCGGCCTCTCCTTTGATGGCAAAACCCGCCACCTCACCGGCACCGCCGCAGAACCTCTCGTCTGAGACCTTATAAGGAGCGCACCTGGGCCCGTATAAGGCCTCGGGTGTGACCTCTATAGAAAACGATTCGATAGTGAGGCCCGCAGGGCCAAACGGTGTGCTCCATTTTCCAATCAGCCAATCAGCCGGGCGCTCCGACGGAGTACCCGTGTCTTCGTAGAAATAAGCCTCCAAGCTTCCAAACTTTCATAGCAGGGGTGTGGGGCGAAGCCCCTCCGCGAGACCAAACTTCCAAGCCTCCAAGCTTCCAAACTTCCATTTAAAGCGCGATAGCGTGGAAATCCCAAAGGCAACGCGACCAACGGGAGCGATGGAGCCCGCAGGTTTTTCACGCCAAACCGTCTTCGCGGAACAACTTTCCCCAACCTGTATTGCGATGGGCTTACTCCGCAATCTCCTCATACTCCCAGAAAACAAGAAACTTCCAATTCAGCGTGGCACCGTTTGGAAAACGTCCTGGGGCCCGGTCCAACGCACTGCGAGGATCTGAAACCTTATAGATGCCATCTGCCATCGAGCAATATGAATTCGGCGTTCCCAATGCATAAAGTTCCATGCCGGGTCCATAATACCCGACTCTACATCCCACCACCTGCTCTCCATCAAAGCGGAGCGTGATGCCTTCCTGCTCCTGCTCCATCCACAGATAGACGCGAAACGTCCACGCCGTCCCACCCTCCGGATAATCTCCCCGTGATTCCCCTTTGACGATGCTACCCTGCTCAAGCGTCCGATAAATCCATGTCTTCTCCCCTACGCTTGCCGACTCCAAGACCAACAACCGCGGCACCAGCCGTGTGGCACCCATCGTCATCCCCGCCGCAAATACCGCCATCACCATGCAGATTATCCGTTTCATCACCTACTCTCCTTTCCTGAATACAACCGGCCTCACGGCAAATAAACCCGCCGCCGCTGATGTTGCTCCAGCGTCTCATCCGGTGCCAGATTCCGTTTCGTGTCAAACTCCAAGTTCGTGTCATTCGGCACAGGATTGAAGTAAACATCAAAGAATGAAATAAGTCCTCTTGGGTTAAGTTGAGTTAATCCCCTACATTTTCCATAATGCGCAGAGATTATTTCTCCTTCTGCGTTTAACTCGGCTCTGACGCGAAAGACCAAATAAGTGTGGTATGGCAAGACACTCTTCCAAGGTTTAAACTCGAAGACTTGTTGTTGCTTGAATTCCATGTCTGAAGAAACTTGGTACGCCGATTGGAATCGGGACCAGTGGTCACTTTGACAAAACGCAAGACCATCCCCTGGTCGCTCACATTTCATGATGACCTTTGTTGGAACCGTATCTTTTTGACGTTCCCTATAAATCCCAGACAATATAAATGTAATATCCGCATGTTTTCCTTCCCCATAAGGCGGACACCACTCCAAAGACTCAACGTCCAAAGAACAGGTGCCATTTACCGTGGGGAATTTAAAACTGCTTGTTGTTGCGTGCCAGGCAATCATCGGAATCGGGTTTCGCACCCGTTTGAGCGTAACTTGTACCGGTTGCGGCTCCTTCCATCTGCGCGAAAAGAGGGTCTCTTCAATACTTTCGTCATCTGTGGCAGTGTAATCAACATGCAGACGAGAAGGGTAATAGCCCTCTTTTTTGGCCACCAATGTGCCGTCCGTGCGACACAACGCCTCAAGCTCGACGTAGCCGGTTTCATCCGTCTCCCCATTGTCATTCTCAGCCCCCCATCCCTGCGGTGCCCAGAAGCCAACACCTACAGAAGCGTCTTCCACCGGAGCCCCGGTCTCATCCACCACATGGATCTGAAGGGTGACGATTGCGCCATCCTCCCGCGCCCGCCGTGCCGGGGTCGCTCTCCACGAAGGCAACTCCGTGGCGCACCCCATGGTTGTCGAGGAAATCATCCACGCAAGGAAGAAAAGTCTCATGACTCGTTTCATTTCAACACTCCTTCTGAAATAACCGTCTTGAACAACTCTTGGGCAAATGGGAAGGCGCGATCTTTAATGTCAGAATGCCGCCACCGTGCACCATTTTTCCCATCTTCTAAAAAATCCCCTCTAACACCTTGTTTATGTGTACTTTCAGCCCACGTTTGGCAGTCCCAACTACCCTCACATCCATTTATCTCCACCCTTCCTGTTGCTTGGGAGAGGGCGGGGATGCCTTGAGCGAGGAGGAGGTCGCGCTGGGAGAGAATGGCAGAAGCGTCGGCGCCAAGGATGAGTGGTGGATTGTGCAGGAAAAGCGGATTGGTGCGTAACTCCTCATCTGAAAGATCGAAAGCTTTTTCAGGCTCACGAATTTCGTCCTTTCGGTTTTTCTCGAAGCCCCAGCCCATGATGTCGGTGTTCATCATGATGATGCCGCCTGTCTTTGCCACACGGCCTTTGTAGGCTTCCTGCTTGTGCCAGGCATAACGCCCTAGGCTATCCAACATTCCTGTAATCGGACTCGGTGTCGAGGGACTCAGTTCCAAGACTTCATCACCAGACTCAGAACCTGATCCGGCAGAATAATAGTTATAGACCTCCACACCGCGGTTTTTGATCACGTCCTTAAAGCGACCTTTCCAGGTGAGTTGAGCTCGGGCATCATCCCCCTCCTCAGGCACAAATCCCTCATGCGGCAGGAAGTGGCGATACCACAGGGCTGCGTAACTCTTCGGCGGATAAGCGTCCCAGTCGTCATGGATCAACCCCTCAGGTACATCCTCTATCGAAAAGTCGTAGGTCGGCGCATCCGTATCGTAGGCCTCAGCAGGGACCGCGGAGTTGAACATGAAATAGACATCCACCGGAGCCATGTGGTCCTGGATAGCAGACGAGACGACCATGTTACCCAAACTGTGTGCCATCACGACTTTTCGTTCCTCTCTGCCACGCAATGCCGCACTTAACCGCCCGGCTGCGACAAAGGCATTCTCGACGTTCGCATAATAATTTGGAATCAGAAACTCTTCGTCGCTTTCCCACGTGACGCCATAGAAGCGTGCATTCATACCGGACTGCCAGAGACGCTTGAAAATCTCCTGAAACCAAACTTCCGCCGCACTCCGGTCCACGTTGTAACCATGCACAAAGAAGACTGCGGTGTCCGTTCCGGTCTGCAAGGTCGGTTCTTGCAGGCGCGAGCCGTCCGTCAAATCAAGGACTCCATAAAACGCTTCCACGTCATGGCATCTGACATCCAGGGAGGCGAGCGTTATAACTTCTTCTTCATCCTCTTCTTCATCCAGTACATGCAATAACAGCCGCATCCCTTCTGGCGCATCGGCATCTATATCCTGCCCCTCAACCAACACGGTGACAGTCCGGCGTTGAGCAGACATCAGTTCATTCATCATGGGAGTGGGGAATCGAGCCTCCCCACTCTGAAAGAGATAATCCACCAAACTCTGAACCTCTGCTTCCTCTGCCGCTTGCGTACCAGAACTACCATAACAAGTCCCAGTCCCGGAATAGAAATCCTCCACTCCCATCTCATCGTCATGGACCCAAACACATCCGAGAGAGCTCCCCCCCACAGTCGGATAGACGGTAGGGTGTTTCTTCACGTAATCCGCAAGCGCCTCACCAAGACGAATTTGTACTGGGAAGAAATCGTCAAGGTCATACATTCCGTTCACAAAAGCATCATAGGGATCCCTGTCATTGTTGGTAGAATGTGCGACTTCACGCCAGCAATCATCGTCATAGTTGCCCCAGATATGCCACGCCTCCCCTGCATCGGCCCGTGTTTCGTCCTCTTCGGAAAATGTTTGGTCACGGTCGTAGTCGGGGATAAGCTTGGCATCGAAGTTATAAATAAAGATGGTTTTCCCTTCGCCAGGGAAAGGTTCGTTGTTTTCAACCCCATAGACTCCTTGCAGTCTGTCCGGGTCCTCGACAAGGACAGACGACGCCTCTATCGGCACTTCCACTTTCAACGTATAGTCACGGTCGACCGTTTTATCAGGTGCGGTGGCGACATGGCGCATGGTCACGGCATAGACGGAATCGGGACGCAGGAAGAGTGTATGCGTCTCACATTTGCCATATTCCTCGTTGCGCAAAATCTTGGTCCCACCACCTTCGCCGACAAGTTGTGTGATTTCAAGCGCGTACTTTTCCGAATGGCTTCCACTGTCATCGCCAAAATAGAATGAGACCTTCACCCGACTCTCTGCGACACCGCCATCCGTGGCATCGCTTGGGTCACTGTTTTGCCCGATTTCCACCGTATCCATCACACCATCGCCATCCGAATCCGAGTCGTACGGATTCGTGCCGTAGGCAGCCTCGTCTTTGTCTTTCAGACCATCCCCGTCCCTATTCCAATCTCCGTTGTTTTGAGTGGTGGGGTCATAACCATAAAGATGCTCCCAACCATCGCTCATGCCGTCGCCATCGGTGTCTGGCTCAAAAGCATTCAACCCGGCATTGAGTTCGGCGCGGTCGTTGAGGCCGTCGCCATCGGTGTCGGCGCGGGCGGGGTCGGTGCCAAGGGAGAAATGATAGGTCAACGCGTCACCGGCGATGACGGCGAGAGGCGTCTTGTTGCCCACGGAGAAGAGTTCCGTGCCACGACCTCCGGCGGGCTGGGCGCCGATGATTGCGTCCGAGGCGTCAAACTCGCCCTGAAGCGTGGGATAACGCACCTCGATACCGCCGCCAACCTCTCTCGGCACAGACACTTGAATACGTGCCAAGGTGGAGGAAGGTTCAATTGTGGACCAAAGGAGCACTTTTCGTTCCTTGGCCAGGTTGAGGCACTCAATAACGACCCGGTCCCCCAATACCCCCGCACGCACTTGGGAGAGATACTCCGGCACCAACGCCAAATCCGCCCAGTAGAGTGCAAAGGTGGGGAAGCGCGGATCCAACAACGCATCCGCCAAGGGCTGCGCCTCCCCGGGCTCGTCCAAATCCGCCACGCCGGCAGGCACAAAGGCGAGCAGACCATCCGCGTGATAGGCCACGCGAGGATAGGCCACACCGCCAATCGTCACGGCGGCGGGCAAGTCCAGATAGACCCATCCATCCTCCTTCTTCCCCGCGAAACTCACCCATTCCGTCACACCCGAGACATCCATCGGTGGCAACCCGGACCGCCGCGTCACCCGGTCACCGACCTCATCTGCGTCGTTCAACCCATCGCCATCCGAGTCCGTCGACGTCGGGTTCGTTCCCAGACGATACTCCGTCAGGCTGTCCAAGCCATCGCCGTCCGGGTCGCTTGCACCATCGTCCACGAGCGGGTCAAGTCCATATAACCGTTCCCACACATCCGGCAGTCCATCGAAATCATCGTCCGGTCCCGGAGCGGAACGGCCCGCCGTGACCTCTTCACCATCGACCATCCCATCACCATCGGTATCCGCCACCATCGGGTCAGAACCGGAGCCAAAGTCGAAGCGCACGGCGTCGCCCATCGCGGCCTCGGCGGACAACATCTCCACAAACCGTCCATCCGGACGCCGCGCACGGGCCTTCGCCTGCGCCAACTTCCCCTGCAACGTCGTGTAACGCACCTCCACGGCGCCCTCGCCCTCCACAAAAAGCACCTGCACCCGCCCCAATGTCCCAGAATCCTCCCCCGACAAACCGAAGTTCTCAAAAGAGAGTGCCATGGCCGGTTTCTCCTGCCACGTGCCGATTTCGGCAAAGATGCCCGCCAACCAAGTCTCCTCCCAGATTACGGGACCTTCCCATAGCCGTATCGTGAGCGGAGCTTCCCCCTCCAACGTCAGCCTCCCCGCCTGCGACACGCGCACACGGTCATACCGCCGCCCGCCCAGCCGCACCGCAAAGGGAAACGCCATCTCTCCGCCGTCCGCCACAGCCCTCCGTTCCCCACCCAACACCGCCGGTCCGCGCTTGGCGAAGACCGTCGCCCAGCCCATCTCCGTGCGGTCCTGCAGACCATCCCCATCAGAATCCGCAGCGCCGGGATTCGTGCCATAGGCCAACTCCAGCGCGTTCGATACGCCGTCCCCATCCAAATCCCCCGCCGCGCCGTTTGCCCCCTCCCCCGAATAGGGGTCAAGCCCATTCAAGACCTCCCACCCATCCGGCAAGCCATCGCCATCCGCATCCGCGATTGTCGCATCCATCCCATAGAGATAGATTTTGCGCCAATCATCGATCATGCTCCCCGCCGTGTCCGCCTTCATCGGGTTTGTCTCGAAATAGGCCACCTCCATCCCATCCGGGATGCCGTCGCCATCGGAATCTCGCGTAGCATCCAAAAACTTCCAGAAGTAGAGCGGCTCCTTGCCGTCCGGCCCCATCGGCAACCCAAAGGTCGCCCATCGGCGGCGCTCCGTTTCCACCCGCCCAACATACTCCCATGGCTCCGTCAACTCCGGCTTCCCCAGAACATCCACATCCGCCCCATCCGGGTTGCACAACGCAAACGCCATCGTCCCTGCCGTAGGCTTCATCTCCCGCACCGCAAAGACCCACGGCAACTCTTCCCCCTCCTGCGCGGCCTTCTCCAGCTCTTCCAATCGCGCAGCCTCCTCCGCGTCCAACGCCGCCTGAAAGGCCTCGACCTGTCCCGCCGCAACAAAGGTATACGAAAACCCCAAACGCTCCCGACCACGATTCTCAAACCACTCCGCCCGCCGCGTGGGGTCCCCCGCGATAAAATCCGGCAAGGTGCCATCCTCCGTGTAAACGGCAAGCGACCACGCCTCTGGGTCAAACCCCGCCGGCACCGTCTGCGCATGCAACGCCACTCCGCCGCAATGCGTCACCCACTGCCGAGCGCCATCCTCGCCCACCCACTCCGTCACGCGCACCTCCCAGGCCGGCACCCCGCCCACCGTCACCGAAGGTGACACCACCTCCAGGCACGCCGCCAACGCCGTTGGCCATTCCTCGACACCCTGCCCCAAATAAGCCACTGCGCCACGCGGCATCGGCGGCACCCACCGCGCCGACTCCGCCAACCCTTCCGCCGCCGACGCCACCCGCGTCTCCCAAGCCGACCACGCCACCCCCGGCACCTCCACCTAGGTCCACGCCTCCGCCATCCCCATCGACAGTTGCCCCTCCGCGCCCAAAGCCATCCCCGCAACGACACCTGCCGCCGCGAGAAGCGTTCGTTTAATGCTGCTAAAAGCCCTGGACATGTTCTTATCTCACATACGAAATCATTCTAACCCATTCTTATTGCTCCGTCAAGACACGATCAATGGTATCCGAAAAAAAGGAGGGGACTGCAGAGACGTAAGGTCTGGAATCAATAGTGTCCGGGGAAGTTTTTCCGCGAAGACGGTCTTGCGTGGAAACCCTGCTGGCTCCATCGCTCCCGTTGGTCGCGCCGCCCTTGGGATTTCCACGCTATCGCGCCCCCGAAGGGGCGCTCAAAAGGGGAATTGGAAGTTTAGCTGATTGGCTGATTGGCTGATTGGCTGATTGACCAAACGCGGTAGGACAGATAGAACCTCCGAGGAAATCGACAAACCTCTTTTCCCCGCAAAAACGCCAATACGCGCGAAGCCAGATGGGTTGACGCCGGTCGCTCTGCGGGCTAAACGCCCGCTGACCGCTCCCTCCCGCCCATCGTCTTCGCGCCTTGCCGGTTTTCCGAAAAACACAGAGACGCGAGGGATGGGCACGGTAGAGAGGCCCGCAGGGCCGAGCGGTGAAGTGCCCAGGCCCTCGCGTCCTTCGTGTCTTCGTGGAAACCCGAGCGTCCCGTTTTTCGTTCTCCGGGGCGGCTCCGCCGCCCCTCTTTGGCCCCTACCTTATTATGTAGGGACCTCACAAAGCCAAATCCCCCCTCGCAATCACCCGAAAAGCGCCTCTCAAAGGCCCCTTTTTACCCCCTTTTGAGACCCTATAGTGGTCCGCCTTGGACCACTATAAGGGTTGACCCTCGACCCTTATAGGGTCTCACCACCGACCCCTATAGTGGTCGACCTCGGACCCTTATAGGGTCTCAGAAAGGCCCCTAAAACGTTGCTCAAAAGGCCCTTTTTGGGCCTCCAGAAGGTACTATATAATAAGGTAGGGGGAAGTGCCGGTGAGTTTTCCACGAAAACACGAAGGAACGCAAGGGCCTGGGCACTTCACCGTTCGGCGCGTTGCGCCTCACTACCGTGCCCATCCCTTGCGTTTCTAGTATTTTTCGGAAAGCATCATCCGTCGTACCTGGCACGTCGCAGACGTGCCTGCGCGGGAGAGACATGAAAGACGGCCCAAACGCGAAAACGATGGGCGGGAGGGAGCAATCAGCGGGCGTTTAGCCCGCAAAGCGACCGGTGTCAGCCCATCTGGCTTCGCGCACATTGGCGTTCTCGCGGTTTCCATTTTCCCCGGACAAGTTGGACACAACAGGCCTAACCCTTTCTGCTATACTAATTGGCAGACATTTATCCAAAGGAGTGCCCATGAAGCGACGCATTGTCCTGCTTTTGTCTGCGGCGCTGGCCGCGTGCGCGGCGGTATGGATGACCTTGCACGACAAGGGCGATGGACGTGTGCCGGAGTCTGCCTCCACAGCGGTGGTGCAGTCTGTCGCGTCACCGTCCAAGCTTGCCCCTGCACCCAACGTCCCGACTGCAGCACAAGCCCCCAAGCCCATGACCTTACCGGAGAAGGTGCCGGAAAACTGCACCGATGCCTCCGGGCGGGTGCGGCGGACGGTTTTTCCTGCCCCGGGCACAACACTGAGCGACCTTCGCGCGACCATCGCCGGGGCAGGCGGCGAGGCGCTCGGCTGGAACCCTGAGGGCGGTTACGATGCCATGCTCCCGCGCAACGCCCTGCCCACACTCCGCGCCGCGGGATGCCGCCTGACCTTGGCGCCGCTCCCCGTGACCCCGGCCCTTCGCCGCGCCGTCGATGCCGGCGGTACGATTCCCGTTTCCCTGGCCTGTGCGGATGAGGCGACGGCGGTGCGCCTGCAAACGCGTCTAGGCGGCGTACGCGTCGGCACGGCCATCCAGACGGAGGCCCCGGCCGAGGCGATCGTTGCGGCACTCTCGGAGGAAGGCGGCATCCTCGGTGCAGACCGCACCTTCGAAGCCCGCTTCTGCAACAACGTCGCACGCACGGAGCGTTTCCTTGGCGTGGATTCCCTGCAGGGCGGCGAGGCCTCGTGGCTCACCGGCGCGGGGGAGGTCGTCGCGGTCTTCGACAGCGGCCTCTCCTCGGGCATCCCCGGCTATCTGGGGCAGGCGGGCGCCGAGGCCTTCCACCCCGGCCTGCGCGGACGCGTAATGGGCATCTCCCCACAGCCGTGGGAGGCCATGTTGAGGCCCGACGACGTCAATCGGATAGGCGACTGCAAAGATCGGAGCGGCCACGGCACGCACGTGACGGGAAGCGTCCTGGGCGACGGCACCGGCAGCGAGAAGCGCCGTTTCCGCGGCGTTGCCCCCGGCGCACGGGTCTTCTTCCAGTCGAACGAAACTGCCGATAGCCTCATGACCGGGGGCGCCTACGTCCCGCCCCTCCTCGACCCCGTCTTCGAGGAGGCCTACGCCGCCGGCGCACGCATCCACTCCAACAGCTGGGGCGGGGCCGATTCCATAACCGCCAAAAGTGCCATCTATTCCCTCTCCGCCTGGTCCATCGACCGCTTTGTCTGGTCGCACCGCGACTTCCTACCCCTCTTCGCCGCCGGAAACGCTGGTACGGACAATGATGCCGACAACGTGGGCGACCTCGGCACCCTCATTTCCGTCCCCGCCATGGCCAAGAACTGCCTCACCGTTGGCGCGGCGGAGACCTATCGCCCGCCCATAGGCAACGGGTACGACGCCGACGGCGTCCCCGCGCCCGTCCTCAATTCGGTTTACCTACAGGAGGGTGGCACGGCGCTTCGTGAGGACCCCCTCGGCTCCGCCCCCGGGGACAACCCCGACCGCCGCGGCGTAGCCGTCTTCTCCTGCCGCGGGCCACTCCCCGATGGCCGCGTCAAGCCAGACCTGATTGCACCCGGCACCCAAATCGTCTCAGCCCGCCTCACGGACTTGACGCACGATCATGCCCTCCTCGCCGACCCCGCCACCGAGGAGGAGCAGGAGCTCTATATCGCGTTTGACGGCACCTCGATGGCCACGCCCCTCGCCGCCGGCTCCGCAGCCGTCGCCCGCCAATGGTGCCGCGAGGCGCTGGGTGTGGACGACCCCGGCCAGTCGCTCCTGCGCGCCCTCCTCCTGCTCGGCGCGCAATCCATCTATCCCGGCCAATTCGGCGAGGAGGTGAACCGCGAGATTCCATCCTCTGCCCCCAACGGCGCCGAGGGTTTCGGTCTCCTCTCCCTGCCCCGCGCCTTCGCGGCCGCCCACACCGAGACCTTCGATTCTGGCGAGACGGGCTTTGCCCGAGACTTCCCCGTCGAGGTCACCGCCGAGGGCACGCTCCGCGCCGTCCTGACGTGGGTTGACTATCCCGCCCAGCTCTACGCCGCCCGCACGCTGGTCAACGACCTGGACCTCGAGCTGCTCGACGCCGACGGCGCCGTCGTCGCTTATCCCAACGGCCTCGCCGGCCCCGACCGCGTGAACGTCGCCGAGCGCATCGAGGCCAAGGTCGTGCCCGGCACCTACACCCTGCGCGTGCGCGGCCACGCCGTTCCCTTCCCCGGCGGCCCGGTCGCGCTGGTCTGCTCCGTCCCCGGTGCGGCGCCCACGCCCTTCATCGCCCACGACCCCATCGAGCGCCTCGCGCCCGGCGAGGCTGTTGAACTCCAAGCCGCCTTGCTCAATCCCGCCGCCGAGGGCGACGTCCCCACCCTGGAGACCTCCTCCAATGGCGTGACCTGGTCGCCGGCCGAGGACCTCACCCTGACCGCCCCACAATCGGGACGCTTCCTCTACCGTCTCCGTATCGGCGAGACCGTGGCCGGACCCTATGCCGTGACTGTGGGCGAATCCGTCCTCCTCACCGTCGCCACGGCAGGCCCCTTCTTCCCCGCCACCCCCGCCGTCGGCCAGACCCAGGCCTTCGCCGCGGGCGAAATCGTCACCGCCACCGCCTTGCCCGTCTGTACGTGGACCTTCGACAAGACGACACGCACGCTTACCTCCGAGAATACCCCCGCCGGCGGCTGGACGCTCACCGACGCGGGGGGCCGCGTCCTCGACCTAGGCGTCGGCGACACGGCCACCTTCGCGATGCCCTGCGTCCCCGCCACCCTCACCTGGACCGCCGAGACGGTCGCCCCCGAATCTTGGCGCACCCTTGCCTTCGACATCTACACCATGCTCTGCCGCGTGGGCGACAGCTTTGTCCTACCCGCGCCCGACCCCAAACCCAGCCAAGGCCGTGTCGTCACCGGCGTCTGGTTGGCCCAAGACGGAACGCGCCACCGCGCCGGCGAGGCCTACGGCCCCGTCACAGAGAACGTCACCTTCACCGCCGAGCGCCTCCCCTGGGCCGAGGCCTACCTCGGCGGCGCCAACTACGCCCCTGACGCTGACCCCGACGAAGACGGCTACGTCAACGCCGCCGAGGCCCTCGACCTCACCGACCCCAACGACCCCGCCTCGCATCCCACGCCCCCCGCGCTCACCCTCCTCTCCAACCCGCCCGTGCAAACCCCCTGCGCCGATTGGGCCGGTCGTTGCGCCCGCTTCGGCGGTGTCGACGCCGAAAGCGCCGTGACCCTGTTGGCGCAGACCCGCCTGCCCGGCGGCGATTGGGGCGCACTCATCCGTACTGCCGAGAGTATGCCGCACATCACCCCCCTGGGTCCGCAGACCGAATACCGCGTGGGTGTCGCCGACGCGCTCGGCGCGGCCTTCCTCGACGGCTTGCCCGGCGGCCACGCCGACCACGTAGTCTGGAGCGACGTCTTTACGCTTGAGTGCACGGATCCCCGCCCGAGGCTCGTCGCGACCCTCGCCGTGGGAGGTACACTTACCCTGCGCAACGTCGGCAAGGAACCGTTGGAGACTAAAGTCATTCCCGCAGTCTTCCGAACCGAGGCCAAGCAAACGTGGAAGGTCGAGAACGGAACGGTCACGGCCGATGCCCCCTTCACCTGGGAGCTGCCCTGGATGAACGGCCTTCCCGACGGCCCGACAATCACCTTCACCTACACGTACAACGGAGACAATCCCTTCTTCACGCCGTCCGTCCAAGTGATGAATAGGGAGACGAAGTTGGTCGATACCTTCGTGGATCCCTGGTGGGACAATGTCGAAACCGCGGATATCGAGTTGGACGTACCCTATCCCACTGCGACGGCGCTGCAATTCTCTCCGATGGTGGACTTCGATGGTAAAATCGAGCTCTACACCGTCAACTCCGTCACCCTCTACGGCCACGATGTCTGGACCTCCGCCACACTCGACGAGGCCAACCCCATCGACCTGGCGCCCACCGTGGAAACCAATGACACATGGACCAGAACGTTCTCCTTCGGCCCCGCCATCCCGTCCGCCGAACGCGCCATCTTCATCCGCTCCAACGACCCCGTCGAGCCTAGGCTCTTCCTCCCCTGGCCGCGCCTAGGCTACCGCCTCCGCCTCCGCTGATTCCTGCGAAGGCGTGCATGACGCACAAAGGCTCAACAACTTTCTGCTATCCTGTTTATCAGGTATTGTCTTATAAAAGGAGACGACCATGAAGCGATGCTGCATCCTTGTTTTGGTGGCGGCGTTGACCGCGTGCGCGGTGCGCGGCGGCGAGGTCGGCGCGGGCGAGGCCGAGGCCGCGGCCCTAGCCTTTGCCCAACAGAACGCCATCCTGCGCGGCCACGTGTTGGGCGTGGGCGAGGCCTACCGCCACGGCGCGGGCATCTGGGTCGTTCCCCTCCGCCCGGCGGGCTACGTCGCCCTCGAGGCCGATGACGCGCGCTTCCCCGTCGTGGCCTTCTCCGAGGAGAACGACTTCCCCGCCGCCGACCTGCCCGAGGTCTTGGACGCCGCCCTCTGGCGCATGCCGCAGCCTTCGCCCCTCCTCCGCGCCTTCTCCCTCGCGCCCGAAGCGCCCCGCCATCCCGCCTGGGACTCACTCCTCGCACCGCAAGGCGGCGTCAGCCTTCTCGCCTTCACGCCGGACACGGACATCGAAACGGCGGGCGGCGCGTGGGACACTATCAACACCTTCACGACGCAATGGAACCAATGCCTGCCGTGGAATCTCTACGCGCCGGGCCTAGACGCCGCCATCGTGGGCGAGGGCGGACGGCCGCTCTTGGGCGACTATGGCACGCGGTGCGCCATCGGGTGCGTGGCCTTGGCGATGGCCCAGACCGCGGCGTGGTTCCGCTGGCCCCACGCCTTCCGCGGGGTCGCGGTCTCCGGGTCCGTCACGGACGAGGAGACCGACGTCATCCGCAAGCTGATGGTGGCGGCCCCGGGCAAACCCTATGACTGGGACGCCATCCGCAGCGAGGATTGGTTCCCCGCCGCCGACTCCGGCGGTGCCTACACCGGGGACGGCGCCGAGGCCGCGCGCCTCTGCCACGCCTGGGCCACCATCCTGGAGATGGACTACGACACCGATGGCTCGGGTGGGACCTTCGCCACAAACTGCCGCCCGGCCCTGGCCTTGCGCATGGGCTACAAGATGGCCTTCAAGGAAAACATCCGCCTCAACCCGAACGGGTCCGAGCCCGACTCGGAGGACGAGCTGGACCCCGGCCTTCACGAGTCCTTCCGCACGGCCATCCATGCTTACGGTATCCCCGCGCCGACGGGCATCTCCGGCCACGAAATCGTCTGCTACGGCTGGGCCGACAACGTGGACTCGGCTCTCACGAACCTCACGGAGAAGTACAGCTACGCCAAGATGAACTACGGCTGGGGCAAAGGCTTCAACGGCTGGCTGGGCGTGCGCGACCGGAACGACGGTGACGGCGAGGGCCTCACCGAGGATGGCATGGTCTTCCCGATGGAGAACTCCGCCTTCATCCCCTTCCAATGCGGGCAAATCGTCGGCCTGCCCATCCAAGGCCCCCTTCCCGCCTCCATCGGGTGGTACGAGTCGCCCTACTGGCAGACCCAAAAGGCACAATCCAGTTTCTGCACGGACGCGGATGCCCGCGTCCTGCGCGTGGCGACCTTCGCCCAGGAACCCGAAACGCGCGACTCCGACCTGGAAGAGGCGGCGGCCAGCGACCCCAACTGGTCGCTGGAGACGGTCGACGGGGAGTCCCTCCTAACCTGCGAGGATCGCCCCGGTCTGAAGGCGGGCGTGTTGTTGCCCGAGCTCTTCGACGGCGGGAGCACGGTTGACATCGACCTGCGACGCCTCACCAATAAAGACGGTACCCTTCGCGAGAACGCGGCGGGTGTGCCCCTCGTCCTCTTCCTGCAACAGGAGCCCACGGGCGAGATCCTGGAGCTCGACGAAGTGACGCTGCCGGATGAGAGCGATCAAGGCACGTGTACGATTGACCTGCCGGAGGACGTCGGCGTCTTCCGCCTCTGCATCGCCACCACCGAGTCGGAAAGCGAGACGGAAGGGCTTCCGCCGACCGCGCCCGCCTTCGGCATCGCCTCAGTCTCCGTCCAAGGCACGCTCCCCATCGAGGAGGCGGCCTATGCCCTTGACGCGACGGTGCTCGACTCGGGCAACGCCTTCGCGGCGCTCCCGGAAGACCTTGCCATCGAGGAGGGCAAGACGTGCTGGCTGGCGGTGGTCGTCGGCAAAACGAAAGAGGAGGCGTTAGCAGCCGGCGACGTGCTGTGGACGCCCCTCACCATCGGCGAGGAGGACCTGCCGCCCAAACTCACCCTCGAGGATACCATCGTCCTCGGCGCGAATCCCGCCGAACCTATCACATTCAACGTGCGGGACGCCACCGCGGAAGAGGAGCTCACCTTCACCGTCTGCCTCAGCGATGGCCTGTGGCTGGGCCTCGACCCCGATGCGGAGGACTTCGACCCGGACGCCGTGGACAACGCGGTGCGAGACGCCGGCGAGGTGGCCTTCGACGGCGAAGGCAACGCCTCCCTCACGCTCAACCTCGACCCGGCCTTCCTGGACACCTACGCCGCGATGGGCCACGACGCCATCCTCTCCATCGGCGCGGAGGACGCCGCCGGCAACATCGCTTGGGCCCACGCTCGCCTGGTCAACCGCCTCCCCGGCGCCGTGCTCAAAGGTATGGTTAACGAAAGCACCGACCCGGAGACCCCTCTCGACGAGTGGTCCGCCGTCAACCTTGACGCGCTCCTTTACGCCATCGAGCGAGAGGGCGAACACGCCGCCCAGGAGGCCTATGACCGCATCGAGGACCTCGCCACCTTCGGCTACGAGTACAGCGACGACCTCCTGGTGCCCCCCCTGCCCAAGCCGGCCATCGAGGTGCTGGGCGTCACGCCCGGGGCCGTGAGCTTCCGTCTGATTGACGCCGCCTCTTGGGACGTGGACGCCTCCGCCGCAGACCTCGCCGCGCGCGACATCCCCGTCACCCTCGAAACAGGGGAAACGCTCGATGCGCTCGCACCCGTGGAGGCGACGCCAACCATTGAGGATCGGGTGTCCGGCATCTTCGAGGTGACGCCCCCCGAGGCGGAAGCCGCACCCACGCGCTTCTTCCGCCTCCGCGCCGCCCCGTAACACCCCACCAGAAGCCCCGATAAGGTCACTCACGGCCCCCTATAAGTCGCTGATGAAAAAGTGGCCGATAGGCATAAAGACGAATAATGATGTATGTAGAAAAGGAGGCCGAGCAGGACTCACGAAGGCAAAAAGGTAAAAAAGTGGGCGTGATGGGGTAATTTTCGCCCCTTTTTGAGAATGTTGAAAGAGATCTCAAAGCGGAGAACTCAGGGATTCACCTTACGCTATGCTTCTCTTTTGACTTTTTCATCACCGACCTTATAAGGGTTGGCCACCGCCCCCTATAAGGGTTGACCTCGGACCCTTATAGTGTCTCGCCGGAGCCCTTCAGGGGACGGCTTGGGCGGTCATACCGTGCCACTGGCGTCAAGGAAGGGGTTCACAACCCATTTGCTTCGATTTCCATTGCGCGGACGGGGGGAATTTGCTACTGTAATCCTATCAAAGGAGAAGTCACCATGAAGGGATTGCTATTGGCGATGGCAATTGCGACGGTCGGTTGGGCGGCCGCGGGCGAGGCGGCGTCGCCTTCCGCGCCGGTGGCGACCTGGGAGGCCAAGGAGGCCTTTTACGCGGAACGGACGCAGCCGAAATCCTTTTTCGGGCCACGTCACTTCTTTTTCTTTGAGATCCCGGATTGGCCGGAGTGGCTGTCGTGGTCACGCTTTCTGTGAGCGGGGCCGCTTATAATAAGGTAGGAGGAGACGGCGATGGATTGGCTGAAGCAGACCTTGGATTGGCTGGGCGGGCGCTACCCGCGCTATGGCGCCTGGCGGTCACGCCGGGGGAGCGCCTTTCTGGAATATGCGATGCTGGCGGCGCTGATCGGCATCGTGGGGGCGGTGGGCGTGATGTATTTCGGGGAAGAGATCAAGAATTTCTTCAAGAGCCTCGGCGACAAGACGGCCGGGGTGCTGAAGTGACGCCGGGGTTTCCGGCACAACGCACAAGGAGCAAACAACCCATGCAACTGAAAAGCAAGAAGGGCGCGACCTTCATCGAGTACGCCCTGTTGGCGGGCCTGGTGGCCATCGTGGTGGCCGTGGCGGCGATGTTCTTCGGCGATGAGCTGAAGAGCCTCTTCTCCGCGACGGGCGAGCAGACCGAGAATGTGACCGAGGGCGTCAAGACGGCCAACCTGAAGGCCGACACTTCCGCGGCCGGCTCGAACAACAAGACCCCGACCAAGTGAGCCTTTTGGAGACCCGATGGTCCGTTGGCTGAAACGTGCGGTCCGGCGCGTCTCCGCCGAGCGCGGGAGCGCGTACCTGGAGTATAGCCTGTTGACGGCGCTGGTCTTTCTGGCGGCGATGACGGTCTTTGCCCCGGGTTCGGCCGCGTTTCGCGCGCTTGGGGCGGATTTTGCGTTCCGACAACTGCTGATCCGCCTGCCCATCTTCTGACAGCCCGAGGCTTCCATGCCGATTTCCTCGTTGCCGTTGGCGTGCCTGCTGCTGCCGGTGCCGTTGGTGTTCGCCTGTTATTCCGAGATCCGCTTTCGGCGGATCCCGAATTGGCTGACGTTGGCGATGATGGTCTTCGGCCTGGGGGCGGGGCTGCTTGAGGGCGACTGGGCGGGGTTGCTTGACGCGTTCATCGGGCTGGCGGTGGGGGGCGGCGTCTTCCTGCCGTTTTGCCTGATGGGGGCGTTGGGCGGGGGCGACCTGAAGCTGATGGCGGGGGTGGGCGCGATGGTGGGCTGGCCGTTGGTGTTGCCGGCGCTGGCGCACACGTGCCTGGCCGGCGGGGTGTTGGCGATCGTCGTGATGGTCTGGAGCGGGCGGGTGTGGAGCACGCTGGCGAACGCCGGGCGCATTGCCTTTGGCGGGCGGGCGCGACGGAGGAAGGGACTGCGGCGCGTGCCGACGGTGCCCTATGGGCTGGCGATCGCGGCGGGGAGTCTCTTCGCCGTCTTCTGGAGGTTTTTTGCGTGAGGGGGTGGTTGCGGCGGCTCTTCGCGCGGGACGCCGGGGAACGGCGCGTCCTGGCGGCGGGGGGGCGGCGTCTGCGGAGCGGGCGTGGAAGCGCCTATGTGGAGTTTGCCTTTCTGGCGCCGCTCTTCCTGATGATGGCATCGCTGCTGATTGAGTTGGCGACCTTTTGGGACGCCTCGGTGATGGCGAACCACGCGGCGTGGCAGGTGGGGCGGATCATGAAGGTGAAGCCCGACGGGAAGAACACGGAGCTCTTCAAGATCAAAGCCCTCGACGCGAAGTCCGACATCGCAAAGCAGGCGGGGAGCGGGGTGAACGACGTCATCAAGCTGCTGAACCAATTCGGCGACCAACGGACGCTGACGACGGTGATGCTGATGTCCGGCAGCTCGATGGGTTACACGGGGGTGCCGGGGCATGAGATGGGCGACCTGCTCTCCATCATCGTGAAGGCGCCGATGGAGATGCTGACGGACAAGGAGAATGGGCTGAGCAAGATGCTCGCAGAGGCCTTGGCCGCGAAGGCTCCGGATCTCTCGCAGTTCGGCCTGCCGACGGGAGACCTGCTGAGCGGGCTGGCAAGCCAACTGCTGGGGGTCATCGCGCAGCCGATCTTCAACGCCGTGGCGAAACAGTTGCTGAAGCCCGTTTCGGAGTGGGCGCAGAAGACGCTGAACGGCATCGGGACGAAGATCTCCGACGCGCTGGACCAGAAGGACGGCTCCTTCAGCGCCACGAAGCATTACGCGCGGAACCTGCAGAAGGCCTACCAGCGCGTGCAGTTCGCGACGGTGGGCAAGGGCAAGAAGGGCGGCCCGCTGGTGAAGGTCTACACCGCGAACGAGGGCGACATCCAATTCCTGGGGGCGACGGGGACGCTCCGGCAGCCGCATATCAAGGGCAAGGCCCCGGGGCTGGAGGGGCAGGCGGCCTATGTGCGCGTGCGCTGGCCGATGGCGAGCGACTGGCTCTTCCCCTTCTTCTGGGGCGGCGACCGCTCCGACAAGGGGGTCTGGGCCACGGGCCACTGCCTGACGTTGCTCGAGCCGATGCTCAAGAACGAACACCTGAAGTCCTCCAACCCGACGGCCTACACGCCGCCGGCGCAGAACCAACCGGGGGAGTATCAGAAGGTCTCGGACCAGATTGTGCATGACCTGAAGATCGAACTCTTCCTGATGCGCTACCGCAACACGCGCGAGCCGTTGGACATGAAGGGCGGTGTCCTCAAGACGAAGCACATCCAGCCGTGGAAGGATCTGGCCTATGCGAACAGCAATCCGGAGCCTTACAAGAAGAGTTGGAGTGAGGCGCAGGACGGCGTGTGGTGGAGCTCGCGATACCTCGATGCTGCGACCCTGCGGAGTTACCTGAAGGGTTATCAGAGACGCGAATGGCTCTTCTACGAAGGCGAAGACTCCAAGCGCGAGCGTTACCTCGGGATCCTGGGCGGGTTGCCCTCGCCCGTTGGATGGGGGGCGGCCGCCGCGGACAAACAGCAGTGGGAGGAGGCGCTGACGGTAGCGCAAGGGCACGGCCAGGCCACGGGCCTCTCCGCCGGGCTGGGCACACGGTTAGTCTCCGCCACCGCCACGGCCCAGACCGCCGTTCAGAAGTTGGCGACGTTGCACAAGTGGCTTGACGCCACCATCGCGGAACTCGCCAAGCGCGTGGGCGAGACCTCGAGCGCCTCCGGCATCGAGCTGGACCCCGACACGATGCGGAACCTCTCCGGCGACGACCTGACGGACGGCAACGAGGAAATCACCCCCGAGGCCCTGCAGGCGAAGTGGAGGCAGACCTACGCCGAACTCAAGGCGCTGCGCGACCAAATCAACACCGTGGCGCGGGACATCGGCTGGGAATGCGAGGCCATCGCCTCGACCTCCGCCAACCTGTCCAAGCAGGCGAAGCAGGTGGGCGACGCACTGAAGAACGCCAAGAAGAAGAACGCCAAAGACAAGGATTTCCAGACGTTGAGCGCGCGCCTGAAGACCCTGCACGACGCCATCGGCCAGCTCGACTCCGTGGCCGGGCAGCTTGGGACGAACGTGGACAAGGCGATGGCGCTGGAGGTGCAGTTCGCGCAGAAGCTGAACCTGAAGACCTCCGCGGGGCTCGACCCGAGCAAGCTGGATTGGGGCGCCATCGCCGCAACGGCCGCGCAAAACGACGGCACGGGCGACGCGGACCTCGGCAAGGAAAAAGACCAGACCTACGGAATCAACAAGGACGGAAAGGGGGACGGCCCATGGAAACGTTGAGGAGGCGCCTCTTCGGCGACCGGGGGGCGATGGGCTTCCTGATGGCGCTGGTGATGTTCTTCGTCTGCGGGATGCTGACGATGACGTGGAACACCTACACCCTCTCGCGCGAGAAGATGCGCGTACAGGACGCGGTGGACGCGGCGGCGTTGGAGCACGCCACGTGGCAGGCGCGCGGGATGAACTGCCTGCAGAACCTGAACGAGGAGGGCTACGACGCGCTCTCGACGGCCATCGCGGGCTACACCATCTCGGGGGTGCTGGTGGCCATCGCGCAGGCGGTGACGGCGATTCCGATCATCGGTCCCATCCTGAACACGGCGCTGATCGGCGCCTCGGTGATCACGTGCGCGGCCAGCACCTGGACCTGCGAGGTGGTGCTGACCTTTGTCCAAGTGGCGCAGAAGTTTTACCAATACGGCACGTGTGTGCTGGGTTACCTTGCGGCGCAGGAGGTCGCCTCATACAACGGGGCGACGGGCATCATCGCCCACTTCGCCAAGCCCGGGCAGAAGGTAGCCAGCCTGAAGATGCCCGGGGGAACGACGTTGGACCTGGACGTCTTCGCCTTCGGCCTCTCGCTCGCGCCCAAGGACACGCTCGTCCTGCCGGTGGAGGAGAAGCAGATGACGGGCCAGCCGCCGTGGGACAGCGGCGCCTCCCTGGGCATGGACACCATCTTCACGACCATCAAGAGCATTCCCATCGTGGGAGAAATCTATTGGACGCCCGCGAAGATGCCGACCTTCTGGCCGATTGTCTCCAAGACCGCCGTGGGCAAAGACGGCAAGTCGGCGCCCGTGCTCCCCTCGCCGACGCTCTGGGTGGCGATGCGCGACTATCCGCCGCACGACGTCATCCGCGGCTTCGACGCGTGGCTCTTCGAGAAGGGGTCGCAAAGCCTCAACGCGTTGGCCGAACCCAAGAAGTCCGCCTTCCCCGTCATGGCCTACGCCGTGGGGCAGTGCGTGACGGGCGACCTGACGACCAACGCGCCCGCCGACCACCCCACGCGGCCGCGCGGCTACGGCGCCGGCGCCAACGCCAAGCTTATCTCCCTGGAGGAGGCCCTCACCATCACCGACCACGCCACCTTGAAGAAGGCGGCGGGATTCCTGTTCTACCACTGACATGACGGACGCGGACGAGAGAGACGAGGCACGCAGCCGCCGACGCTTCCTAAGGCGCCTACTGGGCGAGCGCGGCTCGCTCTACGTCGAGTTCGCCCTGGTGGCGCCGTTGCTGTTGGCGATGGGAGCCTTCATCTTCGACGTGGCGCACCTGACGCTCGTGCGCCAGCAGCTGGAGATCGGGGCGCGTTTCGCCGCGGACTTGGAGTCGCGCGCACCGACGGCGTTCGGCGAGCTGGAGGAAGGCGCCCCCCTGTCCGCGCACCTCGCCCTGCGGACCTACATGGCCTACGTGACGCGCCCGGCGATCGGCACGGCCCCGACGGCGAACGACGTGTATGTGACCTTCCGCCAGAAGCCCCTGCCCTTTCAGTTCCTCGGCACCTTCCTCACCGGCAACGGCGACAAGCTGGTGAACAAAAATGGCGCCAACAAGACGGCGTTGGGCCTCTTCAGCGGCATCCTCAAGGGCGTGCTCGACCTGGTCTCCTTCCGTTGCGTGCGCTATCTCACCGAGCCGTTGGCGGCGGACTACACCATCGGCGCGACCGTCTCCATGCGCACACAGACCCTCTTCCCGAAGGCGCTCTACGGGCAGACCTCCCCCGGGTGGGACCGCACGTCGGTGCTGGCGGTGCAGGAAGAACCCACCGCCGCCGATACGGTCGAGCGCCGTTGGTGCTATATGCCCAACCGCGAGACCTTTATGGACCGCCGCCCCACTTACATCAAGGCAACGGGCGACCTGATCGACAAAATCAAGAAGACCTTCAAGCTGAAATGAAACTCCCGCCCACAGCAATCAAGACGCTCCGCCTGCTGGCGGCCCTGGCCCTCGCGGCCGGGGGCGTGTGGCTGCTGCGCTTCGCGGCGCGTGACCTCCTGCGGCCCATGCCCCCACCGCCCGCCGGCGCCCCCGAGGGCCTCATCTCCGTCCCCGCGACCAAGGAGCTCGACCTGACGACGGTGGTGCCGCGGACCCTGTGGACGACCTTTGGCGGGTTGGCGCCCGAGCGCACCGAGGAGACCCTGCCGATGCCCGTGGAGCAGGCCCGCGCCGAGGTCGCCGCCCGGCTGGCGGCCAAGGGATGGCGCGCCCTCTCCGGCGAACTCCCGCTCAACCAGGCCCACCTGCTCACCCTTGCCGGCGGCGAAGTCTACGCCACCCCCGACCAAGCCTTCGCGCATGTCACCGTGACGGCGGGGCCCTCCGGCGGCAGCCGCGTGCGCACCTTCCTGTTGCGCACCGAGGGCGCCGAACCCATCGACCCCGCCGCACCGCCCGACGCCGATGGCCTCTCCCTGCTGGTGCAGAGCGCCGCGCGCCTGCGCCCCGAGCGGCAGTTGCCCCGCTGGATGGCCGCGCCCTGTCTGGGAAGCGCCCTCACCACACAGCTGATTCAACGCCGCGGGGGGACGGCCTTCTACCTCACCGCGTTGGTGCCCGGCACGCCGGCGGAAACCCTGACGCGGGTGGGCGAGGCCGCGGCGGCGGCAGGCTGGGTGCGCGAGCATTCGCCCATCGACGCCCTTCGCCCCGCCGGTGCGCCGGCCCCGGCCGCCGTAGCGACCTTTGTCTACCGCAACGTGGCGTGCAACGTGCGCGCCGTCGCCGGCCCCCGCGCCGGTGAAACCACCCTTGTTTATCGATTCACGGACGACGAGGTCTACGTGCGTCCGCCCCGAAAGGAGAAACCATGAGCAACCCAAGCGGTTCCAACGCGAAACTCGCCATTGTGGCGGCGGTCCTGGTGGGACTCTTCGCCGTCGTGGCCATCAACCGCTATGTGCGCGAGCGGACGGCCGTGCCCGAGACGCCGAAGGTCTGCATCCTGACCGCGGCCTCGGAGATCCCCGCCGGGGCGACCCTAGCCGAGGACCAACTGACCGTGGCGGAAATCCCCGCCGAGGGCCTTTCCAACCTCCACGTGACGTTGCCCAACCGCGACGAGGCCGGGTTCGAGACGGCGTTGGCCGAGGCCAAGGCCAAGTTCGTCGGGCACACCGCCAAGCGCCTCATCGCCGCGAACACGCCCGTCTTCTGGATTGACGTGGAGGAGGCGCGGCAGACCGAGTTCGCCGACCTCATCGGCGAGGACAGCCGCGCGGTGACATTGCCGGTGGACACCGTGAGCAGCGTCTGCGGGTTCATCCGTCCCGGCAGCCGCGTGGACATCGTGCTCACGGCCACGGAGAGCCGCCTGGGGCTGCCCGCGCAGGGCCCCGACGCAGAGGACCGCGTGGTCTCGATGGTCATCATGCAGAACGTGCCCGTCATCGCCACCGACCGCGCCTTCCGTCTGGGCGAGGAGGCCGAGGGCTACGGCACCATCACGCTGAATGTGCCCACCCGCGCGGCTCTCACCCTGGTGCAGGCCCGCACGATGGGCACACTCACCTATCTGCTGCGCAACGTCCGTGACGACCGTCTGGAGGAAGACCGCGCCCGCAACGTGGTCTATCCCGGCGCGGCCTTCTATGAAACCGTCCGCGCGCTCGGCGCCGCGGGGAAGGGAGATGCGGAATGAAAACGACCCTGACCCTGCTTGCCACGCTCCTGGCCATCGGCGCCCTTCAGGCCCGCGTGCGGGAGTTGGAGCCCCGCGCCCTACATGAGGGCGAGACCGTGTATCTGACGGTGCCCGGCGCCGAGCGCGCCCGCGTCTCCAACGCCGCCGTCCTCTCCGCCGCCTGCCGCGAGGGCGGCGAGGCCGAGCTCGTCGGCCTGCGCCTGGGCACGTCCACCGTGACCTTTTTCGACGCGGCCGGCCCCGCGGCCACCCTGCGCGTGGACGTCCGCCCCGCCTATTGGGAGATGTTGGGGCGCCTCTTCGCCGACGACCCGGAAATCCGCGCCGAGGTGGCGGGCGACCGCGTGATCCTCAGCGGCTCCACCGCCGACGTCGGCGCCCTGCGGCGCGTCCGCGATGCGCAGGCCCTTGACCCCGAGCGCATCGTCAGCCATGTGAGCGTCTCGCCCGAGGCGCTGAAGGCGTTGCTGGACGCCTTCCTCCGCCGCAACGGCCAGGAGGGCGTCACCGCCGAGCTCGTGGGCCAGGAGGTCTGCCTCTCCGGCAAGATGTACGACCAAGGGCAAATCGACGAATTGGGCAAGAAGGTCCAAGCCTTCTTGGCCGACTTCCCGGGGCTCACCGTGAACACCGGCGCCATGCGCGTCTACAAGCAAAAGATCCTCATCGGCATCGAGTTCCTCTCCTATGACAGCACGTTGGCGCGGAACCTGGGCGTGGAAATCTCCGATTCCATCGGCGCGGACTTCGACCTCACCTACACCCTCCACGACAACCTCTCCGGCACCATCAGCAACAGCGACGGCCTCACCGCCCGCATCAACACCCTCAAGCAGAACGAGGTCGCCAAGCAGCTCTACGCCACCACCCTCTCCACCCAGAGCGGCGAGCCCGCCGAGTTCCAATCCGGCGGCACCCTCTACAAGGAGACCAGCGACCTCTACAAGACCGGCATCACCGAAATCGAGTACGGCTACATCATCAAGGCCCGCCCCACCATCCTCGACGGCGACACTGTCAACCTCGAGTTCGACCTTGACCTCCGCACCCCCATCAACGACAATTCCTCCGGCGACACCGACGTCTCCCGCTATCAGACCAAGAGCAAATACATCGTCCGCCCCGGCGAAAGCATCCTCCTCTCCGGCTTCAACCACTGGACCGAGGGCGGCTCCAAGCGCGGACTCCCCTTCTTCAGCCGCATCCCCCTCATCGGCGGCCTCTTCGGCAGCGAGGGGCAAGACAACTCCTCGCGCGAAATCCTCCTCGTCGTCACCGTCGATTGGGCCGTCGAGGACACCGAGGGCGTCCGCGCCAAGGCCGATGCGTTGCGTGGGCGTCCCGTCGAAGTCCCCATGCCCTGAGGAGCGCCCATGAACACCTTGGCCCTCTATCGCGACGGCAAACGCATCGCCACCCTCAAGCCCTCCGGCAAGCCCGGCGAGTGCTTCTACCTCGGTAGCGCCCCGGCCTGCGACGTCGTCGTCGCGGACGCCGCCTTCGGCCTGGCCGACCGCCAGCTCCGCCTGACCCCGGGCGGCAGCCTCTGGTGGGCCGAGGAACTCACCGGCGACGGTTCCCTCGAGTCCGATGGCCGCCGCGCTGCTAGGCTCCCCATCGCCGGCCGCGTCGCCCTCTCCGTCCGCGGCTTCGCCTTCGAGGCCGAATGCGGCACCGCCGCCGCCCGCGTCGGCCGGCGCGACCTCGCCCGCGACTGGCTCTACGAACGCGCCCTCTTCCGCCTCTCCCAGGAGATCGGTGGCGCAGAGACCGTCGCCGACGCCGAGCTCGAGCGCCGCGTCGTCGACTTCCTGGACGAGACCATCCGCGAGTGCCCCCCGCAGCTCGCCGACCTCCCAGAGCAGACCCTCGCCGAGCTCCGCGCCGAGACGGTGGAGGACATGCTCCGCCTGGGTCCCCTTGAGCCCCTCATCGCCGACGACTCCATCACCGAGATCATGGTCATCGACTACCGGCGCATCTACGTCGAGCGCGCCGGCAAGCTCACCCTCACCGAACGCCACTTCCGCGACCCGGAGCACCTCATCCGCGTCATCGAGCGTATCGTCACCCCCATCGGCCGCCGCATCGACGAATCCTCCCCCCTCGTCGATGCCCGCCTGGCCGACGGCTCACGCGTCAACGCCGTCATCCCCCCCATCACCCCCGACGGCGCCTGCCTCACCATCCGCAAGTTCGGCAAATCCCTCTTCACCCTCGACAAGCTCATCTCCATCGGCTCGCTCACCCTGCCCATGGCCCGCTTCATCGAGGCCTCCGTCACCCTCCGCAAGAACATCGTCGTCTCCGGCGGCACCGGCTCGGGCAAAACCTCCCTCCTCAACGCCATCTCCCTCTGCATCGGCGGCGGCGAGCGCATCGTCACCATCGAGGACTCCCTCGAGCTCAAGCTCCAGCAAGACCACGTGGTGCGCATGGAGGCCCGCCCCGCCAACGCCGAAGGCAAGGGCGCCGTCCCCATCCGTGCGCTCGTCGCCAACTCCCTGCGTATGCGCCCCGACCGCATCGTCGTGGGCGAATGCCGCGGCGGCGAGGCCCTCGACATGCTCCAGGCCATGAACACCGGCCACGACGGCTCCCTCACCACCGTCCACGCCAACAGCCCCCGCGACACCGTCGCCCGCCTCGAGACCCTCTGCCTCATGGCCGGCATGGACCTCCCCCTCTCGGCCATCCGCGCACAGATCGTCTCCGCCGTCGACCTCATCGTCCAGACCGCGCGCCTCTCCGACGGCTCACGCAAGGTCACCGCCGTCACCGAGGTCCTCGGCCTGGACGACCGCGGCCAGCCCCGCCTCCGCGACCTCTTTGTCTTCCGGCAGTCCGGCGTCGACCCCAAGACCCGCAAGGTCCTCGGCGAGCACGTCGTCGTCGGCCGGCCCACCTTCCTCGGCGACTTCGCCCTCCGCGGCGTCCCCCTCGACACCGCCATCTTTGACGGGGTGCCCGATGAGCCCTGACCTGATTGTGGCCTACGCCTGTGCCCTCGCCGCCGCACTCCTCGTCGGTCTGGCCGTCCGTGCGCTCCTCGCCGCACGGGCCCGCGCCGCCGCCCGGGAGGACGAGCTGGCCGCCCGCGCCGCCGCGGCCGAGGAACTCCCCGTCCAGTCCGTCCGCCAAGGCGTCGCCGTCGGCGCCATCGCGGCCTTCCTCTTCGGCGCCGTCCTCATGGCCGGCAGCCCCGGCGCCCTCCTCGTCTTCTTCCTGCTCTGCATCGCCGCGGCCTTGATTCTGCCCCGCCTCATCCTCCGCCGCCTGGCCGACCGCCGCCAAGACCGCCTCCGCGCCGAGCTCCCCGACGCGCTCGACATGCTGGCCAACTCCATCCGCGCCGGCCTCACCCTTCCCCAGGCCATCGCCCGCAACCTCCGCCGCTTCCCCGCCCACGTCGGGGCGGAATTCGCCCGCATCCTCTGCGACACCCGCCTGGGTTACTCCATCGGCACGGCCTTCGACAACTTCGGCGAGCGTCTCCCCATCCCCGAGGTCCGCATGGTCGTCATCGCCTCCAAGATCGGCGTCTCCCACGGCGGTAACCTCGCCGAGAGCTACGCCATGCTCTCCGCCCTCGTCCGCGACAACCTTGCCTTCGAGGAGGAACTCCGCGCCATGACCACCGAAGGCCGCATGCAGGCCCTCGTCATGAGCTGCCTGCCCTTCGCCCTCCTGGCCATCCTCTTCCTCGTCCGCCGCGAGATTGTCCTGCCGCTCTTCCAGACCGGCGCCGGCCTTGTGACCCTCCTGGTGATGACGGCCATGCAGGCCCTCGCCTACGTCTGGATCCGCAAAATCGTGGAGGTGCGCGTATGAACCCCGACCTCCTTCTCGGGCTCCTTGCCGGCGCGCTCGCCGCCGCGCTCGTGGCCTACATCGCCGTCCGCGCCCTGCTCCGCGCCCGCGCCGGCATCGTCCGTGACGCCGCCGACCGCCCCTTCCTCAACCAGCTCCTCGCCTGCTTCGCTGGCATGGTCGAGCGTCGCCGTGGCCGCGATGCCGCCCTCGATGCGCGCCTCTCCGAACTCGAGACCCTCGTCCGGCAGGCCGGCGGCGCCTTTCTCGGCGGCGCCACGGCTGCGGAGGTCTTTGTCGCCCGCTGGGTCTTCCCCGTCCTCTCCACCCTCGTCCTGCTTATCGTCCTGCCGCTCCTGCGCGTCCATCCGGGCCTCATCACCCTGGCGGTCGCCCTCTTCGCCGTCATGCTCTGGAAGTGGCCCGAGAGCGCGTTGCGCGACCTCGCCGCCAAGCGCGCCCGCGCCTTCGTCCGCCAGCTCCCCGGCGCCCTCGACGTCATGCGCCTGATCAGCCAGTCCGGCGGCGACCTCTTCTCGGGCATCGTCGCCGTCACCCAGGTCACCGAGCCCGGCCCCGTCCGCGAGGAACTCGTTCTCCTGCGCAACGAGGTCGCCTTCGGCACCTCCCTCCCCGCCGCCCTCAACCACGTCGCCGAACGCGTTGGCACGCCCGAGGCCACCGCCGTCTTCACCACCCTCGCGCAGTCCATCGAGATGGGCACCTCCGTCTCCGACAACCTCCGCTCCGCCTCCGAGCTCATCCGCCGCCAGGCCCGCAGTCGCGCGCAGGAACGTGCCCAGAAGGCCGTCGTCAACATGTCCTTCCCCCTGCTGCTCCTCATCCTCCCGGGCGTCTTCATCGTCCTCCTCGCCCCCCTCGTCATCCAATTCCTTGCCTCCCGATAGGAACCCGCCATGGCCAAGCCCGACCGCCCCACCCTTCCCTTCACCCTCCACGGCCAACGTCGCCTCATCGCCGGCGTCCTCCTCGTCGCGGCCTTCCTCCTCGCGCTCTTGATTTACCTCCAGTGGGGCCACATCCGCGACCTGCGCGCCGAGCTCGCCCGTCCCCTCCCCTACACCCTCGTCAGCGACCGTCTCACCGTCTCGCCGGACCCCGCCTGGGGCGCCTTCGCCACCATCGGCGACGACCGGCCCACCCGCTTCCTCCTCTTCACTGAACACCCCGATGGCACCGGCGCCCTCGCCGTCCTCCAAACCACGCGCGACCCCGACCTCGCCGCACGCGCCCTCGACCTCTCCCCCGCCGTCCTCGCCACCAAGCTCACCGCCTCGCACGCCGCCATCGGCCGTTCCCAGCCTGTCCGCCTCCTCGGCGTCGAGACCCGCCCCCACGCTGCCGGCGTCGTCGCCGCGCACTTCTTCTTCGATGCCGAGGACGACCACGGCGAGGGCATCCTCTTCTACGTCGATGACGTGGAATACCTCTTCTGGGGCCATCGCGGCGGCGAAGGCTCCCCCGCCCTCGCGCCCTTCTTCGCCGCCGTCGGCGGCGCCGTCACCCTCCCCGAAGGCCTCCGCGACGACTTCGCGCGCCCCGTCATCGATTCCAACGCCCTCACCTTCGAGCAGACCCGCGCCGTCGCCGAGGAGGCCGAGCGCGAACGTGCCGCCGCGCGCACCGCCGCCGACCGCGCCGACCTCGTCCCGGCCCTCGTCCATTACCGCAAGGCCCTCAGCCTCCTCTCCTCCATCCGCGAGGAAGACATCCTCCTCGATTCCCCCGAGGCCGACCGTTTCCAAGCCCTCGCCGAGGAGCGCCGCCGCCAAGTCGACGACTGGTTCGCCAAACTCGACCGCGCCCGCGGCATGGGCGACACCGAGGCCGCCCGCACGCAGGCCGCCTTCATCCGCGACAACGCCACCCTTGAGGGCGAGGCCCCCGACCGCCTCCGCGCAGAGGCCGTCCTCCGCGCCCTCCCCGCGCCCAAGCAATAAGGAGACGCCCCATGGAACTCCTCCACCTTCACGCCGCGGACGGCGCCCTCATCAAGACCTTCGACCTCGCCGACCTCCCCCGCCGTCCCCTCACGCTCGGTACCGACCCCGCCGCCGATCTCCCCCTCCCCGAAGGCCCCGCCACCCTCGCCGCACTCCTCCGCGACGAAGACGGCTGGCTCCTCGCGCCCGTCGACCCCGCCACCCCCGAGACGCGCCTCCTCCCCGGCGAGCCCGCCGCCCTCGGCCCCTTCCGCTTCCGCCTCGAGCGCGACGCCGTCCAGGCCCGCGCCACCCTTCTCTGGCGCGCCGCACGCGGCAAACCCGTCCACGCCGCGCCCCTCGCCGACGGCCGCAACGTCCTCGCCTGGCTCCCCGACCGTTCCGAGCCGGCCCTCAACCCGCCCGTCCCCGGCGACAAAATCTGCGACATCTTCCTCGAGGGCGACACCCTCACCCTTGTCTCCGAAAGCGCCGAGGGACCCGCCGACCGCCTGGTCTTCGCCCTCGGCGACCGCTTCGCCATCGGCCCCCTCCAGGGCCTCGCCCTCCCCACCCCCTTGGCCGAGCGTGCCCTCAAGACCCGCCATCCCCTCGCCTGGCCCGACCGCCGCATCCGCCTCCTCCTGCGCGTCGCCGCCGTCCTCGGCCTCCTTCTCGCTCTCATCCTCCTCGCCTTGGCTCGACAGGTCAACGCCCTCCGCGCCGAACGCGACGTCCGCGTCCCGGCCGTCGTCAAACTCCCCGCGCCGGACCTGCCCGACACCCCCGCCGACCCCCTTGCCCGCGACGCCGTCATCGCCTACGGCCAGCTCTTCCACGCCTGCCTCCCGGGCCTCCTCGACTCCCCCGAGGCCGCCGCCTCCGGCGAGCTCCTCGCCCGCCGCGCCAAAGAACTCCTCGCCGAACTTCCCAAGGACGCCCCCGACCGCGACCCCCTCGCCCGCAAGTGGGCCTTCCTCAAGAACCTCGCCGACCTCAAGCGCGCCGTCGCCGCCGGCAACTGGCCCCGACTCGGTCGCGCCCTGGACACCCTCGACGCCGCCCGCCTCGCCTACTACGACGCCGACCTGCTCCTGGCCGATGCCCGCGCCCTTGACCACTACTTCAGCAAAACCTACCCAGAGGCCTGCCAAGCTCTCTGCCGGGGTGGCACGCCCGCCTCCGTCGAGCCCCGCCTCCAATCCGCCCGCGACGCCCTCCAAGGCAACCGCTTCCGTGCCCTCCCCGTCGTCGCCAAGCGCCTTGACGCGCAGGACCGCCATTGGTCCGCCCTCCAGACTTGGCACGTTGCCGTCCGCGGCTTCGGCGGAGGCGCCGGCGGCGCGGACGACGTCGATGCCTACGACTCCAAGGGCGTCCTCCGCGAGGCCCTCTACGACCTCGAGGACGCCACCAACGCCTTGGACGACCCCACTCTGAGCGCCCTCCTCCGCCAAGCGCGCGACGCCCTCGCAGACAGGGTCGCGACCCGCATCGCCACCCTCTGCGGCGAAGGCGATGCCCTCCTCGCCCCCGATGCCGCCACCCCCGCGCAGCTCCACGCCCTCGCACGTCTGGCCCGTGCGCTCGGTACGCCTGACGCCCAAACCGTCGCCCAACGCGCCGAGGCCCACGCCAACGCCCTCGAGACCGACTACGAGCGCCGTTGCCGTGCCCTCATCGTCGATTACCGCCTCAAGCGCCTCGCCGGGGACGCCCCCGCCGCCGACGCCATCCTCGCACAAATCCTCGCCCTCGGCCCCGCCGACAGTCCCTTCTGGGCCTGGGCCCAGCGCGAACAGGCGCGCACCGCCCGTCCGGACGCGCCCCGCCAACCGGAGGACCTGCCATGATCCGCAAACTCTGCTATATCCTCTTCGGCATCCTCGTCGCCCTCTGCGCCCTCAAGGCCATCACCGTCGCCAAGGGTCGCCGCGCCCACGCCCCGGCCCCCGCGACACCCGCCGCGGAGACCGCCCCCACCCTCGCCGGCAACGCCCTCCACATCCACTACCAGCCCTGGCAGCCCTACGCCGGCCACGACCCCATCTCCGGCCGCGACGGCTACTGCCTCGACGTCATCCACCGCATCTTCCCCCAAGCCATCCTCGCCTACGACGAGCACCCCACCGACGCCCAACTCATTGCACACGTCGCCGACTCCCCCGACTGCGCCCTCGTCACCCTCGGCCGCCACCCCGACGTCGCCGGCTTCCCCCAATCCAAGACCCCCATCGCCCACTACGCCATCACCGTCGTCTCCCCGCGCAAGTCCGCCTGGCGCTACGCCGGCCCCGACTCCCTCGAAAACATCTGCCTCGCCTACTCCCGCACCTACCTCGACGCGCCCCTCGTCGCCGACCACTGGGCCCGCCACAAAGACGACCCCAAGCGCGCCCTCCTCCTCCCCGACGACACCTCCGCCGACGACTGGCTCCCCCGCGCCCTCGCCGGGGACTGCGACGCCATCGTCCTCACCCTCGCCGCCGCCCGCTGGGACGCCGACAACACCAACCTCGTCCTCCGCGACGACTTCCGCGATGCCGGCCCCATCCAGCAGGTCCCTCTCTTCCTCACCCTCTCCCCAAAGAACCCCAGCGCCCCCGCTATCCTCGAGGAGTTCGAGCAGGGCATGGCCCGCCTCCGTGCCGACGGCACCCTTGACCGACTCCATGCCCTCTACTTCCCCTCTGACGCAACGGCTCGGAAGGCCCCATAAACTGCGCTTTTCAAGGCAATACTCTCCGGGGAAAACGACAGGCGCCATCTTCCCGCGAAGACGCCGGTGCGCGCGAAGCCAGATGGGCTGACGCCGGTCGCTTTGCGGGCGAAACGCCCGCCGATCGCTCCCTCCCGCCCATCGTCTTCACGCTTAGGCCGTCTTTCACAAGTCTCTTTGGCGCAGGAAAGGTGGGGCGCGGGAGGGCGCACGCACGTGCGCCCGGGGCGTTTCCAACGAAATGATAGAAACACAAGGGATGGGCACGGTAGAGAGGCCCGAAGGGCCGAACGGTGAAGTGCCCAGGCCCTTGTGTTCCTTTCGTGTTTTCGTGGAAACCTCCTCGGACCGTATCGCAGGCAGACAGGGTTCGCGGAATTGAAGTATAATGGTGACGTTGAACGAAAGGACTGTCATGGCAGAGACCGATGAGACGATTGCGCGTTGCACGCCGCTCCTGGCGGCGATCCGAAGCGAAGTGAACAAGGCGTTGGTGGGGCAGGAGCACATGCTCGACGCCCTGCTGATTGCGTTGATGACGGGCGGGCACATCCTGCTCGAAGGCGTGCCGGGCCTGGCCAAGACCACCGCCGTGCGCGCCCTCGCCGCCGCGTTGGGCCTGGAGACCAAGCGCATCTCCTTCACGCCGGACCTGCTGCCGGCGGACGTGATCGGCAGTCTGATTTACAATCAGCGCGAGGGCACCTTCACCCCGCACAAGGGTCCCGTCTTCGCGAACCTGCTCATCGCCGACGAAATCAACCGCGCCCCCGCCAAGGTGCAATCCGCCCTCCTCGAGGCCATGCAGGAACGCCAGGTCACCCTCGGCGACGAGACCTATCCCCTGCCGCGCCCCTTCCTGGTGATGGCGACGCAGAACCCCATCGAGCAAGAGGGCACCTATCCCCTGCCCGAGGCGCAGACCGACCGTTTCATGCTCAAGTGCGTGGTGCGCCATCCCGGCCGCGAGGACGAGCGCCGCATCATGAACCGCCTCACCCAACCCGCGGCCATGGAGACCCCGCCCAAACAGTGCGTCACGCGCGAGGACATCGACCTCCTCCTCTCCGCCGCCGAGAAGGTCTACTGCGACGCGAAGGTCGACGACTACATCCTCGACCTCGTCTTCGCCACGCGCGAACCCGAGTCCTTCAAGGGTCTGCAATCCCTCAAGGGAGCCATCCAGCTGGGCGTCTCCCCGCGCGGTTCCATCTGCCTGAAGCAGTCCGCCCGCGCCAACGCCCTCCTGCGCGGCCGCACCTACGCCACCCCGCAAGACGTCAAAGAGACCGCCCACGACGTCCTCCGCCACCGTCTCCTCCTCACTTACGAAGCCGAAGCCGAGGAACTCACCCCCGACGCCGTCATCGACAGACTCCTCTCCGAAATCCCCGTCCCATGAGAGTTAAACCGCCTTATCCACGAAGACACCAAATGCGCGGAGGGAATTAGGCGCTTCACCGGTCGCTTCGCTCCCTACCGCGCCTAATCCCTCCGCCCTTTGTATGCTTCCCGAATAACCCAGCCCACTCCAATCATGCACCCGCTCTACCCAAAAGCCGATCTTGTCTGTCAAGATGCCCTCGATGCGTGCGTTGAGGTCTTACGACACATGGGTCAAGGGCTCTTGGAATCCGTGTATGAGGCGTGTCTGGAGCGCGAGCTGACCTTGCGCGGTCACCACGTCGAAAAGGAAAAATATGTTGCCTACGTATACAAAGGCGCCTCGTTTTCCACGACCTTGCGCGCCGATTTAATTGTAGATGAGTGTCTCGTGATTGAGCTGAAGTCGCTTGAGGGCGAGCTCCGTTATGAACATCAGATGCAGGTGCTCAGCTACCTTAAGGTCCTCAATTATCCCCTAGGCCTGCTTGCCAACTTTGGCGCCACCGACAGAAAACGTTTCAAGCGTATCCTTCTGAAGGATGCCAATCGCTGAATCGAGGTTCACTTATGTCAACTTTTCAAGATGACAATCAGGCGGCAAGGATGGGCGCGGTAGGGAGCGAAGCGACCGGTGAAGCGCCCATGCCTTGCCGTCTCATTCGTGTCTTCGTGGAAAGGAGGCAGTATGGAGATTGATACAGAGGAATTGATGAAGGAGGTGCGGAGGATCCGCATCCTCACGCGGAGGTTGCTCGATGAGCGCCTCAGCGGAGACTACCACTCCGTCTTCAAAGGCCAAGGCATCGAGTTCGATGAGGCCCGCCCCTACCAGCCCGGCGACGACGTCCGCGCCATCGACTGGAACGTCACCGCACGCACGGGCGAACCCTACGTCAAGCGCTTCAGCGAGGAACGCGAGCTGACGGTTCTCTTCCTGGTCGACGTCTCCGGCAGCCAGAGCTTCGGCACGGGCGCCCGCTCCAAGGCCGCGCGCGCGGCCGAGCTCACCGCCCTCCTGGCCATGGCCGCCCTCTCCAACCAAGACAAGGTCGGCCTCCTGCTCTTCAGCGACCGCGTGGTGAAGAGCCTTCCCCCGCGCAAGGGCCGCACCGCCGTCCAGCGCCTGGTGCGCGAGGTCCTCGCCGCCGAGGAGACCCATGAGGGCACCGACATCAGCGCCGCGCTCCGCTTCGTCTCCGCCACCCAGCGCCGCAAGGCCGTCGTCTTCCTCCTCTCCGACTTCCAGGACGACGGCTACGTCCGCGACCTGACCGCCTTCGCCCGCCGCCACGACGTCATCGCCTGCCGCATCTCCGACCCCGCGGAATCGGCCCTCCCCGCCGTCGGCCTCGTGGAGTTGTGGGATCCCGAGACCCACCGGACCCTGCTGGTGGACACCTCCAGCGCCGCCGTGCGCCGCCGCTTCGCCGAGCGCGCCGAGGCCGTGCGCGACGAGCAGACGCGCGCCTTCCGCCGCGCCGGCATCGACCTTATCGACCTTTCCACAGACAAACCCTTTATCGACGCCGTGCGCGACCTCTTCCGCCGCCGTGCCCGGCGCCGCCGTTGAACAGGAGACAGACATGGATTCCATCCGCGACATCTTCAAAATCGGCGTCGGCCCCTCGAGTTCCCACACCATGGGCCCCCGCCGCGCCGCCGAGACCTTCCTGGCCCGCTTCCCGCAGGCCGCACGCTTCCGCGTCTCGCTCTACGGCTCGCTCGCCGCCACCGGCCGCGGCCACCTCACCGACAAGGCCATCCTCGACGCCCTCGGCCCCGAGCGCACGGAGATCGACTGGCAGCCCACCGTCTTCCTCCCCTTCCACCCCAACGGCATGCGCTTCCACGCCTTCGGGCCGGACGGCGCCGAACTCGGCGACTGGGAGGTCTACAGCATCGGCGGCGGCTTCCTCTCGGAAGGCCCCGGAAAGACCCAGACCACCGCCGTCCCCTACCCTTACACCACCATGGGCGGCATCCTCAAGTGGTACAACGAGACCGGCCGCATCTTCTGGGAATACGTCCTGGAATACGAAGGCCAGCCCGTCTTCGACCATATGCGTGAGGTGTGGCGTGTCATGCGCGAGGCCGTGGAGCGCGGCCTCGACGCCGAGGGCGTCCTCCCCGGCGGGCTCGGCCTCCAGCGCAAGGCCAGCGTCTACTACCGCCGCGCCATGGGCATGCGCGAGGGTATCCGCGGCCGCGGCCTGCTCTATGCCTACGCCCTGGCCGTGGCCGAGGAAAACGCCGCCGGCACGGGCCTGATCGTCACCGCGCCCACCTGCGGCAGCGCCGGCGTCCTCCCCGCCTGCCTCTACTATCTCTATAAGCACCACGACCTCTCCGAGAAGCGCATCATCCGCGCCCTGGCCACCGCCGGCCTCATCGGCGCCATCGTCAAGGAGAATGCCTCCATCTCCGGTGCGGAGGTCGGCTGTCAGGGCGAGATCGGCGTGGCCTGCGCCATGGCCGCCGGCGCCGTCAACCAAATCTTCGGCGGCTCCCCCAACCAGATCGAGTACGCCGCCGAGATGGGTCTGGAGCACCACCTCGGCCTCACCTGCGACCCCATCAACGGCCTCGTCCAAATCCCCTGCATCGAGCGTAACGCCTTCGCCGCCGCCCGCGCCATGGATGCGAACATGTACGCCGCCCTCTCCGACGGCCAGCATAGCATCTCCTTCGACAAGGTCGTCCGCGCCATGTTGCAGACCGGCCACGACCTGCCTTCCCTCTACAAGGAGACCTCCGAGGGCGGCCTCGCCAAGGTCTGATTCCCCGCGTACGCACACCCGCGCCGCCGCACCTTCCCGCTGACGGCGCGCCGCGCGATGTGCCATAATATCTTCCGAAAGGACCCCTTGCCATGACCACCGTTATCATGAAGACCAACAAAGGCGATATCACCCTGGAGCTCGACGAATCCGCCGCGCCCATCACCGTCGCCAACTTCCTCCGCTACATCGACGAAGGCTTTTACGATGGCCTCATCTTCCACCGCGTCATCCCCGGCTTCATGATCCAGGGCGGCGGCTTCACCCCGGACATGGTCCAGAAGCCCACCCACGAGCCCATCCGCAACGAGGCCCACAACGGACTCAAGAACCGCAAGTACGCCATCGCGATGGCCCGCACCCCCGAAATCAACTCCGCCACCGCGCAGTTCTTCATCAACACCGTCGACAACGACTTCCTCGACTTCCGCGCCCCCAACCCCTCCGCCTACGGCTACGCCGTCTTCGGCCGCGTTTCCGCCGGGTTCGACACCGTTGACGAGATTGAGCAGGTCCCCACCGGCTTCTTCGGCCGCCACCAGGACGTCCCGCACACCCCCATCGTCATCGAATCCGTCCGCCGGGCCTGACATGAAGCGCGCGCCCCTCTTCTTCTTGCTCCTCTCCGGCTGCGCCGCCGTCGGCCCGGACTACACGCCGCCCGAGGCCCCCGAGACCACCGCCGAGCTCTTCGAAGGCTCCGGCTACGAGACCGAGTCCCTTGCCAACTGGTGGCAGGACTTCCAAGACCCCCTGCTCTGCGACCTCATCGAAGAGGGGCTCAAGAACGCGCCCACCGTCGAGGCCGCCATCGCCAACCTCCGCGCCCAGCGCGCCCTCCGCGAGAGCACCGAAGCCGGCTTCTGGCCGCAATTCACCGCCAGCGGTTCCTACACGTGGGGCCGCTCCTGGGGCGCCCAACGCCAAGGCTGGGAGGACAACCTGACCGCCCGCGGCGACGCCTCCTGGGAAATCGACATCTTCGGCGGCGTCCGCCGCTCCGTTGAGCAACAGATGGCCAACGAGGCCCGCCTCGCCTACACCCTCCAAGACGTCCGCGTCACCCTCGCCGCCGAGATTGCCACCGCCTACGTCGAGCTCCGCCGTTACGCCGCGCAGGTCAACATCGCCGAGGCCAACCTCGCCCTTCAGGAAAAGACCGCCGCCGTCATCCGCGAGCGCGCCCTGGCCGGCATAGTCCCGTGGTACGACGTCGCGGCCACGGAGGCCCAGACCGCCACCACCCGCGCCTCCATCCCCTCGCTTCGCCAGAACCTCACCGCCGCCCAACTCCGCCTCGATTGGCTCACCGGCCAGGCGCCCTACGCCACGCAGGCCCGCCTCCGCGAGTCGCTGGACGAGATGACCCTCCCGGACCTCTCCCCCAAGGTCCTCCCCAACGAACTCCTCCGCCGCCGCGCGGACATCCGCATCGCCGAGGAGAACGTCCACGCCCAGACCGCCGCCGTCGGCGTCGCCACCGCCGAGCTCTATCCGCGCTTCACCCTCGGCGGCAACATCGGCCTCTCCACCCCCGACCTCACGCCTTGGTCCGACTACACTCAGTCCGTCAACTTCGGCCCCTCCGTCAGTTGGAACATCTTCGGCTTCGGTACCTGGCGCAAACGCGTCGAGTCCGCCAAAGCCACCCTCGACGCCCAAATCGCGACCTACGAGGACACCGTCCTCGAGGCCTACCAAGAGGCCGAGGCCGCCTGGGACGCCTGCCGCCGCGAGGCCGAGCGCACCAACGACCTCCGCGCCGCCGAGAGCTTCAGCGCCGAGGCCCTCCGCATCGCCGACCAACTCTACGAGAACGGCGAAATCACCATCGACGACGTCCTCACCCGCCAGTCCAGCCTCCTCAGCGCCCAAGAGGCCCTCGTCTCCCACCGCGCCACCCTCTTCACCAACGCCATCACCCTCTACCGTGCGCTCGGCGGCGGCTGGACCGATGAGCCCCCGCCGGACAGCGCCACCACCGACGAGAACGGCGCCCCCATCACCGAGGAAGCGCCGGCTGCCAAACAGGCCGACCTCGCCGCCGCGGAGCCGACCCCCGCGCCGACGCCGGACGCCCCTGACGCTCCATGACCATGCGACCGCTTGCAATCACGGGGGGCGACTGCGCGGGCATCGGGCCGGAAATCACGGCCCGGGCCTTGGCCGCCTTCCCGGAAGAACACTTCGTCGTCTACACCAACCGCGCCCTCTTCGCGCGAGCCTGCGCCGCCGCCGGCGTCCCCGTGCCGGACTCCCCGAACATCGCTTGGCGCGACCTGCCCCTCGCCTGTCCCGTCGAGGTCATCCGCCCCGGGGAGAACCAGGCCGCGACCGGTGAACTGGCCTACGCCTGCGTCACGGCCGCCGGACAGGACGCCCTCGCGGGCCGCGTGCGGGGCATCGTGACCGCGCCCTTCAGCAAAGCCGCCCTCCACCTCGCCGGACACACCGACGTCCCCGGCCACACCGAGCTCCTCGCCCGTCTCTGCGGCCGCGAGGAGGCCACCATGGCCTTCTTCGCGCCGGGCCTCGCCATGGCCCTCGCCACCATCCACTGCGCCCTCCGCGACGTCCCCGACCTCATCACCGAGCCCCGACTCCTGCGCGTCTTCCGCGACTTCGCCGACGCCCTCACGCGTCTGCATGGCCGCCGCCCGCGCATCGGCGTCCTGGCCCTCAATCCCCACGCCGGCGAGGACGGCGCCTTCGGCGACGAAGAAGCCCGCGTCCTCACGCCGGCCATCGCCGCCGCCCAGCCGTGGGCCGACTTCGAGGGCCCCCTCGTCCCGGACACCGCCATGACCCCCGCCGCCGGCGCCGACCGCTTCGACGGCTTCGTCGCCATGTACCACGACCAGGGCCTCATCCCCTTCAAGCGCGCCGCCTTCGTGGAGGGCGTGAACACCACCCTCGGCCTCCCCTTCGTCCGCACCAGCCCCGACCACGGCACCGCCTTCGCCCTCGCCTGGCAGGGCCGAGCCTCCGCGCAAAGCATGGTCGCCGCCATCCGCAAGGCCCGGGAGCTGACCCGATGAGGCGCCCCTTGACCGACGAAGAGGCCCGTAGCCGCCGCGACAGAATCGCGCGTTGGGTCTTTGGCGTCTGCGTCGTCCTCTTCCTCGGCGGCTATGTCATCGCCGACTTCGCCGGCGTCATCCCCAAGGAGGTCTCCGTCCGCTGGCGCAGCGGCCTGCACTTCGATTCGCCGGAAGACGCCACCCTCTACAAGAACTTCGACCCCGACCTCGTCCTCGGCATCGCCATCGGCGACACGCGCTACTGGCTCAACTACCCCAAGCGCATCGCCATCGTCACCCGCCCCTGCTTCTGGGTCACCGACTGGACCATCCCCGACCGCGTCGACTACGAAGGCGCCACCTACACCGTCGCGGCCCTCCACCCCGCCGCCCTGCTCTACGCCGAGGAGGTCACCCGCGTCTCCCTCCCCTCCACCCTCCTTTACACCAACCGCGCCGAGGAATTCGTGAACCCGGAACTCCAAACCCTGGAGCTGCGCCTCCCCGATGGTTCCGTCAAGACCTTCCCCCACGCGCAGGGCTTCACCGAAGCCACCATGCGCGACCTCCTCGGCCTTCCCCCAACAGAGGACACCCCATGAGAATCACCGGCGGCGACTGGCGCGGCAGAACCCTCCGCGCCCCGAAATCCGAGGCCACCCGCCCCACCCAGGACCGCGTCCGCGAGGCCCTCTTCAACCTCCTTCAGACCGCCCTCCCCGGCGCGCGCTTCCTCGACCTCTACGCCGGCTCCGGCGCCGTCGGCATCGAGGCCCTCAGCCGAGGCGCCGCCTCCGCCGACTTCATCGAGCGTGACCGCAAGGTCTTCGACACCCTCCGCCAAAACCTCGAGGCCTTCGCCATCCCCACGGACTGCGCCCGCCTCGCCGACGCCGACGCCTGGCTCCGCGGCACCCATCCCCCCGCCGGCCCCTGGGACATCGTCTTCGCCGACCCGCCCTACCGCCACGCCGAGGAACTCGGCCCCGCCCAAATCGCCGCCGCCCTCCTCGCCCGCGGCGCCCTCGCCCCGGACGCCCTCCTCATCTTCGAGACCGACTTCCGCACCGACGCCCTCCCCATCCCCGGCTTCACCCTCCTCCGCGACCGCGAATACGGCAAAACCCGCCTCGCCGTCTACCGCCGCGCCTGATTCCCTTAGGATTCGGCCTCCCTGGTTGGCCAATAGTGTCCGAGAAATCAGTGAGCCTTCTTTTCCCGCAAAAACGTCAGTGCGCGCGAAGCCAGATGGGCTAACGCAGGTCGCTTTGCGGGCTAAACGCCCGCTGATCGCTCCCTCCCGCCCATCGTCTTCGCGTCTAAGCAGGGGTGTGGGGCGGAGCCCCACCAAAACGCCAATCAGCTAATCAGCCAAGCTTCTATAGTGGGGTGTGGGGCGAACCCCCTCCCCGAAAACCCGGGAGCGCAAAGCGTGATCCTTCCACGGCTAACTTCCAAGCCTCCAAGCTTCCAAACTTCCTCATCTCCTTTTGGCGCAGGACAGTGGGGCACGGGAGGGCGTACGGACGCGCGCCCGGCGTTAGCGCCCCACCTTTCCTGCAAGATTTGCGTCTTTGCGGAAACCTTCACCTGTCGCGCGCTTGTCGCGCGTTCTGTTCTCCGTTCTCCGTTCTCCGTTCTCCGGGGCGGCGCAAGTCGCCCCTTGCGTCTTTGCGGTCCCAATTTCCCCCGGACAGCATTGCCGGTCGGTAAAAAAACTTGCGTGCGCGTGCAGGGTGCGGTACAATAGAGAACGTTTTTAAGCCAAGGCAGGCGGAAGCGCGGGTGCGCGGCCAAGCCCCCAAGGCAAACCAACGCAACGGAGAAGCATAATGAGCTGCTGCTGCAAAGCCCTTGAGAAGATCACCAACCCTGAGCTGAAGGCGTGGGTGAAGGAATTCGCCGAGCACACCACCCCCGAAAACATCGTCGTCTGCGACGGCACCCAGGAAGAGTTCGACCGCCTGGCCGCCGCCGAAGTCAAGCGCGGCGCCTGGGTCAAGCTGAACGAAGAGAAGCGCCCCGGCTGCTACCTCGTCCGCTCCCATGAGAGCGACGTCGCCCGCGTCGAGAAGCGCACCTACATCTGCTGCAAGGACAAGAACAACGCCGGCCCCACCAACAACTGGATGGACCCCACCGAGATGAAGACCATCATGTGGGACCTCTACAAGGGCTGCATGAAGGGCCGTACGATGTACGTCATCCCCTTCTCCATGGGCCCCATCGGCTCGCCCCTCGCCAAGCTCGGCGTTGAGCTCACCGACTCCCCCTACGTCGTCTGCAACATGCGCATCATGACCCGCATGGGCGACGCCGCCCTCGACCTCATCAACAAGGGCGCCGAGTACGTCAAGTGCTACCACTCCGTCGGCGCGCCCCTGGAGCCCGGCCAGGAAGACGTCGCGTGGCCCTGCGCCCCGATGGAAAAGAAGTACATCACCCAGTTCACCGACCCCGGCGAAGAGGCCATCTGGTCCTTCGGCTCCGGTTACGGCGGCAACGCCCTCCTCGGCAAGAAGTGCTTCGCCCTGCGCATCGCCTCCGCCCTCGCCCGCAAGGAAGGCTGGATGGCCGAGCACATGCTCATCCTCAAGCTCACCAGCCCCGAGAACAAGAGCTACTTCATCACCGCGGCCTTCCCCTCCGCCTGCGGCAAGACCAACCTCGCCATGATGCTCCCCACCCTCCCCGGCTGGAAGGTCGAGACCTGCGGCGACGACATCGCCTGGATGCACGTGGGCAAGGACGGCGCCCTCTACGCCATCAACCCCGAGAACGGCTTCTTCGGCGTCGCCCCCGGCACCTCCAAGATCTCCAACCCCAACGCCCTCCACGCCTGCGAGAAGAACACCATCTTCACCAACGTCGTCCTCACCGATGACGGCGATGTGTGGTGGGAAGACATGGGCGTCCCCGCCCCCGCCCACGGCATCGACTGGAAGGGCAACGACTGCTACGCCTCCAAGGAGAAGCCCAACAAGATGGTCGCCAGCCCCGACGGCACCGGCGAGCCCATCAAGGCCGCTCACCCCAACTCCCGCTTCACCGCCCCGGCCGTCCAGTGCCCCGTGATCGCCAAGGAGTGGGAGGATCCCAACGGCGTCCCCGTCACCGCCATCCTCTTCGGCGGCCGTCGCCCCTCCACCATCCCGTTGGTCAACATGGCCAAGGACTGGGCCCACGGCGTCTACATGGGTTCCGCCGCCGGCTCCGAAGTCACCGCCGCCGTCATCTCCGACCAGATCGGTCAGGTCCGTCGTGACCCCATGGCCATGCTGCCCTTCTGCGGCTACAACATGGCCGACTACTTCGGCCACTGGCTCGAGATGGGCAAGAAGATCGCCGCCGACAAGCTCCCGAAGATCTTCTTCGTGAACTGGTTCCGCAAGGACGCCGACGGTCACTTCATGTGGCCCGGCTTCGGCGACAACTCCCGCGTCCTCAAGTGGGCCTGCGAGGCCATCGAAGGCACCGCCAAGACCAAGGACACCCCCATCGGCATCATGCCCACCGACGACGCCATCGACCTGACCGGCTGCGAGACCACCCCTGAGACGCTCCACGAGCTCCTCACCGTCGACGTCGAAGGCTGGAAGAAGGAAGTCGCCGGCGTCAAGGAGTCTTGGGAGAAGTTCGGCGACCGCATCCCCGCCGAGCTCACCGCCAAGCTCGAGGAAATCACCGCCGCCCTCAACAAGTAAGCGGTCTTCCACCCCTCCAAAAAGCCCCGGCTCCCGCCGGGGCTTTTTCTTTTTTCCCCATAAAATCCCTTCCAAAACCCCTAACACCCCCCGCCGAACCCTATAGGGTCGCGCCAGGAGTATCCTAGGGAAAAAGAGATGAACCGCAAAAACGCCAGTGCGCGCGAAGCCAGATGGGCTAACGCCGGTCGCTTTGCGGGCTAAACGCCCGCTGATCGCTCCCTCCCGCCCATCGTCTTCGCGCTTGTTTGTCTCCCAGAGTCCTCGTCCTCCGCCCGTTTACCGGGCGCTCCTGCATCTCCTGAATCTCCTGAACCTCCTGCTGGGTCGTGCTTGTCATTCCGTCGTGCTAGTTGGCACGTCGCAGACGTGCCGGGGGTGCAGGGAGAACTTCTCCCTGCCGGGGTGTGGGGCAACGCCCCACATCCCTTCAATCCCAATTTCCTTTCCATCCTACTCAATCGGCGTGCGCCAGCACGCCCAAAATCTGCATCAATCTGTGTCACCGAAGGTCTTCCTAGCGAAGCGACGGAACAATCTGCGTTTCCCCTTTGTGTCCTTTGTGATTCTTCGTGTCCTTTGTGATTCCCAAAGACACACTGGCAGTCCTGCGTGCGGTAGCACGCCGCCCGCCTCTGTGCCCCTCTGTCTTCTCTGTGTCCTCTGTGTTCCTCGAAATCTGCGGTTCCCTGCGTCGTGCTTTCTGTGGGTCTCTGTGCATCCCCAATAAACTTTCTTAAAAAAGTGCGTTGAGGAAGAGCCAGGTGTGGTACAATGGTGGGCAATCGGTCGGACGCCACATGGCGCAGAGGCCGCAACAAAAGGAGTCGACGAAAATGAAATTCGAGACGAAATGCGTCCAAGCGGGCTGGGACCCGAAGAACGGCGAACCCCGCGTTCCGCCGATTTACCAAAGCACCACCTTTAAGTTCGACTCCGCGCAACACGTGGCGGACCTCTTCGACCTCAAGGTTGGCGGCCACTTCTACACCCGCCTGAGCAACCCCACGCTGGACTACGTGGAGCAGCGCATCGCGGCGCTCGAGGGCGGCGTGGGCGCGATGCTCACCAGCGCCGGCCAGGCCGCGAGCATGATTTCCCTGTTGACGGTAGCCCATGCGGGCGACCACATCGTGTCGAGCTCGGAAATCTACGGCGGCACGGTCAACCTCTTCGGCGTGACGCTGGAGAAGCTGGGCATCCAGTTCACCTGGGTCCACCCCGACGCCTCCGACGCGGAGATCGAGGCGGCCATCCGCCCGAACACCAAGGCCATCTTCGGCGAGACGCTGGCCAACCCCGCCCTCTCGGTGCTCGACGTGGAGCGCTGGGCCAAGGTCGCGCACAAGAACGGTCTGCCCCTCATCCTGGACAACACCTTCCCCACGCCTTACCTCTGCCGTCCCTTCGAGTGGGGCGCGGACATCGTGGTGCACGCGAGCACGAAGTACCTCGACGGCCACGCCGTGAGCCTGGGCGGTATCATCGTGGACAGCGGCAACTTCGACTGGGCCGCCTCGGGCCGCTTCAAGGACTTCACGGAGCCTGACCACTCCTACCACGGCCTCGTCTACACCGAGGCCTTCGGCAAGATGGCCTACATCGTCAAGGCCCGCGCGCAGCTGATGCGCGACATGGGCGCCCAGGCCGCGCCGTTCAACGCCTTCCTGTTGAACCTTGGCATGGAGACCCTGCCCCTGCGCATGGCCCGTCACAGCGAGAACGCCCTCAAGGTGGCCGAGTGGCTCGCCAACAACCCCCGCGTCAAGAACGTGCGCTACCCCGGCCTCAAGGGCGACAAGTACCACGCGCTGGCGCAGAAGTACCTGCCGCTGGGCAGCTCGGGCGTGGTGACCTTCGAGGTCGACGGCTCCCGCGCCGACACCCAGCGCCTGATGGACGCCTTCCAGTTGGCGAAGATCGTCGTGCACGTGGCCGACGCGCGCACCTGCGTGCTCCACCCCGCCAGCATGACGCACCGTCAGCTGACCGACGAACAGCTCGTCGCCGCGGGCATCTCGCCCACCACCGTGCGTTTCTCCTGCGGCATCGAGCACATCGACGACATCATCGCCGACCTCGACCAGGCCTTCAAGAAGGTCTTCTGAGCCCCACCCAAACGCCCCGAAGGCAACGAAACGACGGAGGAACGCGTCATGGCCTTGATCCATCGCCCACCCCGCCCCGCCTTCGGGGCTTTTTGCGCCCTCCTCGCGCTCGGTCTCTTGGCCGGGTGCGGGGGGAGCGGCCCAAACCTGCGCGCCTTGAACGCCCGTGAGGCGAAGATCGACGTCTACCCCAACGGCGAAGTGCGGGTCTTCGGCGAACCCATCGAGATGGGCGAGCTCTCGGAGGTCGTCAAAAACTCCTCCACCCAGCCGCAGGACACCGTCCTTATCAAGTTGCACGGTGACCCGGACAGCCCCGAGTTCGTCACGCTCTGCAAGTACGTGACGGACCAGATGTTCCGCGGGGGGCACCTCAAGTTCCGCTTCTTCTCCACGCCGCAGGCCTCGCTCTCCACCTACAACCGTCTGACGGGGGAGACAAGCACCGACGTGCTGGACCCCTCCATCAAAATCCAGTTCTCCGGCGCGGAGCTCCATGCCGAGGCCGACCGTCTGGCGGCCGAGCGCGAGGCCTATGCCAATGGCACCTACGTCTCGAACGCCATTGGCCGCCGAACTGTCGTCACCAAGGGCCGGCCGGAAGAATTGAAGATTGACGGCGAAACGATGCAGGACGAGGCCGTTCCAGCCCCCCAGGCCCAGACGCCCCAAGTGCGCCGTGCCGCCGAGGCCCCGGCCGAAAACCTCTCATTGCGCGAGCGTTACCTGCGCCAGCAACGTCAACTGCGGGGAAACTGAGATGCCGCGTTACACCGACGTCACGTGTGATTCGCGCCGGGTCGTCCCCGGCGCCCTTTTTGTCGCCATCCCCGGCACCCACGATGACGGCTCGCGTTACATCGCCGAGGCCCGCGCCAAGGGCGCCGCCGCCGTGATGGGCGCCGGCCCGGACTGCGACCTGCGCGTGGACGACCCGCGCGCCGCCTTCGCCGAGGCCTGTGCCGACCACTTCGGCCGCCCCAGCGAACGGCTCCTGCTCTGCGGCGTCACCGGCACCAACGGCAAGACCACCACTGCCTGGCTCCTGCGCGACATGCTCGCCCAAGGCGGCCTCCTGCCCGGGCTCCTCACCACCGTGGCCGAGCAGTGGCCGGGCCACGATGCCCCCGCCGACCGTACCACGCCCGACGCCCGCGCGCTCCAGGCCGACCTCGCCGCGATGGTGGGCGCAAAGTGCCGTGCCGCCGTGATGGAGGTCTCCAGCCACGCCATCGACCAGGCGCGCGTCGGGGCCTGCCGTTTCGCCCTCACAGCCTTCACCAACCTCACCCAGGACCACCTGGACTACCACAAGACGATGGAGGCCTACTTCGCCGTCAAGGCGCGCCTCTTCACGGAGCACCCCGAGGCCCTCGCCGTCATCAACGCCGACGATCCCTATGGCCGCCGCCTCTTGGACCTGCTCGCGGGCCGCACCAACGTCTTCCCCTACGCCGCCTCCGCGGCCAAGGCCGCCTTCACACCCGCCGGCACCGAGGCCGAGGTGACCCTGGGCGGCCGCCGCGTCGCCTTCCGCACCGCCCTCTGCGGTCGTTACAACCTGGCCAACATCCTCTGCGCCGCCACGGCCGCCCAAGCCCTCGGCGTCAGCGTCGACGCCATCCTGGTGGCCATCTCCGCGGCCAAACCTCGCTGGGGCCGTCTGGAACCCGTTGCCCCGCACGTCTTCGTGGACTACGCCCACACCGACGACGCCCTCGCCAACGTCCTCTCCACCCTGCGTGCCCTCACCAAAGGCCGCATCCTCTGCGTCTTCGGGTGCGGCGGCGACCGCGACCGTGCCAAGCGCCCCAAAATGGCCGCCGCCGTCGACCGCTGGGCGGACGTGCCCATCGTCACCTCCGACAATCCCCGCACCGAGGACCCCGCCGCCATCATCGCCGACATCCTGCCGGGCTTCCGCGACCACAAGCCCCTCGTTGAGCCCGACCGCCGCGCGGCCATCCGCCGCGCCCTCGCCCTCCGCGGCGAAGACGACGTCGTCCTCATCGCCGGCAAAGGCCACGAGACTTATCAAGAAATCAACGGTGTCCGCCACCCCTTCTCCGACGCGGAGGAAGTCCGCAAAGCCCTGGCGTAAGCCCCAGTCTAAAGAACCGCAAAGACGCAATGGAGTCGCGAAACGCCCGGGCTCCATCGGTCGCTCTGCGGCTTCGCCGCTGACCGCGCCCGCCGCCCTCCGTTTCGCGCCTTGTCGGTTTTCCAGGCCTTCACCCGTCGCCCCGCAGGGGCGTTCCGTTCTCCGTTCTCTGTTCTCCGTTCTCTGGGGCGGCGACCGCCGCCCCTCCCTCAACGATCTTCATCGGTGACGGAGGTGAGGGTGGCGGCCAGGGAGCAGACCACGCACCAAGGCAGGGCCGCCAAGAGTAAAATACGTAACAGGGGACGAAGGCCGATGGCCTCGCCTTCCATCAGGCAACGGAGCGGGTCGAGCGTGACCAAATCGCGGAAAGGCCAGGCGACACAGGTGGAGATCCACGTGCTGACGCGCGACCACACGGACTTGATCTCGTCCAAGACAAAGGTCTCCGGGGAGAGCGCGGAGGCGGCGACGGCCAGCAACGCGAGGGTGCCCACGAAGAGCGTAACCGGCAAAGAGAAGGCGCACCCCAGCGCCATGCCAAGCGCCACGGCCATCGCCACCGTCACCAACAGCGTCAGGCAAAAGGCCGCCAGATTGAGGACCGGAGCCTGTCCCCCGGAGAGCAGGGAGACATCGGCGCGCTCGCGGTAAAGGACCGTGCCGGCCTCCTCCTTGTCCTCGCGGAGCAACGTGATGGAGACCGGCTTGCCGGGTGCGACAAAGCCGTCCGGCAGGTCGACGGAAAAGCCTTGGTCGCGGAGCCGTTCCGGGCGTAACGTGACCGTCTGCCCATCACACTCGGCTACCACGGCTAGCCGAATGGCCTGGCGGGCCCCGAGGAAAGGTCGGCCGGACAGGCGGAAGGTCACGGGCCCCGCGTGCGCGACAGGCGGGAAGACGTAGGTTCTGGTCTGCCCCGGATTCAACGGTACGGGACGCTTCTCCAAGGCCTCGCGGGTGGCACGCAGAAGGCGTTCCTCAGAGGCGCCCTCCGGAGTCGTACCCGCCTCTTGAAGATGGTCCAACCATGCCTGGGCCTGCGGGGTGAGGTCCGGCAGATTCTCCGGCGCCACGACCGTGCGTCCCTCGGGGAAAGACCGGAAGGCGAGGAAGAGGCCCATCGCGAGGACGGCGGCCGCAAAGGGCGCAAGCGTGCCGAGGAAGCGTCCCCACCAGAGCGTCCAGCGGCGGATGGGCTTGGTGAAGGCCAGCGTCAGACGGTGACGGTCGCGGTCAAGCGCGTAGGCCGTTCCCCCGCACCAGAGGGCGGAAAAAAGGAGCAGGCTCCACGCCAGGGAGATGCCGAAGCCCGTGCGCGTCAGCCCGGGGTCGTCCCAGCCCGGCAAGACGAGCAGGCAGAGCGCGAGAACGGCCACGAGCGCGACGAGGAACGGCCCGCGCACGGCACGCCGCCAGCCTAGGGTCAACTCCGCCCACAGCGCCTTCACGCTTGCGTTCCCCCGAGCCAGGGCAACCCGCCGGCAGCCTCCAACGGCGAGACGCGTTCCGTCCGGTCGACGGTCTCGAGGAAGAAGGCCTCGAGGGACTCCTTGAGGTCGCGGATGCGTCCCTGTGCGCGGCACTCCCCGCGGTCCAAAATCAAGATGCGGTCGCAGCAGTCTTGGACGTCCGGGAGCAGGTGGGAACTCATCAAGACGGCGATGCCGCGGGCCTTGAGGCCCAGAATCAAGTCCTTGACCTCGCGTGTGCCGATGGGGTCCAGCCCGGAGGTCGGCTCGTCGAGCACCAGCAGTTGGGGCGCGTTGAGAAGGGCCTGCGCCAAGCCCACGCGACGGGTCATGCCCTTGGAGAAGGTGCCCACGCGGCGGTCGGCCACATGGTCCACCCCGGCCAGACGCAACAGGTCCTCCACGCGGTCGTGAAGCGTCTTGCCACCCAGTCCAAAAAGACGTCCATAGTAACGCAGGGTCTCGCGCGGGGTGAGGAAGGGATGGAGATAGGTGATTTCGGGGAGGTAACCGACCGCGGCATGGGCGCGCTTGGAGGTCGGCGGCTCGCCAAAGACGCGGATGTCGCCCCCATCGCGGCGAAGCAGGCCGAGAAGCATCTTAATGGTCGTGCTCTTGCCGGAGCCGTTCGGGCCGAGCAAGCCAAAGACCTCGCCCGCGCCGACGGTGAAGGAGAGTCCCTTGACGGCCTCGACGGTGGGCCGGCCCCAGAAATCGCGGAAGGTCTTGCGGACCCCGTCCAAGACCAACGGTTCGCTCATAACGTCTCCTTCGTGTCCAAGAGGCCCATGCTGCACCAGAGCAGGAAGGCCGTCACAAAACAGGCCTGCGGCGCCAACAACAGCAGGGTTCGCGCGGGGACCGCCCCGCCCCCCGCCAGCGGCTCAAGCGGCAGATAGGCCGCGCCGCCAAGATAGGCCAACGTCACCGCCAAGGCCGCCAACGTGACGCCGGCCGTCAGCCCCGGCGGGCACCGCACGCCCAGCGCCAGGGCCAGCGCCGTCGCCTGGGCCAAGAGCATCGCCACCGCGACAAGCGCCGTCAGGTCGCCCCAATGCACAGCCGGCGCAAAGGGCACCAGCACCCACAGCGCGACCGGCAACAGGAGGCTCCCGGAGAGGGCAAAGCGGCCATTGCGGACGCGGTTGTTCAGTGCCGCCAAGACCAGCGCGCCGACGGCGACGCCAACAGCCAAGAAGATTGCGCCCACGTCCGCGTAACTTCCCCCGGCGTGATAGCGCGGGGAATAGGCCTCGGCCAACAGCGTCGCGGCCCCCTGCGTAAGCAGATAGACCCCCAACGCCAGCGCCGTGCCCAACGCGTTGCCGCAGAACCACAGACCCCGCGACAGCGGCTTCACCAAGGCGATGGCGGACGTCCCATCGCGCAGCGCCCGATGGAGGCGACCCGCCCCGCCGATGGCGAGCAATGTGCCGAAGAGCAACGCCGTGGAGAGCCCACAGTCGCGCGCCAGGCGTCCATCCTCGGAGAAACGTTGGAACTGGAAGAGCGGAAGCAAGAGCGTGCCGATGGCGGAAGCCAACGTGAGCAGGAGCGTCGCCGGATGTCCCAGCACCTCCACGGCGGAGAACCACGCGATGGCCCACAGCTTCCGCAACATCTCAGTCCAGCCCCCGCAGGAAGGCCGTCACCACCGCCGCCATACGCGGCTTGGCGGCCTCGCTTGCCGCGAGCACCTCCTCATGGCGCAACGGCGTGGGGCTGAGCCCAGCGGCCGGATTCGTGACGCAACTGAGCGCGGCCACGCGCAGACCCGCCGCGTGCGCCACGACGGCTTCCGGCACCGTGCTCATGCCCACTGCGTCGCCGCCGAGCATCCGCAACGCCCGCACCTCCGCCGGCGTCTCGTAGGAGGGGCCAACGGAAAAGGCGTAGACGCCGCGGCGCACGCCCTCGCCGCTCCGCACCAAGAGGTCGGTGAGCGCGGGGTCGTAGACGTACGACAGATCGGGGAAACGCGGCCCCCACTCGGGACGGTGCGGCCCCCGCAGAGGATTGACGCCGGTCAGATTCAAGTGGTCAGTCACGGCCATGAGCGTGCCGGGGGCGAAGTCGGGGTTCAGCCCGCCCGCAGCGTTGGTGAGGAGCACGATGGGCGCGCCGAGGCACCGCAACAACTCCACGGGATAGACCACTTGATCTAGGTCGCACCCTTCATAGTAGTGACGCCGCCCGCTGAAGGCCGCCACGCGCTTACCGCCCAACGTCAGAAGCAGAAGTTCGCCGTGGTGTCCCGCCACCGTGCTGGAGCCAAAGCCTTCGAGTGCTACATAGGGCACCCGCGCGTGCACGGCCTCGGGCTTGAGCACGTCGCCCCAACCCGACCCCAAGACCAGGCCGCAGGCGATTGGCGCCTCGCGGAAGACCTCAGGCAATCCCTGCGCCACGGACTCAAGCATCGGCGGCCTCGCTTTCCGCGGGGGCAGTCTGCGCGGCAGGCGCCGCGGGCGCAGGTTCGCCGTCAGGGGAGAGGCGTTCGGGCAGGGTACGCAGAATCTTCACGGGCATGCCCGTGCGCACCAACTCGAAGAGTTTCTCGGCATTCCAGTTCGTCAGGCGGAAGCAGCCCAACGACTCCGGCCGCCCCACGGTGTTCGGACGCGGCGAGCCATGAATGCCGTAGCCCGGAATCGACAGGCCGATCCAACGGCTACCCACGGGGTTGCGCGGACCGGCGGGAACCACCATCTTGCCCACGCTAGGGTCCTGGCCGTAGTTCACGGGGTCGTAGGTGTAGTTCGGCGCGGGGGCCATGTTGCGGATGGTCACCTCGCCCACCTCGGGCAGACGCGCCTTGTTGCGCGCGATGGAGCACGGGAAACGCAAACGCATCACGCCGTTGGCGTCGTAACCCGCCAGGACACAGTCATCCAAGGCAATAACCAAGGTCGCGGGACGTTCCAACGCCGCCATGCGCACGTTGGGCACCGTCAGCGTCACCCCCGCGGCAAGGTCATCCGGCCAATTGACGATGCCGGGATTCAGGTTGCGCAAGGTCCGCTCGGAGGTGTGGAAGCGCTCCGCCACGCACGCGCCCAACGTATCGTAACCCATCAGCGGCAGACGGGCACGCTCGGCCCACGTGCTGGGCATCGGCCCCGTGACGAGCGCCTCGTCCTCCGCCGTGATTGTGTAACGCATCAACGGTTCGGGCATCTTCGCCAATTGGACATAGAGATCCACGTCCACCCACTGCGTCTGACGCGCCCCCTGAGAGGCCTGGAAAGCCCGCATGGCCTTGCGCGAACCCTCGCCCCACACGCCGTCAATCACGCCGCACGAGAAGTTGTGGCGGTCCAGGAAGATCTGGAGCATCAGCGTCTCCGTGGCGAACCCCTTCGGCGGGGTCAGCACATGTCCGCAGTTCGGACGCGGGTCGACCTCTTCCGCCACGGGCGCCGGGGTCGCCGAAGCTTCAACAGGCGCGGCCGCCGCGGGTTGTGCCGGGGTTGCGGGTGTGGCAGAAGCCGGTTGCGATTCCGGTGCCTGAGGCGTAGCCAGAGCAGGGGCCTCAACCGGCGCGGGCGCGACTGGCTGCGCGGCCTCTTCCTCCGGCACTTCCTCGATGACAATCTTGAACGGAGCCTCCTCTTCCGGGGGCATCGCGGGGGCGACCTCCTGCGCCACGCACCACGCGCACGCCAAAGCCGCCACGGTTCCAACAAATCGCTTCATGTCTGCGAATCCTCTCTTTCTCCATACTGTACCAAAAAGAGGGGCGGTTTGCGCCGCCCCAGAGAACAGAAAACGGAAAACGGAAAACAGAAAGCGCCCCTATGGGGCGCCGGGTGAGGCCAATGGTGTCCGGGGAAAATGGGAACCGCAAAGACGCAATTCTTGCAGGAAAGGAGGGGCGCTAACGCCGGGCGCACGTCCGTGCGCCCTCCCGCACCCCACTTCCCTGCGCCAAAATCTTTTCCAACGGCCTAAGCGCGAAGACGAGGGGCGGGAGGGAGCGATCAGCGGGCATTTAGCCCGCAAAGCGACCGGCGTCAGCCCATCTGGCTTCGCGCGCACTGGCGTCCTCGCGGGAAAAGAAGGCTTCCGATTTCCCTGGACAGTATTGAAAACAGAGAACGGAAACCAGAAAGTGCTCTTCCGGGGCGACGGATGGAGTTCTCGGAAAAACGACAAGGCGCGAAACGGAGGGCGGCGGGCGCGGTCAGCGGCGAAGCCGCAGAGCGACCGATGGAGCCCGAAGCGGTTCGCGCCTCCCCTTGCGTCTTTGCGGTTTCCTGTATTCTGGTGCTATTGCCACAATACACAAAAAAGCGCCCCCGGTGGGGGGCGCCTTTTGAGGTTGGATGCCGCTTACTCCTCGACGACGACGCGGAAGCCGACGTTGTAGGGGTGCTGCCACTGAGGATAGCCCCAGCGGTTGGCGGAGGAGGCGCGGATCTGGCGCTGATACCAAGAACCGCCGCGGATGACCTTGAGGTCGGCGTTGGCGCCATCGAAGCCGGGGCCGCCTTCGTAGGAGACGAAGGGCGAAGTAGTCCACTCGGCGACGTTGCCATGCATGTCGTAGAGACCGAAGGCGTTGGGCTGGTAGGAGCCGACCTTGGCGAGGTGGAGGACGCCATCGTTGAAGCGGGGGTCCTTCTTCTCGTAGTCCATCCACTGGTCAGGGTTGCGGATGGGCTGCGGGTCGACGCCGCGGACGGCGAGCTTCTTCATGGTGACATCGGCAAGGTTGGCGTGCTTGCTGAAGTCGGCGTTGAAGTCACCATAGTTCATGGGCGTGTCGGTGCCGGCGCGGCAGGCGTATTCCCACTCGGTCTCGGTGGGGAGGCGGACCTTCTTGCCGGTCTTCTTGGAGAGCCAGTCGCAGAAAGCCTGGGCCTGGTCATAGGAGACGCGGATGGCGGGGAAATCCGGGTCGTTCACGAAGTAGCCGCGGCGGACCTGGTCTTTGTAGTGCATGTCGTAGACGCCGTTCTCGAAGGTGGGGTCGAACTCGCGCATCATGCCCATGGTAACCTCGGTGGTGCCCATATAGAAGGGCTTGTCCACCGCGGCGACGTGGGCGGGGGCCTCGGCGTTGGTCTCGTCGTCAGAACCCATGACGAACTTGCCGGCGGGAATCTTGACAAGGGTGATGGCCTTGCCGCCGCCAACATCGAGGGTGATGGTCTGGCGCTGGCCCTGCTTGGCGGCGCCGTCGAAGGGCCAACCTTCCACGGTGGGCTTCTGGGCAGGCTTGGCAACGGTCACGCCGGTGGGGGCGGAGAACTTGATGGCGCCGGGCTTGTAGGGGTTGATGATGCGCTCGGGGTCGAAGTCGAGATTGGTGGTCTCACGCTCGTAGCGGCGGCGCTGGTCGATCATGCGCTGGCGGGCGCCGAACTCGGTCCAGGTGCCGTAGTACGGGACGTTGAGGTCAATCCAGGTGATGATGCGGTCCCACTCCTCGGGGGTGAGGACGACACCGTGGTGGCCCTTCTTGAGGATCTGATAGAGATCGGAGGTGGTGGCGTGGAACTCGAGCGGGTTCAGCACGTGGTAGTCACCTTCGGGGCCGTTGCGACGGACGTAGGGGTGGAGGGCGAGATAGGACTCGGAGAACTTGCCCCAACCAAGCTTCGGGTTGTACTCGAAGTTGGGGATGGGCTGGCCGATGGCGTTCTTGGCCTGGGTCTTGCCGTTGTGGCAGCCGACGCACTTGGCATCGAGGACAGGCTGGAGCTCGCGCTCGAAGGCCCAGCCACGGGGCGGCCCGTACCAGTTCTGAATCTGCTGGGGTTTCTTGCGGGCGGCGGCGGTCACCTGGCCGGAGGGGGCGGCGGCGTTCTGGTTCTCGTGGCAGCCGATGCAGCTGATGGTCTCACCGGGCTGGCCGACGAGCCAGGAGCGCATGAGCTGGAGGGCGCGGCCTTCGCTGTCGAGGGGCTGGACGGAGAGCGGGGTCTGCGCGGGGAAGACGAACATGGTGGAGCCGTCCGCCTCAACGTCGACGGTGCCATGGAGGACGCGAGGATCCCACGGGCCTTCCATGCCGATGGCGTAGTGGCCGCCGGCGTAGCGGGGCGCGTATTCGTAGTGGAAGACGCGGAGCTTCTTGACGGTGCCGTGGGGGACGTCCTTGAGGGTGTTCTGGCCGCGGTAGACGTTGGCCATGTAGACGTTGCAGGTCTTGGCATCGGGGACGATGCGGTCAGGCTGGACGGGGGGACGCTTGGTGGCCTTGAGCGGGATGGGCTCGTAGAGGCTGGCGTTGGGCATCTCCCAGAGGGTGAGGCAGTTGTCGAAGATGTCGATGAGAACCAGCTTGAAGTTCTTGCCTTCCTCATCCTGCTTGGCGGCGAGGACGAGCTCGTCATTCAGCGGACGGGGGTGGAGGAAGTAAGGCTTGATGTTGTCGACCAGGCGGTCCTTGGTGATGTTCTCGATGGGCTTGCCGGCGAAGCCGAACTTGTGGACGGCGCCCTGGGTCTCGATACGGCCCTTGGAGACGTCGAACATCACGAGCTCGCCCTTGCGGAAGACGCCGTGGTGGCCGGAGACGATGCCGACGAACTTGGTGGAGCTGCCGGGGATGTGCTGCTGACCGAAGATGGCGTTGGGCCAGTAGGAGTTGGAACCATAGAATTCCTGCTGGTCGGTGCCGTCCTGGTTCATCGTCATCATGACGCGGGAGAAGTAGTGCGCGGAGTCGGTGTACTCCCAGCGGAGATAGACGAGGCGGCCATTGGGATAGACCTCGGGGTTCCAGTTGCAGTCCTGGTCGAAGGTCAGACGGCGCATGCCGGTGCGGTCCTTGTTGATGAGGACGAGGTTGGAGACGATGTCGCCGCCGCTCACGCAGGGCACGCCCTGGAAGCCGACGGAGGCGGTGGTGACGATGCGGCCGTCAGGGAGGTAGCAAGCGTCGTAGATGTCGACTTCGTTGTCGGTGTTCTTGTAGGCGCTGCGCCAGTTCTTGCCGTCAACGTCCATCTCATAGAGGCCCCAGGGGGTGCCCTTTTCCTTCTCGCCGGAGGACATAAGGAGGGTCTTGCCGTCCCAGTCCAGGCAGAGGTCGCCCATGTAGACGGAAGATTCGCGCAGAACGGTGGCCTGACGGTTGGGGGCCTTGTCCTGGTCGAGAGGACCACGGAGGATCTTGCCCTTGTAGCCAGAGTCGCCGCCGCGAAGGGTGCCTTCGTTGTTGGCGAGCCAGCCGGTGTTGCCGGCGTAGTTGGAGAAGAGGCCCTGGGGCGTGCCGCGGTCGCGGGAGATGAAGATGATTTCATCGAAGTCGACGGCGGGGTGCTGCAGGAGGATTTCCTTCTGCAACTTGCGGTAGTCGGCGTAGAGGGAGTCGAAATCCTTGTCACCACCCTCAATGCGCTTCTGGAGCGCGTCGATGCCGGCGGCAATCTCCTTGGCGTTGGGGTAGTTTTCGGGATACTTCTCGGAGTACTGCTTCAGACCGTCGCGCAGAGCGTTGATGTTGATGGACTGGGCGAGGATGGCGAGACGGGCGCGCTCAGCCAACTGCGGGATGGTCTCGAGGGTCTGACCGACGCGGGGGCCGCGGTTCACCTGCGGAACGAAGATGTTCTGGCGCTCGGCGTTGGGCTTGTTGCCTTCCCATACAATCTTGCGGTCGGCGTCGGAGGCGGTGACGCGGAAGCCGTTCAGACGGCCGCCGAGGCCTTCGCCGCGGTTCCACACGGTGATGCGCTCAATCTGGTCCAGGGGCACGGCCTGCTTGAGGTCGAGCTCCCAAACGGGGAAGGGCACGTTTTCCTCGGAGTGGGTGATGGTGCCGCTGCCCCAGTTGGCGTCGGTCCGGCCGTCGATGGCACGGTCGGCGTTGCCGTTGTTGGCGGTGGAACTCTGGGTGGCGGCGCCCTGACGGGCGATGTTCTTGCCATCCTTGGTGATGACCTCGACCTCGGCCAGGGAGAGCGTGGCGCTCTCCTTGGGAATGTCGACGGTCACGTAGCGCACGTCAGCGGCGGTGGCGCCGGCCGCGGCAAGGATGCCGGCCAGCGAGAGAATCCAAAATCGTGAACGGTTCATGTCGCTCTCTCCTTAGTTCTGTCCCTTAGGATAGCGCTTTGGTGAAGATTTTGCAAGCGGCCCGGGTCTCAGAAGACCACGTGCACCTTTTTGTGGCCAGGATTGACGCCGCCGATGACGACGGGTTTCTCGCCGGCGGCCTCGAGGGCCTGGAGCGTGGCGCCCACCGCCGCGGAGGAGACGATGAGGATGAACCCGATGCCCATGTTGAAGACGCGGTACATCTCCTCGCGGTCCACCCCACCCTTCTCGCCGATGAAGCGGAAGACCTGGGGCACCTCCCAGCTCGCGGCGTCGATGGTGACGTCGACATGCTTGGGCAGGACGCGCGGGATGTTGTCGTAGAAGCCGCCGCCGGTGATGTGGGCCATGCCGTGGATGTCGATGCCCGCGGCCATGACGTTGCTGACCGGCTTGAGGAAGCTCTTGTGGACGGCCAGGAGCGCGTCGGCGCAGGTGGTGTCCGTGCCGGGGAGGAGATCCTCGGGCTTGAGGCCCTCTTGCTCGAAGATCACCTTGCGCGCCAGGGAGAAGCCGTTGGTCTGCAGACCGCCGGAGGGCAGACCGATGAGGACGTCACCCACCTCGATGCGCTCGCCGGTGATGATCTGGCTCTTCTTCACCTGGCCCACGATGGTGCCCACCAGGTCATACTCGCCGACGGGATAGAGGCCCGGCATCTCGGCCGTCTCGCCGCCGAGCAGGGCGCAGCTGTTCTCCGCACACGCCTTGCAGAGGCCGGAGACCACCTGGTTGAAGATGTCCGAATCGAAGACCGAGGCGCCGATGTAGTCCAAGAAGAAGAGCGGCGTGGCGCCCTGCACCAGGATGTCGTTGACGCAGTGGTTGACGATGTCCTGGCCCACGGTGTCGTGGCGGCCGGCCATCGCGGCGACTTTCAGCTTGGTGCCCACGCCGTCGGTCGAGGCCACAAGAATGGTGTCGGCGCCGGGGCTCTGGAAGAGACCGCCGAAACTGCCGATGCCTCCGATCACGCCGGGGGTCACCGTCTTCTTGACCATCTGCTTGATGGTCTCGATGCCGCCCATCTTCTTGTCAATGTCCACGCCGGCCGCGGCGTATGCGCTCTGCTTTGCTTCCATGTCTCTTGGTCTCTCTTGAAGGATTAAAGGGTGGTGTCGGTGGGCTGCGTGAGGGCGACGCGGGCCTTCACGAAGACCGCGCCCTCAGGCAAATTGATGGTGGCCGTTTCGCCGTCCGCGATGGACACCTCCGCCTTTGCGGTTGTGGCCGTGCCGTCCAGCGTTTCGGAATAGGTGACGTAAATCGTGCCGTTGATGGCCCCAAGGTCAGCAGCTTGCTCAGTTTCGTTACGCGTGTAAGAACCCTTGATGGTGATGGTGCCATGCTCGCCGGCGTTAGGGTCAATGGCCACGACTTCCAACTTCGGCGTGCCGCCGACATTCATCGCGAAAGCATCGGAAAGCTCCGTCTCGGAGGCGCCCTGCATGGCCCCACCCTTGTCGGCGGAGTTCAGCCACGTGACGTATTTGGAGACGAGGCCCGCGTCCTGCGTGCCACCCTCGCCAGAGGCAGACGGAATGATGGCGGTCGGCACGGCAGCGACGGCCACGCCATTCACCTCTCCCTCACCCTCGAAGGCGAGCGTGGAGAACTCCGTCCCACCCGCGGTGGGCGCAACCGTGAGGGGCTTCTCCATCCCCTCGATGGTCACGTCAAAAGCAAGCGCGCCATCCTTCTGCACGGTGACAATCTTCACGTGCTTGGTGCCGTTGTCCGCGACCGTCACACCGGACTTCGTCCACGCGTTGCTATTGGAAATCAAAATCTCGCCGGCCTTATTGGCCATGATGGAGATCTTGTCCTCAGCCGACGGCTCTGTAGGATCCGCGGAAGGCAACGTGAAGGTCATGTCTGCATCCAAGAGCACGGTCATACCCGTGGCGACATTCACCTTCTCGCTAAGCGTGTACGCCACGGAATTCTCCTCCGCAGTGGTCGTTGCGGGGGCATTCACAACAAGGTTGGCGGCAGTCTGCGCACAGATGGGGAGGGCGGCGCAGAAGGCAAAGGCTGACAGGAGGTGTTTCATGGGCGTTCCTTTCTAAAATTATCCCAACACGCGCAGGAGGCGCGGCATTACGTCCATCAACGAAGCGGCCCCGGCGCGGATTTCGTCCTCGCGCGGGCCAACGGCAATCAGCGGCACCTGGTTGAAGGTGTGGCCGCGGGTAGAGAGGTCCTCGATGTTGCCGTGGTCGGAGGTGACCACGAGGAGCGTGTCGTCCGGACGCCCGGCGACGACCTCCTTGAGGAAGGCGTCGAGCGTGCGGAGGATGCCCTCGGCGCGCTCGCGGTTCTGCGAGTGGCCGGCGGTGTCGGTGAGGAAATATTCGAAGAGGGTCAGGTCGTTCTCGGCGGCCACGGTAAGCAGGTGGCCGGCGGCCTCCTCGGGCGTGACGAGGGGACCGGTGTAGCCCTTGGGCACGAGCACGGCGCGCGTAATGTCGTGCACCACGGCACGGCCCGCGAGCATATCCTTCTGGAAACGCAACGTCTCGGGCGCCGTGAGGGACATGATGGTGGTGACGCTCTTGAAGCGGCGGGAGGCGAGCTCCTCGGGCGCGTCGGCGAAATAGGCATCGGCGAAACAGACGCGCAGGCCGCGGCGGCGGGCCTCGATGAAGAGGTTGTCCTCCTGCAAAAGCTTACAGAGCGTGGGGCCGGGGAAACCCTCTTTGTGGCGGCCCATCACCTGCGCCGCGTTGACGCCCGTGTAGAGCGTGGCCTGGCCGGTGGCCGACTGCGGCAGTCCGGGAATGCCCAAGCACGCGTCCAAATGCGGGGCCTTGTCCATCAGCGCGCAGAGCGTGGGGCAAACCTCCGGGCAGACGGGGTTTTGCTCCCCCGCCGGCCCATAGCCAACGCCATCGATGAACACGAACAGCACGCGCATGATGTCTTTACTATACCATAATTCGCGAAAGATAAAAACTCACTTTGTCTAAGAAACAGCAGTGCCCGGGGAAAATGGGAACCGCAAAGACGCAATTGTGGGCACGAAACGTCTCGGGCTCCATCGGTCGCTCTGCGGCTTCGCCGCTGACCGCGCCCGCCGCCCTCCGTTTCGCGCCTTGTCGGTTCCAACAGAGAGGTGTGGTACCTCCCCTCCAAGAAAACCAAGCTTCCCAACTTCCTATCCCCTTTTGGCACAGGGAAGTGGTGCATGAGAGAACCCACGACGCTATGCCCGACGTTAGCGCCGCATCTTTCCTGCAAGCGTTGCGTCTTTGGGAGTCCCATGGTTTGACAAGCATAAGGGGAAATGATACTTTTGTGGCGTTTGAGTTGCGGTGACGCCGCGAGGCCTCCCACCACGCCTCAGACACATGAAAGCATGCGTCACGCATACTTTCGCCCGATAGGAACTACCACTTCCATTGCGAGGGCGAACGTATCGCGGAGGCGCGTCTGGGTATTCCCAGGCGTGCTTCCCCGTACTGTCTTCTCGCACGGCTGTGGTAGGCCCCTATCGGAGACAAGAACGGGTGGAGCACGCCTTTTTGTGTTCTGCCGGATTTGGACTCGAAGGAGAAACGGCATGAGCACAGTCATTGTCTGCTTGGATGGCGCGAGCAATAAACTTGTCCGCGGATTTGATGCGGTCTTTTCGAGCAAACAACCTGGATGGGTGTGGGATCCCTCTTCGGACTCCTTGACGGCGTTGCGCACGGCGCAGGCGATGCGTCGTGGTGATGTCACACAACACGAGCGCCGGCAAGTGTGGGAGGCGCGGCAAGATCAAATAACGGAGACCGTCGCCCTGTGGGATTTGCCGCAGTCGATCTATGCCTTGGCCTTCTTGAATGCGGAAGAGGACTTGGAGCCGGAGACTTTTGGGCGAAGAGCATTGGAGAACAAAGCCGAACTCGATGCCTTGCTAAACAGTATGGCAGATGCCGCGACAATCTGTGTGGCAATCAATGGCACGGCGTTGCGTATGGAGTCAACGGAGGCGGCCCAACACACCGCCTGGTTGTTGCGCGCCATCTTTCGCTTCACGGCGGCATTGCCTTGCGGGGACGCAGTTCCCCTCATAGTCTATGGCGAGGAACGGCCATCCGCCACAGAAGAAGAATGGCTGAAAGTTAATCTCCCCGCATTGTCCTCGTTGGATACACTGCCGAAGGTTTTCTTCGCGGACAGCGGAGAAACCGAAGCGGTGGTGAAGTTGGCATTGACGGCACACCCCGCGCTCCTGGCCGTTTACGAAAGGGCAAGAAAGGCGCGCCAAGCCTTGTGCGAGGCGTTGAAAGAATGCGAGACACTGGCGCCCACCAGCGGTACAACCGCAAAGGTGAAAATGCTTCGAAGCGCACTCAACGCCTATATGAATGAGATAAAGCAACTGCGCTGGCCGCTTTCTCTGTCACTATTGGATGACGGCCAACCCGTACCCGACCTAAACATGTTGGAGACCGATTTGGACACGCTGGAGGCCTTCATCGAATCTGCCCCCGCGCAACTCATTGGCAAGGACTTTTCGGCCTGGTTGGCCACCACCCCAAAACTAAACACCTTGGCGGGAAAACACTTGGCGGAGTCTGCCCAAAAAGGGTTCGCAGATGATCGGGAAAAGGGCATGAAAAACCTTTGGCTGATTATTGGCATAGTGGGCCTAATCGCCTTATTCTGTGTCCGCGCACTCATGCAGAACTGAACAATTGTCCACGGATTTTGAAGCAAGCAAAGGGATAAACGATGTCAGTATCGGACGATTTCTTAAAGAACCGGTTGCAATCCTCAAACACCAGGCAAAACACGCAAACAAAACCTTGCCCCTATTGTGGGGAATAAATCGTGGCTACGGCAAAGAAGTGCCGTTTCTGCGGGGAATTGCTAGATGCCCAAGAGCGAGCCCGAGAGCGGGCCGCAGTGGCCCAGCTGGCTAAAGCGTACCCCGTGAGACCACAAGTCATCAAAGTCGACAGCGGATGTATGGGATGCGCCAGAGCGTTATTTTATGGATTTCTTTTACTCATTATTCTCTCTGTTGCATTCATCTGCGGCCTCTTTGAGGGATGTTGAAGCACCTCAAACCAAAGACTTGGTATAGAAACGTGGGGTACACAACCGAGCGCTCCGTGTTGGCAATTCTTGTGTGCCTTCGTGGTGGGAACACTTTGACAGTCTTTGCGAATGCCTCAAGGTGAGTCCAAGCTTTCTTATCCCCTTCTGGCGCAGGGAAGTTGGGTGCGGGAGGTACACGACCGTGCGCCCGGCGTTAGCGCCCCATCTTTCCTGCAAGCGTTGCGTCTTTGCGGGCCCAATTTTCCTTGGGCACTCTTGCTCCAGACGTTATTGACCACACGTAGAATGTGTGATTGGGAGTTTGGGGACGCGAATGTTTAGTCGCACTGGGCGGTCCCCAAAACAGGCCCTGAAGAGCGGCAAGAAACGCAAGGGGTGAGGTCGAAACCCTATAGGGTCCGAGGAGAGACCCTATAGGGGTCCGAGGTCGACCACTATAGGGGTCGGTGGTGAGACCCTATAGTGGTCCATAGTGAGGCCCTATAGGGGTCCATGGCCGATCCCTATAGGGTTCCGGAGCGGTTCGGGCACTGTGAAGGGACAAAAAAAGACCCCGAGCCGGGTGGCTCGGGGTCTTTTTTGGGGGTGTGGGGGCCTTACTTGGAGGCTTCCTCAACGGCGACGGCGACGGCGACGGTGGCGCCGACCATGGGGTTGTTGCCCATGCCGATGAGGCCCATCATCTCGACGTGCGCGGGCACGGAGGAGGAGCCGGCGAACTGCGCGTCGGAGTGCATGCGGCCCATGGTGTCGGTCATGCCGTAGGAGGCGGGGCCGGCGGCCATGTTGTCGGGGTGGAGGGTGCGGCCGGTGCCGCCGCCGGAGGCGACGGAGAAGTACTTCTTGCCGGCGAGGACGCATTCCTTCTTGTAGGTGCCCGCGACGGGGTGCTGGAAGCGGGTGGGGTTGGTGGAGTTACCGGTGATGGAGACGTCCACGCCCTCCTGCCACATGATGGCGACGCCTTCGCGGACGTCGTCGGCGCCGTAGCAGCGGACCTTGGCACGGGGACCATCGGAGAAGGGGATCTCGTTGGTGATGGACAGCTTGCCAGTGAAGTAGTCGAACTCGGTCTCGACGAAGGTGAAGCCGTTGATGCGGCTGATGATGTAGGCGGCGTCCTTGCCGAGGCCGTTGAGGCAGACGCGGAGGGGCTCCTTGCGGACCTTGTTGGCCTTCATGGCGATGCCGATGGCGCCCTCGGCGGCGGCGAAGGACTCGTGGCCGGCGAGGAAGCAGAAGCACTTGGTCTCTTCGCGCAGGAGCATGGCGCCCAGGTTGCCGTGGCCGAGGCCGACCTTGCGGTCGTCGGCGACGGAGCCGGGGATGCAGAAGGCCTGGAGGCCTTCGCCGATGGCTTCGGCGGCGTCGGCGGCCTTGGTGCAGCCCTTCTTCAGCGCGATGGCCGCGCCGACGGTGTAGGCCCACTTGGCGTTCTCGAAGCAGATCTTCTGGATGTTCTCGGTGATTTCGTAGGGGTCGAAGCCCTTGGCCTTGCAGATCTCGCGGCATTCCTCGATGGACTTGATGCCATACTTGTCGAGGACGGGCTGGATCTGACCGATGCGGCGTTCGTAGGATTCAAAGAGTGCCATGGTGCTTCCTCCTTACTCGTGGCGGGGGTCGATGGACTTCACGGCGCCCTGCTCCTCGGTCACGCGGCCGTAGGTGCCGGTGCAGGCCTTGAGCGCCTCGTTGGCGTCCTGGCCCTTCTTGACGGCTTCCATGAACTTGCCCAGGTGGACGAACTCATAGCCGCAGACCTCGCTGTTCTTGTCGAGGAAGATGCGCTTGACGTAGCCTTCGGCCATTTCGAGGTAGCGCACGCCCTTCTGCTTGGTGGAGAACATGGTGCCCACCTGAGAGCGGAGGCCCTTGCCGAGGTCTTCCAGGCCGGCGCCAATGGGCAGGCCGCCCTCGGAGAAGGCGCTCTGGGTGCGCCCGTAAACGATCTGGAGGTAGAGCTCGCGCATGGCGGTGTTGATCGCGTCGCACACGAGGTCGGTGTTCAGCGCTTCCTGGATGGTCTTGCCGGGCAGGATTTCGGCGGCCATGGCGGCGGAGTGGGTCATGCCGGAGCAGCCGATGGTCTCGACGAGGGCTTCCTGGATGACGCCTTCCTTGACGTTGAGCGTCAGCTTGCAGGTGCCCTGCTGGGGCGCGCACCAGCCAACGCCGTGCGTCAGGCCGGAAATGTCCTTCGTCTCATAGGCCTTCACCCACTTCCCTTCCTCAGGGATCGGGGCGGGCGCGTGCTTGGCGCCCTTGGCGACCGGGATCATGTGCTCGACTTCGCTCGAGCAAGCGTAGGGACAACTCATGGTTCCTCCTTTGATTGAAAAGTCCCCTCCATTATACCGCGCACCGCCCCCACCCCGCAAGCAAAATCAGCGGGGCGGTGAGTTTTCCACGAAGACACGAAGGAACGCAAGGGCCTGGGCACTTCACCGTTCGGCGCGTTGCGCCTCATTACCGTGCCCATCCCTTGCGTTTCCATGTTTTCCTGAAAAACACCCACACCCATCGCGCTTACCGTGCGATGGGCGTGGTGTAAAATTCACACTAAGGCGACGTGGTAGGACGAATAGGACCTATAGTACGAATAGGACATGGCACACCAACCCTCCCAGCCACGGCTCCGCCTGTCGCGCGCTTGCCGCGCGCTCTGTTCTCTGTTCTCCGTTCTCCGTTCTCCGGGGCGGCACAAGCCGCCCCTAAAGACGGAGGCGGCGGGTGGCGAGGAGGACCAACAAGCCGACAATGGCCATGAAGGTGAAGGAGAGGCGGAGGCTGGCGGCGTGGGCGACGTAGCCGATGAAGGGCGGGGCGGCGAGGAAGCCGAAGAAGCCGATGGTGGAGATTTGGGCGATGGCGATGCTAGGCGGCACGCCCGGCGCTTTGCCGGCCAACCCGCAGCAGAGCGGCACGACGGCGCTGGTGCCGCACCCCACGAGGGCGAAGCCGACCATCGCGCCGACCATCGCGGCCATCCCGCCGAAGAGGGGCGCGCACACGGCAAGGGCCAATCCGCCGGAGATGAAGAAGCCGCACGCGTAGAGTACGCGGCGAGGACCCAGGCGGTTGACAATGCGGTCGGCCACGAAGCGTCCGGAGACCATGGTGCAGAGGTAGGCGAAGTAGCCGTAGCTCTGGTGCGCGGGGAGGACATCAAGGACGTCGCGGAAGTAGACGCCGCCCCAGTCGTAGATGGTGCCTTCGCAGGCCATGCAACCGAGCGAGGCGATGCCGAGCCAGAAGAGGAAGGGCGTGAGGCGCCAGGCCGAGCCGCGGCGCGGGGCGGAGGAGGAGGGCGCGGGGGCGCGGTCGAAGGTCAGCAACGCGCCCCCGGAGCAGGAGAGGAGGGCCCACGCCCCGAGGGCCACGCCGCCGAAGTGCGCCCAGGTGGGCACGCTGAAGCGGCCCAGCAACATGGCGAGGCCGACGGCGGCCAGGCCGGCAAGCGACCACATACCATGAAAAAGGGCGATGATGGAACGGCGGTAGTAGTGTTCCAGTTGGACGCCCTGGGTGTTGGCGGCGGTGTTGGAGAGGTTCGCGGCGAAGCCGGCCAGGAGCAGTCCCACGGCGAGGGAGGCGACGTTGGGCGCGAAGCCGAGGAAGAGCAGGACGGCGGGATAGAGGTAGCCCGCAAGCAACAGCATACGCCGGCTCCCGAAACGCGCCACCAAGAGGCCGTTGGGCGCCATGGAGATGAGTTGCCCGATGGGAATCGCCAACAGGAGCGTGCCCAGCGCGGCCTCGCTGAGGGAGAGTCGGTCGCGGATGTCGGGGATGCGCGAGCACCACGTGGCGAAGGTCACGCCCTGGATGAAGAAGGAGCAACAGATGGCCACGCGGGCGCGGATCGGCGCGGGCGTGCGCGGCAGGAAGAGGAAGGAGAAGAGAAAGTTTCGACGCAGACGCATATCACGAACGGAAGAACTTGACGTAAATACCCAACACAAAGACCACCACCAGGATGGTGGGCAGGATGTAGGTCATGTAGATGCGCAGGGCGTTGGCAAAGCGCAGGCCGCGCCCCGTGTTGGCTTCCTTCAGGAAGTTGTTCCACCCCCAGTAGCGGCGGCTGGTGCAGAAGATGAGCACGGCCAAGGAACCCAGCGGCAGAGCAACGTTCGAGACCAAGAAGTCCTCCAGGTCCATGATGGTGCTCTTTTCGCCAAGCGGCTTGATGAAGGAGAGCAGGTTGAAGCCCAGCGCACAGGGAATCGAGAGGAGGAAGAGGATTGGCGCGTTGCGCTTGATGGCCTTGTGGCGCGTGCACTGGCGCGCCTCCATCGTCATGGCGATGATGTTCTCAAAGACCGCGATGACCGTGGTGAGCGCCGCCAACGCCAACAGCACGAAGAAGGCCGACCCCACCCAAACGCCCAGTCCATGGGGCATCTGCGCAAAGACCTTGGGGAGCGTGATGAAGATGAGGTCCGGCCCTTGGTCCGGGCGGACGTCGTAGGCGAAACACGCCGGGAAGATGATGAGGCCCGAGAGCAAGGCCACGGAGGTGTCGATGCCGATGATCTTCGCCGACTCCCCGGGAAGCGTGTAGCGCCGCGAGGTGTAACTGCCGAAGATGGCCATCGAGCCGATGCCCAGCGACAACGTGAAGAAGCTCTGTCCCAGCGCGTCGAAGACGATGTCGAAGAGCGGACGCTCCTTGAGCGGCTCAAGCGAGGGCATCAGGTAGAACTTCAAGCCCGCGCCGGCGCCGTCGAGCGTCAGCGCATAACCCGCCAGACAGAAGAGAAGCACAAAGAGCGCCGCCATCATCTTCTTACTCGCGCTCTCCACGCCCTTCTCCAACCCCAGCGCGCAGACGCCGAAACCGAAGAGGCACACCACCGCCATCCAGAAGAGTTGCGCCGTCGCATTGCCGGTGAAGGACCCAAAGAACCCCTCCGGGTCGCCGAAGTCGAACCACCCGCACAACAGCGCCACCGGATAGGCCAGCATCCAGCCCGCCACCGTGGTGTAATACATCATCAGCAACCAGTTGCCCGCGATTTGCGCCTTCGAGATGGCCCGATACGGCCCCGGACGCGGCGTCAGCACCGTGTAGGCCGTCGCCAGCGAACGTTGCGCCGCGCGGCCAATCGAGAACTCCGCCACCATCATCGGCAGACCAAACATCAACAAGAAGACGATGTACATCAGCACGAAGAGCGCGCCACCGCCCTCGCCCACGATGTAAGGGAAACGCCACACGTTCCCCAACCCCACGGCGCACCCTGCCGACACCAGCAGGAAGCCCAGACTCGTCGCCAACGATTCGCGTTTACCCTCGCTCATACCGTCTCCATCCGTTGCGCCCAAAGCAGACGCCAGTCGTTGTCTTGGCGCTCCAGCGCCACAATCATGCACGTGCCGAAAACATGGGGCGCCGCCGCGCAAAGCGTCCACGCCAACTCCCCGATCGAGCACATATGGCCCACCACGAGCGTCTCGTTCGCACCCAAGCCCTCGAGAATCGCGCGCATCGTCTCCGCGTCGCCGGAGGGCGAGAAGTCGCGGCTTTCCACCGGGTCAAGCGTCGTCCCCAGTTCTTCCTGGATGAGCGCCGCGGTCTCCCGCGCCCGTCGATAACCGCTTGTCAGCACGACCTCCGGCCGCGCCCCCTGCGCCCGCAGGAAACGCCCCGCGGCCCGCGCCTGCGCCTCGCCGAACGGCGAAAGCCCCGGGTCTATCTCCCCCGAGGCGTACGTCCCATGACGAATCAGATAAAGCACCATAACCTTTATATGCTACCAAAAAGCCCGGGGAAGTTTTCCACGAAGACATCAAGGAACGCAAGGGCCTGGGCACTTCACCGTTCGGCCCTACGGGCCTCTCTACCGTACCCATCCCTTGCGTTTCTAGCGTTTTCCTGAAAAGCAACGCGGTAAGACGATTAGGACCCATAGGACAACTAGGACGGCGGCTTCGCCGCTTCATACAACGCACACTCCGTCGCGCGCTTGCCGCGCGTTCCGTTCTCCGTTTTCCGTTCTCCGTTCTCCGGGGCGGCGCAAGCCGCCCCTACTCCCACAGCCAGGTGGAGAGGTAGCGGTCGCCGGAGTCCGGCAGGAGAACAACGATGCGTTTGCCGGCGTAGGCCGGGTCGCGGGCGAGCTGGCGCGCGGCATGGAGCGCGGCGCCGCCGGAAATACCGACAAGCAAGCCTTCGGAACGCGCGCAGGCCCGGGCGGCGGCGCCGGCCTCCTCGGCGGAGACGGGGATCACGCGGCTCACCAGGTCCCGGTCGAGCGTCTTGGGCACGAAGCCCGCGCCGATGCCTTGCAGTTTGTGCGGGCCGGCGGGTTTGCCGCTGAGGACGGCGGAGGCGTCGGGCTCCACGGCGACCAATTCGACCGCGGGGTTGGCACGGCGCAGGACGCGGCCCACGCCGGTGAGCGTGCCGCCGGTGCCCACGCCCGCCACGAAGACATCCGGCGCGCCGCCGAGATCTTCCAGAATCTCGGGGCCGGTGGAGGCCTCGTGCGCCGCGGGGTTGGCGGGATTCTCAAACTGCTGGGGGATGATGCTGCCCGGATTGGCCGCGTGCAGACGCTCGGCCTCGACGATGGCGCCGGCCATGCCCTTGGCGCCGGGGGTGAGGACCAGCTCGGCGCCGTAGGCCGCCAGGAGCTTGCGCCGCTCCACGCTCATGGTCTCGGGCATGGTGAGAATCAGACGGTAGCCCTTGACGGCGGCGGCCATGGCCAGACCGATGCCCGTGTTGCCGCTGGTCGGCTCGATGATGAGTCCGCCGGGGGCGAGCGCGCCGGCGCGTTCCGCCGCCTCAATCATCGCCACGCCCACGCGGTCCTTGACGCTCCCGCCGGGGTTGCGCCCCTCGACCTTCGCGAAGAGCTCGGCCTTGCCATCGTTGAAACGGCTCAGACGCACCAAAGGCGTCCGCCCGACCGCTTCCAATACAGAATCATAGACTGCCATCTTGGCCTCCTTTTCCCTCATTATAGCAAACCTCCGCCGGCAGCCCGATGCTCAACAAATCCGGCTTGACCTAGAGTCCAGACAAAGGTGTACGGTATGCGCAACAGTATCATGAAAGGTCTATGCAGATGGAACACACGATATTGAACAACGGCGTTGCGATGCCTTTGATCGGTCTTGGCGTGATGGAAATCGAAAACGGGGAGGCCGGCGAGCGGGTTATTTTGGATGCGCTTGAGGCCGGATACCGGATGATCGACACCGCGACCGTCTATTTCAACGAAGAGACCGTGGGGCGGGCAATCAAGAAGAGTGGCCTGCCCCGCGAAGAACGCTTCGTCACCACCAAGTTCTGGGCGCAAGATGCGGGCTATGAGAACACCAAGAAGGCCTTCCAACTCTCGCTGGAGAAGTTGGGCCTTGATTATCTGGACATGTATCTCGTCCACGTGCCTTTTGGCGACTATTATGGGTCGTGGCGGGCGATGGAAGAGCTCTACGAGGCCGGCAAGATTCGGGCGATCGGCGTATGCAACTTCTATCCGGCACGCTTGGCAGACCTGTGCATGAACGTACGAATCAAGCCGGCGGTGTGCCAAGTGGAGATGCACCCATTCTATCAGCAGGGCGATGCCATCGCGAACATGAAGTCCTTCGGGGTGCAACCGGAGGCTTGGAGCCCATTGGCGCACGGTCGCTTCGACATCTTCTCCAATGAGGTCTTGGGAGCCATCGCGAAGAAACACGGCAAGAGCATCAGCCAGGTGGCGATTCGTTGGAATGTGCAACGAGGCGTCGCCGTCATTCCGAAATCGGTGAAGAAAGCCCGTATCGAAGAGAACTTCAACGTCTGGGACTTTTCTTTGACAGATGAAGAGATGGCCGCCATTGCCCAACTCGATATGGGGCACACGGAAGCCGAAGACCCCACCGCGCTTGAGACGGCCATCGGCGCGAATCAGTGGAAGATTCACGACTGATTCCTTACTCCACAGATGCCAAGGGTCCAAATGGAGGCTTGGGAAAACGTAAGAATCCCGGCAGGTTTTAGATCACAGAGAAGGATTGCCAGAAGAGGGAACTCCGATTGACGGGGTTGCCGAAAGTCACAGAACCGCAAGGGATGGGGATAGGGAGTGAGGCCCGGAGGGCCGAACGGTGAAATGCCCAGGCCCTTGCGTTCCTTCGTGTCTTCGTGGAAACTCCCCCGGAAACAATTTCGGGAAACACGAGTGGGGCGGCGGGCTTTGGTATACTAAAGGGCATGAGAAACGTTGAGATTGTTCGGCAGTTCACGAAGCACGCGGCAGGTTCCGTGCTCATCAAACAGGGCGACACGTGGGTGCTCTGCACCGCGTGCGTGGAGGAAAAGGTGCCGCCTTTCCTCAAGGGCTCTGGCAAAGGCTGGGTCACGGCGGAGTACGCGATGCTCCCCTCCTCGACCCTCACACGCAAGGAACGTGACATCAAGAAACTGCGGCAGGACGGCCGCGGCGTGGAAATCGGCCGCCTGATCGGCCGGGCCCTGCGCGCGAGCTTCGACCTGACGAAGCTGGGCGAGCGCACCATCACCATCGACTGCGATGTGCTCCAGGCCGACGGCGGCACGCGTTGCGCCTCCATCACCGGCGGCATGGTGGCGTTGGAAGATGCGGTGGCCTCGCTCCTCGCCTCCGGCGCACTGACCGAGAATCCGTTGCTCCGCCGCGTGGCGGCCATCAGCGTGGGCATCTGCGCGGGCGTCCCGACCCTCGACCTAGACTACGCCCACGACTCCACGGCGGATGTTGACCTGAACGTGGTGATGACCTCGGACGGGCGCTTTGTGGAACTGCAGGGCACGGCCGAACACGACCCCTTCACCGATGAACAGCTGGACGCCCTGCGCGCGCTGGCGAAGGAGGGCTGCGCGGCCCTCTTCAAGGCGCAGGCCGAGGCCCTGGGGAGGAACGCATGAAAATCGTCCGTCTGAAACCCGGCCGCGACAAGGCGACGCGTCGCCGCCACCCCTGGATCTTCTCCGGCGCCATCGATTCCGTTTCGCGTGAGCCGGACCCCGGCGAGGATGTGCTGGTGACCGACGCCAACGGCATGCCGCTGGGCGTGGGCGCGTGGTCGCCCACCTCGCAGATCCGCGTCCGCCTCTGGCGCTTCGACGAAGGCCCCGTGGACGGCGCCTTCCTCCATGACCTCCTGGCGCGCGCCCTGGCCGTGCGCGAAGGCATGGCCGAGCGTTTCGACACCAACGCCTTGCGCCTGGTGAACGCCGAGGCCGACGGCCTCCCCGGCGTGACCGTCGACCGCTACGACGATGTCCTGGTCGGCCAATTCGCCTCCATCGGCGCCGAGCGTCACAAGGCCGAGATTGTCGACGCGCTCCTCGACCTCACCGGCGCGGCCTCCTTCTACGAACGCAGCGACCTGGACGTGCGCAAGCGCGAGGGTCTCGAACCCACACGCGGCCTGCTCGCGGGCCCCGAGCCGCCCGAGCGCGTCGCCATCCACGAGGGCCCCGTCCGTTTCGAGGTTGACGTCCGCGAGGGCCACAAGACCGGCTTCTACCTGGACCAGCGCGAGAACCGCCGCCTGGTCGCCGAGTCCGCCAAGGGCCGCCGCGTCCTCAACACCTTCTGCTACACCGGCGGTTTCGGCGTCGCCGCGCAGGTCGCCGGCGCCGCGTCCGTCACGCACGTCGACCTCTCCGGCCCCGCGCTGGAGCAGGCCCGCCGCAACACCGCCCTCAACGGCCTGCCCGAGGCCGAGTTCATCCAGGGCAACGTCTTCCAGGAGCTCCGCGGCTTCCGCGACCGCGCCCGCGACTTCGACCTCGTGGTGCTCGACCCGCCGAAGTTCGCCGACTCCAAGGCCCTCGCCGAGAAGGCCCTCCGCGGCTACAAGGACATCAACATCCTGGGCTTCAAGCTCGTCTCCCCCGGTGGCCTCCTCGCCACCTTCTCCTGCTCCGGCGCCATCGACGCGCCCACCTTCCGCATGGTCGTGGCCGAGGCCGCGTGCGACGCCGGCCGCCGCGTCCGCATCCTCCGCGAGCTCCGCCAGGCCCCCGACCACGTCGAGGCGCTGAACTTCCCCGAGGGCCTCTACCTCAAGGGCCTCCTCTGCCACGTCGAATAAAGGAGCGTCATGAAAGCCTTCAAAGCCTACGACATCCGCGGCGTCTACGGACAAGACCTCACCGACGACCTGGCCTACCAAATCGGCCGTTGCCTGCCCGCGGTGCTTCACGCCAAGACCATCCTCGTCTGCGCCGACGCCCGCCTCTCCGCCCAGCCCCTCCGCAAGGCCCTCACGCGCGGCCTGCTCGAGGCCGGCGCCGACGTGACGAACGTCCACTTCACCACCACCCCGATGTGCTACTTCCTCAACGCCGAGCTCGGCTTTGACGCCTCCGTGATGGTGACCGCCTCGCACAACCCGAAGGAGTACAACGGCTTCAAGGTCTGCCGCTCCGACGCCCGCCCCTGCGGCTACGACCAAGGCCTCCGCGAGGTCGAGGCCATGATTGAGTCCGGCAACCTCCCGCCGCCCGCGCCCACCCCCGGTACCTGGCGCGACCGCCTCCTCTGCGACCCCTACCTCAAGTGGCTCCGCGAACGCAAGCCCGACCTCTCCGGCCTCCGCTTCCTGGCCGACTACTCGAACGGCGCCGCCGGCCCCTTCGGCATCGACCTGCTGGGCATGGAGCTCGGCTGTCTGAACGGCGACCCGGACGGACGCTTCCCCTGGCACGGCCCGGACCCGCTCAACCCCAAGAATCGCGAGGAGCTCGTCCGCATGGTCCGTTACCGTAAGGCCGAGGTCGGCCTCATCTTCGACGGCGACGGCGACCGCGTCTGCTTTGTCGACGCCGAGGGCACCTTCATCCCGCCGGACGCCTTCATCCCCCTCATTGCCGAGGAACTCCGCGCCCGTTGCCCCGACGCCTCCAACGTCGTCGTGCACGACGTCCGCACCTCCCGCGGCGTCATCGAGGCCCTCCGCGAACGCGGCTTCGAGCCCCGCATGGTCAAGGTCGGCGCCGCCTTCGCCAAGACCGCCCTCCGCGAAAGCAACGGTCTCTGCGGCGGCGAGGTCGCCGGCCACTACTACTTCCGTGACTTCCACTGGAGCGACAGCGGCATCTACGCCGCCCTCATCATCCTCGGCGTCCTGGCCCGCGCCAAACGCGAAGGCCGCACCCTACACGACCTCATCGACCCCATCATCGGCCGCTACGTCTCCTCCGGCGAAGTCAACATCCCCGACGTCGCCGACCGCCCCGCCGCCGTCGCCCGCGTCGAGGCCGCCCTGGTCGCCCTCATGGGTCCGCCCGAACACCGCATCGACTACGACGGCGTCCGCCTCGATTGGCCCGATGCTTGGCTGGGCGTCCGCCCCTCCAACACCGAGCCACTCCTGCGCATCGCCGCAGAGGCCAAAACCCAGGAGACCCTGGACAAACTCCTCGCCGCCGCCCGTTCAGCCGTGAACGGCTGAATGGGAAGTTTGGAAGTTTGCGTGATCGCCCGGCAGGGCATCTCCAATCAGCCAATCAGCGAATCAGCCAATCAGCCACCCGATGCGTCTCGCCATCTGCTATCCGCCCATCCCCTCGGACAAAGGCACGCCACTGCTCAGCCAAAACCGGCAGTTCCAGTGGTTCCACCGGCAGACGGCCATCTATCCCGTCGTCCCCGCCTCCGCCGCCACCCTCCTCCGCGCCCACGGCCACGACGTGCTCTGGCTTGACGGCATCGCCCGCGGCCTGACGCCCGAGGCCTTCTGGCGCGAACTCGAGACTTGGGGACCGGACGCCGTCTTCGTCGAGACCAAGACGCCCGTCGTGAAGTTCCACTGGGCCTGGATTCGCGAACTCAAGCGCCGTCTGCCCCACTGCAAGGCCCTCATCGCCGGCGACCACGTCACCGCCCTCCCCGAGGAGACCCGCCGCAACGCCCCCGTCGACGCCGCCCTCATGGGCGGGGACTACGACTTCGCCCTCCTCTCCTGGGCCGAGGGGCGCGATGTCCCTGTCGACCTCGCCGCCCTCCCGCAGATCGACCGCACCCTCACCCGCTGGCGCGACTACGCCACGCGCAACGGCAACTTCCTGCGCACCCCCGGCGCCTACCTCATGTCCGCCCGCGACTGCTGGTACGCCCGCTGTTCCTTCTGCTCCTGGGCCGCGCTCTACCCCACCTGCCGCACCCGCCCCGTGGCGCACGTCCTCGATGAAATCGGCGGGCTCCTCGACCTCGGCGCACGCGAAATCATGGACGACGCCGGCAGCCAGCCCGTCGGCGATTGGCTCCGCACCTTCTGCGAGGGCCTCCTCTCGCGCGGCTACGCCAAGCGTCTGCACCTCGACTGCAACCAACGTTTTGGTGCCCTCTCCCTCGCGGACTATCGCCTCATGCGCCGCGCGGGCTATCGCATGGTCCTCTTCGGCGTCGAATCCGCCAATCAGGCCACTCTCGACCGCCTGAACAAGGGCCTCGTCGTCGAGCAGATCCGCCAAGGCGCCCGCGACGCCGCCCAGGCCGGTCTCCACGTCCACATCACCCTCATGCTCGGCTATCCCTGGGAGACCCTCGAGGACGCCCGGCGCACCGTCGCCCTCGGCCGCGAACTCCTCCGCCGCGGCCACGCCCACACCCTCCAGGCCACTTGGCTCGTCCCCTATCCCGGAACGCCCCTCTTCCGCGACCTCCAGGCCTCCGGCGGCCTCCTCACCGAGGATTGGGACGCCTACGATATGCGCGCGCCCGTCATGCGTTGCCCCCTCACCCACGCCCAAATCAACGCCCTCATCTCCCAGGCCTACCGCGCCCACCTCCAGCCGCGGCCCCTCCTCCACGCCGCCGCCCGCGCCCTGGCCAACCCCGGCCACCTTCTCAAATCCGCCTCCGCCCTCCTCTCCCACCTCCGCGACTTCCGCTGACCCAGCAGGGCCCGGGAAGTTTTACCGCAAAGACGTTCTTGCGTGGAAACCCGGCGGGCTCCATCGCTCCCGTTGGTCGCGCCGCCCTTGGGATTTCCACGCTATCGCGCCCCTGAAGGGGCGCTCAAAGGGGAATTGGGAAGTTTAGAAGCTTGGATGCTTGGAAGTTTGGTTTTGTTGGTGGGGCTCTGCCCCACTCTCCGACTTCCCTTCTTTATAAAAAGGCGAAAAGGCGCGAAACGGAGGGCGGCGGTCGCGGTCAGCGGCGAAGCCGCAGAGCGACCGATGGAGCCCGAAGCGGTTCGCGCCTCCCCTTGCGTCTTTGCGGTCCCCATTTTCCCCGGACAGTATTGAGGACGACTAGGACAGCGGCTGACGCCGCCCTGCACAATGCTCCATTCGTCGCCCCGCAGGGGCGTTCTGTTCTCCGTTCTCTGTTCTCTAGGGCGGCTCTGCCGCCCTCCCGTTCTCCGGGGTGGCGACAGCCACCCCTCAAAGCGCCTTGCCTAGGGCATGGGCCTGCGCCAGATAGGGCGAATCCTTGGCCTCATTGGGATGGGTGAGCCCCGCCGCGCGAAGGACAAAGGCCTCCTTCGGGTCGTCCAGGCACGCCAGATAACCACGGAAATCCTCCAGCGTCCGGTCCATGCACGCGGGATCGTCATCCGCCGAGGTCATCACAAAGCCAAAGGTCTTGCCGACCATCTGCTCATAGTAGGGGCTGGAGCGATCGATCAACGTCTTCAGCTGCGCGCAGATGGAATAGAAGTAGACCGGCGTGCCCATCACGATGACGTCCGCCGCCAGCATCTGCCGCTGAATGGCCTCCGCGTCGTCCTTGATGGGGCACGGCTTGCCCTGGAACGAGCACAGTCCGCAGCCCGTGCAATAGCCGATCTGCTTCTCCGCCACGCGGATCAACGTCACCTCATGGCCCGCCTCGCGCGCACCCTCGGCCACGGCCTCGCACAACGTCTGCGAGTTGCCCTTCCGCGGCGACCCGGACAAAATCAACACTTTCTTCATGTCTAACCTTTCTCTTTCGGACAACAATCTCCCATAGCATACACCCTCGCCCCCACTCCAAGTCAACCCATATCGGGACGGCTGTTTTCCACGAAGACACAAAGCAACGCAAGGGCCTGGGCACTTCACCGTTCGGCCCTGCGGGCCTCTCTGCCGTGCCCATCCCTTGCGTTTCCATGTTTTCCTGAAAAGCGCCCTCGCCCGTCGCGCGCTTGCCGCGCGTTCCGTTCTCCGTTTTCCGTTTTCCGTTCTCCGTTTTCCAAAAAAAATGGAGGCCGTGCCCCCCCTCTGGGGCACGGCCTCCAAGAAATTGGCTCCGAAGGCAGGATTCGAACCTGCGACCAAGTGATTAACAGTCACCTGCGCTACCACTGCGCCACTTCGGACTGTGGTATGTTTTCCTCTCTCGCATGGTAGCGGGTGAGGGGATCGAACCCCCGACACGCGGATTATGATTCCGCTGCTCTACCGACTGAGCTAACCCGCCATGTCGGGAAAACGGCGCATATAGTAGCACACACCCCACCATCCATGCAAGCACTTTTTTTATAAATCTTAAAAAAGTTCTCCGACCCGCCGCCAACCCTCCCTCAACAAACGCCATAAAACACACAAAAGAAAGAGAAAATGCGATAATCAAACACGACCGACGGAATCGACGTTTTTTCCGCAAGATGTCTCCCCTGCGTCATTCCTATGCCCACAGCGATTGTGTCGGACACGATTCCGCTTGACGAATGGATACGCTTTTTGGCATTGTGAGAGGAAAGATTGGAGTGCCCATGCAGATACCTCGACTTGCCTTGACCGCCTTGTGTTCCCTCCTCGCCCTGCACGCCGCCGGGGCCGTGACAATGGTGCGCGACCATGCATGGTTGGTGCGTGGCGCGGGGGATGAGCCGATCCTCGGCTTCCGCAATGTGCCTTGGGGCAAGTTCAACGCCCTCTCCGTCACCTTCAAGTTGACCCACTGCACGCCGGCGGACTCTGGATCGAGCCCGGCGCGGCGGTCTCCATCTCTCGGTGCGTCATCGACGCCGCCGGTCTCGTCCAGGCCTACGGCTCGGACTCCCTCGGGAACGACGTCACCATGAACGGCAACGGCGACGTCGGCCTCCTCGTCGGCCAATGCAACTGGAATTCCACCGCCCACCTCACCCTCACCGACAACACCGTCGCCATCCGCCCCGGCGCGGCCATCCGCAGCCGCTTGGGCACCCACCGCGCCGCCGGCGGGTGCATCGCCAATCTCGCCCTCGGCGTCTGCGACTCCCTCACCCTCTCCGGCCTCAACCTCTTCTGGTATGGCGGCACCGTCGAGGGCCCCGGCGGTTTCGCCACCCAGCCCTACATCGGCAGCCGCAACCACGACTCCACCGCCGGCGCCCCCACCCTCGGCCCCAACGGCACCATCACCATCCTGAACGGTACCACCTTCCCAGACTCCAACCTCTGGCTGAACGAAGGCGCCGCCCCTCAGCCCCTCGACCTGCCCGCAGGCCTCTCCGACAAACTCCCCGCGCCCGAGCCCGGCGTCACCGAACTCCGCTTCGCCTCGGAGGACGACGCAGACCGTGCCCGCTTCTTCGATGGACTGGACATCTCCTCCTCCGTCAGCGCAGACGGCGCCACCCAAACCCTCACCACCGCCAAGACCGACTTCGACGTCTCCGCAATGGGCTTCGACGCCGACGGTCTCTGGGTCGAGGCCTCCCTCTCCCGCGGCACCTTCAACGCCGCGACCATCCTGCAGGCCATCCCAGTCTCCCTCGATGGGACAGCCGCCCGCACCGCCGCAATCCGCACCCTCTCCGAGGAGACCCCCGCGCCAAACGTCCGCCGTCTCCGCCTCGACCTCGCCCAAAGCGGCACCCACCTCTTCCGCCTTCGCCCCACCTTCGCCCCCTAATCCTCTGCCCGTCCAGGGGAAGTTTTACCGCAAAGACGGTCTTGCGTGGAAACCCGGCGGGCTCCATCGCTCCCGTTGGTCGCGCCGCCCTTGGGATTTCCACGCTATCGCGCCCCTGAAGGGGCGCTCAAAGGGGAATTGGGAAGTTTAGAAGCTTGGATGCTTGGAAGTTTGGCTTTATTGGCGGGGCTTCGCCCCACACCCTGACTTCTTATCTCACGGCGCGAAACGGAGGGCGGCGGGCGCGGTCAGCGGCGAAGCCGCAGAGCGACCGACGGAGCCCGAAGCGGTTCGCGCCTCCCTTTGCGTCTTCGCGGTCCCAATTTTCCCCGGACACTACTGCCACACCCTCGCCTGTCGCCCCGCAGGGGCGTTCCGCTCTCCGCTCTCTGTTCTCCGGGGCGGCGCAAGCCGCCCCATCAGCTTTATGGTATACTTTTGCGGTTTCCAAAGGACAGATGCGATGGACAGACATTACGACCCGAAGGCAGTTGAGGCGAAATGGTATCCTTGGTGGGAGCAGCATGGCTGCTTCCATGACGATCCCGCACGGGGTGGGAAGCCCTATTCCGTGGTGATCCCGCCGCCGAACGTGACAGGCATCCTGCATATGGGCCACGCGCTGAACCAGACCATCCAGGACGTCCTGGTGCGGTGGCACCGGATGTGCGGCGACAACGTCTGCTGGGTGCCGGGCACGGACCACGCGGGCATCGCCACGCAGAACGTGGTGGAGAAGGCCCTGCGCAAGGAGGGCAAGCGCCGTCAGGACCTCGGCCGCGAGGCGTTCATCGACCGCGTGTGGGAGTGGAAGAAGCAGTACGGCGGCACCATCGTCCACCAGCAACGCATGCTCGGCAACTCGACCGACTGGCAGCGCGAGCGTTTCACCATGGACGAAGGCCTCTCCGCCGCCGTGGCGAAGGTCTTCTGCGACCTCTATGACGAGGGGCTGATCTACCGCGGCAACTACATCGTGAACTGGTGCCCGCGTTGCGGCACGGCGCTCGCCGACGACGAGGTGGAGCACGAGCCGAACGACGGCAATCTGTGGTATGTGCGCTATCCCGTGGCAGGGAGCGAGGGCGAGTTCGTCACCGTCGCCACCACCCGCCCCGAGACCCTCCCCGGCGACACGGCGGTGGCCGTGAACCCCTCGGACGAACGCTACGCGCACCTCAAGGGCAAGTCCGTCATCCTGCCGTTGGTGGGCAAAGAAATCCCCGTCGTCTTCGATGATTACGTGGAGAAGGAGTTCGGCACGGGCGTGGTGAAGATCACCCCCGCGCACGACGCCAACGACTTCGCCGTCGGCCAGCGTCACAACCTGCCGCAGGTGGACGTGATGAACGACGATGGCACGATGAACGCCCTCTCGGGTTACGAGGGAATGGACCGCTTTGAGTGCCGCAAGGCCATCGTGGCCGACCTGGAGAAGGGCGGCTTCCTCGTCAAGGTGGAGCCCTACCAGAATCAGGTGGGCCACTGCTACCGTTGCCACACGGTGGTGGACAGCCGTCTCTCCAAGCAGTGGTTCGTCCGCATGAAGCCCCTCGCCCAGCCCGCCATCGAGGCCGTGCGCAAGGGCGAGATCGTCATCCAGCCCAAGCGCTGGGAGAGCGTCTTCTTCAACTGGATGGAGAACATCCGCGACTGGTGTATCAGCCGCCAGATCTGGTGGGGCCACCGCATCCCCGTCTACACCTGCCGTGACTGCAAGCACGAGTGGGCCGCCCCCGCCAAGCCCACCGTCTGCCCCAAGTGCGGCGGCGCGGCCATCGACCAGGACCCCGACGTGTTGGACACGTGGTTCTCCTCCTGGCTCTGGCCCTTCTCCACCTTCGGCTGGCCCAAGCAGACCCAGGACCTCGCCTTCTACTATCCCACCTGCGACCTCATCACCGGCGCCGACATCCTCTTCTTCTGGGTGGCGCGCATGATGATGGCCGGCTTCCACTTCATGGGCAAGGCCCCCTTCAAGAACGTCATCCTCCACGGCATCGTCCGCGACGCCCAGGGCCGCAAGATGTCCAAGTCCCTCGGCAACTCCCTGGACCCGCTCGAGATCATCGGCCAATACTCCGCCGACGCCCTCCGCTTCTCCCTCGCCCTCATCACCTCCATGGAGACCGACACCAAGGTGGACATGGGCAAGTTCGAGATCGGCCGCAACTTCGGCACCAAGCTCTGGAACGCCGCGCGCTTCCTCCAGATGAACGCCGAAAAGCTCCCCGGCTTCTCCTTCGCCGACCACGCCGGCGGCACCCTCGACCTCGACCCCGCCCTCCTGCGCGACGACGACCGCCACCTTCTCCTCAAGGCCCACCACACCTGCGCCGACCTCAACGCCGCACTCGCCAAATACCGCATCCAGGACGGCGCCCTCGCCATCTACGACTTCGCCTGGACCGACTTCTGCGACTGGTACCTCGAGTACGCCAAGGCCGACCTCAACGCCCCCGACGAGGCCCGCCGCCGCCAGGTGCTCGCCATCCTCGCCGATGTCTACGGGCAAATCCTCCGTCTCCTCCACCCCTACATGCCCTTCGTCACCGAAGAGCTCTGGCACCAGCTCGGCTACTGCGCCGAGGGCGAGACCATCATGCGCGCCCCCTATCCCACCGGTTACGCGCCCGACCGCCTCGCCGCCTGGGGCCTCACCGAGGACGTCCTCGCCTACGTCGAGACCAAGCGCGACCTTATCACCGGCATCCGCGCCCTCCGCGCCGAGGCCGGCCTCGCCCCCGCCCTCAACGTCCGTCTCCTCCTCCACCCCGCCACCGACGACCTCCGCGACCGCCTCTCCCGCGACGCCGACTCCATCAAGACCGCCGTCCGCGCCGAGGCCCTCGACTTCGTCGATGCCGCCCCCGAGGCCCCCATGCCCTCCAAGCTCCTCAAGGCCGGCGTCGTCTACCTCCCCCTCGATGGACTTGTCGACACCAAGGCCGAGGCCGAGAAGCTCGACAAGGAGATCGCCAAACTCCAAGGCTTCCTCAACGGCGTCAACGCCAAGCTCAACAACGAAGCCTTCGTCTCCAAGGCCCCCGCCCCCATCATCCAAAACCAGCGCGACCGCAAGGCCGAGCTCGAGGCCCAAATCGCCACCCTCACCGCCCGCCGCGCCGCCCTCTAAGGCGGCCGGCCGGTGGCCGAGCGACACAAACACACGAAAGAGGTCCCCTCATGAAGCGACTGCTCCTGCCCTGCCTCCTCGTAGCCCTCCTCTCCGGCTGCCGTCACTACACCATCGACAGCAACCCTCAAGGCCTCCGCGTCGTCATCAACGACATCGAGCAAGGCGACACCCCGACCTCCTACTTCTGCTGGGCCTCGGACGGTTTCGACCTGGTCGTCTATCCGCCTGCCAACGCCCAGTGGGACGCCTACGAGCGCGACGGCAAGCGCATCGTCTCCACCTTCATCGATGAGCCCCAGGGCAAATACATCAAGGGCGAACGCTCCCCCTCCGGCACCATCCTCTTCGACTTCGTCACCAGCGAATATCCCCGCCCCGACACCCCCGAAGGCTGGACCCTCCTCCGCGAATCCCTCCGCGCCGACGCCGCCACCACCACCCGCCGCACCCGCCTCCACACCTTCCCCGACTGATAACCTTCAAGTAAGTTTGGAAGCTTCGAGGTTTGGAGGCTTGGCGCTCTTGGTGGGGCTCCGCCTCACACTCGGCTCTTCTTTAGAAAAGGCGCGAGACGGAGGGCGGCGGACACGGGCAATGGCGAAGACATCAAGCGACCGACGATGCCGGGCGTTTCGCGCACGCTTTTGTGTCTTTGTGGAAAAAGAGTTCTATCTTTCCTCGGCCCCTGTTGCTTTGACGTAAACCGTTATAAGCGTGTATAATTAAAGCAGTGAAAGTAGAGGTGATTATGGAACTCGGTTTGACAACTTTTGTAGAAGAGAAACAAATCACTCCTTCAACTGTTTATATAGATGAGGCAGGGGATCTCGGCTATCAACGAGGAACCCAATGGTTTGTTCTTGCTGCTGTAGTGGTGGACAAGACGGAAGAGACGGAATTACGCCATAAAATAGAGATCGTTCGTGAACGTCTTAATGTACGAGAAATCCATATGCGAAAGTTGCGAGATTACAATCAACGCGCTTTTGCTGTAGATGTGTTGGCAGACGGAACATTTACCTATATTGCGGTACTCGTTGACACAAAGAAGCTGAATTTGACGATGCGCGCAACGGCAAGTGTTGCATACAACTACATCTGTCGGATGTTGTTGGAACGGGTGTCTTGGTTTTTACGAGACACGCAACGAGTCGGAGACATTGTCCTTTCCGCACGGGGAACTGCTCGCGATGAAGAGCTTATTCAGTATATCAGTGAGAAATTGATTACGGGTACTTATCCAGGAACTCGACTTGCCCAAGGCGTGTTTAAGCGAATCTCCGCGAAACCTGCATCTTCATGGGACATGCTCCAACTGGCGGATGTATGTGCAACTTCCATGTTTTGGTCGCATGAAGTCAACACATGGGGCTTTCGTACACCTTGCTTTGAGTATCGTTTGAGATCACACCTTTATAAACATGGAAAGGATATATTAAACTATGGGGTTAAATATTTTGACAAGGCCATGACACCCAATAAGGTAGAAATGGATGCAACCTGTCTATGCAAAAAAGAAAGAACCCCCGGCACGACTACCACATGATTGCTCATGCTGGTGATACACCCTCGTGTTCTCCGGCGGCGTTCTTTCTGCTTTTATTATAGCAAATCCCTAAGAGCAGACAAGAAACAATTTTACAGCCAATACTGTCCGGGGAAAATGAGGACCGCAAAGACGCAACGTAGGAGCGAAACGCCTCGGGCGCCATCGGGCGCTCTATGATTCTCACAAAGAACACGAAGAACCACAAAGAGGTACACAAGGAATTGCCACTATCGGGAACCGCTGATTTTACAGATTAGAGCAGATTATGGGCGTGCTACCACCCGCAGGACTTTCCAGGGGAGTTTGGAAGCTTAGAGGTTTGGAGGCTTGGCGCTCTTGGTGGGGCTCCGCCCCATGCCCTCGACAAAGCCCTCACTACCCCCCTCGCATCGCCCCCTAAAGGGGCCTTTCTGAGACCCTATAGGGGTCCGAGGTCAACCACTATAGGGGTCGAAGGTGAGACCCTATAGGGGTCGGGGTCGAAACCCTTAGTGGTCCAGAAAAGCCCCTTTAGCCCCCCGCCAAAAGCCCCCCGAACACTCCCACGAGACCTCGCTCTGTAGCCTTATTCTATTAAGGAAAACGAGCGCTCGGCAGAGCGCTCGTTTTTGTGGTTCCCGTCTTCCTTGGTCTGTATTGGAACAGATGGTCAGACACGGAAGGCTCCATTGAGATAGAGATTCTCAAGGTTGTGCGCCGCGCGAATCTCCTTCTGCGTCGCATCCGCCAAACACGCCACGCGTTGTTCACCCATCAAGAAACAGGCGTCCGGACGAGTAAACGCATTTTGCATCAGATAGGTGTTGTGCGTGGTCAGCACAGTCTGGAAGTCGGTATGCTCGTTGAGCAACCGGACAATTGCCGCCGCCGACTGATAATGCAAGAAAGCGTCAAACTCATCAATGAACAGGAAGGACAGCCGCGAGAAGGCGGAAATCTTCCACGAATAAAAGAGCATCAACGCCTTCGTGCCGGTGGACGCAACAGAGCCGAAGAAGGCCTCTCGGCCATCCTTGAACCGGGCAATCAAGCGAGGCTTGCCATCGACCTCCCGAAACGTGAGATCGTAATGCAAGCCATTTTCCTCCAAGAAGGCCACGAAGCCCGGCAACGCATTGGCCTCGAAGATCACATCCTCAAGCATCCGCGAACCCGTCGTGAAACCCGCGTAGGAATTTCCCTCCGACAGGGAGCGATACCACAACATGCCCTCAAAGAAACGGAAAAAGGCGTCAAGCGCCGGAACGGTCCCGGTCGGCAAGTTGCGGTGCAAATACTTCAAGATGGAAAGACGGTTGTCAGGCAAGTCCGTCTTGATGTCGCCGAAGACGGATTTGTCCACAAACCGCGCTTCCTGCCGCGCCTCTGCATAACAGTAGTCGACAACTTTACGACCATCAAAGCACAGCGTCTCGCGCACCAACGCATCCGGCGCACGCTTCTCATAACGATAGCGAATCGTTGTCCCTCCGCACAGAAGCTCATACGTGAAACAGGCCGGCCTATCCGCCGGATTGTCAAGGTTGCAATAAGGCTCCAAACGCTCCGCCGGGAAAGGCGTCGTATCCGTGAGATGGCGCGCCGCGTCAAAGAGCGCCAATCCCAACGAACTCTTGCCGATGCCATTCGGGCCGTACAAAATCGCGTTCTTGACCAAGCCATCCTTGACCACGGCCGGGTTATAATCATAGTTCCTCGCGACAAGGCAAAGCCTAATCGGGTTTTGGAAGCCGCGGAAATTCTCGACCTCAAAAGATTTGAGCATGATCATCACCGTTGTTAATACTAAACTGCCTTTATGATAACACACGGAACTCGTTCCGTAAAGAAATTACGGCACGGCCTCCAAAAAAGGTTTACCGTGAAGACGCGAGCGCCCCGCCAGAGCGCTCGGTTCTTTGCAGAAGGTGATTGAATCCAAACAAAAGGGCCCCGCGAGGGACCCTGTAATCATGATACCGAACTTGATGTCAGTGCAGGTTCTGGCGGCGGCCCTAAACAAGGCCGCCGCGTGCGTGTCAAAAGACCCAGTGCAGACCCAGGCCGGCCTCGCAGGAGGTGCCGTCGAAGGAGCCGATCTTCTCGCCCTCGACCTTCAGGTCCACATCGCCGCCGAAACGCCCATCCACATACGCGAAGAGGCCGAAATGGTCGGTAATGTTCCACGTGGCCTGCAGACCCACGATGCCCTGCACCAAGTTATCCGAGTCAGAGAAGATATCGGTGCCGGAATCGGTTCCGTAATCGTCCGAGTAGCGCCAATTGTCGCGCACCTCGCCCTTGTAGTGCTCCAGGGAGACCCCGAGGCGCAGACCCAGCGCGAAGGCGTCGCACACCTTCCACTCCGGCACGGCCATCAGACGCATCCCATAGGAACGAATACGCATCTTGTAAGCCTCCGTATAGGAGTAAGAAGCGTCACCTTCCGAATAGGCGAAATCCGCGAAGTCCTGCTCGGGGATGTAGGTGCCGCCGAGCCCGACCCACAGGTTGAAGCGTTCTGCGGGAATGAGATTGAACTGTACGTCCAAACCCGCACCCCACAGGTCGCCGTTGTCGCTGCCCAGGCCTTTCAGCTTCGCCTCCGCGCCAAAGCGCCCGAAACCTCCGGCCGAGACGCGCAGGCGGCTGGCCCAATCCGTCCCGCCGGCCTCCAAGGCAGGAGCCTCGGCCGCGGCGGCCACAGCGGCCAAGCCGGCCGCGCAAAAGAGTGCGATAAGATTTTTCATGGTGTCTTAGTCTCCGGTTGGTTGTTCCGCGGCCGCCGGATGATCGGCGACCACTTTGATGAAAAGGTTTCGTCCCAAACTCAGACGGAAGGCCTCCGGCAACGTCACACCGGCCAAGCCCTGCCCGACATAGTTCTGCAGACTGAAGGCCGCGTCCGGCACGGCTTTCATCTCCACACCAAGATCCTCCGTCGCCCACACTTGCAAGACGCCCGTGCGGACCTCTTGGGTGATGGTTGCGCCCTCCGCGGGGATGACCCGCACCTGCACCGTTCCCGTCGCGGGGTCGAAGGCGGTGATGCGCAGCTCAGGCAGTTCGAAGGTCGCCGTCAACGTGCCATTCTCCACCGCGCAGACCGGCACAATACCCAAATCCAAGCCGGCCAAGATCGCCTCGCGCGAACCTTCCGCGCGGATGGCCGTCACGCCGTCCAAACGTTCCGCCAGGAGCTCGCGAAGCAGGTTCGCGTCCGCCGGCGATAACTCTGCCTCGGTCAGGACAGGGATTTCCGTCTCCACGGTCGTTTCCAACACGTAGGTCGTCGTCCCGCCCTCGGTGAGCGCCGTCACCGTCCACGCCTCCGGCGGTTCCGCCGCCTCCAACGTCAGCGTCGGCGTCGAGGCCGGGCAACGCAAAACCTCATAACGCGCCGTCGCCCAACCGCCCTCCGGCGGCAAGACCCGCAAGGTCCCTTCGGCGGCGAGCGCCTCCGTCACGGTGATGGGGCGCGGCTCCGCGCTTGCGCTCGCCTCCAAGGCGTCCCCCGCTGCCAAGGTCAGGCAACGCAGGGTCGTCTCCGCGGCCACCGTCACCGTGGCCGCACCTTGACGTGTCTCGCACGTGCCGTCCGGCGCGAAGGCCCGCACCATCCCGTTGGTCGGCTCCAAGGGCACCGACACCGTTAGGTCCGCGGTCTGCGTCCGCTCTTCCAACCGAGCCTCCGCCAACGCCACGTCCGAATACATCCCCTCGCACCCGGGCCGCGCCTCAAAGACCAACTCCGCCACGCTTCCCGAACCCGAGGCCGCGTTCTCGCGACCGAAGGCCAACACGCACGCCGACCCCGCGTCAGACGCCGTCACAAAGTCCGTCCCGAACGCCTCTTGCAACGTTCCGGGACGCACCTCCACCAACGCCAACACCAGCGGGTCATACGTTACCCGCACGTAGACCGAGGCCACCCCGGCCACGTCGTCCACCTCAATCGGCACCGTCAGCCGGGCCCCCGGGTTGCACACCACGGCGCCCAACGACACCGTCCGTGCCGCCGCGATTCCGGCGGCCAACGCCGCCACGCACGCCAAGAACGCCCTCATCGCGTCGCCTCCTTGGGCATCTCGCCCAAAATCCCCTCGAGATACCGCTGAAACGCCGTGATGTCCGCGATGGACAACGTCTCATTCTCCCCGCGCCCGAGCGCCTGGCAGATGGAACGGTGCACCTTGTTGTCCGTCGCGTTCGGGTCGGAGGAGTGACTCGGCGGCCGAATGGTAGGACGGTGATACTTCAGAATAGCCGCACGGGCCGTCGCGTAGTCGTCCCACGTCAATTTGCCATCGCCATCCACATCCCCGCTCGACCACGGCGGCACCTCCGTCGGATCCTTCGGCGGATTGCTGTCCGTGAGGGCCAACGTCACCGTCGTCGGCGCCACCTGCGCCGGCAGACCGTTCGCGCTCGTTGCCGAGCCCGTGAAGGTCACCCGCGCAAAGAGGTCGTCCCCGTGCTGCTCCGGCACCCAGAAGGTAAAGGTTGCCGTCGGGTTCTCGACCGTCGCCGCCGTCTGACTCCGCAGCTCCAAGCCGCCGGCCTCCACGGTCGCCGTCAACGCCAACGTCCCCCAGTCCAGTTCACCCACCGTGCTCACACGCACCGCAAGCGTCACCTCGCTCTCCGTCATCGCGCTTCCACCCTCCGCCGCCAACGTCACCACCGCCGGCACCGGCGGATTCGTGTCAATAAACGTGAGCGTGCAAGTGGCCGGCTGGACAATCGCGGGAAGTCCATTCGTGCTCGTGGCCGTACCGGTGATAGTCATCGTCGTGGAAAGGTCCTCGTGAACGTCCTTGACGTCGAAGACGAAGGTACGCCCCTCCTGCGAGACGAGGTCGAGTTTGGAGGCATCCCACTGCGCATGGAGTGCGAGTGTGTCCCACTCGACCTCGCCCACCGCAGTCGCCTCGACAGTCAACGACACGCGCGACAGCGTGTCCACGGTCTGGTTGGGCAGACTCAACGAGACGACTGCCGGTTCCTGCGGGTTGTCGGCAATGAGCACGCGGCAGGTGACACTTCCGACGGTGGCCGCGAGTCCGTTGGCACTCATGGCCGTTCCCGAGAAAGTGATGGCCGTGGCCAGATTGACGCCGAAGCGCTCCAAGACCTTGAAGGAGAAGGTCGCCGGCATGGATGCCGTGGCGGGCGTCTGACCAAGCAACTCCAACCAAGACTTGTCGAAGTCGGGAGTCAATGACAGTGTTTCCCAAAGCAAATCCCCTTCACTGCGGGCCGCGACCGTGACCGTGATTGTTTCGCCCACGTTCGCGGGAACATCCGTCGTTGTCAGCGTAACGATTGCGGGTACGGGCGGGTTGCTGTCCGTGATCGAGATGGTGGCGGTGGCGGGAAGGACGGTGGCGGGGAGACCGTTCGCGCTTGTAGCCGTACCGGAGACGGTGACAGTAGTGAAGAGATTGTCGCCGTGTTGCTCCAACACCTCGAAGGTGAGGGTAAGGGTCGGCTCGGTCTCGGTAGCCTCGGTACGAGAGACCAGACGGAGCTTGCCGGCATCGAAGGCCGGGGTAAGAGTGAGCGTAGCCCAGTCGATGGAGTTGGCGGACTCGACGGACACGGGCACGCGGATGGTTTCGCCAGTCTTGGCCTGGGCGTCCTCCATCCGCAGGGAGACGGTGGCGGGGAGGGGCCGCGCCTGCACCGTGAGCGTGGTCTCGATGGGGAGCGCGTTGGTAGCGACGGGCTTACCGTCGGTCGCCGTGAAATCGGCCTCGGTCAATCGGAAGACGGTCTCGCCGAAGGCCCCGGCCTTGACGTGGAAGCGCAAACGGAAGAAGGGGCCAGAACCTGCCGTGAGTGCTCCGGTGGCCGAGAGCGTCCAAGTGCCATCGGCGGGCGTGGAGGTGACCGTAAGGCCCTCGGTAAGGGCGGTAGGTTCGTAGCCCAACGGATCGACAATCATGGGGTCGTAGGTCACGGTGAGGGTGAAAGCACCAAGCCCCTTGGTGTTGTCCACCATAATGGGCAGGGCAATCTCCGCATCGTCGTAGGAGGCAATCGTCTCGGGCATCGAGAGGGTGATGCCGCCGAGGTCGACGCTCACCACCTCACTGGGGAGGCTCTCGAAGGTCTCTGGCACGGAGTTGCCGGCGGTCCAGAGGCGGCTGAGCGCGGTCACACGGTAGGCCCACGTGGCAAGGCTCGGCGGCGTGTCGCGGTGGGTGGGGAGCAACGCCTCGGCAATACGGGCGAAGTCGGCCCCCTGCGCACGGTAGACGCCGTAACCATAGACGCGCGACTGGCCGTTCGGGTCCCACGTCAGCAGGACGTTGTCATACCCCGCCGTGGCACGGAGGTTACTCGGTCTGCCCACGTTCGGGTCACTAAGCAGGAGGAGTTTGCCCGTGGCCGTACCGCAGAGCATATCGAGGTCACCGTCGGACTCCCAGTCCACAGGGGCTAAGGTCAGCCCCTCGGCGAAACCAATGAAAGAACCGCCCCAGACGCGGTGCTCAAGGGCGAAACCATCCGCCGTCCGGGCATAGAGGGAGATGCGCCCCTGCGTATCCGCCACGAGCAAATCGGCCGCACCGTCACCCGTCGCATCGGACAAGGCCGCGGCGCAGGGGGCCTCCACCGCCGCATCGAGGGGGAGGCTTTGCCCGGCGGCCAGGGCAAGGGCGTTGTCGGCGAAGACGCCGGGGCCGTCGGCGGCGTCCCACACGGGGAAGCCCGCGAGGCCCGTCTCGGCGACGGCGCCCGTCGCGAGGTCGAGGCGCCGCACGGGCCCGCCGTCGTCGCAGAACCAGACCGCCGGGCCGGCCTCGGCCGCGCCGCCGGCCATCACGGGCCGTGCCAAGGCGGCGAGGGCGCACTCCAACGCGGCGAGGCCGGGCTGTTCGGCGACCTCCGCGGCGGGGGCAATCGCCCATTCCGGGCTCCCCGCGACGCCGACGTTGCGAAGCGTCCAGAGGACGCCTTGGGCGAAGACGAGGACGTCGAAGGCCTCGTTTTGGTCGAAGTCCACGACCGCCACGGCGGCGGGGCCGCCGAAGTCGCGGCCGCCCGTCAGTTCCCCCGTCGCGCCGTCGAGGGTCGCGAAGAGTTCCTCCAAGGCGCCCTCCACCAAGGCGAGGCCGCCCATGTCGAAGGGTTGCAGGTTGCTCTCCAGCGTCGGGCCGTCGCCGGTAGCCACGCCGCCGAGGACGAGTTTGTTCGGAAAGAGCGGATTCATGCCAGCCTGCAGCTCCTCGGAGAAGGTGTAACCGTCGCCGTCGGTGTCGGAGTCCTTAGGTTGATTGTCCACGCCGTACCAATAGCGTGAGAGACGTGTGTGCTCGTCGTCCACAAAGTCGGCCACGAGCTCCACCTTGCCCACGCCCGGGTTACCGACGATGGTCACGGCGTCGAGTGCGCGGCCCCACGCATCGGCCTGACGTTCCCCGTTGCGCGTCCACTGGGCGAAGCGGTCGTCCGGCGTATAGGTGTCCGTGGTGTGTTCCTGCCCGGGACGCAGCACCAGGCTCTCCGTGGCGAAGACGCCCTCGGGCTCAGAGCGGATGGTCACCTCGGGATACTCATTCGGATTGTAAAGCACCACCTCGCTGTCGCCGTAGACCACGCCACCGAGCTTAAGTTCATTCGGAAAGATGGGGCTTAGTCCATATTGCAACTCTTCAGAGAGGGTGTAACCGTCACCGTCGGTATCGGAATCCGGCCCCACATCGCCGCCATACCAATAGAGCGACTGACGCGACTGTTCGTCCGCCACACAGTGGGCCACCACCTCAATGGGCTCGTTGCCCACCGTGAAGATTGCCACGTTCGTCGCCACGCCCCAGGCGTCGGCCTGGCGCACGCCGTTCACCGTCCAGTAGGCGAAGGTCGAGTCGTCCGGTGAGAAGGACTCTTTGGTCGTAATAACCGTCCCCGGACGCACAGAGGCGGAGTAGGTCGCAAAGAGTTCGCCCTCGGGGTCGGAGCGCACCGTGTAGGGCACATAACCGTTCGGGTTGTAGAGCACCGTTGCGCTGTCACCGTAGGCCACGCCGCCGAGCTTGAGTTCGTTCGGAAAGAGTGGGTTTAGCGTGCACTGCAACTCCTCGGCGAAGGTGTAGCCGTCGCCGTCCGTGTCGCTCGCGCCATCCCATTGGAGCGAACCTTTCGTGTCATAGGCGCTCGCCGTGCCATACCAATAGCGTTCGTCCGCATCGGGGATGGCATCTCCGTCCGTGTCCTCTGCCACGTCCACATAGACAGCCGTCAATGTGACGACCGCGTCCTTCGGCGTCAGTTGCACTGCGTCCAACGCCCGTCCCCATGCGTCGCGGTTCACGAAGCCTGGTTGCGTCGGTTCCACCGTCCAATGAGTGAAGCGCTTGCCGCTCCGCTCCGGCGCCGCCACCGACGTGAAGACCGCGTCCGTAGAGACATACTGTTCAGCGGCCAATTCCGTTCCGAAACTGTCCACCTGCTTGACCGTCACGCGGGCGGCATTTTGCCCCCAGCCTTGGGCGGCCAACCCGCCCAAGGCCAACGCCACGACCGGCGCCAACCCTCGCGCCCATCCCATCCTCACTCCTCCTCAATCTTCACAGAGACTTGGTTAAGCCCATTGTCCGAGAAGTCCAACCGCGTCGCCGCCTCCGCATATTTCAAGTCCTCCCCGGCAAGCACCTTATAACCCATTTTGCCATAAAGATAATTCAGCGCATCAGGAGAAACTGAGGCCGCATTCGCGACTTGAGTACCGTTCACATAGGCTCGACCATTTTTTACTTGCAACTGCGAATCCCCCTCCGCATAGCACCATACCAACGCATCAAAAAGCCACGATTCTAGCAAGACATTCCGCGTGATAATCATCGCCTTGCGCGTCTCTGTTGCGGGAATGGTGACAAAATCCTGCGGCAGAAGTGCCCCCTCTTGAACGAGAATCTCCACCGTCACCTTGTCCAAGTCGGAGGCCCAATCGCTCGCCACGTCCCACACGAAAGAATGTTCCTCATTTGTGGTCACACGCTCTCCACTTGGGATACCTTCTCCCGTCCGCACGGGAATGATATTGGCAAAACTACGCACGCCGTCTTTCCATGCCACCGCACGAACCTTCACTGTCGGCAGATTCCCCTTTATCGTGTACGTCACCTTCATCGTCTTTGGCGTCGTCAGTTCAGTGTGTGTATACACATTCACCTGCGCCGGAAGAATTCCATCCGAAAAAATCTCACATGGCTTGTCTGGAAAAGACTTTTGCCAATTATTCGCATATACAAACGGGTAAGAAATCGGATACCTACTTGCAGAACTTGCTTCGACATTACCGGGAACATCTCCTTTAAATACTATTAACTTTAATGATGAACAATATTTAAACTCCTCTAATCCAAAACCTTTCATACTGGCAGGAATTACCAACGACTCTAATGAAGTGCACTCCTCAAACACTCCAGAGAAAAAGTATGTTACCCCCTCTGGAATAACAACAGATTTCAACGAAGAACACCCCGCAAACGCATAAGTTTCAAGTGTTGTCACCCCCTCTGGAATAACAACAGATTGCAGAGATGTTTCTTTGAGAAAGGCGAATTCTCCGATTGCTATCACTTGATATCCATTGACTTCTGAAGGAATTACCAGATGTGCAGGAAGCTCCCCAACAACTCCCCAAATAGAGACAGAGCCATCAGAACGGATGCCATACCGCCAAGTGATTCCGGTTTCAGGGTCTTGCCATGTATCGGCGGAAAGAATGGGGGCGCACAACAACACAAAAAGTGTGAAGAACCGTTTCATAGGGGACCTCTTACTTAGACAACTTTTCAGTAATACGACAAAAAGCGAAATCGCGCTCCGCTTGGGTAGGTCTATGGCGATGTTTAAACCGCTTCGCGACATTACCTTTCGTTAGGTAAATGTTCTGCGTGGAGGTGAACACACATAGTTTGTCTGTTTTCACGTTCTTGAGACAATTCTCTACCAACGATGCAACTCCACGTCGAGCAATGATGGCTTTGTCTTGTGCAAACGCGTATTCCACCAACTTACACCAAAAATCGTGATGACACATCTTCCGAATCAAAGAGGCAGAGGGATTACAATGCTTTTCTTTGTCGGTCGTATCACAGTGATAGGGAAAAGCTTCCAATACAAAACACTTGTCCAAATCGTGCTCTGTCAAGAAGGAGTCTGGCCCCTCCAGAAGATAGTTGTACCACCATCCATAGGTGCCATTTAAATGGATTCTGTTTTGTTGTTTGATGGTCCGGAACTCTTCTTTTAAGACATAGAACGGATGAGGTTCCGAAAAGTCCAACTGGCGGAAGAGGGACTTGCGACGCTCCTCGAAGGCCTCTTTCGTACAGTTCTTCACAATGGGCGTACCATCAAGTTCGTGATCGATAGAGACCATATCGTAGAGGTCTATATCACTGTATCCCGGGCAAAGGTGAAGAATCCAAATCGGCGCGTCAGGGTCACCAATGAAGGGTTGCGGAGGGAGTTCAAAATGAACCTTTACGGTCTTGCCATTTGAGTTTACATTGAACTGATCAATTGCCGCCTTGTCTTCGGCAAAGTAATACTTCTCACCTGGCACATATTTGTACCACGACTTGGCCTTGCCCGCCCAAGGATTGTGAGTCAACACCTCTTCAAGTTGTTTACTCATCGGTTGCACACTCATCGTCCATCTCCTAACGTTATGGCGTGGACGAAGAGGTCCTCGCCGGAGAGGCGGGCACAAAAAAGGCGTGCTCCGCCGACCGTGTCTCCGATGGAGGCTTAGCACTACCCTGAAGGAAGAGACGATACGAAGAAACACGCCTGGGGAATAACCCAGACGCGCCTCCGCAATACGTTCGTCCCTTCATGAAAGGTGCTAATTTCCATCGGACGAAAGTATGCGTGACGCATGCTTTCATGTGTCTGAGGCGTGGTGGGGGGCCTCGCGGCTCCACCGCAACTCAAACGGTGTCTATAAGATACCCCATTCCCACCAGAATGTCAAATATGAATTGGAAGTTTAGAGGTTTGGATGTTTGGAGGCTTGGTTACGCTGCGCGGCACCCACAAAGGCACAAAGGTCCACAAAGGACACAAAGCACGAGTAGGCAAGGAAAGGAAAGATAGAAGGATTGCCAGTGTTGTGCGTGCAGGTCCGATAGGCCAAACCTCCCACGATTACAGAACGCCCCTGTGGGGCGACGGACGAAACCATTGTAAGAAAGCCAAGCGCCCAAGCTTCCTCATAATGACAAGCCTGTGAAATGACGTATTCTGCGATGGGTGAAGGAGTTGAGGTTGATTTAGGGAATACGGATGACAGGTCTTTGACAAGGGTGGATGGCGCAAGCACCAGACATCCCAGATCTTTGCCAACTGAATATTGGAAGCTTAGAAGTCTAGAGGTTTGAAGGCTTGGTCAGACCCCACGCTGCGCGGCTCTCACAAAGAACACGAAGAACCACAAAGGTACACGAAGCATTGCCGGGATGGGAAACGCCAATACTGTCCGGGGAAGTTTTACCGCGAAGACGGTCTTGCGTGGAAACCCTGCGGGCTCCATCGCTCCCGTTGGTCGCGCCGCCCTTGGAATTTCCACGCTATCGCGCCCCCTGAAGGGGCGCTCAAAGGGAGCTGGAAGCTTAGCTGATTGGAGTTCTTGGGGGGCTCTGCCCCACCCCCGACCTTTCTTCTTTAGAAAAGACCACAAGGCGCGAAACGAAGGGCGGCGGTCGCGGTCAGCGGCGAAGCCGCAGAGCGACCGACGGAGCCCGAAGCGGTTCGCGCCCACCTTTGCGTCTTTGCGGTCCCAATTTTCCACGGACACTATTGGGGAAACGCAAATCTCGCAGATTGTGGCAGATTGAGTGCGTGCTACCGCGTTGCTTAAGTCGTTTTTCAGGAAGTCACAGAGACGCAAGGGATGGGCACGGTAGAGAGGCCCGAAGGGCCGAACGGTGAAGTGCCGAGTGGGAAGTTTGGAAGTTTAGAAGCTTGGAGGCTTGGAGTTTGGCTCTCGCTTCACCTGTCGCGCGCTTGCCGCGCGTTCTGTGACCGAGGAAGGTTTGGCGCTTTGCGCCTGCACGCTCTGTTCTCTGTGGCCGTGGAAGGTTTGGCGCTTTGCGCCTGCACGCTCTGTTTTCCGTGGCCGTGGAAGGTTTGCCCTTCGGGCTGCACGCTCCGGGGCGGCGGAGCCGCCCTCAGGCGAGGCCGGCGGAGGCGAGGCGGGCGTGGAGGCGGCCATATTCGGCACGGCGGCCACGGGCGGTTTCGATGGATTCCAGACGGGTGCGGGCCTTGTCGAGCCAGCGGCGGCCTTCGGCGGTGTAGGCTTCGGCGGTGCGGGCGGCGGCGGTGTAGAGCAGGGTGTAGTATTGCTTGACGGCGAGGTCGAGGCGTTCCTGCTTCTCATAGACGCGGCCAATCTGGTAGGCGTACATGGCGGCGGCATCGGGGTCTTGCTCGGGGTCGAGTCGGTCGAGGGCGGCGCGATAGTGCGCGTAGGCGAGTTCGTAGCGGGCGGGGTCGTTGGTGGCGGTGATGCGGAGGCAGTCGCCCAGACGGCCATGGGCCTCGCCGACCCAGGGGGCTTCCGGGGAGTGGCGGATGAGGCGGGTGAGGAGCTCTGCGGCCTCGCCGAAGCGGGCGAGCTCGATGAGGGCCTCGGCTTGGAGGAAGCGGGCGTCGGGGAGGATTTTGGCCTGTGGCGCGGTCTCGGCGAGGGTGGCGACCAACTCGATGGCGTGGGCGTAGTCGCCGGCCTGGTAGGCGGCGCGGGCGGCGAGGAAACGCGCATTCGGCACGCGCGCATCTTTGGGCCACCGGTCGGCAAAGGTCTGGAAGCCCTTGGCGGCGGCTTCATATTCCCCGCGGTTGAAGTCGCTCTTGGCGAGCCAGAGGATCATGTCCGGGACGCGCGGGGAGTCGGGGTAGTCGGTGAGATAGGTCTGGGCGAGGGTTCGCGCCTGGTCGTCTTCGCCGAGGTCGTAGTGGCACAGGACGAGGAAGAAGCGGGCCTCGGAGGCGATGGCGGGGTCCTCGGCGCCCTCCAGGGCGGCAAAGTCGTCTCGCGCACGCTCCAGTTGGAAGCGGTCGCCGGTGGACAGGGCGAGGGCGTGGTAGGCCCGGCCACGGCCCAGGCGAATGGCGGCCTGATGGGCAGGTCTGCGAGCGCGAGGCAAGAAGCGGGTGAATTCGGCGATGGCGGCATCGTAGCGGCCTTCCTTGGAGAAGAGCGCGGCGAGCCGGACGGCGGCGGTGTAGGCATCGTCCTCGGAGGCCTGGGGGGCGTCGCGCGTGACGACGTAGGCCTGGCGGGCGGCCTCGTAATCGCCATTGGCCTCCAAGGCGCGGGCCAGGCGCAGGGAGATGGCGGCATCGGGGGAGGCCTTGAGGAGTTCTTGGCAGAGGGTCTCGGCGCGGGGATAACGCTTGGCGGCGAGCGCGGCCTCCACGGCCTCGATCTGCAGTTCACGGCGGAGGGTGTCGGTATCGGCGAGCTCAATGGCCTCGGTGAGCGAGGCGAGCGCCTCGTCGGGACGCCCGACGGCCAAGAGGGCGCGGCCCCGGCCACGGCGGATCCGGACGCGCAGGTCGGGAACATCGTAGGCGGAGATCCAGCGGTCGTAGGCGGCGAGGGACTCCTCGTTGCGGCCCTGGGCGGCGAGGGTCTCGGCGATATAGAGCAGGAGCGAGGGGGCATCCTCGGCGGAGGGGTCCAGACGCACGGCTTGATCGAGGGCATCCAAGCCCTCCTTGACGGACGCGGCGTCCGATTGGGCGCAGAGCAGGGTGCCGAGGGTGGAGAGGGCATGCCGGCGGAGGTCAAGACGACGGGCGACGTCAGCGGCCTTGCGGGCATAGGCGATGGCCTGCTCCGGCTGGTCGGCGAGGGCGGAGGCGGCCAAGGCCAAACGCGCCTCGACGGAGGAGCTGAGATCCGGGGCGGCCAGCAACTTGTCGAGTTGGGCCAGGGCTTCGGAACGGTCTTCGGCGCCGGCGTAGGCCTCCGGCAGGGCGAGCGCGCAATCGAGCCAAACATCGCCCTTGTCGGCCTCTGCGGCGGCGGCGAGCAGGGCGGCGCGGGACTGCGCATTGGGGAAGCGTTCGACCCAGGCGAGGGCGTTTTCGGCACGCGTGCGGGAGTCGGCACCCTTGGCGGCATTGACGGCGGAGAAGCGGGCGGAGGCCTGGAGCGTGCGGCCCAGTTCGAGGTCGGCGCGCAGCGCCTGGCGGAGGGCGGCGACGCCCCACTCGGTGTCTGCGGAGGGGCGGGCGGCATCGAAGAGCCGTTGGGTGGCGGCGAAATCGCGGCGGCCATTGTGGGCGGCGAGGGTGAAGACGAGGCGGCGCTCGGCGGGGAGCTCGGGGCATTCGTCGATCCGCTTGAGGGCGGCATCCCAGTCGCCCTTGGCGAGGTCGGCGCGGATGAGGATTTCGGTGGCGCGGGCGCGTTCCTCAGGGGTGAGGCCGAGTTTGTTGAGGAGGTCGCGGGCGGTACGCTCGGCGATGTTCAGGTTGCCATCGTCAAGGGCCATGCCGGCGGCAGGGAGCAGATTGTCGCCGGTCGACTGGGCGCGCAGAGAGACCAGCGGCAACACCAAGAAGAACAACAGAAGCGCGGAACGGCCGCCAAGCGGGCGGCGGAACCTGCGGAACAGAAGCCAAGCGGCCAGGCAGAGGACGAAGGTGGCGCAGGGGGCGCCGAAGGTCAATTCGCCAAAGCGCAGGTACGGGCCGGCAAAGGGGCGCTCGGTGAGGGGAAGAAAGACCGGCGCGAGGACGGCGGCATCCGGAGCAAGCGCAGCGAAATCCTCGATGACCCGCCCGACGGCATCGTAAGCGACGTTGGTGCCGCCGTTGGAGGAGCGGGCCATGGGAACGCCGGTCTCGATGCAACGCAGGGCGGCCTGGTGGGCGTGTTGGGCGGGCTCGGCGGAGCCGGCGTACCAGGCGTCGTTGCTCATGTTGAGGAGGATTTGGGCGCCATCGTTGACGGACTCGCGGGCGACGGAGGCGACGGAGTCTTCGAAGCAGATGAGCGGACCGACGGTCAGGCCGGAGGGCAAGGTGAGCGTGGTGACGTCACGACCGGGGACATTGCTGAGGCCGGTGGGGGCGAAACGCTGAAGCCACGGAAAGGTCTTGTCGAAGGGGATGTATTCGCCGAAGGGGACGAGGTGGCGCTTGCCGTAGACTTGAGTGAGGCCCTGGTCGGTGAAGAGGAGGGCGGCGTTGTACCACCCCTCCTCGGGGGCGCGGTGAAGCCCGCCGAGCAAGAGCGGCGTCCCGGCCGCATCGGCAAGGCGGGTAAGCGCGACCTTGGCGCCGACGGCGTCAGGGAAGGCATACTCGAAGACGGCGCTCTCGGGCCAAAGCCAAAGATCCGGGCGCAGGTAGGCCATATCCCGGGCGCGGTCATAGGTGGAACGTTGCCAAAGCGGGGAGAGACGGCCGCCGGAGAAGACGCTGGGGACCTCGGTGGACTCGGCGACGACAGAAGCGCGAGGGGCCTCTGTAATGAGCGCATTGTAAGCGGCGATGCGGTGCGTGCCCCACAGGAAGGCGACCAACAGGAAGGCCAACGGCAGGATGGACTCCGCCGAGAGCAAGGCCCGTCCACGGAAATCGTCAGGGCCGGTGTGGGTGACGGAGAACCAAATGCGTTCGCACAGCGTGGCGATGGCGCCATTGACGGAGACGACAAGGGCCGAGGCGAGGGCGGCGCCGCCCAACGCGGCGACCTGCGCAATGGGCAACCAAGCCGGCGTGGCCAGGGCCAGGCCCAGCGGATTCCACGCAAAGCCGGTAAAGAGGTTGGAACGCAAGCATTCCAATCCGGCCCACAGCGTGGGCTCCAACACCGTGGCCAGGGCGATGCGCCCAAGGCCCGGTTCTGCGGAGAGGCGCACGCGAAGGGCCGCGGCCAAGCCCGCAAAGGCGGCGACAAAAACGGACAAGACGGTGCTAAGCCCGAGCAGTGCGGGAAGGACAAGGTACCAGGGGCCATTGTTGTCGGTCAGCGCGAGCATCCACCACAGTTGCCCCACCCACGAGACCAGGCCGACCAACCCGCCCAGCCAAAAGGCCCGGCGCACAGAGACATGGCGCACCAGCAACAGAAGCGGAACCAACGCGAACCAGATGTTGCCGGACTGCCCAATGGGCGGCCACAGGGAGATAATCAAGGCGGCGGAGAAAAGCGCGGCGGCGAGTTGCAGGAGAGTCTTCTTCATGGTGAGGTCCTCTCGGCAAGGATGAGCGTGGTGTGGCCCTGACCGAAATCGGGGAACTCGGCCAAGGTGCGCCCGTAAGCGGCACGGAGCGCGGCCAAACGTTCCGCACGGTCGGGCGCGGGAGTCAAATCAGGGAAATGAAGCGCGTAGGTGTAGCCGCTCCAGGCGGCAAGCGGGGTCGCGGCGGGATTCAGCGCGCTCGGTTTGGAGAAGGGGCCCATCTCCAGCCCGCGTGGGACGTCAAGCCCGGCCTCGACGGCGAGGTAGGCATCCTGCGTCCAAATGACGTCCGTGCCCAATCGGTCGGCGGCGGCACGGGCCTCCGCGGCGGCACGCCGCAAGCGGAAGAGATCGGGCTCTGCCTTCAGACGCGGCCAAAAGCGATCCTGTCCCATCGAGACCCACGCCTCGGCGAGGGGCGAACCGCAGACCGAGACAGCGAGTGCCGCGGGGACAAGCGCCTTGGCGAAGGCCGTGCGCAAACTATCGAAGGGCAGGCGCGCAAAAGCAACCGCCGCGACCATCGCCAAAGGCACCAGGGCCGGCACCAGATAGTCGTCATAAGGCACGGGGGCGAGCAGGTGGACGGCGCCCAAGGCCACGGCGCAGAGCAGCCACAACCGCGGCAGGGGCGCGGTCTCCCGCGGCGGGATACGCATACTCGGCTTGCCCGTGAGCGCCAACCACGCAAGCAGAACGCACGCCACCGTCAGCACCGGATTGAACCGGACGGCCCGCGCCAGACACCCCATCACGCCGAGCACACCCATCGGCGCCCGCGCCGCATGAAAGGCCTGCGCCTCAAAGAAACTGTCCGGACAAAGCACCAACCAGGGGCCAAAGACAAAGGCCAGACCGGCCACGCCGCCGACCCCGAACCACACCCAAGCGGTTCGACCGGCCCAGTCGCGATGGGCAAGCAACCACACGCCGACCACCGGCAGCAAAATCCCCATCGAGAGGCGCGTCCCGGCCAGAAGCGCCAAAATCGCACCGGCCACCGCCGGACGCCAGGCGCGTCCGCCGTCAATCAGTCGCAAGGCCACCGCCAGCCCCAGGGCGCAGAGCGCATATGCCTTCGGGATACAGGTGAAATAGGTGAACCACAAGGAGAGCCCCAAGAAAACCCAAAGCGCCAAACGCGCCGTCCAGCGCTCATCCTCGCGCCGCAGGCAAGAGGCCGCCGCACCGCCTGCCACGACAATCGCGGCAAACCCCAACACCGCCGTGAAAAGACGTCCGCCCAACACGCCAAAAGGCGACCACAACCACCCAAAGAGCGCATAGACCAGCGGCATCACCGGCCCCTGCGTGAAGAAGAAATCCCGGTGCGGGAAGTCGCCGGCCATCACATGACGCGCGGCAAGCAGATACCACCCCTCATCTTGATTCAGCGGGCCAAGCAAGGCGTTGGCCAAAAACGCAAGCGCCGCAAGGAGCAGGGTCGCCAGGCACCATCCCCGCAACGCACGGGAGGCCTCCTCACCGCCCATAAGGCTCCCCCTTGGCATTCGCCCAGAACTGCCCCCACCGGAAGCGGGTCACACGCCACAGATAACCGGGAAGATCCGGCAAGGTTTCCTTGGCGATATGCCAAATATTCTCGGCGGAGTAATCACGCCGCGGATGGCCCGCATAATGATGCATGGAAGGATGACGGATCAGCTCGGGGCGTTGCGGCCAATACCACAGGTTCTCGCCCAGATAAAACGCATCGGCGTGCAAGAAGTAGCGCGGATCGCGCAACCGATCCTTCTCTTCCGGCGTCTGCCAAGCGATGTTGTCCACGCCGCTCGCCGGCAGAATGGCGCGATAGTAGTTGTCAAAGACGTGCGGCGCAGGGATGTCCGAAGGCATCAACCGCCAGGCCGCCCGGCAACGGCCATCGACCTCATAACGATCCTGCAACGAGAGCGCATACACCCGCGGAGCCTCCTCCGCGCGCATGTTCTCCACCAACGAAAGCACATAGTTGGTCATCCCGATCGCCAACACCAGCTTGCCCAGCGCAAAGAGGTAAGACCCCGTGGCCAGGGTGGCCGTCACCGACACCCCCAAGGCCCGCCCCACAATCGCCAACGAGCGGCCGATCATCGACCACAGCCAGCCCGCCGACGTCACCACGCAGGTCAACGGATAGAGCACCCTTCGCGCGAAGCGACCTCCGCACCGGCACGTCGTCCCCCGGTCATAACCCCAATCCGCAAGGCGTTGCCCGGAGTGCACCAACGTCCGCCCCACCTCGGCCGAGCGGCTTACATTCACCGTCATCGCATTGAACGCCACCAGCACCGGGAACATCCACAGTTGCGGCACATAGCGCACATAACCCACCATCTTTGTGGGCACGCAGAACGACGTCAACAAAATCGCCCCGATCAGCCAAGGCGTCCCGCACCGTCGCGTCAGCGCCAGCATCACCAACGTCAGGCACATCACAATGCGGAAACTTCGTCCCAAGCCATCCACCTGGTCCAAGTGATAGACCGGCCGGAAGGGTTTCCGTCCCAACTTCCACTCATAGTAGCGGTGCGCCAGCCATTTCGAGAAATAGGCATTCACCACACGCCCAAAGTAGCCCATCGCCCGGGCATCCTCGCTCACTAGGCTGAAGTCCTTCGTCATCTGCGGCGGATTCTTGCGCTCCTCTTGGTCCATCCACGCGGCCCACGCCTCCGGCTCCGTCGCACGATCCGGTTCGTTCTCCACGTTGGGCGTCTGCGGTGCAGGGCGTGCCTCACCGCGCAACATCGCCTGCCAGTCGGCCTCCTGCTCGACCCGGGCCTCCTTGAACTCCTGCGAGAAGGCGTGCTCCGGATAGAAGGGCCCGCCTTGATTCACCCAATTCGTGAGATAGGGCGACACCCCCGCCACCAACGCGGCCATGAACCCCAGCGCGTTCGCCAAAATCCACTTCCAAAACATCCACGTCCGCCCATGGCGCACCGCCCCCCAAAGCAACGGCACCGTGAACAACGCCCCGGACAACACCAGGTTCACCACACCGGTGAACTTCAGGTTGCACCCCAGAATCGGCGCCAACGCGATGTACACCAGCCACGGCGTCCGCCCCGTCTTCCGATAGGCGCACGCCGCCAACAGATAAATCATCAGCAACGCATAGAGCGAACCATCCTGCGCAAATGCAAAGACACTCGCCGCGACGCCCGGGGAAAGCAACGTCAGCGACGCAAAGAACCAGCGCTTCCACCGCCCTCCGCCAAAGAGCAACGGCGTCACCCGCCACGACACCGCCCCCAACACCACCGCCGTGAGCAAAATCAACGTATCGCCGGACTCCAAGTTGCCCGTCAAGGCGGCCGTCACCGCGCCCCACACCCAGCCGCCCCGCGGCAGATACGCCACGTGATACGAATTGAACGTCGCCGGATCCGCGCCCGTCGCCGCCAACATCGCTCCACGCGTCGCGTCAAAGACCGGGTTCCACCCCTCCAGGAGAAGCCGCGACCCCATCAAGTGATAGGCCTGCGCATCCCACCACGAGAAAAGCACAAACGCCTGATCCACCAGGAAGATCGCCAGCGTCGCCAACAGCAGCCAGCCCACCCGCTTCGCGCCGTCAAGCCAGGTCCCGCCGCCCACCAGCGCCAGGCCCGCCGCGCCCAAAAAGCCCAAGATCCCCCACCACCCCGTCACCGGGATCCCCACCAAGAACCCAATCGTCGCGAAGAGCACCGTCAGCGTCGGAAATGCCAGCAAGGCGACCGGCAACGGGAAAAGCCCCCGCTGCCGCACGCGTCCCCAAAAACTCCCCATCGCGGGCACACGGGCCCCCGGCCGCCCACGGAGCAACCGCTTGGGACCCATGACTCTACGCAACAATCTACGCTTTCTGCCCATCACGCAAAAAGCCGCCCGCGCCTCCCGGCGGGGCGGCCGAAAGAGCATTCCTTACTGCGCGGGCGGGGCCGCGAACTCAGGGAACAACGGGCTCTGCACCTGCTGAACCTTCAATTGATCCGTGAGCCACGTGCGCAAGACCTCCTGCTTGCGTTGCGCCAACAGCCCCTCACGGATTTGCTCGGCGCTCGCCTGCGGCACCGGCACCACCAGCGCCAACACCGAGACCGTCGCCGACTTGTCCTCGGTCTTCAGCAGAATGTGGCTCGCCTGCACCTTACCGGCCGCGTCGTCACGCTTGGTCACCTTCACGATGTGCCAGCCGAAGGGCGTCTTGAAAACCGGGCTCACCTCGCCCACCGGCAGGGAGAACGCCACATCCTCAAATTCCTTCACCATCATACCGCGACCGAACTCACCCAGGTCACCGCCGGCGCGCGCGCCGCTCGGGCAATCGGAGAACTCCTTGGCCAACGCGGCGAAGTCCTCGCCCTTCACGATGCGCTCGCGGATGCCCTCCAGCTTGGCCTTCTTGGCCTCGGCCTCGGGATCCGCAGAGGCGCCTGCGCGGGCCGTCACCTTGAACATCGCCTGTGCGCCGGGCAGGTCAAGCACCGGCGTCGTCGCGCCCGGCTGGGTCGCCTGGATGGCCGTCACCGCCGTGGGCGGGAAGACCTGCCCAAGCGCGGTCTCCGGCACCTCCGACATCGGGTCCTTGACCACGGAGTTGGCCTTCACCAGATCCTCGAACGTCGCCGTGCCGTCGGCCACCTGCTTGGCATAACCGGCCATCGCATCCTTGGCGAGCTTCGCCTCGGCCGCGATCTTCTCCTCCTCGGCCTTCACGGCCTCATCGGAGACGGTCACGTCCTTCAGCACTACCTCGTCAAAGAGTTTCTTGGCCAGCATGCTCTGCTCAATCATCTGCTGCGAACGCTCCTTGCCGTAAGGCGACTCCGCCAACAGCTGCTCGACCGTCCGCCCCGTCTGCGCCTGCAGATCCTTGGCGAACGCCTCACGCGTGGCGTCATCCACCGTCACGCCGGCGGCCGCGGCCGCGTTCGCGATCAGGTTCGTCTCGATGAAATACTGCACCTGGTTCATCCGCACGTTCTGCTCGAACGCCTCGCGCATCTGCGGCGGGATGGCCGTGCCGGTGCCCTTCTCATAGAGCGCGGACTCTTCGGCCACGAGTTGCTTCAGCTCGCCCCAGGTCAACGTCTTGTCGCCGACCTTGGCCACCACGTCCTCATCCTTCGGCGGCGGCGGCAAGGCCACCACGTCGCTCTCCACGCCCTTCGGCTGCGTATCCGCGTTCGCCGCAATCGCAAAGGAAGCCACGACCGCCAACAGCGCCACGGCAATTCCGCCAAACATCAAACGTTGCTTCATAATCAGTCCTCTGAAACGTTCGCAATTTCCTTCATGATACCATATTCCTCTCCGCAAACACAAACCCCGGCGCACGTGCAAACCCCGCCGCGCAGAGAAGAACACAGGCACCCCATTTTCTGTTCGTTGTTCGCCGTCAATACAGTCCGGGGAAGTTTTTCCGCAAAGACGCCAATGCGCGCGAAGCCAGATGGGCTAACGCCGGTCGCTTTGCGGGCTAAACACCCGCTGATTGCTCCCTCCCGCCCATCGTCTTCGCGCTTGAAGGAAAGAAGTAAGGGTGTGGGACGAAGCCCCTCCCCGAAGACCAAACTTCCAAGCCTCTAAGCCTCCAAACTTCCTCATCTCCATTGGCGCAGGAAAGTGGGGCGCGGGAGGGCGCACGACCGTGCGCCCGGCGTTAGCGCCCCAGCTTTCCTGCAAGATTTGCGTCTTTGCGGTCTATTTCTTTTCCCCGACACGACTGTCATTGCCCCGCAGGGGCGTTCTCTGTTCTCTGTTCACTGTTCTCTAGGGTGGCGTCAGCCACCCTCCCGTTCTCCGGGGCGCGTCAACGCCCTAGTCGTCCTACTGCGAAGCCTAGTGGCGTTCCAAGAAAACGCAGAAACGCAAGGGATGGGCACGGTAGTGAGGCCCGAAGGGCTGAACGGTGAAGTGCCCAGGCCCTTGCGTTCCTTTCGTGTCTTCGTGGAAACCGTCTCCAGGGCGGCGCAAGCCGCCCCAGGCCGACTTTGGTACAATAAACCCCATGGCTAAGGACCCAGATGGCTTGACACCGATGATGCGGCAGTACCGCCGCACCAAGGAAGAACTCGACGCGGACACCATCCTCTTCTTCAGGATGGGCGACTTCTACGAGATGTTCTTTGAGGACGCGCACCGCGCGGCCCCCATCCTCGGCGTGGCCGTCACCAAACGCGCGGGCGTGCCCATGTGCGGCGTGCCCTACCATGCGCTCGACAACTATCTGGCCAAGGTCATCCGCGCCGGTCTCAAAGCCGCCGTCTGCGAGCAGGCCGAAGACCCCAAGACCGCCAAAGGCCTCGTCCGCCGCGAGATCACCCGCATCGTCTCCCCCGGCTCCCTCACCGAAGACGCCCTCCTCGATGCCGAAGCCTCGAACTACATCGCCGCCGTCTTCTCCGGCAAGTGCGCCTATGGCGTTGCCGCGCTCGAGCTCTCCACCGGCACCCTGGCCGTGGAGGACGCCCACGGCGAGGCCGCCCTTATCGAAGCGCTCCGCCGCATCGCCCCTAGCGAGACGCTGGTGGCCGACGACCAGCGCGACCAACTCGCCCCCACCCTCCCCGCCTCTGTCTCCGGCCCCCTCACCGCCACCGACGCCTGGCGCTTCATGGCCGACCAAGCCACCGACACGCTCACCCACCAGTTCAACGTCCATTCGCTGGAGGGTTACTGCGGCCAAGGCCCCCTCCCACAATGGGTCCGCGCCGCCGGCGCACTCCTCAACTACGTCCGCCACGAGCTCCGCCGCGACCTCACCCACGTCCGAACCCTCGACGTCCGCCACTCCGGCGACTTCCTCGCGCTGGACGAGTGCACCTGCCGCAACCTCGACCTCCTGCCCATCCCCGGCGGCCGCCCCGAGGCCGAGACCCTCCTCGGCGTGCTCGACGGCACCCGCACCCCCATGGGCAAGCGCCTCCTCCGCGCCTGGATCCGCTCGCCCCTCCACTCCCTGCCCGCCATCCACGCCCGCCAAGACGCCGTCGAAGACCTCCAAAGCGACCGCCGCCGCCTCTCCGACCTCCGCGCCATCCTCGCCGAAACCCGCGACTTGGAGCGCGTGATGACCCGTCTCTCCGGCGGCTCCGGCAACGCCCGCGACCTCCGCGCCCTCGCCGACTCCCTCGCACAGATCCCCAAGCTCCGCGAACGCCTCGCCGGCGCCAAGGCCGAGCGCCTCACCCACCTCGCCGCCGAGCTCCGCGACCTCCCCGACCTCACCGCCGAGCTGGCCCGCGCCCTCGTCGACGACCCGCCCCTCACCATCCGCGAAGGCGGCATCATCCGCGAAGGCTACAACGCCGACCTCGACGCCTACCGCGAGGCCGCCCAAAACGGCCACGCCTGGATTGCCCGCTACCAGGCCGAGCAGCAGGAAGCCACCGGCATTCGCACCCTCCGCGTCCGCCACAACAACGTCTTCGGTTTCTACATCGAGGTCAGCAAATCCCAGCTCGCCCTCGTCCCCCCCACCTACGAGCGCCGCCAGACCATCGTCAACGCCGAGCGCTACGTCACCCCCGAGCTCAAGGAATACGAAAGCCGCATCTACGGCGCCCAAGACAAAGGCAACGCCCTCGAATACGAGCTCTTCCAAGCCCTCCGCGCCAAGGCCGTCGCCCAGCTCGCCCCCATCCAGGCCACCGCCGCCGCCGTCGCCGAGCTCGACATCCTCCAAGGCTTCGCCGACCGCGCCCTCGCCCTCGCCTACCGTCGCCCCATCGTCGACGACTCCCTCGACCTCATCATCCGCGAGGGCCGCCACCCCATCGTTGAGCTCCAACCCGGCGCCGAACGCTTCGTCCCCAACGACGCCCACCTCAACGGCACCACCCGCCAATTCATCCTCATCACCGGCCCTAACATGGCCGGTAAATCCACCTACATCCGCCAGGTCGCCATCCTCGCCGTCATGGCCCACATCGGCTGCCCCGTCCCCGCCGAAGAGATGAAGGTCGGCCTCGTTGACCGCGTCTTCACCCGCGTTGGCGCCGGCGACGACCTCGCCCGCGGCCGCTCCACCTTCATGGTCGAGATGCAGGAAACCGCCAACATCCTCAACAACGCCACCCCCCGCTCCCTCATCGTCCTCGACGAAATCGGCCGCGGCACCTCCACCTTCGACGGCATCTCCATCGCCTGGGCCGTCGTCGAATACCTCCACAACACCCCCCAGCGCAAAGCCCGCACCCTCTTCGCCACCCACTACCACGAGCTCACCGACCTCGCCGCCGCCCTCCCCGGCGTCAAAAACTACACCGTCCAAGTCCGCGAACAAGGCGACTCCATCGTCTTCCTCCGCCGCATCGTCCCCGGCGCCGCCGACAAGAGCTACGGCATCCATGTCGCCCGCCTCGCCGGCCTCCCCGCCCCCGTCGTCGACCGCGCCAACGTCATCCTCACCGGCCTCGAGGGCCAAAAGGCCCCCACCCCCGAGCTTCCCAAGCGCCGCCGCACCCCCACCCCCACCGACGACGACCTCCAACTCTCCCTCTTCTGACCGCCCCAAGACCTCCATCACCAGAGAAAGATTGATTTCCAAAGCGACGCCAACCGCCGTCTTGGTGGTTCTAGACGGCCTACCGCGCCGTCGGTCTTCCCTAAAGGCCCATACCGAGACCCTATAGGGTCTGTGGCGGCTTCTTACGCCTTCCGCCTTCCAGCCACTGCCCAGTGAGGTTTTCTACCCTACGATTAGACAAAAAGGAAGGGCCCCGGGTGGGGTCCTTCCTTTTGGTTGGTCGCCGGCTTACTTGGCCTTGGCGGTCTTGGCGGCGTTGTTGCGGGCCTTGACGCGCTTGATGTAGGAGGCGCGGCGGGCACGCTTGGCACGCTTGCGGAGTTGCTGACCCATGGTGGTGTCCTTTCCGGTGTTCAGGGGTTGTGGCTTAGGCCATGCCGAGCTGGTAGCGCACGAAGCGCTTCACGGTGATGGTGTCGCCGGTGGTCTTCTCGGCAGCCTTCACAATGTCGGTGACGGACATCTTGGGCTCCTTGACGAAGGGCTGGTCGATGAGGCAGACCTCGGCGAAGTGCTTCTTGAGCTTGCCGCGGAGGATGCCTTCGATGATGTTGGCGGGCTTGCCTTCGACCTGGGCGCGGTAGACTTCCTTCTCGCTCTCGATTTCCTCGGCGGGGACTTCGGTCTCGTTGAGGTAGCGGGGAGCGGCGGCGGCGGCCTGGAGGCAGAGGTCGTGGACGAGGGTCTTGAAGGCCTCGTTCTGGACGGTCTCGGGCTTGGTGCAACCGACCTCGACGAGGACGCCGACCTTGCCACCCATGTGGATGTAGGCCTCGACGAGGCCGGTGCCGGTGAGCGGCATGTAGGCGGCGCGGCGGATCTTCACGTTCTCGCCAGTGGCGGCGACGACCTCGGTGAGGCCCTGTGCGTGGGTGTTGGTCAGGTCGGTGTCGCCCTTGGCGGCGGCATCGGCGAGGACCTTGGCGAAGTCGAGGAACTTGTCGGTCTTGGCGACGAAGTCGGTCTCGCAGTTGAGCTCAATCATGCCGTAGGCGCCGTTCTCGCCGGCGGCGGCGGTGATGATGCCCTGCTTGGACTCGCGGTCGGCGCGCTTGACCTGGAGGGCCAGACCCTTCTCGCGAAGGATCTTGATGGCCTCTTCCATGTTGCCGTCCGTCTCCTGGAGGGCGCGCTTGCAGTCCATCATGCCGACGTTGGTGGCGGCACGAAGGTCGTTGATCATCTGAATGGTGATGTTAGCCATGGTGGGATTCCTTTCGGTTTCCGCGTTACTCGGCGGCAGGGGTCTCAGCGGGAGCGGCGGCCTCGGCTTCCTTGGCGGCTTCAGCTTCCTTGGCGGCGGCGGCGACGGCCTCCTGGGCGGCGGCGGCGGCGGCGCGGCGGGTGTTGGTGACGGGCTTGCGACCGGAGAGGCCGGTGGCGGGCTTCTTGGCGGCGCCCTGGGTTTCCTTGCGGGCGGCGCGGTCGGCGGCGGCCTTGGCGGCGCGCTCCTGCTCGGCCTGGGCCTGGGCCTCGGCGGCGGCCTTGGCGGCCTCGATGTCGGCATCCTTGAGGATGTCGGCGAGCTTGGTGACGATCAGCTCGATGCCGCGCACGGAGTCATCGTTGCCGGGGATGACGTAGTCGATGGGATCGGGGTCGGCGTTGGTGTCGACGATGGCAACGACGGGGATGCCGAGGCGCTTGGCCTCCTTGACGGCGTTGGCCTCGCGGCAGACGTCCACCACGAAGAGGGCGCCGGGCATCTTGTCCATCTCGGCGATGCCGGTGAGGTTGGTCTCAAGCTTGGCGAGCTCACGGGCGAGGGCGGAGGCCTCCTGCTTGTGCTCGGAGAGGACGCCGTTGTTCTGGCGGGCGATGTTCTGGATCTGCTGCATGCGCTTGACGCTGCGGCGGATGGTCTGGTTGTTGGTCAGCGTGCCGCCCAGCCAGCGCTCGGTCATGTAGAACTGGTTGCAGTTGAGAGCGGCTTCCTTGACGACTTCCTGGGCCTGCTTCTTGGTGGCCACGAAGAGGATCTTCTGCCCCTTGGCAACGACGCCGCGCAGGAACTCGGCGGCCTCGTCAATGAGGTCGACGGTCTGGGTGAGGTCGATGATGTGGATGCCGTTGCGCTTGTCGAAGATGTAGCTCTTCATCTTCGGGTTCCAACGCTTGGTCTGGTGGCCGAAGTGCAGGCCGGCCTCGATGAGGTCCTTGAGCTCGATGAGATGGGCCATTGCGGTCCTTCCTCTCTAGAAACGTGTTCCGTTCAATCCGCTCCGACTGCCGCACACGCGGACGGCCGCCGTCGCTTCCTACGCCATTCGGGCACCCGCCCCAACGCGTATTGCCTAATAAAATACCAAACTTCGCCCCTTCGACGCAAGACTTATTTTGCCAAAAAGCACGAAAACCCCACCAAACTGCGCCCCACCGTGCCCCCGGATTCCACCCCACGTATCCCCCTCAAAGCCTCACGCTTGACAAATCTTTGGCATTGCGCCATAATACGTCCATTCCTTTTACACAAGGAATGTTCACAGGAATAAGGAGTAAACTGTCATGGCCACCAAAAAGACCGCCAAGACCACAACCGTGAAGGCCGCCGCCCCCAAGGCCGCGCCCGCGAAGAAGGCTGCCGCACCGAAGGCGGCCAAGAAGCCCGCCGCCAAGGCCCCCGAGACCGAGGATCTCCCCCTCGATGTCCCCGAGAAGCCCGTCGCCAAGGCCCCCGCCAAGAAGACTCCCGCCAAGGCCCCCGCCGCCAAGAAGCCCGCGGCTGCCAAGCCCGCCGCCCCCAAGGCCACCCGCGTCACCTTCCGTGTCCGCGCCGAGGTCGGCAGCAAGGTCTTCCTCGCCGGCTCGTTCAACGACTGGGACCCCGCCGCCAAGGCCATGGCCGACAAGGACGGCACCGGCGAGTTCACCTGCACGCTCTCCCTCCCCAAGGGCCGCTACGAGTACAAGTTCGTCATCAACGGCACCTGGTGCGCCGACCCCGAGTGCAAGGATTGGGTCGGGAACGACATGAACACCATCAACAGCGTCATCGTCGTTGACTGAGCCGCGGGTCTCTTCCGCATCTCTGAAGGCCGCCCTCGCGGCCTTCTTTTTTTGTGCCCCGCCAGCTTCCCGCCCACTGGTGTCCGAGAAAATCTGCAGATGCCAGTTTCCCGCGAAGACGCCAGTTCTCGCGAGAAAAGGAGGCTTGCCGATTTCCCCGGACACTATTGTCCCCAATACTATCCCGGGAAAATCTAAGCGCCAGCAAAGAGGCTTCCCCACCTCAATTGCCCAATACACGATTCAGTTGTCAAAGATCAAGCGGCGTACGGTTGCTCGACAATCGCTGCCTGCACCCTTTTCCAAAGACCTGTCATTCGACTTTTCTGAATCAACATCAACACCATCACACTCAACAAGATACCCCATCTCCAAGACCTGCCGGTTGGAATAAAGCAATCTGCCAGGCGCCCTCCGTTTCGCGCCTTTCGGCTACGCCGTCGCCGCAGTCGACAACCCGGGTCTCAACCTCCTAGGCTCCTCCAAACTTCCGAACCTCCAAGCTTCCAAACTTCCAATACCGCGTCCTGCGTGCGATAGCACGCCCTAAATCTGCTCAAAATCTGCGAAATCTGCGGTTCCCCAGACAGTCTTCAGGCGATGCGTTAGGACGACTAAGACGGCGGCTTCGCCGGTCGCGTGCTTGCCGCGCGCTCCGTTCTCCGTTCTCTGTTCTCCGTTCTCCGGGCGCCAACGGCGCCCCTTGTGTTATACTGTGCGGCCTATGGCACTCATCACTTTGCATGACGTCACGGTCGGGTTCGGCAACGCACCCGTCTTGGAGAATATTTCGCTGAGCATCGAGCCGGGGGCCCGCGCGTGCGTCACGGGGCGCAACGGCGAGGGCAAGTCCACCCTGCTGAAGGTCATCGCCGGCATCCTGGAGCCGGACTCCGGGGAGGTGCTCAAGGCCCCCTCCACACGCGTGGCCTACCTGCCGCAGGACGTCCCCGAGGACCGCCCCGGGACGGTGCGCGACATCCTCCTCGACGCCCTGCACGACCCCGCGCGGGCCCACGTGGCGGACGCGCTCTGCACGCGTCTCTCCTTGCCGCCGGAGGCGACGTTCAATGCCCTCTCCGGCGGACTCCGCCGCCGCGTCCTGCTCGGATGCGCCCTGGCGCGGGAGCCACACCTCTTGCTCCTGGACGAGCCGACGAACCACCTGGACATCCCCTCCATCAAGTGGCTGGAACAGTTCCTCGCCACCGCCCCCTTCGCGTGCCTCTTCATCACGCACGACCGCGCCTTCCTGCGCGCCGTGGCCAAGACGGTCTTCGATCTGGACCGCGGCATCCTCTCGGGGTGGGACTGCGATTATCCCACCTTCCTCCGCCGCAAGGCCGATCTGCTGGCGGACGAGGCGGTCTACTGGGAGCGCAAAGCCAAGAAGCTCTCCGAGGAAGAAGCCTGGCTCCGCCGCGGCGTCAAGGCCCGCACCTGCCGCAACGAGGGCCGCGTGGCGGCGTTGATGAAGCTGCGCCAGGAATTCGCCGAGCGGCGCACGCAGGGCGGCAACGCCACGCTCACGCTCGCCGCCGATGGCCGCGCCGGCGACCTGGTCTACCGTTGCGAGGGTGTGACCTTTGGCTACGACCCCGCCAAGCCCATCCTGCGGGACGTCTCGCTGCGCATCCTGCGCGGGGAGCGCGTGGGCATCATCGGCGCCAACGGCTCCGGCAAGTCCACCCTGCTCAACCTCATCCTGGGCCGCCTGACGCCGCAGACGGGCGAGCAACGCCTGGGGAGCAACGTGAAGCCGGCCTTCTTCGACCAGCTCCGCGGCGCGCTCGACCCCGAGGCCACCGTGGCCGAAAACGTCGCCGAGGGCAAGGAGTTCGTCACCGTCGGCGGCGTCCGCAAACACCTCTACGGCTATCTGGGCGACTTCCTCTTCACCCCCCAACGCGCCCGCACGCCGGTCAAGGCGCTCTCGGGCGGCGAACGTGCACGGCTCCTCCTGGCACGCCTCTTCCTCAATCCCGGCAACCTGCTGGTGATGGACGAGCCGACCAACGACCTGGACGTCGAGACGCTGGAGTTGCTGGAGGAACAGCTCGCCAACTACCAAGGGACGCTCCTGCTCGTCTCGCACGACCGCGACTTCATCGACCACGTGGCGACCTCCGTCCTCGTGGTGGAAGAGGGCCGCGTGACCGCCTACCCCGGCGGCTACAGCGATTGGCAGACCGCCAAAGCCCGGCAAGAGGCCGCACAACAGGCCCCCGCCCCCAAGGCCGAGGCCGCGTCCAAACCCGCCGCGCCCAAACGCGACAACTCGGCCACGCGCCTCTCTTATAAGGAGCGCCGTCTGCTCGAGACCCTCCCCAGCGAAATCGAGGCCCTGGAGGCCAAGGTCGCGGATCTCAACGCGCAGCTCACCGCCCCCAACGCGGACTACACCGCCCTCTCCGCGGAACTCGCCCAAACCCAGTCGACCCTCGACGCCGCCGTGGAGCAATACCTCACCCTCGAGGAAAAGGCCGAATCGCTGAAATAAACAAGGCGCCCCGCAGTGGACAGCCAGTGTTAGGAACCGCAGATTTCGCAGATTAGGGCAGATTTTTGGCGTGCTACCGCACGCAGGACGCACGATTGGAAGTTTACCTCCGGCTTCGCCTGTCGCGCTTGACGCGCGCTCTGTGGCCGTGGAAGGTTTGGCCCTTCGGGCCTGCACGCTCCGTTCTCCGTTCTCTGTTCTCCGGGGCGGCGCAAGCCGCCCCCTTTGCGCGGGACAGGGGAATGTGGTAGCATATGAATCGGAATGCGGACAAGGCCACAATGACAACAGGACACAGAATGGGATGGAAGCGTTTGGTCGCGCTTGCGGCGCTTGCGTTTGCAGGCGTTGCAGGGGCGCAGTCGGTTTTTGACATGCCACGGCTTTTCCCGCGGCACCTCTTCTACTTGCAACAGTTCATCGGCGCGGCGCAACGCGGCGACCTCTTCGCCGCGGAAACGGCGGCGCGCGCGGCCGCGAAACTCTTCCCGAACGACGCAAACTGGCACTACAACGTCGCCTGCGTCTGCGCCCGCGACAACCGCACCGAAGAGGCGCTGGATCTGCTCGCCAAGGCCGTGGAACTCGGCTTTACCGACACGCGCAAATTGCGTTCCGATTCCGACCTCGCCACGCTCTGGGGCCTGCCGCGTTTCTCCGAGATTGAGGCCCGTGCGAAGACGTTGGCCGCGAATCCGCCCCGCAACGCCACCTTGAGCGCGGCCATCGTGCGCGAGGTGCCCGCCGGCGAAGAGGCCATCGTGGACGCCGCCGACACGCAGTGGGAGTGGGACCCCGCGCGCGGCGGTTTCATGACCACCCTCCTGCGGCCGCGGATGGACGCCGCCATCCAAGACAAGGCCTACGCCGGCCCCTGCCCCGACCTCGTCGGCCCCTGGATGAAAGCCAATCCCACGGCCTACGAAGGCGTGCTGTATGTCAACCGCGACGAGGATCGCGGCGCGGCGCGCTACGAAGCCTTCCCCGGCCTGACCCCCGTGGTCTACGGCGAGGACGCCGTCCGTGCCGGCGCGCATCAAGGCGAGGCGAACGGCATCTTCTCCACGGGCGTCCGCCCCTTGATGACGGTGGGCAACTCCATCCTGGCGATGGCGGCGACGCCCTTCTGGCGGACCCTGCCCCGCAAGATCGCCACCACCCCCAACGCCATCGGCCTGGCCGCGCGCCTGGCCGCCGCCAACCAACTCTACGTCTATGACGTCACGCTGGACTACACGCGCGGGACAGGCGACCTGTTGGTGGGGAACAACACCGCCTTCATCCCCTCCACCGACCTCACCAACGAGAAACCCAACGCCGCCGAGGCCCAGCGCGAGCTGACCGAGCTCATCCTGGCCGCCTTCGCCGCCTTTACACCGGAGACCAAGGAAGCCATCGAGCGCAACGGCCTCTTGGTGCCCACCATCCAGCGTCTGCTCCGACAGAGCCAAAAGGGCGCGCCGGACTACTTCAGCGCGGCGGCCCACCCGACCGCCTTCGACCCGAAGCGGATCGACAAGGAGGCCTTCCTCAAGGCCGCGCACGCCCTCACACCCGCGACCTTGCCGCCGCCCCTCGCCCTCTCGGTGCGGATGGAGCGCGCGCCGCTCGTCGGCGTGGAGTTCTTCGATGCTGTCGGCTCCGAGGCCCTTGCCGACACGCCGCAGTGCATCACCCGCGTCTTCCGCGGCACGGCCCGCTGGCGGAGCCTCACCGTGGCCGCGCAGGCGCCCGGCTGCTCCTTCCGTTGGTTCATCGTGGGCGGCGACCCTGAGAAGATTCGCATCAAGCCCCTGACCTCCGACGGCGCCTTGACAACCCTTGAGGTGGCCTGGCACGCGCCCTACACGCGCGATGGCCGCCCCTCTCGCCGCGTCGACCTCGCCTGCGTGGCCGTCCGCCCCGATGGCACGGTCTCGGCCCCCGCCTTCGTCAGCTTCCGGTTCCTCACCAACGAGCGCCGCTTCTACGAGGGCGACCGCCTGGTGAGCGTCGACTACACCGCGCCCGAGAGCGGGTTCGTCTATGAAGACCCCCTGCTGACCACCTTCAAGAACTGGCGCGATGACTACCGCTACGACGCCGACGGCACGCTCCTGGGCTGGGAGCGCCACCGCCCCGGGAAGACGGAGGTGGACCACTTTGACGCGCGCGGCCGCCGCGTGACCGAATCGAACCCCGACGGCACACCCAAGACCGTCGTGCCCGTGCGCTACTTCCCCCGCCAAATCCAAGGCGCCGATGGACTCTCCGCCCCTGTCTTGGAGTTGCTTCAGATGGACAACGGCACCGCAACCGCCCCTTGAACCGCCGAGGACCTGCACCATGACGCTCTTCACCCTCTCCCCCCTCACCAAGAAACGCCTCGAGCGATTCCGCCGCAGCCGCGTCGCCTTCTGGTCGCTTTGCCTATTGTGCCTGATCTACGTGCTCAGCCTCTGCGCCGAGCTCATCTGCAACGGCAAGCCGCTCATGATGCGCTTTGACGGCGAGACCTACTTCCCCTTCCTCCGCGAGCTCCCCCCGCAGGCCGTCCTGGATGCCACCGGCGAACGCGTCTACGTCAACTACCGCGAGTTCGTCCGCAGCGAGGTCTTCACCCAGAACCCCGACAACTACGCCCTCTTCGCCCCCATCCCCTACAGCCCCGACGAAACGCTCGACACCAAGGACCTGGAGCGCGACAAAATCGTCACCCTCACCCTCGTCCCCACCCAGCCCGTCGGCCGCTTCAACCTTACCCAAGACCTCGCCATCGTCCGCCAGGACAACTGCCTCCAATTCTTCCCCAAGCAGACCTCCTCGCGTGACCTGCGCGATGGCCAAATCAGCCTCTACGACTTCATCGACGTCACCCCAAAACTTGCCGACGAGATTGCGCGCCGCATCGGCGGCGAAGACCTCGGCCCCTACGAGACCACCGTCGCACCCGCCGCGGGCCACGACCTCCCGTGGAAGCGCCTCTCGCTCACCCTCGCCCCCACCGCGATCGGCGAAGGGTCCACCCGCACCCTGCGCGTCACCCTCCGCCTCGCCGACGGCGAGCGCTTCCTGCCCACCCGCACCTTCGCCTTCACCCGCGACTTCGACGATGATGGCCGCCCCGGCGAACTCCGCTTCCTGCCGGAGCAGAGCGACAGCCAGCCCGACGACAAGCTCTTGGCCGCCCTCAAGAAGTGGGCCAACATGAGCTTCTACGACACCGTCCGCGACGATGCCGCGCCCAAAAACAGCGGCGTCCCCATCCTCAACGGCAAGCTCACCCAGACCTCCGACTACGGCCCCGCCGGCACCCCCGTCACCTTCGTTCCCCGCCGCTGGGTGAACGCCGAGGGCAAGCCCATCCCCTACGGCATCGACCTCACCATCGCCACCCTCGCCCAAGACCTGCCCCAAGGCAAGGCCGGCGCACAGGCCATCCTCGCCTATCCCAACTGGGAAGTCGGCGCCGAGACCCTCAAGGACCCCACCCTGGTCTTCGAAGGCCGCCTCGCCCAAGACTGCCCGCAGGGCACACTCGGCACCCCCGTCCGCCAAGTCCCCGCGCACTGGGAAATGGACGGCAAGCCCGTCGATGCCGCCCTCCTCAAAGACGGCAAACTCGCGCAGGATGGCCCCCTCGGCAAGGCCGGCACCCCCGCCGTGCAGGTCCCCGAACGCTGGGAAACCGCCGATGGCAAACCCCTCGCCAACGTCCTCCTCATCACCGGCGGCAAACTGCGCGGCGACTACAAGGGCGCGGAGGGCATCGCGGTCTCCGGCGACATCGTCCGCCGTGTCGACGGCCGGTGGGTCGTTGACGGCGAACCCAAGCTCGCCCTCCCCAACCCCGCCGTCTTCTTCTCCGGCCGCCTGGTCCTCGACCACCCCGAGCTCGGCAAGGCCGGCACCGCCGTCCGCCCCGACCCCGCCCACTGGGAGACCGCCGCCGGCAAGCGCCTCAACGTCCGCCCCGTCGGCGACCTCACCGCCAAGGATGCCCAGGTCTACTTCGCCGACGAGGCCAGCCCCACCTATCAGGTCCTCTCCGGCAACAATATCCGCTTCCCCTTCCCGCCCTCCGGCGAGCATCTCTTCGGCCTCGACCAATCCGGGCGCGACGTCTTCGCCCGCATCGTCTACGCCACCCGCATCGCCATGAGCTTCGGTCTGCTCTTGGCCTTCGCCGCCACCCTCATCGGCATGCTCATCGGCTCCATCCAGGGCTACTTCGGCGGCAAGGTCGATATCTGCATGCAGCGCTTCACCGAGATTTGGGCCGCCCTGCCCTTCCTCTACATCATGGTCCTCGTCGGCTCCATCTTCGGCCAAAGCTTCTGGCTCCTGCTCTTGGTCTACGGACTCTTCTGCTGGCTCGGCCTCTCCTACTATATGCGTGCCGAGTTCTTCCGCCTGCGTGACCGGCCCTTCGTCGCCGCCGCCCGTTGCCAAGGCCTGAGCAACGCCCGCATCATCTTCCGCCACATCCTCCCCAACGCCCTCACCCCCATCATCACCCTCTTCCCCTTCCTCCTCGTCGGTGCCATCAGCGCCCTCGTCTCCCTGGACTTCCTGGGCTTCGGCCTGCCGCCCCTCACCCCCAGCTGGGGCGAGCTCCTCAACCAAGCCCAGACCCACCGTGAGGCCTGGTGGCTCATCCTCTTCCCCTCCCTGGCCATCTTCACCGTCATGTTCCTCACCGTCATGGTCGGCGAAGGCGTCCGCAACGCCTTTGACCCCAAACCCTTCAGCAAACTCCAGTGAGGCCCGCCATGTCCGATTCCGAGCAACCCCTTCTCCAGGTCAAGCACCTCACCATCGCCTTCGAGAACGACGAGACCCGCAAGGCCGTCACCACCGTCCAAGACGTCTCCTTCGACGTCCACCGCGGCGAGATCCTCTGCATCGTCGGCGAGTCCGGCTGCGGCAAATCCGTCAGCTCCATGTGCATCCCCCGCCTCCTCCCCTCGCCCCCCTCCAAAATCCTCTCCGGCGAGATCCTCTTCGAGGGCACCGATCTCCTCCAGCTCCCCATCAAGGAGATGCGCAAATACCGCGGCAAACGCATCGGCGTCATCTTCCAGGACCCCATGACCGCCCTCTCCCCCCTCGTCCGCATCGGCGACCAAATCATCGAGGCCCTCCTCATCCACGACCCCGAACTCCCCCGCGACGCCGCCCGCGCCAAAGCCCTCGAATGGCTTGGCAAAGTCGGCATCCAGAATCCCCAGGTCGCCATCCGCGCCTACCCCTACGAGCTCTCCGGCGGCATGCAGCAGCGCGTCATGATCGCCATGTGCCTCATCCTCGAGCCCCAGCTCGTCATCGCCGACGAACCCACCACCGCCCTCGACGTCACCATCCAGGCCCAGGTCCTCGAACTCATGCTCCAGCTCCACCGCAAGGACTCCGGCATGATCTTCATCACCCACGACATGGGCGTCGTCTACAAAATGGCCGACCGCGTCGCCGTCATGTACGCCGGCCAGATCGTCGAGCAGGCCGATGCCAAGGACTTCTTCGCCGGCCCCAAACACCCCTACGCCCGCGCCCTCCTCGAGGCCCTCCCCAGCCACGCCACCCGCGGCCGCCGCCTCAAAGCCATCCCCGGCCAAGTCCCCAGCCCCGGCAACTTCGCCGTCGGCTGCCGCTTCGCCGAACGTTGCGACCAGGCCCACCCCGAGTGCGCCGAGACCCCGCCCGACCTCCACCCCGTCGGCCGCCACCTCGTCCGCTGCCCCTACGCCCGTTGAGGGGCGCTCACGCGCCCCGCTGATTAGCTGATTCGCTGATTCGCTGATTGGAACGCCCCTGCGGGGCGACAGGCGAAGCCGTTGTCCAAGCGGCGTCAGCCGCCGTCCTAGTCGTCCTATAGGTCCTATATGTCCTACCGCGCTACCTGTTGGCACGTCGCAGACGTGCGAGGGTGCGGCGAAGGGGAAGACTCGGCGCAGGCGAGGGACGAAGCCGTTGGCTTAGGCCTTCGGGGAATCCTTGAGGGGCTCATTCACGCGTCAGACCGAACTTGTTGAGCCACTCTTCGGGGATGTTGAACCACAGATACTCGCCATATTCTGGGACGCCATCCCCGTCCATGTAACCTTTGGCAATGGCGACCAACTCGTCCATGCTGGGCTTGTGATTGAGTATGTAAGGCTCGAACTGCTCGGAGCGCTCGGAGGGGTAGATGGCGGGCAACAAGCCACAGATGCTAAGAATCCACCCCGGCCTAAGCGGGGTGTCCAGCTCTGCCAACGCTTTGATGACCGGTTCAATCTTCTCAAAGGGATTGTAGAACTTTTCCATGGACGTGCTCCTTTCCGGTGTGACCGTTCACTGCCATCAGTTTAACATATTCCTACATAAAGCGGGCCTTGTACAATACCCTCCAGGTAGTGTCCGGAGAAGTTTTTCCGCAAAGACGGTCTTGCGTGGAAACCCTGCGGGCTCCATCGTTCCCTCGCCGCCCTTGGGATTTCCACGCTATCGCGCCCCTAAAGGGGCGCTCAAAAGGGGGATGAGGAAATTTGGGAACTTGAAAGTTCAGTTTTTACGGAGGGGCTTCGCCCCACATCCTTTCCATTCCTTACTTCAAGGCGCGAAACGGAGGGCGGCGGTCGCGGTCAGCGGCGAAGCCGCAGAGCGACCGATGGAGCCCGAAGCGGTTCGCGCCCATTGTTGCGTCTTTGCGGTTCCCATTTTCCCCGGACAGTGTTGAGGACATATAGGACATATAGGACCTATAGGACATATAGGACGGCGGCTGGCGCCGCCCTGCACAACGGCTTCGCCTGTCGCGCGCTTGCCGCGCGTTCTGTTTTCTGTGGCCGTGGAAGGTTTGGCCCTGCGGGCCTGCACGCTCTGTTTTCTGTTCTCCGTTCTTTGGGCGGCCGATGCCGCCCAAAGAACTTTACGCTTGCGGTTGGCGGGAAAATGGCTTATAATAGGCACGTCAGTGTGAGAAAGTGGTTACGCGATGGCCTTGAAGTATAAACGAATCCTTCTGAAGCTCAACGGCGAGGTGCTGAAGGGCTCCTCCGACTCCTGCCATGATATTCCCCCTTCTGCACTTGGGCCTATATATAAACCACGATTTAATTGAGGGGGCTTGAGATGAAGAAGATCCTTTTTTACTGTGTGCTTGTCATGGTTATAATACTTGTGGGGTGCGCACGTAAGCAAGTGAATGGTACGACCTCAAGGCTTTATTACCCGGAACACTGTTATCCAGAGCTGTGCTATTCAGAGCAAAAGGCACACGAGGTGTATAAGACCTATCTTCAATGTCTTAGAGAGATGGGGCAATCCTCTGATTCTACAACGCTAAACAATGATGCGTTATCTTCAGCGAAATGGAGATTAACTTATGGGATGTACGATGAAACGTGCGTGGAATCCATTCTTCTCCTTGCAGAATATGAATGTTATGACTTTTTGCAGTTGGAGTGGTGGCGTTCCGAGTCATCAGAGGAGCGATTGTTCATTTTGATGTGTTTCTATCATCGCCTTAATCCCAACCTCTCTTATTTCCCGAGATTCCGATTTTACTCACAACGTTTCGATAAGAAAGAGTGTGATTCCCGATTAAAGGAAATTGATTTTGCTGAAAAGGTGTGGCCCCATTGTGATGATAGAAAGGCAGAATGTCAATAGATTTGCGCAGAGCGTTTGGGAAGACTTGGAACATACGTATGGGTGAGGAGACCTTTTTGGGGGAGTGTGGTAGTGGACGATGAGACGATGAGTCTGTTTAAGCGCGCGAGGGCTTAACTTGGAGAAGTCGGTGGATTTGGGCAGGAAGGCGCAGAAGGCGGTACCGGTGGCGTTCGATGGAGCCTTTTCCTAAGCACGGGGATGGCAATCGTAGATGGAACATATTCGGGCTTTCCTTTCCTTGTCAGCCCTTGACCACTCTATTGTGTAACTTTCCCCGCCGCCCCAACCAACATTTTACGCTTGCGGTTGACGGGAAAATGGCCTATAATAGGCACGTCAATGTGAGAAAGTGGTTACGCGATGGCCTTGAAGTATAAACGAATCCTTCTAAAGCTCAGCGGCGAGGTGCTGAAGGGCTCCTCCGACTCTTGCCATGACGAGGCGATTTTGTCCGAGGTGGCCAAGCGCCTCGCGGAATTGGTGGCCTTGGGCGCAGAGGTCGGCGTGGTCATCGGCGGCGGCAACATCTTCCGCGGCCTGACCGGCGCGCGCAACGGCACCGACCGCGTGCTGGGCGACACGATGGGCATGCTCGCGACGGTCATCAACGCGCTTGCCGTGCAGAACGCCCTCGAGCGCATCGGCGTCCCCGCCGTCACGATGACGGCGCGCCCCATGCCGCAGGTGGCCCAACCCTTCGACGCGCGCGAGGCCATCCGCCTCATGGGCCAAGGCTCCGTAGCCCTCTTCGCCGGCGGCACCGGCAACCCCTTCTTCTCCACCGACTCCGGCGCGGCCCTCCGTGCGGCCGAAATCGGCGCCAATGCCCTCCTCAAGGCCACCAAGGTCGATGGCGTCTACTCCGCCGACCCCGCCAAGGACCCCACCGCCACGCGTTATGAGGCCCTGACCTACCAAGAGGCCCTGGCGAAAGACCTGCACGTGATGGACGCCGCCGCCTTCGCCCTCTGCCGCGACAACAACATCCCCATCGTCGTCTTCGACTTCCACGCCCCCGATTCCCTCCGCCGCGTCGTCTGCGGCGAACCCGGCCTCGGCACCGTGGTCTCCTAACCCCTTTGAGAAAACAGAATGAGGTAAAAACCCCATGGATACTGCACAAGACGTCATCAAAGATGCGACCGGCCGCATGGACGGCGCCCTCGCCTCCCTCAAGGAACGCTTCTCCGGCCTCCGCACCGGCAAGGCTTCGCCCTCGCTGGTCGATTCCCTCCAGGTCCCCTACTACGGCGTGCCCACCCGCCTGCGCGACATGGCGACCATCTCCACCCCTGAGCCTCGCCAGATCACCATCGCCCCCTTCGATCCCTCCGCCCTCGCCGAAATCGAGAAGGCCATCCTCGCCGCCAACCTCGGCGTCACCCCCCGCAACGACGGCCGCTTGATCCGCATCACCATGCCCGAGCTCACCGAAGAGCGCCGCAAGGAGATCGTCAAGACCGCCAAGGGCCTCGCCGAAGACTGCAAGGTCGCCATCCGCAACGTCCGCCGCGACGCCAACGATGCCATCAAGGCCCTCCAGAAGGACGGCAAGATCTCCGAAGATGAGGCCAAGAAGGGCCTCGACGACGTGCAGAAGCTCACCGACGCCAAGGTCGGCAAAGTCGACGCCGACACCAAGGCCAAGGAGGCGGAGGTGATGGCCGTCTGACGGCCATCGCCCCACCCCATCGCACAACCCCTCTCAGCAAAGGAGCGCGGAACCATGGCAGAACCCCGCAAAATCACCATCAAGCTGCGGCCCGTCGGCGCAAAGCCCGCCGCAAAGCCCGCCGGCGCACCCGCCGCCGAGGCCACGCCAGCGGCACCCGCGCCCGAACCGCCCAAGGCCGAGCCCACCCCCGTCGAACCCGTCGCGGAAGCGGCCCCCGCACCTGCCCCTGCACCGGCTCCTGCGGCACCCGCGCCGGCGCCCGCGCCTGCGGCGGAAGCTCCCGCTCCTGCGGCACCTGCGGCACCCGCCCCGACCCCGGTCGCCGAGGCCGGCTCCGAGGCCGCCCAGCAGGCCAAGCGTCAGACCTCGCGCATCGAGTTGCCCCCGGAAATCATCCAGCAGCCGATGAACGCGGCCCCCGCCGAGGAAAAGACCATCAAGCTGAAGCCCGTCTCCGCCACCGCCACCCCGGCCAAGGACGAGACCCAGGCCGCAAAGTCCAAGACCGCGCGCATCGCGCTCGACTCCGTCTTGGGCGGCATCCAGTCGAACACCCCCCTGGCCAACACCACGCAGAAGACCATCAAGCTGAAGCGCGCCACGCCCCCCGGCGGCGCCGCCAAGCCCAAGGCCTCCGCCCCCATGACCCCCGTCTCCGGTGGCGAGGGCGGCGAGGAAAAGACCATCAAGCTGAAGCGTCCCGGCACCATCACCCTGAAGAAGGCCCCCGGCCCCGGCGCACCCGCGCCCGCCCCGAAACCCGCCGATGAGCCGGAACTCGAGCAGCTGGAGAACCTGGACGATGCGGATCTCACCCCCTTGGCGGACCTCCCGCCCCTCCCCGAGGCGAAGGAAAGCACCGGCTCCAAGGTCTTCACGATCATCGCCATCGTGGCCGCCTGCGTGGCCCTCATCCTCACGGCGCTCACCTGCCTGAAGCTCCAGCAACAGGCCGCCTCGCCCAACGGCGAAGAAGCCACCGGCAACACGCTCCACTCCCTGCCCTTCAAGGCGCTCTGAGGGAGCCTCCAGCCGAACCAAAAAGCCCTTGGCCCCACGCCAGGGGCTTTTTGGTGGAAGCTTGGAAGTTTAGAAGCTTGGAAGTTTGGAGGAGCCCCGGAGGTTGAGTCCTGAGCTGTCGCCTCCGGCGACGATGTAACCGAAAGGCGCTAAGGCAGTGCAAGGTCGTAAGACTGCCAGTTGGGAAACGCTGATTGTTCCGTCGCTTCGCTAGGAAGACCTTGCGGTATCTCACAGATTTTTGCAGATTAAGGGCGTGCTACCGCACGCGGGACGCTCAATTGGAAGCTTAGAAGTTTGGAGGCTTAGAGGCTTGGCCTCTTCGCGGCTTACGCCGCCCTGTACAGCGCCTCCTTTGTCGCCCCACCGGGGCGCTCTCTGTTTTCCGTTCTCCGTGGCCGTGGAAGGTTTGGCCCTGCGGGCCTGCACGGAGGTGCCCGCGCGGCGTTCGCCTGCATTCCGGTGCCTTGGCAGGACGGAATATGCTATACTATTTCCATGAAACGCATCGCCTCCCTCTTTCTCCTCCTCCTCGCCGCCCCCCTCCCCGCGGCGCAACAGAACAACGCTTGGCGTCCTGTGCATACCATCATGGAGCCTGTTTGTCAGGCGACGGATTGGAATCAGACCGACGCCCTCAACGCCTACGTCGGCGCAAGTGAGTTCGAGTACAAGGGGCAGACTTACAAGGGTATTCCCGGTTCGCCGTGCGGGTGTGACCCGCTTGCGTGGGGGCAAATTGTCACCTATCATGCCTTGAATCACGGCGCGCCCTCCGCCACGTGGGAGCCGCCGGCTATCACAGACCCTTATGTCCAGTATAATGGCGCGCGTGTCGAGCGCACTCCGCTTACGGGGCCTTTCGATTGGGCGGCGGTGCGCGACAAGCACGTCCTTGAGGAGGATATCCCGGTGGCGCGCCTGATGTGGAACCTTGGCATCCTCGGGCACACGGAGTATCGCGCGGACGGCGGCGCGGCGGGAAGCGTGCGCAAAGAGTTTATCAAGTACTTTGGCTTTGCGGAGGGGTATTGCTACACAAAGCCGAGACCGGGCGGGGTCGTCGCCGACTACTGGGAGGATATGCTTCACCGTATTTTGCGCGTTTCGTTGCAGGTCGGCGCCCCGCTTGGGACGGGTATCTACATCGACACGTTGGGGCACATGGCCGTCACCGACGGTTGGGGCGTGGATGAGAATGGCACGGAGTGGTTCCATGTGGACAGAGGGTGGTGGAACGCCCAAGGCCTGTGGTGGGATTTGCCAACCGTCAACCAAGAGATGGAGCGGCAACTCTATCCCAACGTTTTTCCCACTGCGCTTGGAAGCGTCATCGTCGGCCGCGTCTCAGACGTCAAGTACGCCCCCATCGCAAACGCCAAGGTCTCCCTCACTGATAAGAACGGCACCGTCTGGACCACGCGCACCGACGCCAATGGGTGTTATGTCTTCAAGAACTTGCCGCTCGTTCCCGTCTGGCAGGACGAAGCGGAAACGTTGCCTTACAACCCCGCCAATCTGCCTGTCGACGTCTATACCATCGCCGTGGAAGGCGCGGGGTTCCTCGCGGCGCAACCGCAAACGGTTGAAATTGGAAGTTACATCGACGACGATTTGGTCGTACTCCTGCAAAACGCTTGGGAAAGCACTCAAAAAGGTGGCGGCAAGGATGATGGCAAGGGTGGTGGTGTCGTCTATCCGCTCTCTTATGGCGGGGCCGTGGCGGACTTTGTGCTGGAGCCCACGCCAAAGACCGTCATTTCCACGCCAAACGGCTTGAACGATCTCTCCCAATACGCCGGGCAGACCGTTTACGTCGCCACCGGCACCTACACGCTGACCGCGCCGCTCACCCTCCCCGCCAACACCACCCTCATCGGCGGCTACAACTCCGCGACCGGCGTCGTCGACCCCCTCGCCACCCCCACGCGGCTGACCTTTTCGGCGACCTTCCAGAACACAATGCTTACCCTTAATGAAGGGACGACGCTTGACGGCTTCTTCCTTTGTGACCCCAACGGTGGGGCTTCCGTCATGGTTACGCTTTCGGACAACGCCAAAGGCGTCACGCCGACCGTGCGTAACTGCGTCTTTTCCGGAGGGCGGAATAACTACATGGCCAATGGCGTTGCCGCCACCGCGTGTATCTTCTTGAACAGGGGTAAGCAGGGATTGCTAGGTTGCTCCGTCACCCACTGCACCTTCGTTGGGACGCTTGGCGATGGGTATACGGATGGGGGTGGCAACTTAACGAACGCCACTACCCGCCGTCCCACGGAGCCCAGCACCTGCGAGGCGGGGCATGAGTGCCCCGAATACGGGCTGGACGGTCGGCCCCTGGGCGGGCATCTCGGCGCCCTTGCGCCGGACAGCTTCGAGTTCACCCCCGAGACCCTCAAGGCGTTGGGCTACCGCCTACGCCTGAAGTAAGGAGAGAGATGATTGCCTATTCCGTCGTTGAGACCGGGCCGTTGGCCGAGAATTGCTATCTGGTGTGGGGCGAGGACAAGCAGGCCTGGATCATTGACCCCGGCACGGACTTTTCCCTCATCGAGCAGGAGGTCACCGCGCGCAGCCTCACGCCCGTCTGCGTGGTGCTGACGCATGGCCACTTCGACCACTTGGGCGCGTTGGACGAGGTGCTGCGCCGCTGGCCGGGGCTCCCCGTCGTCCTGCGGCCCGAGGAGCGCACGTGGGCCTTCACCCACCCGATGAACCAATATCCGCCCTTCTACGTCCACCAGCATGAGCCCGCGAGCCTTGTCGAGGCCGGCGAGACGTGGGCGTGCGGCGGCATCGAGGCGCGTCTCATTCCGACCCCCGGTCACACCCCCGGCGGCCAGTGCATCCTCATCGACAAAGACGTCCCCGCGCCGCTCTGCTTCACCGGCGACACCATCTTTCAGGAGTCCATTGGCCGCACCGACCTCCCCGGCGGCTCCTACGCCACGCTCAACGAGTCGCTCAAGCGTCTGGTCGCCGAGCTTGCCCCGGAGACCACCCTGCTCCCCGGCCACGGCCCCGCCACCACCATGGCCCACGAGCGCAACGCGAACCCCTATTTGCAGGAAGATCCCGGTTTTTGATAAAAAAGGCTTGCGTTTAAGCCGTCCCTTTGGCACACTATTAGCCACTTTCGCCGGTGTAGCTCAGCGGTAGAGCTACTGATTTGTAATCAGTGGGTCGTGGGTTCAAATCCCACCGCCGGCTCCATTCTAAAACGCCAGCCCCCCCCCGGAAAACGGAGCGTGCAGGCGCGAAGCGCCAAACCTTTCACGGCCACTGAACGCCCCTGCGGAGCGACAGGTGGGGTATTGAGCAGGGTGGCTTGGTTGCCCCGTCCTAGAAGTCCTATATGTCCTATTGGTCCTACCGCGGTGCCACGAAACCGCCCCCGTTGCGCGCCTTATCGTTTTCTCGGGAACGCCATCCGTCGCCCCGCAGGGGCGTTCTGTTTTCCGTTCTCTGTTCTCCGGGGCGGCGTTAGCCGCCCCTTTGGCGCGATAGCGTGGAAATCCCAAGGGCGGCGCGACCAACGGGAGCGATGAAGCCCGCAGGGTTTCCACGCAAGACCGTCTTCGCGGTAAAACTTCCCCGGACACTATTGCTGCGGTCCCTCTTTTTGCGGGCTATTGGCCCCTACCTTATATATAGGGACCTCACAGAGCCAAATTTCCCCCTCTCAATCACCCTAAAGGCACCTCTCAAAGGCCCTTTTTACCCTCCTTTTGAGACCCTATAAGGGTCGGCCTCGGACCCTTATAGGGTCTCAGAAAAGCCCCTTTACGACCCTGTTGAAAACTGTCTAGTTGACCCCTTAAAAAGCTTTCACCTCCCCCAAAAACGCAAAGAGCCGGGAGATGTTTGGGGAACACAGAGAGTCACAGAGAAAGACAGAGAAACACAGAGGCTAGCTCAATGCAAAGGAGCCGCAACTTTAGCAGATTTTGAGCAGATTAAGGGCGTGCTATCGCCCACGGGCTGTCAGAGTTTTCCCCACAAAGTCTCAACACCACAAGAGACACAAAGCCTATCGGGAAATTGGCGGCCTATACGCTTGGGTGCTCACGCCCGTCAGCGCGATTCTTTAGGGCGATTCGACCGCCATCGGGCCAAGAGGGCGTCGACCAAAGCGGCTTCAACCTTCGCGCCGACGGCCCTTACGTTACGTTGGATGTCGCTTTCCCAAAATCGGAGGACGCGCCACCCCTGCGCGCGCAACGTTGCGTTCACGCGGCGATCACGGGCGCGGTTGCGTTCAATTTTCGCCACCCAAAAGGCCTTGTTGCTGCGGAAATCCTCCTTGTGCCGGGCCCAGTCCCGCCCATGCCAGAACTCCCCGTCGCAGAAAATGGCGACCCGATAATACGCGAAGACGACATCCGGGCACCCTGTGAGCGTACGGACGTTCTTTCTGTAATGAAGGCCGCGACGCCGAAGTTCCCCCCGCAAGGCGCACTCGATGGCGGTGTCCTTGCCGCGGATGCGCGACATGATACGGGAGGTCTCCTCCGCCGTCCGCTTCCCCATGGCTCACCGGAAACGGATTTGAAGGCAGAGGTCGAAACGGATCTCCTCACCGACACGGTAAAAGCGCATGGGGTGATACCGCTCCCCATCCGGCATCTCGAAGCGGGTGGCATGAAAGAGGTAGTCGTCGAACTTCGCCCGGTTGTAGACGTAAAAGGCGACCAACTCCCCGTCTTTTTTCACAATGATATAGCCACCGGTGGCGTCGTCATGGTCGGCCCACGCGGTCCTCGGCACCATACCGAGCGCAGCCGCACGCAACAATCTGCGCACCTTGACGCCGTAGAGCGAGGGGTCTTGGTAGCCGCGCGGGTTCTTCGCCGCGAGCGCCCCGCACACCTCGTCCAGGCGTGTATGCCCCTCCATCCTGGAATCCAACAACAACGCCGCCATGATTTCCGGGAGCGCGTCGTCCAACATCTGCAGGTTACGAAAGAAGGTGGCGTTGCACATTCCAACGAATTTGGGGCGCAGTCCGTGCTCGGTGAGCCACGCCGCACGTTCTTTGTAGCGATTCTTGCCCACAATGGCGTTCAACCGCTCGGCATCCGCCCACGCCAGGCCCGGAACTACGTAGGAAAAGAGCGTGGCGTCGGAGGCGTTCAGCAACGAGGACGGGGCACCGAGTCGGGATTTGATGCTGAAGCCATAGGTCGGCGTGCCGCCCGTGTGGTCGTCCTGCACCGTGACGTCCAAGTCACGTTTCTCCGTCGAGGCGGCCTTAATAGCAACACAACCAATGGAGCGCAAGAAAGCCTCCGTCTCCTCATGGGAGAAGGATCCGTCCCGCTTCGGCGCGTGCAAGATGGCGTTCAACAGTTGCGTGGTTCGGCGCTCCAATACGGCTTTGCTCAACGAAACGCCGCCATTGTACCACACTTTCACGGACGTCCCATCGCCGCTCGGCGCTCCGCCGAACTCCAGCCCCTTGATCATGCGGGCGACCTTCAACACCTTCAGCGAAATCGCTGGGTTGACGGAAAGATCGGCGTTTGCGCCATGCAGCTCCCCGTCACACAACAGCCGCAGAAAGGCGTAAATCTCGCTCCACTCCCCACGGTTCCCCGTGATGGGCCCGTCAGGCGTCTTGCCCATCGAGCACCTCCTTGATCTGCTCGGCGATGGCCTTGATCACCGGAACGGTGACGCTGTTGCCAAATTGTTTGTAAAGCGAGGCGTCCGCCAAAATCAACTCAAAGGAATCCGGGAATCCCTGCAGGCGCGCCCACTCGCGGGGCGTCAGGCGACGGATGCCGTCACGGTTGATTTCACCCTTGATGCGCGTCACGGGCGTAAAGTCCGTCAGCCGAGGGTCGACAATCAAGTTGCGCTCGCGCCCCATCCCGCCGCAGACGATCGCCCCCGCAATGCCGTCCAGCGGACGGATTTCGTAGCCGAAGCCATGGCCCGCGGCCTCGTGGCGCGCCCGATGGGCCTTGAGCGTCGCAAGGTATTGCGTGCTGAGATAATACTTCGCCGACACGGGGCGCTCCTCCAAAATGTCGCGCAGGCAGGCCTTCCGTCCCGTCGGCGCCGGGAAACGGAAGCCGGAGTCATCCACGTCCTCACGAAACGCCACGATGTACACGCGTTCACGATTCTGCGGCACGCCGAAATCCTTGGAGTTCAAGACCTGCGCATGGACGCGATAGCCCAGCTGACGCAGACGCCCCTTGATGACCTCGAACGTCCGCCCATGGTCATGGATGGTCAATCCCTTCACGTTCTCGCAAAAGATGACCTTCGGGCGATGATGCTCGCACAGACGCGCCACCTCAAAGAAGAGCGTCCCCCGCGACATTCCCTTGTAATCGTCGTCAAAACCCATCCGCCGCCCCGCCAGACTGAAGGCCTGGCAAGGGAACCCCGCCAAACAAATGTCGAAGGGTGGCACCTCCTCCGCCCCCAATTTCGTGATGTCCCCCGCGATGGGGCGGTCGTCCTGGAAGTTCGCCTGATAAGTCTTCTGCGCGGCCGCGTCCCACTCGCACGACAATACGGTCCGCAAGCGCTTCCCAAACGCCTGCTCAAACCCCAACCGAATCCCACCGATGCCCGCGAAAAGATCCACCGCCCGCAACGCCCCGGGAGCCGAATCGTCCCCTTCCCCAAAAAGAGGCAAAAACCGCTCATATTGCGAATCGTCCGCGGCCTCTCCGACCGCATGTTCCTCCAACTCCCCGTCGGGCCGAACGCTCTCATCCATGGCAAATCCCATTCCGCTGGGCGCCACAGATAAACCTAC
>CALXMT010000002.1 GCA_944389545.1 uncultured Kiritimatiellota bacterium | reverse complement strand
GTGAATTGAAACCGCTTGTGTCTGTTGTGGGGGACGCGGGGGAACGTCGCTCCCTACACGGGAGCGTGAATTGAAACCGCAATCGATGGAAATCTCCGTGCGGATCGTGCGGTCGCTCCCTACACGGGAGCGTGAATTGAAACAGCGCCTCGGTCGTCGTGGTGCAGAAGTTGTTGTGTCGCTCCCTACACGGGAGCGTGAATTGAAACGCGGAGCCCGCGTCAGCGGCGGCTTGATTGGCCTGTCGCTCCCTACACGGGAGCGTGAATTGAAACGTTGTTTCCTGGTACACTCTCGTACAATGGAATAGTCGCTCCCTACACGGGAGCGTGAATTGAAACCGCTTGTGTCTGTTGTGGGGGACGCGGGGGAACGTCGCTCCCTACACGGGAGCGTGAATTGAAACTTGAGGAGGGCGAGGAGCTGCTTGAGGGCGGCGGGTCGCTCCCTACACGGGAGCGTGAATTGAAACGGCGAGTTCGGAGTTGACGAAGACGCGGAGTTGGGGTCGCTCCCTACACGGGAGCGTGAATTGAAACAGGAGAGGAGGAGGAAGTGACGGAGCCGGATATCTGTCGCTCCCTACACGGGAGCGTGAATTGAAACAGCGTGGACATGCACCCGCGGCTGTTGGCGGAGGTCGCTCCCTACACGGGAGCGTGAATTGAAACCTGCGGTGACGGTCACCAACGCGACGACCGGCAGTCGCTCCCTACACGGGAGCGTGAATTGAAACTGGAAGGGCGCCGGCGCCTCCATCGGCCGCGCACTGTCGCTCCCTACACGGGAGCGTGAATTGAAACTCATCGGCGACGACGACAACCTCTTGGGTATCGTGTCGCTCCCTACACGGGAGCGTGAATTGAAACCGCGGCGCTGTATCACAACCGCCGCCGCCGAACCGTCGCTCCCTACACGGGAGCGTGAATTGAAACAACCTCTACGGTTTGGCGGTTCCTCCATCGTCGCGTCGCTCCCTACACGGGAGCGTGAATTGAAACGGCGCATATTAAAGGGGTCTACGGCGGCGGTTAGTCGCTCCCTACACGGGAGCGTGAATTGAAACTTCGTGGCTCTTCTGGGGGTCGTGCTAGTCGTGCGTCGCTCCCTACACGGGAGCGTGAATTGAAACAGCGCTGCGACAGAGCCCGGCGCGTCAAGGTCGAGTCGCTCCCTACACGGGAGCGTGAATTGAAACTTGTCGGTCGGACTTTTCCCCGCACTCGCGGGGGGTCGCTCCCTACACGGGAGCGTGAATTAAAACTGCATCACCGCCAGGCACGCCACCCCCGCCAGGCATCGCCACCCCCGTGGGAGCGTGAATTGAAACGCGCTCGCGCAAAGCTCCATGCACCCCGTCAGCCAGTCGCTCCCCCACGGGAGCGTGAATTGAAACACGATTCACGATTCTCGATTCACCGACGGTGCCAGTCGCTCCCACGCGGAAGCGTGAATTGGAGTTACGACGAGATTCTGCGTGAGCAGTGAGAATTAAGGCGTACGTTTTCAAAAAGGAGAGGCAATCTTGCGACCTCCCGGTGTCATTCCAAAGGGTCCCCGAGGCTCCTATAAGGATTTCCCCTGCGTCTCTCTTATCCACCCCTTAAGCACTCTGACACTCCGCTTCCGCTCAAAACTCTCATCCTCGCAGATCGAAAAGGCGTTGCGCGAAATAGTGTCGTGGATGTCGCAATAAGGTGCAGATGCTCTCTATAAACACGAAAAGCCGCTCTATTGGCTCCGTAGGACAGGGGAAAGCCCACAATTAAAACCTCCACAAAGAGCGGCTCTATCAAGGGCCCCGCCAACTACAACGAGAGGCTCCGCCCCTTCGATGCCCCTACTATCCCACAATCCAACGCGGGAGTCAACTCTCGACATAAACTCTCCGCGACCACGCCATAAGACCTGAAAGATTGTACCCGGGAAAAAGGAGACGAAGAGACGTGACTATGTGAGGCTCTCTGAGGTCTTCACCTCTATTGTCATGAAAGTCTCGGCCAATGTAAAAACAGAGCGAGCAGACCCCAAATGGAATCTACTCGCTCGAATTGTTGGAACTGTGGGACTTGAGGCAAAAGGGTAACGGACTTGCCAACAATCCCAAGCACCGCTACGCTCCCAAATCCGCATACACTATTGCACAACGTAGCGCGACTGTCAACCCACAGACAAACATCGACGCCATGGGACGAAATCGCCATTACAGAGAAGGTCATCCGCAGAGGCGCAAAAGACAATCAAGGCAGAAGACTTGTCGGTTTTCTCCTCACGGTTCGACCGCGCTCGTGCGGTTCGTCCCGGCCTCACCGACATTCCTTCTGCCTTGACCACGGATAAGGTAGCATATACCCTCTGCGCGGTCAACTTGCCCAAGTAGACGAAAAAGGGTCTTCCGTTGCCGTTTGAGGCGGCGACACGATGCGCACTTGTAACCTCAACCGTCAAGGATGACCCTTTGACGCGTACTATCGCAAATCCAGGCTCGGGAATCAACCCCCGATGCAATACCATCCAGGGAAAATGGGACCGCAAAGACGCAAGGGGAGGCGCGAACCGTTTCGGGCTCCATCGGTCGCTCTACGGCTTCGCCGCTGACCGCGACCGCCGCCCTCCGTTTCGCGCCTTGAAGTAAGGAATGTAGAGGATGTGGGGCGAACCCCTCCGTAAAAGCTAAACTTCCAATCTTCCAAATTTCCTCATTCCCCTTTTGAGTGCCCCTTCAGGGGCGCGATAGCGTGGAAATCCCAAGGACGGCGCGACCAACGAGAACGATGGATCCCGCAGGGTTCCCACACAACATCGTCATCGCGGAAACTTTTCCGAATAGGATTGTCTACGAAGACGGTTGCGTACCTTCCCTTGTACTCTTTGTGATGTCTTGCGCCCTTTGTGGTGAAGACAAAGACATAAAAAAGCCCCGGCGGGGCCGGGGCTTTCGATTGCCTGAGCAGGCGTGCGGCTTACATCATGCCGCCCATGCCGCCGTCAGGCATGGCCGGGGCGGGGGTCTTGGGCTCAGGGATCTCGGTGACCATGCACTCGGTGGTGAGCAGGAGGCCGGCGATGGACGCGGCGTTCTGCAGCGCGGTGCGGGTGACCTTGGCGGGGTCGACGATGCCGGCCTTCACGAGGTCGACGAATTCGCCGTTGGCGACGTTGTAGCCGACGTTGCCCTTCTCGCCCTTCACCTTCTCGACGATGAGCGCGGCCTCGAGGCCGGCGTTGGTGACGAGCTGGCGGAGAGGGGCCTCCATGGCGCGGCCGAGGATCTCGGCGCCGATCTTCTCGTCACCGGAGAGGGACTCAGCGCACTTCTCGACGGCCTTCTGGCAACGCACGAGAGCGACGCCGCCGCCGGGGACGATGCCTTCCTCGACCGCCGCGCGGGTGGCGTGGAGGGCGTCATCGACGCGATCCTTCTTCTCCTTCATAGCGGCCTCGGTCTGGGCGCCAACCTTAATCACGGCGACACCGCCGGCGAGCTTGGCCAGGCGCTCCTGGAGCTTCTCGCGGTCATAGTCGGAGGTGGTGGTCTCGATCTGGTGCTTGATCTCGGCGACGCGGCCCTGGATGTCGGAAGACTTGCCGGCGCCCTCGACGATGGTGGTGTTTTCCTTGTCGACGGTGACGCGCTTGGCCTTGCCGAGCTGCTCAAGGGTGACGTTCTCCAGCTTGATGCCGAGGTCCTCGGAGATGACCTGGCCGCCGGTGAGGATGGCGATGTCCTTGAGCATCTCTTTGCGGCGGTCGCCGAAGCCAGGGGCCTTGACGGCGCAGATCTGCAGGGTGCCGCGCAACTTGTTCACCACGAGGGTGGCGAGCGCCTCGCCCTCGACGTCCTCGGCGATGATGAGGAGCGGACGGCCGCTCTTGGCAACGCCCTGGAGCAGGGGAAGCATATCGTTGAGGTTGCTGATCTTCTTCTCGTAGATCAGGATGTAGGGGGTGTCGAGCACGCACTCCATGCTCTCGGCGGCGGTCACGAAGTAGGGGCTGAGGTAGCCCTTGTCGAACTGCATGCCCTCGACGACGTCGCTGGTGGTCTCGGTGGTCTTGCCGTCTTCGACGGTGATGGTGCCGTCCTTGCCGACCTTATCCATCGCGTCAGCGATGATGTTGCCGATTTCGGCGTCGCTGTTGGCGGAGATGGTGGCGACCTGGGCGATCTCCTCGGTGGTGGAGACCTTCTTGGCGAGCTTGGCGATGGCCTCGGTGGCAGCGACGGCGGCCTTGTCGATGCCGCGCTTGACGGCCTGCGGGTTGGCGCCGGCGGTCACGTTCTTCAGGCCCTCGCGGTAGATGGCCTCGCCGAGGATGGTGGCGGTGGTGGTGCCGTCGCCGGCGACGTCGTTGGTCTTGGAGGCGACCTCACGGACCATCTGGGCGCCCATGTTCTCGAAGGGGTCAGGGAGCTCGACTTCCTTGGCGACGGTCACGCCGTCCTTGGTGATCTGGGGCGAGCCGAACTTCTTGTCGATGATGACGTTGCGGCCGGAGGGGCCGAGGGTGGTGGCGACAGCCTTGGTGAGCTTGCTCACGCCGGCGAGGATGGCCTGGCGGGCGTCGCCCTCATACTTCATTTGCTTAGCAGCCATGATGAAATCCTTTCAAAATGTAAAGCGTGTTGCTTATCAATCAGGTGCTTGGAATTGTGGCCTGCGGTTGATGGGGCGTCTTTCGGACGTGCCAAGCCTCTAAGCCGCCAAACTTCCAAGCCTCCCTTTTTAGCCGAGGATGCCGAGGAGGTCGTCGGAACGGACGATCTGGTAGACGACGTCGTCGAGCTTGACTTCGGTGCCGCCGTACTTCGGGAGAAGGACGGTGTCGCCGGGCTTGACGTCGAAGGGCACTTCCTTGCCGTCCTTGTCGCGCTTGATGCCGACGGCGATGACGGTGCCTTCCATGGGCTTTTCCTTGGCGGTGTCAGGGATGATGATGCCGCCGCGGGTGACTTCTTTCTCTTCCTTGGGTTGAACCAAGACGCGGTCGCCCAGCGGGCGGATAGCGGGTTTGTTGGACATGGTATCTGTATCCTTTCTAAATCGTTAAAGGGGTGGATCCGGGGCGGGGGAGTCCCCCACCCCGGGGTTCGGTCAGTTCATCTTGAAGTCGGCGTCCTGGACGTTGTCGTCCTTCTTGGCGCCGTCGTTGGGCTGGGCGCCGGCATCGCCGCCGGGGGCCGCACCCGCGCCGGGCTGCTGGTACATCGCCGCGCCGGCAGTCTGGAGCTCCTGCATGAGCGCCTCCTGCGCGGTCTTGATGGCCGCATCGTCGGTGCCCTTCAGGGCCTCCTTCAGCGCGTTGACCTTACCTTCGATCGAGGTCTTGGTCTCGGCAGGGATCTTGTCGCCGTTTTCCTTGAGGAGCTTCTCGGCCTGGTAGGCCATCTGCTCGCCCTGGTTGCGGCTCTCGACGGCGGCCTTGCGTGCCTCGTCTTCCTGGGCGTAGCGCTCGGCGTCCTGGCGCATCTTCTCAATCTCGTCCTTGGAGAGACCGGAGGACGCGGTGATGGTGATGTGCTGCTCCTTGCCGGTGCCTTTGTCCTTGGCCGTGACGTTGAGGATGCCGTTGGGGTCGATGTCGAAGGTGACCTCGATCTGCGGCACGCCGCGCGGGGCCGGCGGGATGCCGTCCAGGTTGAAGCGGCCGAGGAGCTTGTTGTCGGCGGCCATCTTGCGCTCGCCCTGGTAGATCTTGATTTCCACGCCGGGCTGGTTGTCGGCGGCGGTGGAGAAGACCTCGCTCTTGCGGCAGGGGATGGTCGTGTTGCGGTCGATGAGCGGGGTGGCCACGCCGCCGAGGGTCTCGATGGAGAGCGTCAGCGGGGTCACGTCCAGCAGGAGGACGTCCTTGACGTCGCCCTTGAGGATGCCGCCCTGGATGGCCGCACCCATAGCCACGACCTCGTCGGGGTTGACGCCCTTGTGGGGCTCCTTGCCGAAGATCTCCTTGGCCTTCTCCTGCAGGCGGGGCATACGGGTCTGGCCGCCCACGAGCACCACCTCGTCGACCGAGGAGATGCCGGCGTCGCTCATGCACTTGCGGCAAGGCTCGGTGGTGCGCTCCACCAGGCTGTCGGCCAACTGCTCGAGCTTGGCGCGGGAGAGCTGCATGTTCAAGTGCTTGGGACCGGTGGCGTCCATCGTGATGAAGGGCAGGTTGATGTCGCTGGTCTGCGCGCTGGAGAGCTCGATCTTCGCCTTTTCGGCGGCTTCCTTGACGCGCTGGATGGCCTGCGTATCCTTGCTCAGATCGATGCCGGTCTGGTTCTTGAACTCGGCGAAGAGCCAGTTCATGACCGCCTGGTCGATGTCATCGCCGCCGAGCATCGTGTCGCCGTTCGTGGCCTTCACCTCGAAGACGCCGTCGCCGATGTCCAGCACGGAGATATCGAAGGTACCGCCGCCGAAGTCGTAGACAGCGATCTTCTCGTCTTTCTTCTTGTCCAAGCCATAGGCCAAAGAGGCCGCCGTGGGCTCGTTGATGATACGGAGCACCTCGAGGCCGGCAATCTTGCCGGCGTCCTTGGTGGCCTGACGCTGGGAGTCGTTGAAGTAGGCCGGGACGGTGATGATGGCCTGCGTCACGGGCTCGCCCAGACGCATCTCCGCGTCGGCCTTCAACTTCGCCAGGATCATGGCGGAGATTTCAGGCGGAGAGAAAGTCTTGTCGCCCACCTTCACGGCCGCATCGCCGTTCGCCGCGCGGACCACCTCATAGGGGACCATCGCGATTTCCTTCTGCATCTCATCGAACTTGCGCCCCATGAAACGCTTGATGGAGTAAATCGTGCCCTTCGGGTTCATCACCGCCTGGCGCTTGGCCGGAAGGCCCACCAGACGCTCCCCATTGGACGTAAACGCCACGATGGACGGCGTGGTGCGCTGCCCTTCCGCGTTTTCCAACACGCGGGCCTCGCCGCCTTCCATCACGGCCATGCACGAATTCGTCGTGCCCAAGTCGATACCAAGAATCTTGCTCATAAGTCGTTCCTTTCTGCGCGGGGTCACCGCGGTCTGACGCCTCCTTTTGCAACTCCCGTGCCAATTCCCTTTTCCCCGCTCATCCACGCTACCGCTTCCCCAATCGTGCCAAAACCGTGCCACATCTTGTCAGGCCATTTGGCACACTCGGTTCCCGTTGGCACACCCTCCTGGCACACGTTTCGCGCCTTTGGCAGTTGTGTGGGAATTCCACCCGTCGCCCCGCAAGGGCGTTCCGTAGCCGTGGAAGGTTTGCGGCTTCGCCGCTGCACGCTCTGTTTTCCGTGGCCGTGGAAGGTTTGGCCCTTCGGGCCTGCACGCTTCGTTCTCCGGGGCGGCACAGCCGCCCCTTGTGCCCAGGCCCTCGTACCCCTTTGTGTCTTCGCGGGAACCCCCATCCTCACGCCGGGCGGCGCATCAGCAGCAGGCAGACCAAGAGAAGTCCTCCGATTGGTACGCAAAGCGCCCAATGCTCAAAGCGCAGAACCGCGATGGCGCCGATTGCCGCGCCCAGAACAAAACACGCCGTGGCACCCAATGTATGGAGCCCACGCCGCAGGGCGGCGGGGTCGGTGCCACGGCGCCACGCCAGCGCGGCCTCAATGGCGGAACGCAGATTTCCGGTGCACATGGTCGTGGCGATGGGGCTCCCATGAATCTTGCGAAACCCCTGCACCTGAATCGCGCAGACAAAGGAGATGGCCATATTGACCATCGCATCGCCCAAACCCGGACAGCACACGCAAAGCGCCAACACCGCCGCCTCGACAAGCAAGAGCGGTTGACGCCAATGAAACAGCGACCCACCCCACGGCAACCGACGCGCCCCCTCCGCCAACAACACCCCGAGAATGAAAGCCAGCACCGGGAAGAGATAACCGCAGGCGCCTGTCCAATCGCCGACCGCCAAGCGCGTGCCAAGCAACGCCAAATTGCCCGTTTGCGCGTTGGCAAAGACGCCGCCCCGGCAAAGAAAGGTATACGCGTCCAAGAATCCACCGACGCACGCCAACAGCGCCCCAACGCGGAAGGTCTCGGACATCTGCCAAACAAGTTCGCTCGCCTGCTCCTGTTTCATGTCGCGCGGAAGTATACCACAATGGTGAAAGCGTAACTGCCAAGCAATTTTGTCCGGGGAAAATGAGTCCGCAAAGACGCAAATCTTGCAGGAAAGGTGGGGCGCTAACGCCGGGCGCACAATCGTGCGCCCTCCCGCGCCCCACTTTCCTGCGCCAAAGGAGATGAGGAAGTTTGGAAGCTTGGAGGCTTGGAAGTTTGGTTTTCGTGGAGGGGCTTCGCCCCACACCCTTACTTCTCTCCTTCAAGCGCGAAGCTGATGGGCGGAAGGGAACGATCAGCGGGCGTTCCCGCCCGCAAAGCGACCGGCGTTAGCCCATCTGGCTTCGCGCTCACTGGCGTCTTTGCGGAAAAAGAGGCTGGCTGATTTCCCCGGACGCTGCCGATTCACTCATTCTCCCCGCACCTTCTGACGCCCGGAGGTAAACTCCGTATTCATAATACCAACTCGACTCATCCGCTTTGGCTGCCCGCCCGGCTGACGCAAGTTAAAAATAAATTGCTCTTGATCCAAAGCCTGTTGTAGCACGCGCTCCGCCGGCGGAATAATCTTTTCCAATCGTTTTTCCAAAACGGTCAATACCTTTTCCCGCGCCGGTGTTAAATTACCCGCGGCACGTAATGCCTCCCGTTCGGCGGCGGGCGCCCGCTTTAAAATCTCTAAATCTTTTTGGGCTCGTTTGTATTGACAAATACGGATCAAATCAATAGAGTCCTGCTTATTCTTATCCTCCGCCATATCCAAATTTAAAACCACCAAATTATCCACCACTTTTAATTTTTGGTATTTCGAATAATAAAAGCAACCGCTAACATCCCGAATTTCACCTGTTTCAACCTGAGATAAATCATACACCGGCCACCCCCAACGGGCATATAAATCCTTTTTATCCGGATCAACCAACCCTTTGGGAACACGGTCCAATTTCTTTCCTGTAATCAAATACTTTTCGGGAATGAACTTACCGGCATAATCCCCACGGTCAAACCGTTTCATATCCGGAATAAAAAACGGAACCTCAAATACATAGGACACAACTTCATTCACAACTTCTGTCAAGTGACGGGCATAGACCTGATCCGTTTCGGGAAACGTATTCATGACTTTTTCCGGAATTTCAAAAAAAGGACGATTCCCCGTTACCGGCTCAAAAATCGCCATCATTTTAGAGGCGTCTAACTTATGGTGCCAAACAATAGTGCGCCCGTCGGCTTCACGTAAACTAAAATCATCCGACTCAAAGACATAATAAGGCTCCTTTTCATCTGCCCCCAAGAAAAAATAGTTTGACCGATTGGCGTCAATTAACTTACGATACCGCGCCGGCAGAGTGTCATAATTTAAGGATCTTTTCAAACGAGCCTCAACCTTATCAACCAAATCACTCCGAAACCAACCATATTTACTCATCTCACCCGTTCCAGACTTTGCCAAGCTTTCGGAAACAAATTGATCTTCATCTGTCAACTCAGGCGCAGCATCGGAGTCTCTTTCTGCCCTAAAAGCCGCTTGATTCCGAGAGAGCGTTCGACCACGCACGGATGTCTGGCCCACCCGATCGCGTATCCCATTCCGTTCAAACGGCTTTGCCCCCAGTACATCGCCATGCGTCAACGCCACCGCAATCAAAACGCCCAAAATCAGATTCGCCCGTCTCATAGGTTTTCTCCTGGGTTCACGTCCATCGCGGGGGGCACCTTCGCCTTTGTGTCTCTCGTTCTCGTACATACTCAAACTCCTTTCGTCCTGGGCAAACCTCTGCCCCGTTGCCAATATCCTACCAAACTCCCCCCCCCCTTGCAATCTTTTTTCAATACTGTCCGGGGAAGTTTTTCCGCAAAGACGATTTGGCGCGGAAACCCTGCGGGCTCCATCGCTCCCGTTGGTCGCGCCGCCCTTGGGATTTCCACGCTATCGCGCCCCTGAAGGGGCGCTCAAAAGGGGGATGAGGAAATTTGGAAGCTTGGAAGTTTGATTCTGGTTTCATTTGTCGCGCGCTTGCCGCGCGTTCTGTGGCCGTGGAAGGTTTGGCGCTCTGCGCCTGCACGCTCCGTTTTCCGGGGCCGTGGAAGGTTTGGCCCTTCGGGCCTGCACGCTCCGTTCTCCGGGGCGGCGCAAGCCGCCCCCTGCGTCTTTGCGGTCCCAATTTTCCCCGGACTGTATTGGGTGGGGATTTGGTATACTACACGCCATGTTTTCGAATGGCACAAGGACAGTGTTTGGGATACGGCTCGTGGCGGTCGTAACATTGTTGTTTTTGGCCGCATTGTCGGCCATTTTGGCCTTTCCCAAGACTCAATGGATGCTCGGGACGCCTTGGGCCAAAGGTGCGGTGGCGGCATTTGCCTTGGTCTGCGCGACGGCGGCGGTGGCGGCGCTCTTCAAGCGGCGGTGGCTAAGCACACTCTTCCATGCGGGCGCGGCGGCGGTGGCGGTCGGCGGACTGGTCACGGCCTTCTTGGCGCAAACGTGGCAGGTGGAGCTGGTGGATGCGCCGTTGACTCCGCGCGAACTGCGCCAACGCGTCGTGAACGGCGACACCGTGACGCTCAAGGACTTCGAGATTGAGACTTACCCAAACGGTATGCCCAAACAGTTCCGCACCACGCTGACCTTCCCCGAGGGCGACCGCACGCTCGCGGTGAACCAACCGCTCCGCCGGGACGGCATCACCTATTACCAGATGTCTTATCTGCCGGTGACCGACCCCTACGGCCACAGCTGGTGGGCGACTGTTCTGTCTCTGCGCTATGACCCCGGCGCGCCCATTGTCTTCGCGGGCTATGGTCTGCTTGTTCTCGCCGCCCTTGGGTTGGCCGTTCGGGAGACCCTGCGATGACACTCAAGACCGACACTCTCGGATGGTTGCTCAACGCGCAGGTCCTGCTCGCCATGCTCGGCGTGGCGTTGCCCAAACGGATCGGCCGCTGGGTCTGGGGCGCGGTGTTGCCGCTTGGCGCGGCGGCCATCCTGGTGCGCTGGGGCGCCGTTCACCACCCGCCGATGCGCAACCTCTTCGAGGCCTTCCTCTGGTTGCCGCCCATCCTCGCCGGCGCGACCTTCCTCACCGCCTGGCGCGACAAGGTCTGGACGGTTCGCCTGGACGCCCTGCTCGGCTTCATCGTCGCCTTCCCCTTGGCCTTCGTCTTCTCCGCCGAGGAAGGGCAACTCATGCCCGCGTTGCAAAGTCCGCTCTTCGTGCCGCACGTCTTGGGCTATATGTTGGCCTACGCCTTGATGGCGCGCGCCTTCGCGCTGGAGTGCGCCCGGTGCTTTGACGCCGCGCGGCGCAGTTTCGCCTGGGGCTTCTTCCTCATCTCGCTGGCCCTCGCGCTCGGCTCCATCTGGGGCAACGAGGCCTGGGGCGCCTATTGGCAGTGGGACCCCAAGGAGCAATGGTCCCTCGCCACCTGGCTGGTCTACGCCGCGCTCTGGCACGTGCCCGCCTCCCGTCCCTGGCGCCTCACGCTCCTGGGCGTCGGCCTCCTCGCCATCATCCTCACGGTGACCTGGATCAACCTCTCCAAACTCTTCCCTGGGCTGCACAGCTATGCCGGGCTCTGACGTCGAGAACCATCCCTTCGTCCAAGCGCTCGACGACACCCTCGCCGCGCTCACCTACCTGCGCGAAAGCGGCGTGAAGACCCTGCCCATCGAGCCCGAGGTCTGGCGCGCCTTCACGGCCCCCACCCCGGCCCAAACCATGCCGCGCGTCCCCGCACCCGCACAGGCCGAACGCCCCGCCCCTCAAGGCGCCCCCGCGGACACCCCCGATGCCCGCGCCGCGGTCCTCTCCGCCTTGCGCGGACAAATCGCCGCCTGCCAGGGATGCCCCTACGCGGCCGAGACCAAGTTGGAGGGCCAAGGCCCCTGCTACAACCCCGAGGTCGCCGTCGTCAACGGCGCACAGCTCGCAGGCGACGACCCCATCGCCATCGGTTCCCGCCTGGAGGGCGAGGCCGGCGCGCTCTTCGACAAGATGTTCGGCGTCATCGGCCTGACCCGCGCCGCGCTCTATGTCACCCCCGCGCTCAAGTGCCCCGCCACCGGCCGCCCCACCCAAGCCGCCCTCCGCGTCTGCTCCGCGCACCTCCGCCGCGAACTCACCCTTGTCAATCCCCGTGCCATCGTCCTGCTTGGCCCCGTCGCCGCCCGCGCCCTCCACCCCACCGGCGTGGCCGCCACCGGCAAGGTCGGCCAATGGAACCTCCTTGGGCACATCCCCACCATCACCCTGCACCACCCCATGCGCCTGATTCTCGCCGGCAAAGACTTGGTCAGACCCCTCAAGCTCGAGAACTTGGCCGCCCTGCGTGCCCTGCAGGCGCGTCTGCGCACCCCCTGAAGCCATGTCCAAACTCATCATCCGCGGCGGCAAACCCCTCTCCGGCCACCACATCGTGCCCGGCAACAAGAATGCCGCCCTCCCCATGCTCGCCGCCACCCTCCTCGCCGACGGCCCCGTCACCCTCACCAACCTCCCCAACATCGCCGACGTCCGCGTCATGGCCGACGGCCTCGTCGCCCTCGGCGCCAAGGTCACCGGCTCCATCGCCGAGCACACCCTGACCGTCGACCCGCGCCGCCTCCGCGCCGACCCCGTCCTCCCCGCCGACATCTGCACCCGCATCCGCACCTCCTTCCTCTTTGTCGGCCCCCTCCTGGCCCGCAAGGGCCGAATCCGCCTCCGTGGCGCCCCCGGCGGCGACAGCATCGGCCGCCGCCGCCTCGACACCCACGTCAACGGCTTCACCGCTCTTGGCGCCAAAGTCACCCTCCGCAAGACCGGCTCCGCCACCGCCCTCGCGCCCAAAGGCCTCCTCGGCACCGACTTCATGCTCGACGAGGCCTCCGTCATGGGCACCGAGAACCTCGTCATGGCCGCCGTCCTCGCCAAGGGCCGCACCGTCCTCTACAACACCGCCTGTGAGCCCCACGTGCAGAACCTCTGCGCCATGCTCAACCAAATGGGCGCCAAAATCGAGGGCATCGGCACCAACCGCCTCGTCATCGAGGGCGTTCAGCGCCTCTCCGGCGGCACCTTCCGCGTCGGCGGAGACGCCATCGAGGCTGCCTCCTACCTCATCGCCGCCGCCGCCACCCGCGGCTCCATCACCCTCCAAGGCGTCTCCCGGGCCGACATGGCCGTCCTCCAACCCGCCTTCCGCAAACTCGGCGTCCGCTGGGTGTGGGAAGACGAGGAGACCCTGCGTCTGCCGCCCCGCCAACGCCTCCGCACCGCCTACGACCTCGGCGCCGCCATCCCCAAAATCGAGGACGGTCCCTGGCCCATGATCCCCTCCGACCTCCTCAGCCCCCTCATCGTCCTAGCCACCCAGACCCGCGGCACCGAACTCTTCTTCGAGAAGATGTTCGAGAGCCGCCTCTACTTCGTCGACCACCTCATCGGCATGGGCGCCAAAATCGTCCAGTGCGACCCCCACCGCGCCGTCGTCACCGGCCCCACCGCCCTCCAGGGCGGCACCGTCACCAGTCCCGACATCCGCGCCGGCATGGCCCTCATCATCGCCGCCCTCTGTGCCAAGGGCCGCACCGTCATCCACAACGCAGACTCCATCGACCGCGGCTACGAGGCCGTCGATGCCAACCTGCGCGCCCTCGGCGCTGACATCATCCGCGAGCCCTAACCCCCCGTCACGCCATGCTCACCATCTCTCTCACCCATCTGCCGCACGCGCGCAAAGAGCGCTTCTGGGACAACGGTCTGCGCGTGGTCTCCCGCAGCGGTCTCAATCCCACCGAGTCCACCCTCCTGGCCCTCCTTCCCACCTTGGAACCCCGGCCGCGTCCCCTCTTCCTGGGCGGACGCACCGGCGCGTTGGCCCTCGCCGCCCGACTCCGCGGCTGGGGCGCCGGCGGCCTGACCCTCCACACCTTCGACGCCCACACCGAGGCCATCCTCCGGCGCAACCTCGCCGAGAACAACGCCGCCGTCGACGACGCCTCCGTCCCCAACGCCTGCGCCGTCTCCACCACGCTCGACCTCGCGGCGCTCGACTGCGACACGGTCTCCTGGCAACTCTCCAAGGGCGACGGCACGGCCGAACGCGACCTCTTCGTGCTGGAGCAGTTGGTCTGCGGCCCCGAGCGGGCCGGTCGCCGCCTCCTCATCGCCGCGGAGGCCCCCAACCCCACCTTCGTCGAGCGCTTCCGCAAGGCCTGCGCCCACGTCACGCTCCGCCGCGAGGGCGCCGTCACCCTCCTCACCGGCATCGTCGCCAAGCCCATCCCCGCCGACAAGCTCCCCAACCACCGCGCCACCTTCGAGGTCTCCCTCAAGGGCCACGCGCCCATCGAGCTCGTCACCTGGCCCGGATGCTTCTGCCACCGCCGCGCCGACATGGGCGGCCTGGCCCTCGCCGAGGTCGTCGCCGAGCAGGTCGCCTTCGACCCCGGCGACCGCGTGATGGACCTCGGCTGCGGGTGCGGCATGGTCGGTCTCCTCCTCGCCACCGCCTTCCCCGACAAGGACCTCCGCGTCGACTACCAGGACTCCAACGCCTCCGCACGCGACAGCACGCTGGAGAACCTCCGTCTCCATCCCCACCGCGCCCGCTTCCTCTTCTCCGCCGACGGCCTCGGTGACCCCAACGCCTATAGCCTCGTCCTCGCCAACCCGCCCTACTTCGGCGACTGGCGTATCGCGGAGTTCTTCATCCAGACCGCCGCCCGATTGCTCAAACGCGGCGGCCTCATCGCCTTTGTCGCCAAACGCGAGGCCAAACCCCTCGAGTTCCTCCAGGCCAACGGCCTCAACCCGCTCGGTTCCTTCCCTCGCCGCGGCTACACCGTCCTCCTCGCGGAAAAGCAATGACCCCGCCCCCGGACGACGCGGACGACTTCGGCCGACTGGTCCACCCGGGCCTCCTGGCCCGCGCCCGCTTGACCGTCTGGGGCCTCCTCGAACGGCTCCGTCCCCGCGACGCAAACCGCGGTGCTTGGGGCGAACGCTGGGCCGCCCATCTCCTTCAGGCCAGCGGATGCAAAATCCTGGCCCGCAACGTCCGCCCCACCCGGCGTGACGAGATTGACATCATCGCCAGCCGCCGCGGCACCATCCTCATCGTGGAGGTCAAGACCCGTCAAGACGAGGCCCACGGCCGCCCGCTTGACGCCGTCAACACCAACAAACGCACCCACCTCCGCAAGGCCGCCGCACACTGGCTCGCGCAAAACCATCTGCAGAACCATCCCTGTCGCTTTGATGCCATCGAAGTCATCGGCACTCCGGGCCGTCCCCCCACCCTCCGCTGGGTGCAACGCCTCCACATGCCCACCCGTTGACACCAGGGGCATCCACGACAAGAAAGTAACCGCAAAGACGCAAATGTGGGCGCGAACCGCTTCGGGCTCCATCGGTCGCTCTGCGGCTTCGCCGCTGACCGCGACCGCCGCCCTCCGTTTCGCGCCTTGTCTTCTTTTCTTCTCTTATTGAGCGCCCCATCAGGGGCGCGATAGCGTGGAAATCCCAAGGGCGGCGCAACCAAAGGGAGCGATGGAGCCCGTAGGGTTTCCACGCCAAACCGTCTTCGCGGAAAAACTGCCTTTACCTCAATGGTCAAGCCAAAGAGTTCTCTCCTGCCTTGACGGCACAGAGGTCGCCGAAATCCTTGGGGGCGGTAAGGTAGAGACGGTAGGGATGGCGGCCTTTGGCAAGCTTCATCGTGATGGAGCGGCCAGTGGCGCAGTCGCCGGCCTCGTATTCCAAGATGTGGGACTCATGAAGCCAAAGCTGACAACCGCCCGCGCCGGAGGCGGTGAAGGTGACCTCGCGCTCGGAGTCGGCCTCAATCCATCCCTCGACGGCCAAGCCGAAGGGGCCGCTTTCCTTGGCGAGACGCTCACGCAACGCAACGGTGTCCACGGCGAGGAATCCGGCGTCGGGCTCGAGCGTGCGGAAGTTCGGCACCCAGGGCCAAATATCCGCGCCTGTGCGGAAGACCCGCACCTGGAGTTGCGGCAAGGCCCCACGCAAAGGCGTCGCGGGCATCGCCACGGCATCCGCCCCGCTATGGGCAGAAGCGAAGCCCTCACACCCATAGGCCGCCTGCGTCTTGCCAATGGGCAAACGGCAGGTGGTGAGGAGCGCGGTCATCCACCGCAGACGCTCGGCCTGGGCAGGGTCACCCGAGAGGTCGTGCTCCTGCCCGATGTCATCCTTGATGTTATAGAGATACCGCTTGCCGTTGACACCGTTGACGCGGATGAGCACATAGTCGCCGTCGCGCACCATCTGCTCGAAGCCCCAGTTGTTGCCCGAGCCGCCATCCTCATACTCCGCATAAATCCGCATAGGCAACTGTCTTCCCTCTCCCATGAGGGTGGGCAGGAGCGACACACCATCGCAATGGGCGGGCTGGGGCAAACCCGCGACGTCGGCCAGCGTGGCCATCCACGCGGGGAACTGGAAGGGGAAGTCACTCGTGCGCGGCGTCTCCGTGCCGGAGGCGGGGACGGTGCCGGGCCAGAGGACAAAGGTTGGTTCGCGCAGACCACCCTCGTAGCACCACCGCTTCATGCCCTTGAAGGGGCCATTAGAGTCGAAGGCGTCGTTCACCCAAGTGATATTGCCAGGGGAGAGATATTCGCCGGCGGGGCCGTTGTCGGAGGTGAAGATGAAGAGGGTGTCCTTGTCCAGCCCGCGCAACTTAAGGAAGTGGAGCAGGTCGCCCAGCGCCTCATCGATTCGCCGCACGTTGGAGGCGTAGCGCTGTTGCGAGGTGGTGTAGTCCTTGTATTCGTCGTAGACGTAGGTGTTGGAGGTCGCCTTGCCCTGCGCGTCCACGGCCCGGAAAGGCAAGTGGCCTTCCGCATCCTGCTCCCACGTCACGCCGCCGCCCCACTCCTTATCCTCGCTGAGGGCCGGATAGGCGTTGCCGGGAATATGGAACTGCGTGATCGAGCCAAGGTTCGGGTCGGCCTGGGTCCCCGACTGCCCCGCGCCGTGGCAGGTGGTGTAACAGGCGTAGCAGAAGAAGGGCGCCTCGCGCCCGGAGTCTTGGTGGGCCTTGATGAGTTGCTTGATCTTGGCGGTGAAGAGGTCGGTGTCGTAGCAATGGCGCACCTCGGCATCGGAGATCAACCGCCGCCAATAGTTGCCCTCCGCGTCCCGCTCCCAATCGGTCGCGCCGAGAGAGAGCCCCGCGTAGAAGGCATCGTCCTTGGCCTGGGCGGAGAGGTTCTCCACCAGGGGCGACCCCTGCTTCTGGGTACGCCAGTCGTAGCCCTTTTCCTTCCCTTCCCAATGGTAGAAGGAGTGGCCGTGGGCGTGGGCGGGATAACCGTAGGAGTAGTCAAAGCCCGCGTCACAGGCCATGGAACGACGCGGTTGGCCGCCGCTCTCGTAACCACCGCCGATGCCCCACTTGCCGATGTGCCATGTGGCGTAACCGGCCTGCTTCATCACGGTGCCGAGGGTCATATGCGCGTCCACGGGCCGGTCGAACATATTGTCGCGCAGGTTGCAGTTGCCCTGGTGCTTGCCCGAGACCATCGAGGCACGGGCCGGTGCGCAGACAGGTGCGGTAGTGTAGGCGTTCGTGAGCATCACGCCGCGACGCATCGCGTCGTCCAGGTTCGGCGTGTCGATATGAGGTTGGTTCCCATCGGCGCGTTTGTTCTGCCAAAAGGCGCCCAAGTCGCCCCACCCCAGGTCGTCGCAAAGCACCAGGATGACATTGGGCCGTTTGCCGTGGGCGGGGTTCGGCGCCGTCCCGGGCCGCACTATCGTCTGCTCTTCAGGCCCGATGGCCCACATCGCGCCGGGCACCGCGCACACCGCGCACGCCCCAATCGTCTTCAGAAAGTCTCTTCTGCGCATGGTCACGCCTCCTTATCTCAATCGCAAAGTATAACCGTTCCCATCCCACCGACGCAAGACCGCGCCCTCGGCGAACGCGAAGTCCCACACGCGGTAGACCTCCAGACACCCCTGGACGACCATCGGCGTGCCCTCCAGTGTCAAGTCATCGAGCGTCAACGTGCCGGTCTCCGTGGCCGCACCCAAGCGTGCGCCCAACACCGCCGTCACGGGGCAGGAGAGCCGCCCATCCATCAAAAGCGACCCCTTGGCCTCCACCCGAACCGAGACTTCCAGGGGGATGGCGAAGGCCGGGACCCACGGCTCGCCCGTGTCCGCGCCCCACAGCGTCGCGCCGGACGCAATCACGATCGTTCCCGTGCCAGAGCCACCCTCGGCCACGCGCAAGCGCCGCGCCGTCACGCCCTCGGGAATGGTCAGCGTGCCGCCGTCGAAGACAGCCGTTAACTCCTCCGCGCCATTGGGCCACGTCAGCCCCTCCGCGCCGACCGTCAGCGGCACCTCTTCCCACGAAAGTGACCGCAGACCGAAGTAACACCCCAGCGTCTCATTGGCCCGCCGACAGGAGACCGTGAGCTCATCCCCCACCCCAAGGGCAACCACCCGTCCAAAGTCCAATGTCACTATATTGTTTTGGTTGGAGAGGGGATCCGCCCCCATACACGTGTGGGTCGCAGAGACCGTCTTACCGCCCACCGTCGCCTCGAAGGTCGCCGTGCGCTCGGTGTTGGCTCCCTGCGGTTTCCCTTCGGAGTTGAAGATGCCCACATCCAACGTCAGCGTCTGAAAGATCGCCACCTCCGTCGCGCGGAAGGTCACCGTCCAGTACCCATCCGGGCCGGTCTGGATATTGGTGTTCGGACTGAGAAAGGTAACATCCTGCGCCGCATCGCCGGAGGTCATGAAGCCCACGTTCGGCTCCAACGAGACAAACTCCAGCGGGGTCGAGGCCGTGATACTTGTAGCCGTCTTCCCGGAAAAGCTCACTTCTACCGCGCCGGCCATCGCCGCCGCGCCCGCCGCAACCATCATGAACCAACCTCTCATCGCCGACCTCCTCGCTTAGGATAAAAGGTGGGCGCGACCCCGACCGGAGCCGCGCCCGACCATTCGTGGGACTTGCCGCCCTTAGGCCACGCGGCGGCGAAGCGCCACACCGGCCACGCCCAACGCCAACAACGCCAGCACCGTCGGCTCAGGCATAGACGGATCGACCGGATCAGGATTCAGCGAATCCAACAGGGCACCCCACTGCTCGTCCGTCGCCTTGCCAGTCGTCCAGAACATCTCGTCCGCACCCGCAACATCAGAGGTGAAGTTGCCGTAGGAGAAGACCTGATCGCCGATTTTGTCGTGAACCAGCGACCCCAGGAGCTGCCCATCAAGATAGAAGTCGTAGGAAGCGATGTTACCAAGCGCCCCAGAGTTAGCCGTCATCGTCACGGTGATGCCAATCACATGGGTCTTGTCATCGGTGATGCCGGAAAGAACGTTCACCACATTGTTGGACTGGTCAAGCGCCCATTGACCATCCGCATTGGTACCGGAGACCTTCCAACCGTTGGCGGCACCGGCATCACCCGTGGTGCTGTTCTTCTTCCAGGCCTTGCCATCGGTGGTCACGGCGGCCCAAGAACCGGAATCCTGCGGCTTATCGGTCGTCTTGTTGCCGATGTAGATGAGGTCGCCCGTGACGCCGTCCAAGTCCGCTTTAGTGAAGGCCACCGCAACGGTAAAAGTGGAGTTCTGCGAGGAGAACGCAGTTTCATTATTCGCAGTCCAACCTGTTGCCGCCGCACTCGCCGCACCTGCGGCGCAAAGCACGAGTCCCAACAATCCAATTTTCTTCATGTTTCATCCTTGTGTGTCACACCGGGAACCGTTCCCAATGGTGCTTATAAGGTAGCACACTTCCCCCCCCCCCGTCAACCATAAAGAGTTATGTAAATCTTTGCTTGTCTTCACACCAAACAGACTAGCGGCCCCCCTGGGACAGGCACGCTATGACTATTGGCAATATCTGTTGCCAGAATTGCGTGCCGTTTGTGACTGTTTCACACGGCGAAAGTCTTCCACAACGAACGAATTGGGGACGCCTCTCGCGGTTCCTGGATATCAGCTGACGTGTGTCGCCACACGAAGAGTTGTCTCCGTTTACCTCACCATTTGGATGGCGACAAAGGAGCAAAACAAGCGCGCCTTCGACAAACTCGCCGAGCACAAAGACGAAATTGAGGCCCGTTTTGGCAAGCCCTTGCTCTGGCACCGCATGGATGCGTGCCGCATCTCGTTCATTGAGTGTCAGTTGAAAGGTGTCGATTTGCTCGACAAAACCGACTGGGAACGCATACGGCAATTTCACATTGAAGGATGCGTCAAGATGCGGAAAGCCTTTGATGGCTTCCTCGTCCCTAATCCATAAGTGACTGAGCCAAAAGGGTCTCCGAAGCGGACTCTGCACTTCACGAAGAAGGATGGCGGCACCCAGAGAAAGTCCGGTATGGGGACCCGCAGATGAGGGGTCTGCTGACGTGCGCAGGGGTGCCTGGCTGGACGAAATCTCAGAAGGTTCCAGGAAAGACCCTATAGGGGTCCGCTGTCAACCACTATAGGGGTCCGTGGTGAGACCCTATAAGGGTCCGAGGTCGACCCCTATAGTGGTCCATATCGAGACCCTATAGTGGTCTAGGGCCGACCCCTATAGTGGTCCGGAAGGGGAGATTCTATAGTCTGTGCGAGAAAATTGCCTTGTGAGGACTCGAAACTCCGGCAAACGACAACAAAAAAGCCGCCCTTCGGCAAGAACCGAAGGGCGGCGAGGAAACGGGAAAGGTGGTGCCTTAGGCGGCGAGGTTGCCGACGGCGATGAGGGTGAAGACCATGATGAAGATGGCCGTGGTCTCAATGACACCGAGGGCGGCGAGGTTGTTGGTGAGGCCCTGCCCGGTCTCGCCGTGGGCATCGGCGGAGCAACCGCCCGCGCGGCCCTGGAAGATGGCGGACATGCCGATGCCAGCGCCGGCGAAGATGCCGAGGATGAGCATGGCGAACCCGGCGCCGGGGACGGGATTCTGGACGCCGATCATGGTGAACATGAGGATCATCCCGTAGAGCGTCTGGGTGATGGGGGCGCCGACGTAGGCGAGGAGGAGGAAGGGCGCGGGGCGGTTCTGCGCGTAGCACTTCTTCCAGGCGCCGATGGCGCCGGCGGCGGCAAAACCCGTGCCAATGGCAGAGCCAAGGCCGGAGAGGGCGAGACAGGCAACGGCGCCTGCGACGATGAGCGGATCCATCATGGTATGTGTTCCTTTACTGTTGACAATGTTGCGGTTGGCTGAAGGGTGCGTAGGGCTGCCCGGCCCAGGTGATGCCCTTGGCGTTGGAGAACTCCAGGGTGTTGAGACGGACGGCGTGCACGAGGACGGAGAGCGCGCCCATGGCCAGGTTCAGGCCGTGCCCGATGAGCAGGATGGCCACGACGGCGAGGACGCGCAGGACGATGGGAAGGTCGAGCCCCAAGGCCATGCTGTTGAAGTTTTCGGCGACCTTGACGGAGGCCAGGCCGACGGCGAAGAGGCGGACGTAGCTGATGATGTCGCCCATCGCGCTGATGACGTTGAGCGGCAGCATGCCGACGTTCACACCCTCGTTCTTGATGTCGGCGACAAGCGGGATGAGGATGAGGACGACGCCCGCGCCGACGAGGCCGGCCATCAGCCCCACGGGGGCGGAGAACCAGGCCACGACGATGTTGCAGACGATGGTGAACATGCCCCACGTGACGCAGAGCCAGCCAACTTCGCCGACCATCTTGAGGCTGGGGCAGAGGAGGACGGCGTTCCACAGGCGGGCGATGGAGATGTGCACCGCGCCGATGAGGAAGCAGAGGAACATCATGTTCGCGTCCTGGCCCAGCCAGCCGACCGTCGGGATGGCGGTGAGGAAACCGGGAAGGTCTGCCTTCGCAATGCCGAAGTAGGTGCCGGAGAGGACGCCCCACAGAATGGTGGAAAGGCTGAAGACGGCAAAGACCGTGAGCGCGGGGCGCGCGGCGGGTTTCTTCCACAGCGCGACAGCCGCGGCAACGACGGCCGCGAACATGAGCGCGCCGTAGCCGGCGTCGCCCACGAGCATGGCGAAGAAGAGGGAGAAGAAGGCGTAGAAGGGGATGGAGACATCACCCTCGGTGTAGCCGGGGAGGATGCCAAGGCCCTTGAAGACCACGCCGATGGAGCGGAAAATGCGCGGCGGCTCGAGCAGGACGGGGACGTTGGGGTCGTCCGCGTCGGGCTCCTCGGTGACGACACCCCAGCCTTCGGACTTGGCTTTGGCAAGGAGGTCGGTCTCGGCGCGAGCGGGAATGTAGCCACGAAGGTAGGCAATCTCGCCGGCATCACGCAGGTTGGCGGAGACTTCGGCAGCGGTACGGTCGGCAAGCGCGGCGGAGACTTCGCGGCGCAGCTCGGGACGCAGGGTCTCGCAAGCGGCGAGTTGCGCCTTGAGAGACTCGGCGGCGGCCTCGGCATCGAGGGCGCGGGCGCGCATGACTGCGGTGGACAACTCCGGGAGCGGGATAGCCTCGCAGGACGCGGGGAGCGGCTCCGCGGAGATCCAGGCGCCATAGGTGAAGCCGGCCTCGGTAGAGAAGAGGTAAGCATTCGCGCCAAGCTCGGCGGCGACCTTCTGCGGGGCCTTGAAGAGGCGCACAGGCAGACCGGCGGCAGCCAGCGCGGCGACGGTGACGGGGTCAACCTCACCGAAGGGCGCGTAGCGGCGGAGGGCCAGAGAATAACCGAAGGCCTCCTCGGAGAGGCGAGTGGCAAGCTCGGCCAGACGGTTGACCTCGGCGGCGGAAGCGGGCTTGGCGGGGTTCTTCGCGGCGGCGAGGAGCGCCTCGAAGTTCATCGCGGCGACCGGGGAGGCGGCGTCCGGCTTGAAGACGAAGGCCCCGCCCTTTCCGGCGGCGTCGAGGACGCGGAGGGCCTGTTCGGCGGAGGCGACCCCGGCGGCGGCGCGGCGGATGCCTTCGCCGTCGCGCACCTCAAGGGCAACGTGGACGCACCCGATGGCGCGGAGGGCGTTGAGCGCGGCGAGGCGCTCCTTGGCCGCGCAAAGCAGGGTCAGGCGCAACATCGGGACAATCATGCGGTCGCCTCCTTTTGTTTGGCCGTGCGGCCCTTGGCGATTTTGCCGCGGACGACGGCGGCGGTCTGCTCGTCACCGATGAAGATGCGGATGACGCGGATATTTTCCTTGCACTCGGGAATCTTCACCTTCTCGAAGAGGTTGACGCGCTGGCCGGTGGTGTGGAGCTCTTCCTGGACGAGCTCGCGCTGACGGACCAGGACGTCGCCCTCGGCCTTGAGGGCCATGAGCTCGGCGAGCATGGCCTGGGCGTCGTCGGTCCAGGCGGGGGTGCGATAGGGGTCGAGGGAGGCGGGCTCGGCGTCGATGCCCTCGTAGAGGGGAATACCCACGCCGGCGATGTTGCCCTGCGCGGTACGAACGCCCTTGAAGGTGACGAGCGCGTCGGGGGCGACCTCGCTATCGGCATAAAGGGCGATCCAGGCGTCAAGGCGCTTGCGGGCCTCTTCCTCGCGCTTTTGCACCTCGCCGAGTTTGGCGGTGATGCCGGCGATTTCCGCCTGCAGTTGCTGTTTCTTCAGCTGCAGCATGGGCAGGAAGCGCTGGAAACGCTTCAGCGCATCCGTCTGCGCCTTGAGCTCAGTCTTAGTGTGTTTGATTTTAGCCATGTCAATGGGAAGTTTGGAAGTTTAGAGGCTTGGAGGCTTGGTTGATTCTGAGGTCAGCTTCCGTACAAATGCGTTTATCTGACGTGCCAATGACTCAATCCCTACGCGAGCCTCTTCGGTGTAAGACAGATAGCCATAAGCATGGGCAAGTTCCAACTGTGTGTCCAACTCTGCCAATGCCCCACGAGCAATACCCAAAAAGTGAGCGAAATCTGTCGCGCCACGGCGTGAAGACCCCTCTGCAATATTGGAAGGTACAGAGACGGAAGTTCTGCTGATTTGGGAATAAAGCCCAAAGCGTTCTTCTTTCGGGAAGTCACGAATCAACTCATGCACGTACTTGGCGAGCGCCATACCGCGTTGCCAAATCTCTAAATCTCTGTGCTTGAATTGCGTTCCTGTCACGACGACTTACCTTGAAGACCAAACTTCCAAGCCTCCAAACTTCCAAACTTCCTTTTTACTTCTTGGGCCAGAATTTATCGGACATCTTGGTGGGGATGCCGGTCTCCATGGGTTCGAAGCATTCGGCGAGGATTTGCCAGCCGAGGTCGAGGGCCTGCTCCAGAGGGATGTTCACGGAGAGGTCCATCATCTTCTCCTCGAAGCGGGCGCCGTAGCGCAGGAGCTTCTTGTCCCACTCGCTCATGCGGAAGCCCATGGACTGCTTTTCGGCGGCGTCCTTGTACTGCGCGTAGAGCTTAATCATCGCGTCCATGATGGTGCGGTGGTCTTCGCGGGTGTCCTTGTTGACCTGCTGCTTGAGACGGGAGAGGGAGCCGAAGGGCTCGATACGGCCGTTGCGGAGGTAGAACTGGCCTTCGGTGATGTAGCCCGTGTTGTCCGGGACGGGGTGCGTCACGTCATCGCCGGGCATGGTGGTCACAGCGAGGATGGTGATGGAGCCGGCGCCCTCGAAGTCGACGGCCTTCTCGTAACGGGCGGCGAGCTGGGAGTAGAGGTCGCCGGGATAGCCACGGTTGGAGGGGATCTGCTCCATGGTGATGGCGATTTCCTTCATCGCGTCGGCGAAGGAGGTCATGTCCGTGAGCAGGACGAGGACGCGCTTGCCCTTGAGGGCGAACTGCTCGGCCACGGCCAGCGAGACGTCCGGCACGAGCATGCACTCCACCACGGGGTCGGCCGCGGTGTGGACGAACATCACGGTGCGCGAGAGGGCACCGGAGGCGTCAAGCTTGTCGCGGAAGGCGAGGTAGTCGTCGTGCTTCAGGCCCATACCGCCCAGGATGATCACATCGACCTCGGCCTGGAGGGCGATGCGGGCGAGGAGCTCATTATAGGGCTCGCCGGCGCGGGCGAAGATGGGGAGCTTCTGGCTCTCGACGAGGGTGTTGAAGACATCGATCATCGGGATGCCGGTGCGCACCATGTGACGCGGAATGATGCGCTTGGCGGGGTTGACCGAAGGCGTGCCGATGTCGGTGGGGTTCATCGTCAGCTCGGGGCCGTTGTCACGCGGCTTGGCCGAACCGGTGAAGACGCGGCCGAGGAGTTCATCGCCGAAGGGCACCTGCATCGGGTGACCCAAGAAGCGCACCTGCGCATCGGTCGCCACGCCGCGGGCGCCGGCGAAAACCTGAAGGGTGACCTCGTCGCCGGCGAGTTTGATGACCTGCGCCAGGGACGTGCCGACGCGAGAGTCGATTTCGGCGAGTTCGCGGTTCTTGACGCCCTCCGCACGAAGGGTGACGACGGAGCCGGAAATGTTGTCGATTTGGTGATAGAGCTTACGCATGGGGAGCCTCCGCGACGAAGTTGAGCACGGCCTCGCGGCGGGTGGCGTAGTCCGGGCTGTCTGCCGGTGTGTTGTTCCAGTCGATGAATGCCTGCTGGAGCTGCAGGAAGGCGCGACGGGCCTCGGCCTTGTCGGCGTAGGCATAACGCTCGGAGACAATCTTCTCGAGCACGTCGAAGGCCTCGCGCTGACGCGCCACGGGGCAGCAGGCGTCCACCTCGTTGAAGGCGTTCTGCTGCAGGTAAACCGCGTCAATGAGCTCCTTCTTGAGGAAGGCCATGAAGTCGTCCATCGCGGTGCCTTCTTCGCCGACGACCTTCATCATCTGCTCGACGTCGGCGCCCTTGCGCAGGAGGTCGCGCAGGGCCTCGACGCGAGGCTGCTCGATGACGGAGGGATACTTGCTCCAGGAGTCGAGCGGGTCGATGGCGGGATAGCGGCGGGCGTCGGAGCGGGCGCGGGAGAGACCGTGGAAGGCGCCGACGACCTTGAGCGTGGCCTGGGTCACCGGCTCATCGAAGTTGCCGCCCGCGGGCGAGACCGTGCCGCCGATGGTGACCGAACCGATGGAGCCGTCTTTGAGGCGGACGCGGCCGGCGCGCTCGTAGAAGCCCGCGATGACCGATTCCAAGTAAGCAGGGAAGGCCTCGTCGCCGGGGATTTCCTCCAGGCGGCCGGACATCTCGCGGAGGGCCTGCGCCCAGCGGGAGGTGGAGTCGGCCAGGAGGAGGACGTTCAGGCCCATCTGGCGGTAGTAGCCGGCCAGGGTGACGGCGGTGTAGACGGAGGCCTCACGCGCCGCCACGGGCATGGACGAGGTGTTGCAGATGATGACCGTGCGGTCCATCAGCGTGCGGCCCGTCTTCGGGTCAATGAGCTCGGGGAACTCGCGGAGGGTCTCGACGACCTCACCGGCGCGCTCGCCGCAGGCCGCCACGATCACGATGTCGACGTCCGCATACTGCGAGGTCTGGTGCTGGATCACCGTCTTGCCGGCGCCGAAGGGACCGGGGATGCAATAGGTGCCGCCGACGGCCACAGGGAAGAAGGTATCCACGGAACGGATGCCCGTGGAGAGGGTCTCGGTGGGGCGCAGACGCTCGGCGTAGCAGGTGATGGGGAGCTTCACGGGCCAACGCTGCATCAGCTTCACCTCGTGCTCCTGGCCCTTGGCGTCGGTCACCGTCGCCACCGTATCTTCCACCGTGTACTCGCCCGCGGGGGCCACGGACTTCACCGTGTAGACGCCGCGCCAGGCGAAGGGAATCATGATGCGGTGCGTATGGACGCCTTCGGGCACCGTGCCGACCGTCTCACCGGCCGTCAGGCGATCGCCGGGCTTGGCCACGGGCGTGAAGGCCCACTTCGTGGTACGGTCGAGCGAAGGCAGATAGGTGCCGCGCTGCAGGAAGAAGCCGCACTGCTCGGCCAGCTCGGGGAGGGGGTTCAGCAAGCCATCGTAAACGCGGCCGAGCAGGCCCGGGCCGAGCTCCGCGGCGAGCATGTCGCCGGAGAACTCCAACGCGTCGCCGACCTGCAGATCACGCGTATCCTCGAAGACCTGCATATCGGCCACACCGTCGCGGATACGCACAATCTCGCTCATCAGCCGCAGGGGGCGATCCTTGCCGGGGATGCAGGCGTAACCCACCTCATTCTGCGCCACGGCCCCGGTGAACGCCACCGTAATCATGTTGCCGTTGACGCCCGTAACCTTGCCTATCGTCTTATCCATAGTTACCTCAAAGAGTCTGCTTCGGGAGCGCGGCCTCCAGCCGTTCCCGACCTTGCGCCGCATCCAACGCCGCGCGCCGCGCCGCCAGGCGCAACCGCACCGCATAGGCGAAGACCTGGCCTTTCGCCAAGGGGTCGAAACCGCCCAGCTCATCCGCCGCCGCCCAACGGGCCCGGTCAAGCGCCTCTTCCCGGGCCAACGGGTCGGGCGCGCCTTCAAAGGCCGCATCGACCATTCGCGTCAGCCACACGGGGCACGCGGCCGTCTCCGGCGCGGCGAACTCGCCGCCGCCCTGCGCACGGCGCGCCAAACGGCGCCGTCCGATGGCCCCATCGATGGCGGCTTCCAAATCCTGCCACTGACGGGCCGCGGGATGATCACAGGGTGCGCCCGCGGCCAAAGCCGCCGCACACGCCGCGTCCTTCGCCGAAAGCGCCGAGGCGCAAGCCTCCGCGAACGCCGACACCGTGATTTGCGGCGCACGGCCATAGGTCAGCATCGGCAACGAAGCCAACAAATACACCAGGCTCACGCCTTAGGCCTCCAGGAGCTTCGCCAGCTGCGGACGCAACAGGCCGGCCAGCGCCTCGCGCACGGCATCGCCCGAGAAATCGTGTTCCACGCGGCCACCCGCCAGACGAACCTTGAAGCCCGTCCCCATCTGCGGGTCCGTCACCACCGTCGCCTCACCCTGCTTGGCCAGACGCGCCTTCAGCGCCTCCGCCAGCCCGGGCGCGGCCTCGATGGTCACGTCGCCTTCCTTAATATAACCCTTGACGGCGGCCTCGACGAGACCCTCCACCGTCGCGCCCTTGGCCAAAGCCTCATCCACCGCGCCCCCGAGCGTCCGCTCGAAGAGGGCCTCGATGTCCTGCCCCAACTTCAACAGCACGTCGCGCGCGGCCTGACGGATGGTCGCTTCCGCACCCTGCGCCAGACGCTCCGCGTCGGCCTTCGCCCGGTCACGCTCGGCCTGGGCTTCAGCCTTGGCCTTCGCCACGGTCTCCGCCGCCTCCTTTTGGGCTTTTGCGACGATGTCCGCCGCCTCCTGCTTCGCGGCTTCAATGCCGTCCGTTCGGATCTTTTCCAAAAGTGCGTCGAGGTTTTCCATGCTGTCGTTCCCTTTCTTAAAGGATAATGTGTGCATTGTACCAAATTCCCGCGCACAGGGTCAACATACAAACCTCAAGGTTAGGTTAAATCTTTGTTTTGGAAATGTTAGAGAACAGCTAACAAAGACCGAGCCCGCACCCCCATGCCCACTCGCGCCTCGCTCGAATTCAACGCACCGTCCAACCGCCTCCCTGACGCTATCACGATTTATCCTCATGATACTCAGACAGTCACGCGTTCCAAGGAATCAACAAACGCCTTTTATCCGGTCCCTATCGGCCTACTTTTATACCCCACGCTCTCACCAAAACGACTATTGAAACTTGACCCCGGCGGTGGAAAGTGGGATAATGAGAGGCGTTTTATGATTCCAAGCCCCATGGCTTGACCAGCGAAAGGAAGTAGACTCATGGTCAAAACCGAGAAGAAACGGGTTCGTTTCGTCGACACCACCTTGCGCGACGCACACCAGTCGCTCTGGGCCACGCGTATGCGCACCAAGGATATCTTGGGCATCCTGGAGGCGGTGGACGACGCGGGCTTCTACGCGATTGAGTGCTGGGGCGGCGCGACGTTCGATGTCTGCATGCGCTTCCTCCGTGAAGACCCCTGGGAGCGTCTGCGCCAAATCAAGGCCGTCTGCAAGAAGACGCCGTTGCAGATGTTGCTCCGCGGCCAGAACTGCCTGGGCTACAAGCACTATCCGGACGACGTGCTGGAGCGTTGCGTCGCGAAGATGTGCGAGAACGGCATGGACATCTTCCGTTGCTTCGACGCGCTGAACGATGTGCGCAACCTCGAGGCCGCCATCAAGGCCGTCAAGAAGTACGGCGGCCACGCGCAGGGCACCATTTGCTACACCGTCTCCCCTGTCCACACCGCGGCCAACTTCGTGAAGTTCGCCAAGGAGCAGGTCGACCTGGGCATTGACTCCCTCGCCATCAAGGATATGGCCGGCATCCTGACGCCCGCCGCCGCCCGCGAGCTCGTCGGCGCCCTCAAGAAGGCCCTCCCCGACCTCCCCATCGAGGTGCACTCGCACATGACCAGCGGCATGGCCCCCGCGATGTACATGGCCGCCGTCGAGGCCGGTGCGGGCGCCATCGACTGCGCCGTCGCCACCCTCTCGGGCTTCTCCTCGCAGCCGGCCCACGGCACGATGAAGGCCATCTTCGAAGGCTTGGGCTATGAGACCGGCGTGAAGGTCGACCGCATCACCGAGATCGACGAGTACTTCAAGAAGCTCAAGCCCCAGCGCGCCCTCCAGGCCAACGCCAACGCCGAGGTCGTGGACGTGCAGGTGCTCATCCACCACATTCCCGGCGGCATGATCTCGAACACCCGCAGCCAGCTGGCCCAGCAGGGCGCCCTCGACAAGTTGCCCGAGGTGCTCGAAGAGCTCCCCCGCGTGCGCAAGGACATGGGCTATCCCCCGCTCGTCACGCCCACCTCGCAAATCATGGGCGTGCAGGCCGTCCTCAACGTCCTCACCGGCAAGCGCTACGAGACCGTCACCAACGAGACGCGCCAGTACGTTGCCGGCTACTATGGCCGTTCCCCCGCGCCGGTCGATCCCAAGCTCGAGAAGAAGATCCTCGGCAAGGAAAAGAAGATCACCTGCCGTCCCGCCGACCTGCTCGAGCCCGGCTTGGCCAAGGCCGCCAAGGAGCTCGACCCCAAGCTGGTGAAGAGCGAGGAAGACATCCTCTCCTACTGCATGTTCCCGGCCGTGGCGCTGGATTACTTCAAGTGGCGCGCCAAACCCGAAGGCGAACGCGACCCCATCCCCGCCGATGGCGAACTCACCATCGCCAAGGCCGCCGAGCAGGCCAAGAAGGCCGAGGAAGCGCCCAAACCCGCGCCGCTCTCCGCGGACGACGCCAAGTTCGCTGTCATCGGCAAGCAGTTCGTGGCCCTCTTCGGGTCGCTCGGTGGCAACATCAAGGTCGATGCCTCCGCCCTGGCCGCGACGTCCGCGCCGACGGCTGAAGCCGCCCCCGCGGAGGCCACACCTGCGCCTGCCGCCGCGCCGAAGAAGACGCTGAACGCCACCCTCACCGGCACCTTCTATCGCGCCGACGCCCCCGGCAAGCCCAACATGGTCGAGGAAGGCGCAACCGTGAAGGCCGGCCAGCCCGTCTGCGTGTTGGAGGCCATGAAGCTCTTCAATCCCGTCAAGGCGACCGAGGATTGCAAGATCGTCCGCTTCTTGGTCAAGCCCGGCGAGACCGTCCAGAAGGGCGAACCCCTGGCCGAAATCGAGTAAAGCCTCACGAGGGGGCCGTCTATCGGCGGCCCCCTCCTTCCCTTTGGAGCGTCTATGCCGCGGAAACAGAAAAAGCATATGCCAGCCCCCGAACAGTTTGGCCGGGAATGGTTTGACCGAGACTATGACGCGAAAACGGTTTATCGGCGTCTGTGGGGATACACACGAAAATATCGGGGAATCATCATTGCAGGTATGCTCCTAGGCATGCTTACCGGCGGCGCGTGGACTCCCATCTTCATGATGGTGCGCCCCATGGCCGAGCAACTCATCCCGCAGCAGGTCGAACAGAGCGTCTCCCCTGAAGCGCCCCAACAAGAGACGCCGGTCGTAACGCAACCGGAGACAGCGGCCAAGAAGCAGCCCACGGCGACCGAACAGTTGGCCGAAACCGGCAAGAAAGAAGCCGAAAAGGCCAAGAAAAACCTTTCCGAGGCAGAACGCCTCTTCGAACGCTTCGGCATCTCCATCTCCAACGACGACGGCAGTGCACGAACCAGCATTCTGATCATTCTTCTCCTCTTCTTTGCCGGTGCCGTCGGTCTGAAGATGGTCACGCAATATCTGAACCAATACTTCCTGACGAAGGCCGGCATGAAGGTGGTGTTGGATCTGCGCAACACCATGTTTGCCCACTTGCAACAACAATCCCTTGCCTTCCATGGGCGTTGCGATGTGGGCAAGCTGATGAGCCGCGCCACCGGCGACCCCGCCATTGTCCAGACCATCATCTCCTCCACGATGAGCGACCTGTGCCGGGCGCCCTTCGAGGTGCTCACGGCCATCGTCTTCGTCAGTGCCTATGCCATCCAAAATGGCATGCTGAGCCTCCTGCTCATCACCGTCTTCGGCTATCCGCTCTGCATGGTGCCGGTGGTGTGGCTCGGCCGTCAAATCCGTCGTTGGACGGCCCGTATGCTTGAACAAAGCGCGGGCATGGGGTCCAACTTCCATGAGAACCTCACGTGCGTCCGCATCATCAAGGCCTACAACACCGAGGCCGCGGAGACCGAGAAATTCCGACTCATCAGCCTCCGCCAATACAAGATGAACATGCGGGCGGTCCGCTTCAGCATCTTGGTCGGACCGTTGACCGAACTGGTGGCGATGGTCTTGGCCGGAGCCTTCTTGATGATGTGCGCGTTCAGAGGGTTCTCCTTTGTCGAAATCATCCCCTTGTTGCCGCCCTTCCTCATTCTCTACAAGCCCATGAAGCAAATCGGGCGCATCCAGATTGCCTTGGAGAATGGACGCGCCGCGCTCCAGCGTATCTTCTCGTTGCTTGATGTCCACGAGGAACTCATCGAGAAGCCGGACGCATTGCCCATCAAGTCCTTCAATGACAGCATCGTCTTCGACCACGTCTCCTTCCTCTACGCGGGCTCCGGGGACCTCATCGTCAACGATGCCAACTTCACCATCAAGCGCGGTCAGATGTACGCAGTCGTCGGCTCAACCGGCAGCGGCAAGAGCACCATCGCCAACCTCCTCGCCCGTTTCTACGACGTCACCTCCGGCCAGATTCTCATCGATGGCCACGACATCCGCGACTACAAAATCGCCGACATCCGCGCCGTCATCGGAGCCGTCACCCAAGAGTCCATCCTCTTCAACGACACCATCGCCGCCAACATCGCCTACGGCTCGCCCGACGCCACCCGCGAGCAAATCATCGAAGCCGCAAAACTCGCGAACGCCCACAATTTCATCATGGCGCACCCCGAGGGGTATGAGCGCATCGTCGGCGAAAAGGGCTTTGTTCTCAGCGGCGGCGAGCGCCAACGTGTCGCCATCGCCCGCGCCATTCTGCGCAACCCGCCCATTCTCATCCTCGACGAGGCCACCAGCGCCCTTGACACCGTCACCGAGCAACAGGTGCAGGAAGCCATCAACAACTTGATGCAGAACCGCACCATCTTCGCCATCGCCCACCGACTCTCCACCATTCGCAACGCCGATTGCATCCTCGTTCTCGAGCATGGTGTCATCAAAGAGCGTGGCACTCACGAGGAACTCTACGCGCGCGGCGGCATCTATCGCCGCCTCTGCGACATCCAAAACGAGCAGCATCTGGAGGCCTGACCCATGCGCATCCTTCGCACCAAAAGGTTTGCCACCGCACTCCTCCTCTGCGTCACGTCCGCACTTGCCTTCGGCGCCCAACACCCCCAGGCGCAGACCCGGCCGGCCGCGACCCAGACATGGTCTTGCCGCCCTCCGGAGGCTCCCCTGCCCCAGGGCTTCGACCCTTCCCATATTTACCTTGCCAGCCGTCCCTCCCTCTTGCCGGATGGCCAGCGCTTTATCTTCGAGTGGTGCGACGCCATCTGGATTGCGCCCGTCTCCGGCGGCACGGCCAAGATTCTCCAGCACTCCACCGGCCACGATGCCTGGCCCGTCGTCTCCCGCGACGGCAAGCGCTTCGCTTTCCAGTCCAACCGCGCCGGCGGCTGGCACGTCTTCGTCGCCGACATTGACGAAGGCGCCGAGGCGCGCCAAATCGGCTTCAACTCCGAAGGCGAGCGCCCCTACCTCTGGTCGGCCGACGACTCCGAGTTGCTCTGCTACGTCCTGCGCGACGACAACGGCTCAGTCTTCGAGCAAGGGCGCCTGGCTTGGCTCCCCGTCGACGAACGCGCCGCAGAACGCCAGGTCTTCGACGCCATGGGCAATGATCCCTCCCTCTCTCCGGACGGTCGCTACCTGCTCTTTGTCCAAGAAGGCGAAAGCCTCTATCGCAAAGGGTTCACCGGCGAGAACGCCGCCCGCATCTGGTGCTACGACACCCAGACCCGTACCTTTGCCCTCGCCGTCAAGCACCCCACCGAGAGCCTCTCCCCCATTTGGTGCCCGGACGGCAACGGCTTCTACTACGTCTCCGGCCAGGGCGGCACCCAAAACATCTGGTGGCACGCCTTCCCCGGCACCGAGGAACGCCAGCTGACCTTCTTCGAAGGCGACAGTGTCATCGCCCCCACCCTCTCCGCAGACGGCCGCACCATGGTCTTCCGCCAAGGCTTTTGGTTCTGGTCCTTCGACCCCACGCGCCCCGGCCGCGCCCCTCGCCGCATCGACCTCCTTCCGGAGGACACCGGCCTTGCTCGCCCCACCATCCGTCGCCGCTACTACGACACCCTCTGGAACAACGATGCCATCGGCTCCCTCGCCGCCACCGAGGACGGCCTCCAATTCGCCTTCACCGCCGGCGGCGATGTCTACGTCATGGACACCGTCCTCCGCGAGCCCCGCTTGGTCTACGGCGACTCCCGCACGCACGAACGCGAGGCCGTCTTCTCCAAGGACGCCACCCGCCTCTACATCCTCTCCGATCGCGGCGACGGCACCGCGCTCCTCCTTGCCGAAAAAGCCCGCCCCGACCACTTCTGGTGGGAAAACTCAGACTTCAACGTCCGTCCCCTCAAGGACGACCCCGTCAATCGTTCCATGCTTTCCGTTTCGCCGGACGGCTCTCGCCTCGCCTGGGTCGAGAACACCTGCCGCATCGTCGTCGCCGACCTCGATGCGAACGTCATCCGAACCATGCCGCAGGTCAAGCGTGTCAACACCTACGACTGGTCTCCGGACGGCCGTTGGCTGGTCGCCGCCATGGAAGACGACTACGTCAACAGCGACATCTGGGTTCTCCCCATCGATGACCCCAACCAACGGCCCTACAACCTCTCCCGCTCCTTCACGTGGGATGGCACCCCGGCCTGGTCTCCGGACGGAAAGATCATCGCCTGGAACGGCCAACGCGTCGGCTCCGGCACCACCCTCTTCTACGTCTGGCTCAACCGCCACGACGAAGAGGCTCTCAAGGCCCAATCCTACCGCAAGGCCATCGAACACATGGGCCTGAGCCTCCAGGATCGCCCCGAGACCTCCGAGCTCCTCGGCGCCACCGCGCTGGACGCCCCCGACCCCAACAGCCCCAACGCAGACGCCGCAGCGCCACAGCGCCCCGGCCCGAAACCCGTCGTGGTCGACTTCGCCGACCTCCACGAGCGCGTCCACGCCAAGCCCGTCGCCGCCATGGGTGCCCCCACCTTCGCCCCGGACAGCCGTCGCATCCTCTTCCCCGCCACCATCGATGGCCGCGCCGGCACCTACGAAGTCACCATCCCGGACGCCATCACCCCCCGCTTCCTCAACGCAACTTGGGGCTATCCCATCGGTTGGTTCGGCAAGCCCGGCGCCACCCCGGACCGCCTCATCATGATCACCAACGACAACCGCATCGGCACCCTCAACGAGCGTTATCCCTTCAACGTCTACCAGGAGCTCTACCTCCCGGACTACCAAGAGCTCGCCTTCCTCTCAGCCTGGCGTGGCCTGCGCGATGAGTTCTACGACGCCAACCACCACGGCGCCGACTGGGAGCGCGTCCGCCTCAAATACCAGGCCGCCGCCCGCTACGCCCCCAACGCCTCCGTCTTCAACCGCATCCTCCAGGCCCTCAACGGCGAGCTCAACGCCTCTCACCTCGGCTTCTATCCCTCCGAGAATTCTCGCAAGGAATGGGAGCGCGACACCTCCGCCAACGCCTGGGAGCCCGTCACCTCTCACCTCGGCATCCAGTTCGACAACACCTACACCGGCGATGTCGGCTGGATGGTCCGCCGCGTCATCCCGGACGGCCCCGCGGACTCCGCGCAAATCAATCTCAAGCCCGGCGACCTCATCGTCTCCATCAACGGCAAGCCCATCCGTAACGGCATGGACCCCACCCTCCTTCTCAACGGCCCCCGCCCCGGCAAGTTCACCATCGAGGTCCGCACCGGTGACACCACCCGCAAGGTCTACATCGAGGCCATCACCTACGGCCAAGCCCGCAACCTTCTCCAGAAGGCCATGTACGCCGACCGCCGCGACTACGTCCACCGCCGTTCCGGCGGCGCCTTCGGCTACATCAACATCACCCAGATGAACAACGACGAATACAACCGCTTCGAGCGCGAAATCTTCGCCGAAGGCTTCGACAAGGCCGGCATGGTCATCGATGTCCGCGACAACACCGGCGGCTTCACCGCCGACCGCGTCCTCAACATCCTCGGCATCCAGCGCCACTCCTGGTCTGTCCCCCGCCACGGCTCCCCCGCCTACCTCGCCGGCTACTGGGGCCGCCCCGTCTTCGACAAGCCCATCGTTGTCCTCTGCAACCAAAACACCGTCTCCAACGGCGAAATCTTCTCCCACGCCATCAAGCAGCTCGGCCGCGGCAAGCTCGTCGGCGTCCAGACCCAGGGCGGTGTCATCGCCACCAACGATCGCCCCCTCCTTGACGTTGGCACCTTCCGCCACGCCCACTACGGCTGGTACACCCTCGATGGCACCGATATGGAGCTCCACGGCGCCATCCCAGACGTCATCGTCGAAACGACCCCCGCCGACGCCGTCGCCGGCAGAGACCCCCAGCTGGATGCCGCCATCGATGTCCTCACCAGTGAAGTCGATGCCTTCGAACGTTCCCACAAACCCTTTGTCCCCAACACCTACAAGTGGGATTGGAAACCCTAACATGACCCTGACTCTTCTCCACGCCAAGCTTCACCACCTGCGTGTCACCCAAGCCGACCTCGAATATCTCGGCTCCCTCACCGTCGATGAAGACCTCATGGATGCCGTCGGCATCCGCGCCTACGAAAAGGTCCTCGTCGCCAACCTCGACAACGGCCAGCGCCTCGAGACCTACGTCATCCCCGGCGTCCGCGGCTCCCGCATCGCCTGCCTCAACGGCGCCGCCGCCTACATGGGCAAGGTCGGCGACCGCCTCATCGTCATGGCCTTCGCCCAAGTCCCCGAGCAAGACGCCCCCACCCACCAACCCAAAGTCGTCCGCCTCGACGCCGACAACAACGTCATCGCCCAGGCCTACTAAGTCGGGCCAGCCCGACTTAGTAGAGAACAGAGAACGGAGCGTGCAGGCCCGAAGGGACAAACCTTCCACGGCCACAGAGAACAGAACGCCCTTACGGGCGACGGGCGAACGTCCTCGTTCCCTTTGTGGCACGTCCCGTCAAGCCGTATACGTTCTTTCTCTGTAGACCTTCGTGGTTCTTCGTGCCCCTTCGTGTCAGCCCCGCAAGGCAAACATTCCACTGTTCTCCCTCCACCCTACCCGTCGCGCGCTTGCCGCGCGCTCCGTTCTCCGTTCTCTGTTCTCCGTTCTCCTTAACTTCAGGCCACCCCTCCAACAGTCCCTCCCATGTCACACATCCTCATCACCGCCGGCCCTACGCGCGAGCCCATTGACCCCGTTCGCTTCCTCTCCAACCGTTCCACCGGCCGTATGGGCTTCGCCATTGCCCAGGCCGCCGCCGAGGCCGGCCACACCGTCACCCTTATCGCCGGCCCCGTTGAGCTCCCCACCCCGCCCAACGTCCGCCGTGTCGATGTCGTTACCGCCCGCGATATGCTTGCCGCCGTCCAGCGTGAACTGGTTCAGGCCGATGTCCTCATCGCCTCCGCCGCCGTCGCCGACTGGCGTCCCGAGACCTGTTCCTCCACCAAACTCAAAAAGTCCGGCATGAACGGCGTCCTCCGCCTCGTCCCCAATCCCGACATCCTCAAGACCATCCGTCCCCAAAAGGGGAACCGCCGCTTCATCGGCTTCGCCGCCGAAACCGGCGAACCGACCGCCGAGGCCGGGCGCAAACTCCGTGAAAAGGGCCTCGACCTCATCGTCGCCAACGACGTCACCGCTCCCGGAGCCGGTTTCGCCGTCGAGACCAACCGCGTCACCCTCCTCTACCCCGATGGCCGCCGCGAGGCCCTCCCCCTCCTCTCCAAACTCGACCTCGCCCGCCGCCTCATCGCCCTCCTCCCCGCTCTATAATAATAAGACCACGCTCGGGTCAATCGCCCACCACAAACACAATACTGTCCGGGGAAAATGGGAACCGCAAAGACGCAACAATTGGCGCGAACCGCTTCGGGCTCCATCGGTCGCTCTGCGGCTTCGCCGCTGACCGCGACCGCCGCCCTCCGTTTCGCGCCTTGAAGTAAGGAATGTAGAGGATGTGAGGCGAAGCCCCACCGTAAAAGCTGAACTTCCAAGCTTCCAAACTTCCTCATTCCCCTTTTGAGCGCCCCTTCAGGGGCGCGATAGCGTGGAAACCCCAAGGGCGGCGCGACCAACGGGAGCGATGGAGCCCGCAGGGTTTCCACGCAAGACCGTTTTCGCGGTAAAACTTCCCCGGACACTATTGCCACAAACACGATGCCATTGTCAAAGAGCAAGGGAAGTGCGGTTATTTGACAACCGCATTCTTCACCAAGGACAAACAATCTGCGAGATTGCCATTTAAGAGAATCTTTATCGTTTTTTGAGCTGCTCTTGATATAGACGCACTTCACGTTCAGACTCGACAAACATGAGGATATAGAAGGATACCATCTCGATGATCAGAAACCTGTACCGCATAGGCCATCGATATCTGAGCGCTGGAGCGGTATAAAAATAATACATTCTTGTCAGAAACGGAGGCCTCGAATCGAGCCCATAGCCCGTCCCCAAGAAAGGAACGGAGGGCGAATCGTTTGTATAGATGGATCGAATCTCCCTTTTGGAAAAACAGTAATCCATGCTCCCGCTATTGAACGGTGTCACACCATGAAGACGTACACGATTACGTGAAAATACAACCCATGACCGACCCCGAGCGTTTCCAAACAGATGGGATAAGATGCAACCACTGTACAAATAAACACCTTCGCTCGACAATCTCGTCAACTTCATCTGCTCTGTAGGGAAAAGCACAAACCCATACTTGAGGTAAACGTGCATATCACCGCTCCTCCTTGGTTATCCCATCACCCTTGCTTTAGCACATCCACACAGGGTGGCCGAGCAGATTGTTCATATCGTTGTACTGCGAGGCGACCGTATCATTGCGCGATTTGACGAAACTCCAAAACGTGTCAGCATAGACATGTTCGTTGCTTCTTCTGACTATAATGTATCCTCTGTCTCCGGAACGATACGGGGAGAAGGAGGGTTCAACAATAAGAGCGCATCTATGAACTCTCGTTCGTCTATCGTCCCGGCTTGATACGCTTGATACGACAGTTTGACAAGCGCTTCCGCCGCACGCCGATGTTCCCACAACAAAGGCGACAAATCAACCGTGTCACCGGGGAAAAGCGAATAAAGCGTCTGGCTTTCTTCGCACCTAAACCGCGTCAGTCTCTCGCGCAGACGCGCCGCGACCAAATCACTCCCGAAACCACTTGCGGCATCGCTCGCAGCGTCTTTGCTTTCCTTGACCAGTATGCGTTCAACCTGTTGGCAAAGCCCTCTCTCGTCATCCGCGGAGACCTTGCCTGACTCACTCCGGTAACGGGATAAAACCAATCGTAACCGCACAGTGTCTAAGGATTCCTTCCACTGACCTCCTGATTTCCTCTCACATTCACGGATGGCTTCCTGCAAAATGGCCTCCACATCTTTCGCGTCAGATTGCCCACCGGTCCATTTTCGACCTAGCATTCCTCCTTCGACATACTCCACTCGCCCCGTACCGCCACCAATCCATACCCTGCAAAAGACCCCGCGTCGCCCATTTGCGACACACTCATAGTTATAGATAACATACCATCGCCCATCTTGCGTTTGCAAATGCTGGATTGGCCGACGGGTCCCGAATCTCGCAAACACCGCCTCTGATTCCTCGCCTTGCTTGAGGGATAATAGTTCATCGACAAATTCGCCCTCTATGAAGAAGAGCGGTTCCCCTCTGTTCTGCGGTACTTCAACCGCATCTGTCAGTTGCCCCTGTTCATCAAATATAAAGAAGTAAAATTGCTCCTCATCCACATCGCTCTGCGGCAAGGAGCCGCCACGCTGATTCTCTACAGGGATTTCTTGATAGGCCGTGACAGTGCGCCCTTCCCTAAATAGAAAAGGAACCGATTGCCTCAGGTCGAAAAACTCCGCACATGCCTCCTCGAACGAGATTTCTCGTGTTCGTCTGGGACACCCTTCATTCAGGGCTTGAGCGACAGTTTCTCTATCCATCCCTCTTGAAAAGCGTTCATAAAACGTTGGCCCAATAGGGAGCTCTACCTCATTGCCGTCTTCATCAATCCATATGAATTGCACACACGAGGCCCAAGACAAGCCAGTCAAACAAAACCCAAGCAATAAAATCACGAATCTCATGAAAGCCACTCCGCCTCACTTATTCAACCACGATGTCCCATTCCCTTCCTTATCCAAGAAGGTCGCCGTCTTGATGCGGTTCCCATAGACATCATCCTCATGTTTCATAGGATACACCGCTCACCAACACTTGTCAACCGCCGCGGTACGCCTTATACTCATCCGGATGCTCACCGGAGACATAAAACGCCTTACCGCTGAAATAAGACCGCAACGCCAGGCAATCAGACAAGGTCAACCCATAAAACTTCAGTTCTACGGTGATATCATCAAGTCTATCAACGGGGGTAAACGAAAGATTCGCGAACTTGATGACGGCCACCTCCTCATACCGATCAATCAGAACAAAGCCAATCCTTTGCTTTGGGGCGGACAGGGAAACGCTGAAGAAGAGAAACCTGAAAACGACAAGGATTGTTGATGGCGTCAGATAATAATGAAGGGCGAAATGCCCAAGCCAAGAGCGAAGAGGAGCCAGAACCATCCACGCCCCTCCGCAAAAAGGGATAGCAGCCACCACAACGCCAACCGCGATACTCTCTTCCACACAGGCATGATAATAGAATAGACCACATCCTAGCAGGAAAATAGGAAGTCCTGCGATAAGGTTGAACAAGTAGTCCTTCCACTCATAAACCCATCTTTGCGGTCTTCCATGCTACTCGACCCGTTCATGCCTCCACTCCCGAAGGGTTGCCAGTGGCCCATGCAACCAGAATCGAAGCGTCCACTCTTTTGGGGCAAGTTCTTTTACGTACATCATTGGTGTACCCTCTCAAATGCCTGAAGGATACGGATGACAGCGCCGAAGGGGGCGATGGCAATGTTCTGGTTCCGCGCGTTCCGTCTCATTCGGTCCTCCGCTTCTTCTGCCCCAGCAAGAGCATGGCACCTCCGCACAAGAAGCAAAAGAGCGCGCCCGCCCCACTGACAAGTTGGCTGATGGCCCAAGCCGCGTCAAAGGCAAAAAAGCGACCCTCAGGCGACTGATCACGCAACAATTGAAGGTGACCCCCTCTCAACTGACGGATCAAAGCACATTCTGCGGCTTGATTTGAGCGAAGGCGTATAAACCCATAACGTTCTCTTCCCGCCCAATCATAGCTGAAGAGCACTTCGTAAACCTCCTCAGGCGCCCCATGCTTTTTGTCGGCAGAATGGCTCATGTCGTAGCGCACATATCGCGGAATTGCTTCAATACGCGTCGTTTCCCGCCAATACAAACCGTGTCCGAAAGCCTCTGCCAAAAAGGGAACGCATAGGAGTAACGCCCCACCTATGAAACGGACGAGAGCGTCTGGCCAACAAACAAGCGCCGTGCTCAGTAAAACCGGAAGCGCTACCGCCAACAATAACCAAGACCATCCCCATGCATACGTCATCCACCCGACGAAGAGGACGGCAAAGGCACCCTGAATCACTACTTGGAACACAATACGGCGACGACGCTCGTGTTGAGACAGGTCAAACGTTATCTTGTCCGTAACGGCCATGCCAATGGAAGCTCCCCGCTTGGATATACAAGCGACGGGTTCCACTTTCGACCGTTTGACAGGCCAAAACAGAATGTGTAAAGAGAAAAGAAACAAGGACATCGAGAAAATCAACCACCCTCTGGCTGCATAAGAAGAATAATAATACAGCCCTCCATACATCTCATACACGTTCATCCTAAAGGGCAATCCCTGGCGGCAAAACTCCGCCAACTCTCCCAATGAAGCCTCCCAATGCACAATCTCACCATCACTTGTCCGCAGACAAGGTTGGTCCTGTACCCGTGGTGGAAAAACACCTCCCTCACGAACCTGCAACAATTCGTGCACCTCGACTTCCCGCTGGGGTGCATTGCGGCGTTCACGCATCGTCTCGTCATGTACAAGATAGAGCGTTATCGTTGCACACAAAGCAAAGATGACAAGCACGACACGAAGCAACAACGAGGCCACTTTACCTCGATGCGTCCTCCGTGATTGCGACTTCTTCATCAGTGACACCAATCAACAGTCGTGACGTTGACTTCACCCACTGCACCTATCTCAACGAAAAGGGCAGTGTGGCAACCGGCTTCGTGAAATCCCACACAAACGCCCTCCGCACGGCGTTGCCCTGCGCCGTGAGCATCGCCACAACGCCAAGCTTCAAACACATTGCAGTGAACGCCATTTACGAGTCCCTTCGTACTGATGTGGTTAGTTTATATCATCCCGCACCACCCCGTCAAGCACAAGAGCATTCGAGGAAGTCTTTCCGCGAAGACACCAGTACACGCGACGCCGGATGGAGTAACACCGGTCGCTTTGCGGGTTTACACTTTATCGGCATCTATCAGAGTCGGTCGTTGACTCTGCGCTTGGCCGTGTAGGTCGTTGCCGTGATTTTGTAGACGACCGTATTGGCCAGATGTACGGGATTGAAATGCTTTGCCGTGATTCCATAATGTTCCAGCAACAGGGGCAGTAAGGCTTCTTTTTCTGAGTCCGCGGCCTTTTCAATCGTGCCGGTTCCGATGACGCTTTCATAGGCGAAACTGCTAGTGCAGGATTCCTCGCCGAGCGGTTGCATCAGCGCATGGCCGCAATCGACCTCAAAGGTGACCTTGTTGTCCCGCGCGATAATGGCGTGTTTGGCACCCTCCTTCGCCCCATGAAAGAAGAGCACCAACTGTGCGCCATCCATGACAAATCCGTAGTTCACCGGGAAGAGATAGGGATAGTCGCCGTTGTTCAAGGCGACCCGGAGAACCTCGGCCCGTGTCAGAATATCCTTAATCTCGTTGAGATCTGTCACTTCACGTTCTTTTCTTCTCATGGTCGCGTCCTCACTCAAAAGTCCCGTCTAGAGCTTTGGCCCTATTTTATCACACTGCTAGGCCAACACTGTCCGAGGATGTTTCCACGAAAACACGAAAGGAACACAAGGGCCTGGGCACTTCACCGTTCGGCCTTACGGCCTCTCTACCGTGCCCTTCCCTTGTGTTTCCATCATTTCTTTGGAAACAACCCCAGGCGCACAAGAAACTTAGAAGATTCAATGACGCCTCATCTTCCTGCAAGAGTTGCGTCTTTGCGGTCCATCTCTTTTTCCCCGGACACTATTGGTTTGTACGAGAGCAAGGGGTCTGTTGCGGACCCCTTAAGGGTTCGTTCTGGACCACTATAGGGGTCGACCATGGACCACTATAGGGTCTCGACCCCGACCACTATAGGGTCTCGACCCCGACCACTATAGGGTCTCACCTCGGACCCTTAAGGGTTTCTCCAACACCCCTTTTCCAGGGCAGAGGCGTCGCGTAAGTAAACATAAAAAAGGCACGCCACGAGGCGTGCCACAAAGGGGTCATATACTCCTATGTCAGAGGATGCCGGAGGTGGTGTCGGCGTCGAGCGCGGGGCGAGAGATTTTGGGGCGGGCGCCAAAGAGCGCGGTGCCGATGCGGACATGGGAGGCGCCCTCCTCGACCGCGACCTCGAAGTCGTTGGTCATGCCCATGGAAAGGTTCGGGAGCGAGATGGCGAACTGCGCCTCCATCCGGTCGCGGAGCTCGCGAAGACGGGCGAAGTGGGGACGCGCGTGTTCGGGCTCGGGGTCAAAGGGCGCCATGGTCATGAGGCCGGTGAGCGTGAGGGCCTGAGCGCCATTGAGGATGTGATCGATGAGCGCGGGGAGGGCCTCCGGGGTGACTCCGTATTTGGAGGGTTCGCCGGAGACGTTGACCTCCAGGAAGATCTCGGGGCGCGTGCCGGCCTGACGGGCGGCGGACTCGAGGACGTCAAAGAGTTTGGCGGAGTCAACCGAATGGATGGCCTCGAAGAGACGGACGGCGTGGCGGGCCTTATTGCTCTGGAGGTGGCCGATGAGATGCCAATGGGCGGAAGAGGGACAGAGCGGGATCTTCCAAGCGGCTTCTTGAACCTTATTCTCGCCGAAGAGGGTCATGCCGGCGTCAATGGCGTCGCGGACGACCTCGGGACCATGGGTCTTCGTGACGGCGACCAAAGTGACCTCGGCGGGGTCGCGGTGGGCGCGTTGGGCGGCGGCGGCGATGCGTGCGAGAATGGTTTCGTGGAGCGGGATAAGATCGTTCATGGGTGCCTCACTGGAAGGCGTTGCGCATGGCAAGGGGCGGACGGCAGGGCCGGCCGGAGGCCTTGTTCACAAAGGCGAGGTCGACGGTGCCGTCGAGGACATGGTCGCCGGCGGGGTTGAAGATTTCGTAGCGGAAGCGGACGGTGGCGCGGGGTGGCTCGTCGACGTAGACGTGAATGTCGAGCACCTCGTCGTAGTGGGCGGGGTGGTGATAACGGAGGTTGACGGAGACAACGGGTGTGATGATGCCCTCGGCCTCGATGTCGGCGTAGGAGCCACAAGCGGCACGGATGGCCTCTCCGCGGGCCTCCTCAAGGTAGAGGAGGTAATTACCGTGCCAACAGACGCCCATCTGGTCGGTCTCGCCGTAGCGGACACGAATGCGATGGAGGTAATGATAAGGGAGCATGGGTCACTCCTTTTTCTTGGGAGCGCGCTTGGTCCCCTTGGCCGCGCGCTTGGCGGGTTCCTTGAGACCATACTTGGCGGCAAGCTCGACATAGCCGGGAATCTGAGCACGATAACCGACGACCAGTCGCTTGAGCGCAGAGAACTGACGCTCCGTCAGGAACTTACGGGTGTCGAGCTGCTCGGTGAGGCTCTGAACGAAGGCGCGGTCATCGTAGACGCGCTTCCCACGGGTGACGGGCTCGTTCCAATCCTTGACGTTGGCGATGGCCTCGAGCAGGGCGCGGGCGGCCTCGGGGTCGGCCTGGTTGGCGGCAGACTCACCCGGATCGGCGATACGCTTGAGCATGGCAAGCTGCTTGGGAGAAAGGTCGCCCTTGCGCTCAAACTGAATCTTGACGGACTCGAAAAAGCGTTGTTCCCAGGGGGTGAGCTCGCGATCGGCCAGTGCGGCAAAGAGACGCTCCACCTCGGCGCGGTCAACAGCGGGCGGCAACTCGACGACGGCCTCCAGGCCGGGGAGTTGGTCGCGATAGGAGACGGCGATACGCGTGAGGATGGCGAGCTGGGTCTTGGAGAGCGGCTCACCGGACTCAAGCTGGGCCTTCATGTCATTGTAGAAGGCCTGATCATCCCACGTGACCTTGCCGGACTTACCGACAGTGGGCTCCCGCCATTGGGTGACGTGGGCGAGTTGCTCCATGATGGGCGTGACGCGGACCGGATCGGCGGCAAGCCACTCGGTGAGCTTGGCGTAGAAATCCGCGACCTCACGCTCCCAGTCCAGGGCGCCCTCGGCCACCTTGTCGAGCGCATCCTCCATCTGCGCGGTGAATTCGACGTTGACGAAGTCGGGCGTCTGTTGGAGGAGGTAATCGATGGTGGCGATGCCCATCTCTGTGGGGGTGAGGACATGGCCGCGGCCACTCTTGACGTACTCGCGGGAGAGCAGGGTGCGAATGGTGGACGCGTAGGTGGAGGGGCGCCCGATGCCGTTCTCTTCGAGCGCCTTGACGAGAGAGGCCTCGTTGTAGCGCGCAGGCGGTTGGGTTTCCTTGCCTTCGCAGAGCCACTCCTCACAGGTGAGGACATCGCCGACATTGACGATGGGAAGCCTCGTGGCGTCGCCTTCCTCCTGCGGCAGGGCTTGGGCTTTCTCCTTGCCGTCCCACGCAGAGAGGAAGCCCTTGAAGATGACTTGTTGCGCGGAGGCCGTCAGTCGGTAGGCATGCTGCGTGGGCGGGGGCGTTGTGGGCTCGAAGGTCAGCGTGGTGCGCTCGACCTTGGCCGGAGCCATTTGACTGGCGACAAAGCGCTTCCAGATGAGGTCATAGAGCTTGGCCTGCTGGGGGTCCAGACCGGAAATCTCCCGCTTGGTCACATCCGTGGGGCGAATCGGCTCGTGCGCCTCTTGGGCGTTCTTGACCTTGTTGCCGTAAAAGTTGGGGCTGGCGGGGACGCACTCGCGGCCGAAGAGCTTCTCAATCTCGGCCTCGACGGCACTGCGGATGGAGGCGCTGACAGTGTAGCCGTCGGTACGCATATAGGTGATATGCCCCTCTTCGTAGAGGGCTTGCGCCAAGCGCATGGTCTGATCGGGCGAATAGCCCAGGTGCGTGGCGGCAGACTGTTGAAGGGTGGAGGTGATGAAGGGCGGCTGGGGACGGCGCGTGAGCGTCTTGCGGTCGATGCCGATGACCGCGGCGTTACGCCCCGTGAGGTCCTTAATATAGGCATCGGCGGTGGCCTCGTCCCAGATGCCCTGCACCTCTTTGTCATAGGCCATGAATTTGGGCGCTTTGCCGTCGACCGAAGCAAGGCGCGCCACAAACATCGTCGGCCCCTTGGAGAGCCGTGCGCCGATAAGCCAGTAGGGCGTGGGGCGGAAGGCCTGCACCGCACGCTCGCGGTCGACAATCAGACGCAACGCCACAGACTGCACACGCCCGGCGCTCTTCGCCCCGCGGATGGACTGGGAAACCAACTTGGAGAGCTTGAAACCGGAAAGGCGATCCTCGATGCGGCGCGCCTGCTGGGCATTCACCAGGTTTTGGTCAATTTCCGTGGGATGAGCCAACGCATCAAGCACCGCGCCTTTGGTCACCTCGTTGTAGCGCACGCGGTAGAACTTGCGGTCGCCGGGCACGTCTTTGAGCACCTCGCGCAGGTGCCAGGCGATACTCTCCCCCTCGCGGTCAGGGTCGCTTGCCAGATAGACGGTGGAGACTTTCGCGGCGGCTTTGCGCAGGGAGTCGACCACCTCGCGCTTGTCGCGCGGCACCTCATAGTGCGGGGCAAAACCATTGGACACCGCCACACCCAAGCGATACGTCGGCAGGTCGCGCACATGTCCCACGGAGGCCATAACTTTCGTATCCGGCCCCACATACGAAGCAATCTTGTGCGCCTTGCTCGGCGACTCCACAATAACCAACGAACTGTTTTCCTTCTTGCCAGCCATTGCCGCTTTACCGTCCTTTCAATGGATATCCATAACAAATAGCACCTTCATGCCCCTTTTGGCAAGTTTTTTTTGCTTTGCTATACTGTGCGTCATGGAAGAGACAGCATGCACTTGGGCCATTCTTGGCGCGCTTGACCGCGAGGTCGCGCTCTTGCGTGACCGGATGGAGATCGATCACATCGAACAAGCCATGGGCACGGAATTCGCCTTCGGCACCCTCATGGGGCGGCCCGTCGCGGTGGCCTGTTGCGGCGTGGGCAAGGTCAACGCCGCGGCCTGCGCCACGTGGTTGCTCTGCGCCCGAGGGTGCGACCTCATCCTCAACGCCGGCATCGCCGGGGCAGTCGGCCACGGCCTGCGTACCCTCGACGTCGTCGCCTCGCGCGAACTCTGCTTCCACGACCAAGACCCCGTGATGCTCAAATATTTCCCCGCGCGCCGTTTCTTCGAGGGCGACCCCGACCTCCTCGCGCTCTGCCGGCGCGTCTGCGCCAAACCCGGCATCCTCGAGGGGGCCTATCGCGAAGGACGCATCGCCACCGGCGACCGCTTTGTGGCTGACCGCACCACCCGCGATCGCATCGTTGCCGACTGCGCCCCAGACTGCGTTGAGATGGAAGGCGCCGCCATCGCCCATGTCGCCTTCGCCGCCGGAAAACCCTGCCTCGTGATTCGCACCATGAGCGACTGCGCCGATGACGACGCCGATGCCACTTATGATGACTTCATCGAACGTGCGGCAGACCAATCCGCCCGCATTGTGCTGGCCATGCTGGAGGAAGCCGACCAGTGAGACGTCTCGCCGCGCTCTGGCCGCTCCCCATCCTCGCCGCACTCCTTGTGCTCGCGTGGTGCCTCGCCCGTGCCCTTTCGCAACCCGAGACCATTGCTGAGCCCGTCACGCAACCCGCCACGCCATCCGACCCCTACGCCGCCCTCGTCGCGCGTCTTCCCGAAAACCCCGCGCCGGCCGCCGTCGCAGCCGAGGTTCTCACCACTTTCCACGTTACCCTCCGCCGCGAAGACATCGCCGCCTGGCATGCTCTCATCGCAGGCGGCACGCCCGCCGACCAAGCCCTGCGCACCGTCATCGATTATCGGCGCGCCTCCGGAGCCACCCCATGAAACGCCTCCTCTCCATCCTCTTCGCCCTGGCCCTCGCGCCCCTCTTCGCCGCGCCGACCGAATCCGGCCCGGCCGCCTATACGTTCACCCGTGCCGATGCCAAAGCCGCTTGGCGCGAAGGTCTCCCCGCCGACTGCAAGGAAATCACACCCACCTGCGTCTACTCCCCCTCCAAAGGCGCCGTCTATCTGCTTGCCGAACTGTGCGGGCTGGACGAGGGCTACGAGGTCGAATTCTTCCTCTTGGGTGCCCTCAGCGACCGCGCCTATGAGGGGCTTGCCATCGCCTGGGACGCCCCCTCCACCATCGTCAAGGCCTTCTCCGCCCTCGGCATGCCCACCGGCTCCCGGGCCGACCCCCAAAGGGGCCGCGCCATGGCACAGGGCGAACGCGTCACCATGACCATCAAGCGTCTCGGCGAAGACACCGACTTCCGTCCCCTCTCGGACTTCGTTGACGATCAGTGCTCCACCCCCGCCCAAGCCCTCTTCGAGCGCGGCTTCCCTTACATCGGCACCACAGGCTTCGACGACGCCATGCCGGCCTCCATCATCGCCGCCTACACCGAGCCCTACGCCATCCTTGGCCTCCCCTACGGTGCCCCAAAGAGCAATGTCTACGGACTCTTCCGCAGCAAGGTCTCCTATCCCGCCGGCACGCCCGTCGTCGTCGCGCTCAACTGGCAACGCCTCCCCGATGGCCAAGCCCGCGTCCTCAAGCGCCAAGTCACCGTGGACGCCAAGGCCATCGCCGACGCCGACCCGCTCCTCGCTGAGCTCCGAGCCCTCTGCGAAGACCCCCGCGACATCTTCCTTGACGTCCGCCTCGACCCCTCGCTCACCCTTGCCCAGGTCCGCCCCTTCGCCGCGCTTCTCGTCGCGCTCGAGGCCGAAGGCGGGCTCGTCCTTGACGTTCCGGCCCCGGGCCAGCTCAACCTCCGCGCCTTCCTGCCCAACCCCGACTGGCTCGACCGCTCCACGCGCGTCTTCCAGCCCTGGGAAATCGAAATCGCCCACGGCAAAGACGGCGCCCCGCCCACCGTCACGCTCTGCCAAATCCTTGAGGACTGGACCGTCCCCGGCCCCAACCCCGCCCTCACCCGCAAATGCTATCCCGGCGTCACCCCCGCCACCATCGCGACCGTCCTGCGGCAGGTCGATGTCAATGCCGGACGCGTCTACGTCGCCTTTTTCTATGCCGCGCCCGATGTCACCGTCGGCGAGCTCGCGCCCTTCGCCGCCGCCCTCAATGAAGCTTGCCCCACCCAATGGATTTTCCTTGACGCCCCCACCCAAGCGCAACCCAAGGAACCCACCCCATGAAGCCCGACACCATCCGACTGGTCTATCCCCAATGGCAAGGGGGCGACATTGCCCGTTGGTTCGACGAGTTCGATGACAAAACGCTCGTCTCCCGTGGCTACGCCCTTGGCGCACGCCTCTTGGATGCTCTCGCCCCGAACAGCGGCCAGGAAACCCTCACCGTCCCCGTGGATCTTGCCCCCGGTCCGCGCACGGTCACCGAGGGCGTCCTGGATCGCGCCCCCATCCTGCGCCAAACCCAGGCCGCACTCGCGATGCTCGACGCTCGCGCCCCGGCCCGTATCGTCACCCTCGGCGGCGACTGTTCCGCCAGCGTCGCCCCCTTCACGTGGCTTGCCGCCCACACCGCCGAGCCCCTCGCCCTCCTTTGGCTCGACGCCCACCCCGACATCACCCTTCCCGGCGACCCCTATCCGGGCTGGCACGCCATGGCCCTCGCCGCCTGCCTCGGTCACGGCGACCCCACATTGCTGGCCACCCTCCCCGCCAAACTCCCCGCAGACAAAGTCCTCCTGGGCGGACTCTGCGATTGGGAGCGTGACGAAATCCGTGCCCGCCAGAAAGCGCTTGGGCTCCGCCACCTCCCTCCGGAATCCCTCAACGAGAGCCCGGCCCCCGCGCTTGACGCCCTCCGCGCCACCGGTGCGCGCAAACTGCTCATCCATCTTGACCTCGACGTCCTTGACCCCGCCGAAATCCGCCTCGCGGTCGGCACCTCCGGCAAGCTCTCCCTCGCCGCCCTCACCCGCCTCATGAAGGCGCTCAAGCAAGACTTCGACATCATCGGCCTCACCATCGCCGAGCCCATGCCCCGCGACGCGCTCCGCCTCCAGCGTCTGCTCGCCGCCCTCCCGCTCCTCTCCTAAGCGCGTCCAGCAAGTGACGCTCGTTTACAAAACAATATGTCCGGGGAAAATGGAGACCGCAAAGACGCAAATCTTGCAGGAAAAGTGGGGCGCTAACGCCGGGCGCACGGTCGTGCGCCCTCCCGCGCCCCACTTCCCTGCGCCAAAAGGACTTCTTAAGACGGCCCAAGCGCGAAGACGATGGGCGGGAGGGTGCGATCAGCGGGCGTTTAGCCCGCAAAGCGACCGGCGTTAGCCCATCTGGCTTCGCGCACATTGGCGTTTTTGCGGGAAAAGGAGGCTTGTCGATTTCCCCGGATACTATTGCTTACAAAAAAGCAACGGGCACGAAGGCGGCATGGTTTGCTAAAATGGTGAGTAATTATGCGCAAACTTTGGATTGTCTCGATAGAGATTCTGGTGTTCTTGGCGATTGTGGCCATGGGCATAGGGTTCCGTTCGCAGAACGTGAACGCGCCCCTGCCGGTACCGGAAGAAGCCCCCGCGCTCTTGGGTGCGGCTACGATTGGCGAGGGCTTGGACACGACTGATTGGCCGGAGGGCGTGGTGGAGCGCCCCTCCCCCTTCCTCCTTTCTTCCGCGCTTTTTGCGCGCTTCCTCCATGAAGGCACCGAGACTCCGCCAACCGCCAGATGTTATCGCACCTTCGGGTTAACCCTCTCCGTGCTCTTCTTGGCGCTCATCCCGGCGCTCGGCTTGCGGCGACGTGGCGGCGTCTTCGAGACCGCCGATGGGCCGCTGTGGGCGATGGCCTTCGCCGCCGTTTCGCCGGCGTTGGTCTGGTCCGGTACGCTCTTTACGCCTTTTGCGGGGCAAGCGTTCGCCTTCTTGGCGCTTTTGATTGCGGCTCGGGCCTATGCACAATGGCCGACCTATGTGGCCGCCATCCTCTTCGGAACAATTGTGGCCATCGGGATAGCCGTTGACCCCAACGTCGTCTGGGTCCTCTTGGCCTTGGCTCCGGCAATGGCCATCGGCGTGGGCTGGACGCGTCTCTGCCTCTATTGGCGCACGACACACATCGTGGCGATGGTCGCGGCATTGGCCCTCGTGTGGGGGGCACTGGCCTGGACGGGATGGTGCGGCGGCGCGTTGGAGTTGCCCACGTTCAACACCGTCGCAGGGGACTGGTTGCGGGAATCCACTTGGCGGTTGGTCTGGCTCTGCGCGGGCGGTTTGGCGGTGTTGGCTTGGTTGGGGCTCACAATCTGGGGCGGGTGGCGCAACGACCGTCGCTGGGCACGCTTGATGGCCGCGGCCTTTCCGTTCTGCCTCATCGGTTCTCTCTTCTTCGACAAAGGTGGCGCACTGGCCGTGCCGTTGGCCTGCCTGACGCCGCTTATGGGCGGCGTGGCGCTCTCCACCATCCCGAAACCCTGGGGCCGCGGGATCCTCGGTGGATTGGTGCTCGTCTTCCTCACGGTTTGGCTCTTCTGGACCACCGGTGAGGCCTGGGAAAGAATCCCGAGTCGTGGCACGCAAAAGGCCGCCATTGAGTGCTTGGCCAAGGCTCACACGGCCCCGGCCACCCACAGCCCGCGGATCCGAATCCTCGCGGATGCCCCAAACCTCTGGAATCCCGAAGACTGTGCCGCCCTCCTTTGGCCCCTGCGGTCGGTGGCCACCAGCGTGACTTGCGATTATTCCTACACCGAGGCCGACATCTCCATCGTACCGGAGAAAACCCCTTGGGAACCGCGCCAACACTATTTGGGCACGGTCGAACTGCGCAAGGACCGGATCTTCCATGTCTTTGCAGACCTTCCATCGCACGCGAAAGGGGGTGCCCAGTGAGTCGATATTTGCGTCATCTGCCCTGCGCATTCTTCTTGCTGTGCTCGCTGGCGTGGGTCTTCCCGGCGGTGAATGAGACCATCGGCGCGATGACAGACGCCTCTCAGAACATGGAATATGTCTGGCTGGTGCCGGTTTTGGCCGCCGCCGTGCTCTGGGCACGACGCAAACCGCTCCTGGCTTCGTTGGGCGCGCCCAACCCCTTGGCCGCCCTACCCATCATTCTGGTGGCTGCGGCATTCTTCTTCCTGGGTGCGCGCGGCGGCCAATCGCGTTTCATTCAGACCGCCGCCGTCTTGCTCCTCTTGGCCGCGCCCTTGGCGTGCTACGGGAAAAGCGCCTTCAAGGTCGCTTGGTTCCCCATCATCCTGCTGGCCTTCGTGATGCCCGTGGGCTTCCTGGACAACTTCACCGTGCCCCTGCGCAAGGCCTCGGTCACCGTCACGGCGGTCATCCTGAACGGCCTGGGCATCGAGGTCCATCAGCAGGGCACCGCCATCATCTCCACCGGCGTGCCCCCCTTCCAGCTCGACGTCGCCGACCCCTGCAGCGGCATCCGGTCGCTCGTCGCCCTCTTCGTGGGCACGGCTGCCTACGGCGCCTTTATGTTGCGCGGCGTCTGGCGTCGCTGGGCGCTCTTCCTCTCCAGCCTGCCCATCGCCTTCTTGGGCAACATCCTGCGTCTCTTGCTCACCGCCTTCACGTGCAAGCTCTGGGGCCAAAGCGCCGGCATGGTGCTTCACGACAACGCCCTCTTCATTGTCGCCCCCGTCTACGCCCTCTGTGTCTTCTGGCTGGCCGACCGCCTTCGCCGCAACGACAAAACGGAGGTGCCCACCCCCACCCCGCCGCCGCCCCCCTCTCCCCGCTATCTCCGCTTCAGCGTCTCGCTCCTCTGCGTCCTGGCCTGCGCCTTGCCAACCTTCCGCGCCTGGGTCGGCACCATGCCCGAACCCGTCTACGAGGACGCCGACTTCATCGCCCCCGACTTTGCCCCCCTCGAGAGGTGCACCCTGCGCTATCCCTGGTTCTGCCAAGGCCGCGATTGCCCTTGGGAACAGGCCTACGAGGTCGAAGGCAATCCGCCGGAGTCCTGCCCCCTTTGCGGTGGCCACGAGTTTGACCGCATGAGCCGCGCCGAGCGCGACATCCTCCCCGCCGACACCACCACCCGCAAGGCCATCTACACCCTTCCGGACGGCACCTCCTTCACCATCGCCGTCGTCATTGCCGGCCACAGCCGTCGCTCCATCCACCGCCCCGAGCTCTGCCTTCCCGCCCAAGGCTACATCCTCAGCGAACGCGATGTCCGCGACATCCTGCCCGGCGTGCCCGTAGCCCTCTTCTCCATCCACCGCGAGCAAGAGACCCGCATGAGCGGCTTCGCCTACGTCTTCCTCAACTCCGACGGCGCCACCGTCTCCAACCTCCGCCGCGTGGTCGGCGACACCTTGGAACGCTCGCTCCACAACCGTATCCGCCGTTGGGCCATGGTTACCATCCGTTGCGACTCCGTGGACTTCCGCACGCCGGAGGGCGAGGAGACGCTCCGCCGCTTCATGCAAGTGTGGTGGCCAACCCTCTGGGCCGAAGGAAAGATGCCCCATGACTAAGGTGGAGGTCGCACGTACGCCTTTGTCCCGAATGCGAGGCCTGCTGGGTCGGGATGCCTTGCCCGCCGGCCAGGCTTTGCTCATCGCGCCCTGCCGCGCCATCCACACGCTCGGCATGCGCTTCCCCATCGATGTGCGCTTCTACGACCGCCGTGGCAAACTCGTCCGCCAAACCCTTGGCGTCAAGCCGGGCCGTCTGTGGGTCTGGGGTGGTTGGCGCGCCCGGAGTGTCTTGGAATCCGGTGCAGGCGACCCGGCCTTCGCCAACTGCAACGACTTGAAAGAAATGGGAGTGACGCCATGAAGCTCTCCGTCATCACCGCCTGCCGCAACAACGTCGCCACCCTCGCCACCGCCCTCGACAGCCTGTCCCGTCAGCAGGGCGCGGACTACGAACTGCTCGTCCAGGACGGTCTCTCCACCGATGGCACGCTCGATCTGCTCCGTGAGTGGGAGCCCCGCTTCAACGGACGCCTTCGTTGGGTCAGCGAACCGGACGCCGGCCTCTACGATGCCCTCAACAAGGCCATCACCCGTGCCTCCGGCGACCTCATCGTGCTCCTTCACGCCGATGACATCCTCAATGCCGACGACGTGCTCGCCCGTTGGTGCGCCCCCTTCCTCGAAGATCCGTCACTCGATGCCGTCTATGCCGACATCCGTTTCATCGCCCGCGACGCCACCACGCGTGACGCCCCCACCCGCCGCTACTACGCCGGCGGCTTCTGGCGCCCCTGGATGCTCCGCTGGGGACTCATCCCCCCGCACCCGAGTTTTGCCATCCGCCGCGAGGTCCTCTTGCGCTTGGGCGGCTATCGCACCGATATGCGTATCGCCGCCGACCACGAGTTCCTCGTCCGCCTCTTCCGCTCCGGCGCCCGAGCCCGTTACCTCCCCTTCTGCACCACCGCCATGCGCCTGGGTGGACTCTCCACCGATGGTCTCCAAGCCAAAATCCGCCTCAACCGCGAGATTGTCCGCGCCAACCGTCTCAACGGCATCCGCTGTTGCCTGCCCATGATGGCCCCGAAATACATCTACAAAGTCTTCGAATTGCTCCGTCGCGCCCCATGACCCCCACCCTCCGCGTCCATTCTTACGAGAGTTTCGGTGCCGTCGATGGCCCCGGCATTCGTCTCGTCGTCTTCCTCCAGGGGTGTCCCCTCCGTTGCCTCTTCTGCCACAATCCTGACACCTGGTCGCCCCAAGGCGGCACCGAGACGACGATTCCCGACCTCGTCCGCAGGGCCGTCCGCATGCGCCCCTACCTCGGTCAAGATGGCGGCGTCACCTTCTCCGGCGGGGAACCGCTCCTCCAGGCCAAGCCCCTCCTCGCCGCCATCCAGGCGCTCCACGACGAAGGCTTCCACGTCGCCGTCGACACCTCCGGCGGTGTTGACACCCCGGACACCCGCGCCGTCCTTGATGCCGCCGACCTCATCCTCCTCGACGTCAAAAGCCCCACACAGGAGGGTTTCCGTGCCGTCACCGGCGCCGACCCCGCGCCCTACTGGCGCAACCTGGACCACCTTCGCGCAACGCAAAAACCCATCTGGGTCCGCCAGGTCGTTGCGCACGGCCTCAACGACACCCCCGCCGAGAAAGACGCCACCCGCGCCCTCCTCCAAGGCCTCAATGTCCAGCGCATCGACCGCCTCCCCTACCACGAGCTCGGGATCCATAAATACGAGGCCCTCGGCATCCCCTATCCCGGCGCGCACCTGCGCCCACCCTCCCCGGAGGAGCTCAAGCTGTGACTCTTGACACCACTTCGCAGGCCCAGGCGCTCCGCGACTATCGCGACCGCCTCCGCGATCTTCCCACCCCCCAGCCAACGCGCCGCGCGGGTCCCGCGAAGCGTGCCCCCTTCAACCCTTATCGCACCCTCGCCGTCACCTTCCTGGCGCTCATCGCCATCGGCACCCTCCTCCTCTGCTCCCCCTGGGCCCAAAGCGACCACTGTTGGGCCTGGCTCTCCCCGGGGCGCCCCTTCACTTGGGCCAAAGTCGCCGAGGCCCTCATCGACAACCTCTTCATGGCCACCTCGGCCTCCTGCGTCACGGGCCTCACCGTCGTCTCCGTCCCCAAGACCTACACCTTCTTCGGTCAGTTGGTCCTCCTGGGCTGCATCCAGCTCGGCGGCATCAGCTTGGTCGCCCTCGGCACGCTTATCGTCTCCATCCTGCTCGGCCGCGTTCCATTCGGCGGCGAACGTCAAATCGCCATCAGCTTCGGCTCGAGCGGCCGCCCCGCCAGCCTCCTCTCCCAGACCTTCCGCTACGTCCTCACCTTCGAGATCGCCGGCGCCATCCTCCTCTTCTTCCGATACTATCTCGCCCACGGCTACGAATTGGGCAAAGCCGTCTGGTTCTCCGTCTTCCACGCCGTCTCCGCCTTCTGCAACGCCGGCATCTCCCTCCATCCCAACAATCTCTTGGACATGCGTGGCGATGCGGCCTACATGATTATCATCGCCCTGCTCGTCGCCGCCGGCGGCATCGGCTTCCTCGTCCTCTCCAACGTCTTCCGCTACCGCTTCTGGCGGCGCGATCTCCGCCGACGCGGCCACATCATCCTCCAGGCCCGCATTGTCCTCTGGATGAGTCTCATCCTCTCCATCGGCGGCGGCATTCTCTTCTCCGCCCTCGAGTGGAACGGCTCCCTCGTCCACGACCCCTCCGCCCCAGGCCTCTGGGCCTCCCTCACGGACGGTGCCTGGCGCGACGCCCTCATCGCCCTCGGCACGGACTTCGAGGAGGCCTGCGCCGGCGTCGCCCAAACCGTCTTCTTCCGAACCGCCGGCTTCAACGCCATCCCCATGGGAGAAGTCTCTCACCCCGCCAACGTCTTCTCCGTCCTCCTCATGCTCATTGGCGGCGCGCCGGGCTCCATGGCCGGCGGCATCAAGACCACCACCCTCGTCGTCGTCCTCCTCACCATCCGTGCCTATATTCGCGGCAATCCGGACGTCCAACTCCACCGCCGCACCATCCCCGATTCCATCTGCCGCGAGGCCATGGTCATCCTCTTCTTCTACCTCACCACCCTCTTCCTGCTCTACTTCATCCTCCTCTTCACCGAACACACCCTCATCGCCAAACACGGCGAGTTCGCCCTCTTCTACGAAGTCTCCTCTGCGCTCGGCACTGTCGGCGTCACCCTTGATGCCACCGGCGACCTCTCCCAGATTGGCCGACTGCTCATCTCTCTCGCCATGTTCCTGGGCCGTATCGGCCCCGTCTCCCTCGCCCTCATGATGGCCTCCCGCGCCCAAGCCCCACACGTCCGCTATCCCGAGGAAACCGTCTCCGTCGGCTAATCCCCAAATAGAAATTTGGAAGCTCAGAGGCTTGAGTTTCGGCTCCGCCCATCGCCCTCAGGGGTGTTCCGTTCACTGTGGCCGTGGGAGGTTGGCGCTTTGCGCCTGCACGGTGCTTCTTTGAGTCCTTTGTGATAGTCGCGTAGCGTGGAACCTGTCCAAGCCTCCAAACTTCCAATCACGCGTCCTGCGTGCGATAGTACGCCCTTAATTTGCCAAAATCTGCAACTCCCGAAGGTCTTTCGAGCGAAACGAAGCAACATCTGCGGTCCCCTATTCTGGCAGTCCTTCGTGTGTCTTTGTGGTCCTTCGTGTTCTTCGTGTCAGCCCCGCAGGGTAAATCTTCCACACCCTCCCACCGCTCCGCCCGTCGCTCCGCAGGGGCGTTCTGTGGCCGTGGAAGGTTTGGCCCTTTGGGCCTGCACGCTCTGTTCTCTGTTCTCTGTTCTCCGGGGCGCGTCTGCGCCCGACTTTCCTTTACTGCGCCATTCTGGTATCATTTATTGTGAAGTCCGAGAAAGGAGCAGAACGATGTCCAACGACTTGATACCCGATACGACCGCGAACGGTGCGAACCCCGCCGATACGCAACCGCCGCGTCTGGAGGGACCACAACCGCAGGATGAGCAGCCGAAGGTTGCGATTCGGAAGCCCAATCCGGCGCGTATCCTTTGCGGACTCGTCGTGGCGGCACTATGGGTGTTGGCCATTTTCTTCCTACCGCCCTGGTCGTTGGTGATTTTGTTGGCGCTCTCCGCGCTGATCTGCCTCTTTGAGTTGCGCTCCATGCTCAAGCGGGTGGGTTATGTCTTGCCCTTCTTCTGGATGTCCGTCATGACGGCGCTGTGGTACACCGCGATGTACCTGACGATGCACTATGCCAACAAAACGCCGAACGAGTTGGGCCTGACGATACTCCTGCCCTTTGTGTTGCTCCCCATCTTTGTGATGGTGCTCTTCTTCCGCGTCCTTCTCTCCCGGCGCGCGCAGAAGCCGATGGAGACGGCGGCTTTGGCCGTCGGCGCCTTCATCTATGTGCCTTATCTGCTCTCCTTCCTCGTCCCGATTGCGCTCTGCCCGAAATTTGATGTCTCGGCGGGTATCTTCATGGCCTTCTCGTTGGTCTTGGTCACCAAGCTCTCCGACACGGGGGCCTACTTCGTAGGGACGATGTTGGGTAGCCATAAGATGTGCCCGCGCCTTTCCCCGGGCAAAACCTGGGAAGGGACATTTGGCGGTTATGTCGTCTCCCTAATCGGCGCGCTTGTCATCATCGCTGCGGCTTATATCTTTAAGGAGGCCGCCTGCTTGGACTTTGTTCGGGCATTGACGAATACGCCTGCGAAGGTCATGTGGGCCTTGCTGACGGTCATCGTGTTGGTGACGGTGGGCATCTGCGGGGATCTGCTGGAATCGCTCTTCAAGCGCCAGTGCGGCGTGAAGGATTCCTCCGCGCTCTTCCCCGCGATGGGCGGTTTCTTCGACACCTTCGACAGCCTCATCTTCGTTCCGGCGGCCTTCATCTTCATGGTCGCGCTGGGTGGGCTCATCCTAGGCTAAGACGGCATGCGAAGAAAACGCCTGGTCATCCTTGGCGCAACAGGTTCCATCGGAGCGAGCACGCTCCGCGTGATCGCCGCGCATCCGGACCTCTTCGAGGTCGTCGGCCTGGCCGCAGGACGCGACACCGCGAAATTGCGGGAGTTGGCCGCACGCTTCAACGTGCGCAACTTGGCCCTCGCGGACTCCGACGACCCCACCATCCCCCACGGCAAGCAAGCCCTCTGCGACCTGGCCGCACACCCGGACGCCGATTTGACGGTGATGGCCATCGCCGGCATGGCGGGCTATGAGCCGACCCTCGCGGCCATCGAGGCCGGGCATGATGTGGCCCTCGCCACCAAAGAGGTGCTCGTCATGGCCGGCGAGGAGGTCATGCGCCGCCGTGCCGCCAAGGGCGTGCGAATCCTGCCCTTGGACTCCGAGCACTCCGCCCTCTTCCAGGCCCTCCAAGGCGAGGCCTACCGCCCCGCCTGCGTCCGCACGGCCGATGAGCCGGCCGCGGAGGCGCGTGTTGCGGAGGCCATCCTCACGGCCAGCGGAGGGCCCTTCCTGCGACGCAAGGAGTTGGATTGGAAGCGTGTCACTGTTGCCGAGGCGCTCAATCACCCGCGGTGGCGCATGGGGCCGAAGGTGACCATCGATTCTGCCACCATGATGAACAAAGGCCTGGAGCTCATCGAGGCCATCCACCTCTTCAACCTCCGTCCGGACCAACTCCGCGTCTGGATCCATCCGCAGAGCATTGTCCATTCCCTCGTGCGCTTCCGCGATGGGGCGCTCCTGGCCCAGCTTGGCGTGGCGGACATGGCCCTGCCCATCCAATACGCGCTCACGTGGCCGGACCGCGCCGCCGATGCGCCCGTCGAGCCCTTGTCCCTTGCACAGATGCAAGGCTTGGAGTTCATCGAACCCGATTTGTCGCGTTTCCCCTGCCTGCACCTGGTCTTCGAGGCCTTGCCACAGGGCACGTGGACGCACCCGATCCTGACCCTGGCCAACGAGGTCGCCGTGCGCGCCTTCCTCGCCGGCCGTATCACCGCTGACCGTATCGCAGCCGTCATCGAGGAAGCCTTGGCCGCCGGACCGGCCCCCTTCGACGCCATCCTCCGCCAGGCCGAGGCTTCCGTAGACCGTTTCGCCGCATCATGAAGACCCATTCGCTCTATCCGCTCATGTTCCGCCCCCAGTATCGCGATTACATCTGGGGCGGCGATGCCATTGCCACGCGTTACAACCGCGCCAACACCCCGCGTCCCTGCGCGGAAAGCTGGGAGATTTGCGGTCTGCCCGGGCACGAAAGCATCGTCACGAACGGTCCCTTCGAAGGGGTCGACCTCGGGAAGCTCACCCAAACCTTTGGCCGCGACTTGATCGGTACCAAGGCTCCGGACCCGGAGCGCTTCCCGCTCCTCATCAAGATCTTGGACGTCCATAGCCGGCTCTCCGTCCAGGTCCACCCGGATGCCGAGGCCGCGAAAGTCATCGGTGGGAACCCCAAGCACGAGATGTGGTACGTCCTCGATGCCGCGCCAAACGCCATGCTCTGGGCCGGCCTCCGCCCGAACGCCGACCTCACCAACCTCGCAGAGACTTCCCTGGTCTCCCATGTGACCCATCCCGGCGAGGTCTACGACATCCCCCCGGGCCTGGTTCATTGTATCGGTCCCGGTAACTTGCTCTACGAGGTCCAGCAATCCAGCGACACCACCCTGCGTGTGCACGACTGGGGGCGGGGGCGCCCCACCCAACCTGAGGCCGCCCGTGTCGCCATCCGCACAGAGCTCCAAACCATGGCCCTCCCGCCGCCCGCCACCAAGCGGGACCTCCGTCCGCGCCTCTCCACGCCTATCTTCGACTTCGCCACCCTCAACCTCTCCCGTAGCCGCACCCTCCACACCACGGGCCAGAGCTTCATGATTCTCTTCTGCGCCGAAGGCAAGACGACCCTCGAGCACGATGGCCCCCACCCCCTCACCCTCATGCCGGGCGATTCCGTGCTCGTCCCGGCGCGCCAAACAATCGTCCTCCACCCCTTCGCCCCCACCAAACTCCTCATCACTTCGCTCTGACCTATGCCTCGTTCCACGCTCAAACTCTCTCCCGTCCTCCAAAAATACTTCCGCCCCTTGGGCAAAGTGTTGCGCCCGCTCTGGCTTGGCCTCTGCAAGGTGTTCTATTGGCTCTCCATCCCGCCGCGATGGGTCGGCCGAGGCTTGCTCTGGTGCTTTCGCTGGGTGGGGCTCCTCTGGAAGAAATTGCCGAAATGCATTCAAGACGGCGCGGCGCGCGTCTATGCCTCGACGCCCATGCGCGTGGTGCGCACGCTGATCTTCGTCCTGGCCTGCGTGCTCTTCTGGGTTCTGCTCCTGCTGATTCTGCTGATTATCCTCTTCCTCTGCGGGGCCTTCGGTCCGCTCATTCGTTGGCTTGCGCCGCCCATCGCTCACACCGTCGGTTACGATCTCTCCATCCAAGAATGCGTCGTCAAGCCGCTCGCTGACGACATCCGCATCGCCGGGCTCCGCCTCGACACCGTCGGTTCCCCGCGCATCGGCACCGAAGACGCCCTCATCACCCTGGACGCCTTCCAATGCAAGCCCCTGGAAGGCTACATCCGGGTCGACAACCTCTGCATCGGCAATCCGGACGCCTTCCATTACGCCGAGGACGGTGACGACTATTACGCCGAAAATCCCTTCCTCACGCTCACGTTGGCCGAAGTCAAGGTCGACCTCGACTCCCTCAACGCTGACGAGATTGTCATCGACTTGATTCGCGTCCATGGGCTGAATGTCCTCTACGCGCTCGACTACGACACCGACAACGTCACGGCCCTCACCACCCAGCTTGTGCCGCCCAAACCGGAGTCGGAGCCCACGCCGGCAGCCGAATCCGCCCCGGCCCCCGTACCCGAGCCTGAACCCGCCCCCGCCCCTGAATCCCAGGGTGCGTCCGCCGACCAACCCGCCGAGGATGCCCCCAAGGCGCCGCAGACAAACGTGCGTGTCCGCTTGGCGGACTTCAAGGACAACAACGTCACCGTCCGCTGGGTCATCGCCGGTGCCATGCCGGCCTCCATCCCCTGCCCCATCCCGAACTTCCTCATGGAAGACATGAGCACCAAGGAAGTGCAGGATCAAATCGAATCCATCATGACGCCCATCCGCACCGCCATCGACACCGCCAACGCCGCCATCGAGCGTACCGGCAAGGCCGTCGGGGCCCTCATCGACACCACCACGGAAGTCCTCGGCTCCGCCGGGGGCGCACTCGGCGAGGGCGCCAAGTCCGTCTCGGAAACGACCGGTGGACTCATCGGCGGCGCGCTCAAACTCTTCTCCGGGGACGACAAGAAGTGACCATGACGCGGCAGGAGGCAGAGGGTACGCTCGCGCGGGACTATCCCCCCTCCGAGTGCCCTGCCCTCACCGCCCAACGCAACGCATGGGCCCAAACCCGGCCACTTGCCGGGCTGACCGTCCTGGACGCCACGCCGCTCTTCCGTAACACCTTGGTCAAACACCTCGCCCTCCAAGCCGCGGGCGCGGAGGTCTGGGTCGGCTACGGTCGTGCCATGCCCTTCGATCCCATGGCCGCCGAAATGGCGCCCGCCTTGGGCTTGAACATCCCGGATGCCGCGCGTCTGGCACAGGGCTTTGACGTTGTCGTCGACTGTGCCGCCGCCTTCGCGGACATCCCCGCGCGTCTCGGCTATGCGGAGCTCACCCGCTCCGGTGTCGCCGGTTACTGTGCGGTCGCCAAGACGAAGCCCGTCTTCAACGTGGATGGGAGCAGAATCAAGACCTTCGAGACCGCCCTCGGCACCGGCGATGGACTCATCCGCGGCCTCCGCCACTTCGGCGTGGACGACCTGCGCGGCAAGACCGCGGTCGTCTTCGGGTGTGGCAAGGTCGGCCGCGGCATCCTCTTCCGCCTCATCCGCGAGGGCGCGCACTGTTTCGTCGTTGACCCCGCCCGCCCTCACCCCCCGCAAGGCGTCACACGCGCGGACGCCCCGGACGAACTCCTCCGCGGTGCCGACCTCATCGTCACCGCCACCGGCATCAAAGACGCCGCTGCGTCCCACGCCCCTGCCATCCTCGCCTCTCGCGCCATCCTCGCCAACATGGGCGTGGAGGACGAGTTCGGCCCGGCCATCCCCGCCGACCGCGTCCTCAACGCCAAAGCCCCCCTCAACTTCGCGCTCCCGGATCCCACCCGCATGCGCTACATCGACCCAACGATGGCCCTCCACAGCCTCGCCGCCCTCCGCCTGGCCCAGACCGCCTACGCCCCCGGCCTTCTCCTCCCCGCCCCGGAAGACGAAGCCGCCATCCTCGCCACCCTCCCCAAAGGCCTCTTGGACGAATTGACCGCCTTCGAGTCCGAGCAACAAGGAGTCTCCCATGTTTGACCTCCTCCTCTCCAACGCGCTCCTCAAAGGCCGCCGCGTCGATGTCGCCATCCAAGGCTCCACCTTCGCCGCCGTCGAGCCCGCCGGCACGCTCGCCCAGGCCGAAGCCCGCGAACGCCTCGACTGCTCCCGCTTCCTCCTCCGCGCCCCCTTCTACAACACCCACACCCACCAGGCCATGACCCTCCTGCGCGGCATCGATGACGACTGCGCCCTCATGGACTGGCTCACCCGCGAAATCTGGCCCCGCGAGGCCCGCCTCACCCCCCATGCCGTCTACGCCGGCACGCGCCTCGCCATCCTCGAAGGCCTCAAGAGCGGATGCGTCGCCTTCAACGACATGTATTTCCACCAACCCGCCGTCATCCGCGCCGCCGAGGAAATGGGCGTCCGCGCCCGCATCGGCTTGATGTACATGGATCAGGTCAGCGACCACATCGAAAACGACACCACCCTCGCCCTCCGCGACGCCCTGCCCCCCACCATTGGCCTCTCCATCGCCCCCCACGCCCTCTACACCACCTCCCCGGAACTCCTCCGCCGCGTCGCCGACCAAGCCGAATCCCTCGGCCTGCCCCTCCACATCCACGCCGCCGAAACCGCCGCCGAAACCGCCATCGCCAAGGAGCGCTTCGGGTTCGACTCCCCCATCGCCTACCTCGATGCCTGCGGCATCCTTCGCCCCGGCACCATCCTCGCCCACTGCTGCCACGCCACCGAGGCCGACCTGGCCCTCATCGCCGCGCGCGGGTGTTTCGTCGCCCACTGCCCGCAGTCCAACCAAAAGCTCGCCAGTGGCGTCTTCCCCTGGGCCAAGGCCGCCGCCGCAGGCGTCCGCATCACCGTCGGCACCGATGGCGCCGCCTCCAACAACGGCCTCTCCATGATCGCCGAGGCCAAGGCCGCCGCCCTCTCCGCCAAACTCGGCGCCGGCGCGCCGGATGCCCTCCGCTTCGCCGACCTCGACCGCGCCGTCACCGAAGAGGCCGCCGCCGCCCTCGGCTTCCCCAACGCCGGACGCATCGCCCCGGGTGCCGACGCCGACTTCATCCTCATCGACCTCGAAACCCCTGCCTTCGCCGGTGGCGGCGACCCCGACGCCAACTTCATCTACGCCGCCGATTCCTCCTGCGTCGACACCGTTGCCTGTGCCGGTCGCCTCCTCATGCGCGCCCACCAAGTCCCCGGCGAAGCCGACATCCTCGCCGCCGCCCGCACCGCCTCCGCTACCCTCCTCGCCCCTTGATTACCACAGGGGAAAGCTTAGAAGTCTAGAGGCTTGGTCTTTCATTGAAATGAGACCGCAAAGACGCAACTGTGGGCGCGAAACGCCTCGGGCTCCATCGGTCGCTCTGCGGCTCCGCCGCTGACCGCGCCCGCCGCCCTCCGTTTCGCGTCTGGTCAATTTCCAGAAACCCCACCCGTCGCGCGCTTGCCGCGCGCTCTGTTCTCTGTTCTCTGTTCTCTGTTCTCCGGGACGCGTCAGCGTCCCTCCCGTTCTCCGTTCTCTGTTCTCCGTTCTCCGGGGCACCCGAGGTGCCCCACGATTACCTTTTTGTGAAGAAAATAGAGGACGCACACAAATGTGATATAATTAGTTCCGTTTTATCAAAAAGGAACCGACAGGAACCGACATGAGCAAGCTTGCCACCAGACACATCTACACCTCTGAATCCGTCTCTGAGGGGCACCCCGACAAGGTCGCCGATGCTATTTCCGACTCCATCCTTGATGCCTGCCTCGCGCTCGATCCCCATGCCCACGTCGCTTGCGAAACCGCCTGTGGTAAGAATCTGGTCGTCAACCTCGGTGAAATCACCTGCAAAGGTTTCGAGACGCTCGACCCCAAGGCCATCGCCCAACGTGTCATTCAGAAGATTGGCTACGACCGTCCCGAAGAAGGCTTCTGCTGGCAGGACTTCACCTACATCAACAACCTCCACGCCCAGTCCCCTGACATCAACCAAGGCGTCGAGCGCGAAGACCCCGAGGAACAGGGCGCCGGCGACCAAGGCATGATGTTCGGCTACGCCACCAACGAGACCCCCGAGCGCCTCCCGCTCCCCCTCGTCTGTGCCAACCGCATCCTCAAGCGCTTGGCCGCGCTCCGCCACAGTGGCAAGCTCGACTGGCTCCGCCCCGATGCCAAGGCCCAAGTCTCCGTCCTTTACGATGGCGGCAAGCCCCAGGCCATCACCGACATCGTCTGCTCCCACCAGACCATTGAAGAAGTCGAAACCGAGACCATCCACCAGGCCATCGGTGACGTCATCCATGAGGTCCTCGCCGACACCGGCCTCCTCTCCAAGGACACCGCCCTGCACATCAACCCCACCGGTCGCTTCGTCATCGGCGGCCCCGCGGGCGACTCCGGCATCACCGGCCGCAAAATCATCGTCGATACCTATGGCGGCGTCGGCTCGCACGGCGGCGGCGCCTTCAGCGGCAAGGACCCCTCCAAGGTCGACCGTTCCGCGGCCTACTACGCCCGCTACATCGCCCGCAACATCGTCGCTGCCGGCCTCGCCGACAAGTGCGAAATCCAGGTGGCCTATGCCATCGGCCTCGCCCGCCCCATGAGCATCAACGTCTCCACCTACGGCACCGGCAAGGTCGATGAGGCCCGCATCGCGGACTTCCTCCTCAGCGGCGAACTCTTCGACTTCCGTCCCGCCGCCATCATCCGCGACCTCGGCCTCCTCACCCCCACCGGCTGGAACTACGCCGACAACTGCGTCTACGGCCACTTCGGCCGTACCGGCGTCCCTTGGGAGCGCGAAGACCGCGCCGAGGCCCTCCGCGAGGCCCTCCTCTGACCGTCCGGAGCGGACTTCCGCCTATCCAATCAGCCAACGTGGGGCGCCTGACGGTGCCCCACGTTGGTTTTATAATTTTTAGAAAAAGGTTCCTAGTGCTGGTGCGGTTATTATACTAAGAGACAGCGTCCCACACTTCTTGTGGCAAAACCAACCGAACACCCCCAAGGAGCGTTTCTCACCTATGGCTACGAAGCAAGACAAACCGGAAACTGAGCCCCAAAAGCCTGCCGTCGCCGACTCGAGGATGGACCTCGAGAAGGAATCGCTAGACAATGCGTACACCGACGCGGAGGACATGGCCGACGACGAGGAGTCCCTCGACGGTCTGTGCGAAGGGTCTGTCCTGCGCGCGGTCTTCAACGAATCCGAAAAAGAAGCCAAGAGGGCCCACGACCAGAAAGATTTGGACGCGCTCGATGAATATAAGGGGGAGGCCTCCGCCAAACGCGAGGATCACTGCGACGACGCCATCCGCATCTACCTGCGCCAAATTTCCAAAGTGCCCCTACTGACGCGCGAGCAGGAGGTGGAAATCTTCCAGCGCATCGAGGCCGGCGAAAGGGTCATCTTCGAGGTCTTCAACCAGTTGCCCATGGCCCCGCGCCTCTACGCCCAAGTCTTGAGCGACCTGGAGGCCGGCCGCGAGAGGTTCAACCGCGTGGTCGCCAAGACCGACAAGAAACGCGACGAGTACGTCGAGACGATGCACCCGGAGCAAGAGGCGCTCAACCGCTTGGGCGACCGCATGGCCGAGGCCTACATGGCCCGCGCCAATCTCAATCCCGAGGACACCGACGCCCTGGACAAGGCTGACAAGCAAATCGAAGCCTTGTGCGAGGCGTTGCGTACCAAGTACGACTCGCTCCACTTCAAGCAAAAGATACTGGAGGACATCTGCATCGAAGCGGAGAAGTGCTATTACAAGCCCTACGCCAGCGCCATCGCGGCTCTCAAAAAGGCCCAGAAGGCCGAGAGCAAGACTAAGGCCCAGCATGTCGCCAAGGCCGAAGCCGCCCGAGATGAGGCCGAACAGGCCCTCGGCATGCCCGCTGACCTCTTCATGGAGAAGTTCAAAGAGCTTCGCCAAGCACTCCACTTGATTACCCAGAACCGAAGTAAAGTGATCGAGGCGAACCTCCGCCTTCTCGTCTCCATCGCCAAGAAGTTCATGAACCGCGGTCTCAGCCTCCTCGAGCTCATCCAAGAGGGTAACACCGGTCTCATGACGGCCGTCGAGAAGTTCGTGGACCTGTACAAGCGCGGCTACAAGTTCTCCACCTACGCCACTTGGTGGATCCGCCAGACCCTCACCCGTGCCACCGGCGACCAAGCCCACACCATCCGCATCCCCGTGCACACGATTGAGACCATCAACAAGCTCCTCCGTGCGCAGAAGAAGCTTCTCCAGGAACTCGGCCGCGAGCCCACTCCGGAGGAGACCGCCGAGGAAATGGGCATGCCCGTCGAACGCATCCGCAACATCTGCCGCATGGCCCAGCAACCCAGCTCCCTGCAGAGCCCCGTTGACGACGGCGAAGACGCCGAGCGCCCCGAGGATGCCGCCGCCTTCGCCCAACTCAAAGAGCGTCTGCGCGAAGTACTCGTTGTTCTCAATGAGCGCGATCGCGAGGTCCTCGATATGCGTTACGGCCTCACGGACGGCGTCGTGCACACCCTCGACGAGGTCAACAAGGCATTCAACGTCACGCGCGAGCGCATCCGCCAAATCGAAGCCAAGGCCCTGCGCAAGCTCCGTCACCCCTCGCGCATCAAGAAACTCGACGGCTTCCTCGGCGAACGCTGATGCCCAGCCGATCATCCCATCCCTAAGGGCACGCGTGCCCCTAGGGATGAATTGTGTCCGGGAAAATGGAAACCGCGAAGAAAGGGTGCTCTAGCGGAGCATCCAGCTGATTAGCTGATTGGACGACGGCTTCACCGCTGACCGCGACCGACGCCCTCCGTTTCGTGCCTTATCATTTTCTTGGGAACTCCATCCGTCGCCCCGCAGGGGCGTTCCGTGGCCGTGGAAGGTTTGGCCCTCTGGGCCTGCACGCTCTGTTCTCCGTTCGCTGTTCTCCGGGGCGGCATAAGCCGCCCAAATCGTCTTTGTGGAAATTCCCCGGAGACGATTGGAAATGCACTAAAAGTTTTGCCGAATGGCATGCGGTTTTGCTAAAATTATAGGCAATTTATCACATCCGTGATAACATCCACCGAAACCCCAAAGGGAGCGTCTGTCAACCCATGGCGATGAAGACCACGAAGCAAGCCGGAACGAACGCTGAGACGAAAAAGCCTACCTCGAGGACCGCCAAGGCCCCAAAGGCCAAGTCCGCGAAGCAGTCCGAGGCAAGCCCTGCCGGCAAGTCTAAAGCCAAAGCCGCGGTCGATGAGCAGGTTCCGTCCAAAAAGAAGCCCATGACGCCGAACTCCACCAAGACGAAAAAGGCGACGACAGACAAATCCGACGACAAGCGCATGAACGAGACCCCCGCCAAGTCCAAACGGCGCACCAAGGCCGACAAGGCCCCCACGCCTGACCCGAATCCGGACTTGATGACGATTTCCCCCGTGCCGATCACGGACGAGGAAATCGGTCCGAACGCCTCCGAACTCCAGGCCATCGAAGAAGAAGACGATGGCCCCGCCACCTTGGCGGAAGCCGAGGCTCTGCAAGGCCAGGGAAAAGCCGACACGCCCAAGAAAAAGCGTGGCCGCAAGAGCAAAGCCGAAGCTGAGAAAGCCGGCGAAGAGGAGGAAGAAACCGCCGCCGACTCGATGGCGGACCTCGAAAAGGAATTGCTGAACAACGAGTACACCAACACGGAAAACGTGGGCGGCGTACTCTACGACCGTGCCCAGCACGCGGGCGTGCTGAAGGGCAGCCACACCCAAGAGACGGTCATCGAGGACGAAGAGGAAACGCTGGACGACGACACCGCCCTCGGCGGTCTGCGCGAAGGCTCCGACCTGCGCGCGGTCTTCAACGAGTCCGAGGAAGACGCCAAAAAGGCTCGCGCCCTGGAAGATTTGGATGCGCTTGAGGAGCGCGAGGAATGCCGCGAGCGCCTGCGCCAGCTGGTCGCCCTCTCCGAAAAACAGAGCGGCGTGCTCTCCATCAAGCAGGTCAACGAGCACCTCCCGAAGGAAGTCATCAAAGACACGGAAATCGAGCTCTACTTCAACTTGTTGAGCGCGATGAACGTGAAGGTGGTCCCGGAGGAAGACTTCGAGGACGCAGTGGAGGAGCAAGGCGAAGAATCCTCCGCCGGGCGCGTGGATTATATCGACGACCCCATCCGTATGTATCTGCACCAGATGGGTCAAGTGCCCTTGCTGACGCGTGAAGACGAGGTGCAGATCTGCCAGCGCATCGAGGCCAGCGAAGAGGTTATCGTCGACGTCTTCAACCAGTTGCCCGTGGCCCCGCGCCTTTACGCCAAAGTCTTGAGCGACCTGGAGTGCGGCATCGAGCGGTTCGACCGCGTGGTCTCCGACAAATACGACAAGAGCCGCGACGAATACGTCGAGACGATGCACCCGGAGCAAGAGGTCCTCAACCGTCTGGGCGACCGGATGGCCGAGGCCTACATGGCCCGCGCCCACATCAATCCCAAAGACACCGCCGCACTGGCCAAGGCCGACAAGCGTATCGAAGCCCTGTGCAAAGAGTTGCGTGAAAAGTACAACACGCTCAACTTTAAGCAGAAGATGCTGGAAACCATCTGCGTCGAGGCCGAGAAGCTCTACTACAAGCCCTACACCCGCGCCATCGAAGCCCTCAAGAAGGCCAAGAAGGCCGGCAAGAGCAAGACCAAAGCCCAGCGCGTCGCCAAGGCTGAAGCCGCCCGCGATGAGGCCGAACAAGCCCTCGGTATGCCGGCTGACCTCTTCATGGAGAAGTTCAAGCGGCTTCGCCTGGAGCTCCACTTGGGCGCCCAGGCCCGCACGGAAATGGTCGAGGCCAACCTCCGCCTGGTCATCTCCATCGTCAAGAAGTTCATGAACCGCGGCCTCAGCTTCCTCGACCTCATCCAAGAGGGCAACACCGGCCTCATGAAGGCCGTCGAGAAGTTCGAGTACAAGCGCGGCTACAAGTTCTCCACCTACGCCACTTGGTGGATTCGCCAGGCGGCCACCCGCGCCATCGCCGACCAGGCCCGCACCATCCGCATCCCCGTGCACATGATCGAGAACATCAACAAGCTCTTGCGTGTGCAAAAGAAACTCCTTCAGGAGCTCGGCCGCGAGCCCACCCCGGAGGAGACCGCCGAAGAAATGGGCGTGCCCGTTGATCGCGTCCGCAGCGTCTGCCGCATGGCCCAGCAGCCCATCTCCCTGCAAAGCCCCGTCGGCGACGGCGAAGACGCTCACTTCGGCGACTTCATCGAAGACAAAGGCACCGAGCGCCCCGAAGACGCCGCCGCCTTCACCCTTCTCAAAGAGCGCCTACGCGAAGTGCTCTACTCCCTCAACGAACGCGAACGTGAAGTCCTCGACATGCGCTACGGCCTCAAAGACGGCGTCGCGCGCACCCTCGAAGAGGTCGGCAGGGAGTTCAACGTCACGCGCGAACGCATCCGCCAAATCGAAGCCAAGGCCCTGCGCAAGCTCCGCCACCCCTCGCGCATCAAGAAACTCGACGGCTTCCTCGGCGAACGCTGAGCCCCCACCCCAGACCAAGACAGACAGAAAGAACCCCAGACACCATGAGCATCTTCTCCCCCTTGCTCGCCCTCTTCGGCATCCGCAAGAAGGCCCCCACCGGCCCCCAGGAACGCATCGAGATTTTCGCCGGCAACCTGAACTATGACATGACCGACGAACAGCTCGAAAAGCTCTTCGCCAAATACGGCACCGTCCGCGACGCCCGTGTCATCACCAACCGCTTCAACAACAAGAGCAAAGGCTTCGGTTTCGTCGAGATGGTCTATCGCGTCGAGGCCGAAAAGGCCATCAAGGCCCTCAACAAGAAAACCGTCATGGGCCGCGAACTCCGCGTCAACGAAGCCCGCAACGGCAAACCCGGCATGGGCCGCAAATCCCGCGGCAACGAGGCCCGCAACGCCAAGTCCGCCCGCTAACCCCCTTCATCCCCCCAAGGAGACTCACCATGAGCACGTCCACCAAGACCAAGGACAAAACCACCGAAAAGGTCGTCCTGCCCGGCAACCACCCCTCCGCTGAGTTCACCGCCGAGGGCCTCGCCCAGGACTTCCTCTGGAACATGCGTTTCTCCCTCGCCAAGAGCGGCGACCGAGCCACCGAACGCGATTGCTACAAAGCCCTCGCCTATGCCGTGCGCGACCGCATCGTCGACCGCTGGATGGCCACCCAAGACGCCTACCGCGCCGCCAAGGTCCGCCGCGTCTACTACCTCTCCCTCGAGTTCCTTATCGGCCGCCTCCTCGGCAACAACGTCATCAACCTCGGCCTCGAGCAGCAGTGCCGCGAAGCCATGGACTCCCTCGGCCTGGACTGGAACCGCCTCCGCGACTACGAGATGGACGCCGGCCTCGGCAACGGTGGCCTCGGCCGCCTCGCCGCCTGCTTCATGGATTCCCTCGCCACCCTCAACCTCCCCGCCACCGGCTACGGCCTGCGCTACGACTACGGCATCTTCCGCCAGCGCATCGTCAACGGCGAACAGCGCGAAGAGCCCGACAACTGGCTGAAATACGGCTACCCCTGGGAAATCCAGCGCCCCGAATACGCCTGCCTCATCGGCTTCGGCGGCCACGTCGAGCACTACACCGGCCGCACCGGCCGCGACGAATGGGTCTGGGTCCCCGCGCAACAGGTCCAGGCCGTCCCCTACGACCTCCCCATCGTCGGCTACCAAGGCAAAACCGTCTCCACCCTCCGCCTCTGGAGCGCCAAAGCCACCAACGAATTCTCCCTCGACGAATTCAACCGCGGCGACTACGTCGAAGCCGTCGAAAGCAAAGTCCTCGCCGAGAACCTCACCAAAGTCCTCTACCCCAACGACTCCACCACCGCCGGCAAAGAGCTCCGCCTCCGCCAGCAATACCTCTTCGTCGCCGCCTCCGTCCACGACATCCTCCGCCGCTTCCGCGAGGAAGGCCACGAATGGCGCCACCTCCCCAAGTACGTCTTCATCCAGCTCAACGACACCCACCCCACCCTCGTCATCCCCGAGCTCATGCGCATCCTCGTGGACGTCGAAGGCCTCACCTGGGACGACGCCTGGACCTACGTCCGCGCCTGCACCGGCTACACCAACCACACCGTCCTCCCCGAAGCCCTCGAAAAGTGGCCCGTCCCCCTCATGGAGCGCGTCCTCCCCCGCCACATGCAGATCATCTACGAGATCAACGCACGCTTCCTCCAGCAGGTCGCCACCCTCTTCCCCGGCGACGTCGCCCGCCTCGCCCGCATGAGCCTCATCGACGAAAGCGGCGATAAATTCGTCCGCATGGCCAACCTCTGCCTCGTCGGCACCTCCGCCGTCAACGGCGTCGCCGCACTCCACACCGAGATCCTCAAGAAGACCATCTTCAAGGACTTCTATGAGATCATGCCCACCCACTTCTCCAACAAGACCAACGGCATCACCCAGCGCCGCTGGCTCCTCAAGGCCAACCCCCGCCTCGCCGCCCTCATCACCGAGACCATCGGCGACGGCTGGGTCACCGACCTCAGCCAGCTCTCCAAGCTCAAAGCCAAGGTCAACGACAAAGCCTTCCTCAAGCGCTTCGCCGAAATCAAACGCGCCAACAAGGAAATCCTCGCCAACACCATCTTCAACACCCTCGGCTTCCAGGTTTCCCCCGACGCCATCTTCGATGTCCAGGTCAAGCGCCTCCACGAGTACAAGCGCCAGCTCCTCCTCGTCCTCTACATCATCATCCTCTTCAATCGCCTGATTGAAAAGCCCGACCTCGACGTCTACCCCCGCGTCTTCGTCTTCGGCGCCAAAGCCGCCCCCGGATACTGGGTCGCCAAGCTCATCATCCGCCTCATCCACGGCGTCGCCAGCGTCGTCAACTCCCACCCCCTCGTCAAGGGCCGCATCGCCGTCGCCTTCCTCCCCGACTACCGCGTCTCCCTCGCCGAGAAAATCATCCCCGCCGCCGACGTCTCCGAGCAAATCTCCCTCGCCGGCACCGAGGCCTCCGGCACCGGCAACATGAAACTCATGCTCAACGGCGCCATCACCCTCGGCACCCTCGACGGCGCAAACGTCGAAATCGCCCAGGAAGTCGGCGACGACAACATCGTCATCTTCGGCCTCAAAACCGAAGAAGTCGCCAAACTCCGCCCCACCTACAACTCCAAGGCCATCTACGAGAGCAACCCCGAGATCAAGCGCGCGCTCGACATGATCCGCCGCAACGTCTTCTCCCTCATGGCCCCCGGAATCTTCGAGCCCCTCCTCCAGAACCTCCTGGACTACAACGACTACTACATGCTCCTCAAAGACCTGCCCGACTACATCAAGGCCCAAGACCGCGTCGAAGCCCTCTACCGCGACCAGACCGCCTGGAACAAAGCCTCCCTGATGAACGTCGCCTCCGCCGGCAAGTTCTCCAGCGACCGCACCATCCGCGAATACGCCGAAGACATCTGGCACCTCCCCTCCTTCCAGGTCAAGTAAGGCCCACCCCTCACTCCCCAAAAAGCCCCCGGCCCCCCGGGGGCCTTTTTTTTGCACCCGCAAATGGAAGTTTAGAAGTTTAGAAGTTTGGAAGTTTAGAAGTTTGGTTCCGCCTTCACCCGTCATGCATTTGCACCCCGAATCTCCGAAAAACGCAGCTTTCGCAGATTTTGAGCAGATTAATGGCGTGCTACCGCACGCAGGACGCTCTAGAAAAGTTTAGAAATTTAGCGGCTTGGTCTTCTCGGAGCTTCGCCCGTCGCCCCGCAGGGGCGTTTCCGTTCTCCGTTCTCTGTTCTCCGTTCTCCGGGGCGGCGCCAGCCGCCCTTCAGACCCTATAAGGGTCCGCCCCGACCCCTATAGTGGTCGCAGATGAGACCCTATAGTGGTCCGCGGCCAACCCTTATAGGGGTCCGCGGTCAACCCTTATAGGGGTCCACACCGAGACCCTATAGTGGTCCGCCAACACCCCTTCTAAAAGGCCTCTCCGCCCCTTCCCTGCGCGAACCCATCACCCCCCTTCAAACCCTGGGAGGTTCGCGCACGCCGCACAAACATAAGAATTGCTTATCACAGAAGAAGTTGTCTCTCCCTTCCAAAAAAAATACGCCTGCCCATCCCAAACAAAATCTCCCTTTTCCCCAGAGGTTCGCGCAAATCGCCAAATAACCCCCATGCAATCAACCCGATTTTTTGATATACTCACAACCATCCTTCAGCCGAAAGGCGGTTGCGACCCCGCCTCCTCGGCGAGCTTCTGCGCCTTGGCGCTCACAACCATCCTTCAGCCGAAAGGCGGTTGCGACCATGTCCACCGGAGTGGTCTCCATTAACTCCAACTCACAACCATCCTTCAGCCGAAAGGCGGTTGCGACGCGCAAACGTCATAGGGCATCATGCGGCATTCCCCTCACAACCATCCTTCAGCCGAAAGGCGGTTGCGACTCGGAAAACCAAAGCATGAGCACGTCGAGCGGGACTCACAACCATCCTTCAGCCGAAAGGCGGTTGCGACCTGGTGCCCATCGTGGCGAGGCCCGATGGGGAAACTCACAACCATCCTTCAGCCGAAAGGCGGTTGCGACGCGTCGGTGGAGCCGAGGCCGCGGATTTTTCCGCTCACAACCATCCTTCAGCCGAAAGGCGGTTGCGACAGACCAGGGCCGGACGACGCGCCTCTGGACGGCTCACAACCATCCTTCAGCCGAAAGGCGGTTGCGACTTGAGCCACGACACTGAACTGCATTGGAGACGACTCACAACCATCCTTCAGCCGAAAGGCGGTTGCGACCGGACCAAGGCGTCGTTGGCGGTCACGCCGGCCACTCACAACCATCCTTCAGCCGAAAGGCGGTTGCGACGTCTCGGTGGCGGAGACGGGGACGGTGTCGCCAACTCACAACCATCCTTCAGCCGAAAGGCGGTTGCGACGCTCTCGTAGAGCGTCTCGGTCTCTTCCGTGACCTCACAACCATCCTTCAGCCGAAAGGCGGTTGCGACCCAGATTGCGCAACTGGAGGGTGCCATCCTCCGACTCACAACCATCCTTCAGCCGAAAGGCGGTTGCGACACGCAGGAGAACGCGACGACGAACTGGCTTGACGTCTCACAACCATCCTTCAGCCGAAAGGCGGTTGCGACAAGGCTTGGCGGCGGGCTCGGGCTTCTTTTCGGCCTCACAACCATCCTTCAGCCGAAAGGCGGTTGCGACATCTGCGATTTTTGGGCGCCTCCGGCGCTCCGTGCTCACAACCATCCTTCAGCCGAAAGGCGGTTGCGACTCCTCGGCGCGCGCGTTGAGGAGGGCGTTGAGCTCTCACAACCATCCTTCAGCCGAAAGGCGGTTGCGACACAGACAAGCTCGGCGACGCTCAAGGCCCCCGCACTCACAACCATCCTTCAGCCGAAAGGCGGTTGCGACACATCCGTTCCGACAAACGCGACCAGGCCAAGAACTCACAACCATCCTTCAGCCGAAAGGCGGTTGCGACTGGAGCTCTCATCTATGAAACGGGTTCTGTTGGCTCACAACCATCCTTCAGCCGAAAGGCGGTTGCGACGTCAGCTGACAGATAAACACGGGATAGCCGCACACTCACAACCATCCTTCAGCCGAAAGGCGGTTGCGACTCAAAGAAGTCGAAAGCGGTTTGGTGGCACCCATCTCACAACCATCCTTCAGCCGAAAGGCGGTTGCGACTCCATCAGGGCGGCGAGTTCAATCTGCATCAGTCTCACAACCATCCTTCAGCCGAAAGGCGGTTGCGACATGTGGAAGATGGCGTTTTCGTCAAAGCCATAGGCTCACAACCATCCTTCAGCCGAAAGGCGGTTGCGACAGACTCCGAGAGGGAGCTGGGGTCCACACCTTTAACTCACAACCATCCTTCAGCCGAAAGGCGGTTGCGACATGTGGAAGATGGCGTTTTCGTCAAAGCCATAGGCTCACAACCATCCTTCAGCCGAAAGGCGGTTGCGACAGACTCCGAGAGGGAGCTGGGGTCCACACCTTTAACTCACAACCATCCTTCAGCCGAAAGGCGGTTGCGACACATGGACCTTATGAATCGTTCTTTGGACCTTGTCTCACAACCATCCTTCAGCCGAAAGGCGGTTGCGACACAGCCTCATCAAATCCATATCCATTGGATGTAACTCACAACCATCCTTCAGCCGAAAGGCGGTTGCGACTCGGCGCGGGTGAGGCAGCCGTTGTGGATGATGACTCACAACCATCCTTCAGCCGAAAGGCGGTTGCGACTTTGCAGGGCTGCGGGTTGAGGCCGTGAGACCATCTCACAACCATCCTTCAGCCGAAAGGCGGTTGCGACTTCCTTCCAAAATTTCTTAGTCTTCTCGACTAAGCTCACAACCATCCTTCAGCCGAAAGGCGGTTGCGACTTGTGGCGAGCTCTCCATACCTTTCTGGCATGGTCTCACAACCATCCTTCAGCCGAAAGGCGGTTGCGACGTAGATGGAGAGTCGAGCGCAGAGCTTGCCCTCCCTCACAACCATCCTTCAGCCGAAAGGCGGTTGCGACCTTGAAGAACGTAGGTTCCTTGGGGAGCCGTGCCCTCGCAACCATCCCTCAGCCGAAAGGCGGTTGCGACAACTCGACTTCCTTGTACCAATGACTTAGCTCGCAACCATCCCTCAGCCAAGAGCCCGTTGCGACAGGGCATCGGGGTCGTCCTACTTCCCGTACGACTCGCAACCATCCTTCAACCGAAAGGCGAGGATGGTTGACTTTTTTGGGAGTTTGGGGTAGGATTAACGATGTTTGATGAGCAAGGAGCGATCGATGAGTAAGCTTGGAGAGAATCTGTCTGTGTTTGATGTCGTATTGCATTTGATTGGCGAACAGGAATTACCGGTGGCATTCGCCATTCTGAATGTTCCGGCCAAAACGCATATCTTATTGGCAACAGAAAAGACAGAGGTGGTCGCGAAACGATTAGTGTCAGTGTTTGCCACTGCCGAAATGCCGATAGCGATTAAGTTGGTGGATTCGTATAACCAACGGCGTCTACGAGAAGATTTTGTTGCTCTACACGAGGAGTATAAGGGGCAATCCGTGGCCGCGAACGTCACGGGCGGAACCAAGCTGATGGCATTGTCTTTAGTTAATGCTTGGACGGGATTATCGTGTTTTTATGTAGACACACAGTCGCGCAGGGTACTTGATGTGGGTGGAGACCGCGAAGTGCATCTGAGACGCGGATTCTCCACCGTAGAACAATTCGTGCGCCTCTGCTCTTCCGATATCTTCGTCCCAGGCGAGTGGGGTGTTTCTCAAGAAGAAGAGGAATTGGCAGGTGCCCTTTGCGCACATCGATGGGGATTCCGTGGTTATATCGGTAAGATGAGCGACCATCTAGGCGATATGCAAAAATATGCTAAGTCTGTATTATCTGGAGATTTGGACGCTTTAGCCAAACATTTCTTGGACAAAACACGTGACCGTGCCGCAACGGAGCGGTGTGTGAGATTGTTGAGTAACGTGCGCCAGACAAAAGGGGATATCGAGACCTGCCGTTTTGTGACAGGGCTTTGGTTGGAGACATACGTACTCTGTCAAGTGAAACGGTTGCCAGGATGTTATGATTTTCAACGGGGTGCAAGTATCTCCTTTGAGGATACAAGTGTGCCTAGGCAAGAATTTGACGTTTCATTCACGGATGGATTCTGCCTTTACCTTGTAGAGTGTAAGTCTGGGTATGTGAGTTCCGAGCAAATTCAGCGATTCAGTGATATTGTTGATGAGTATGGTGGTACATTTGGACGCGGAATCTTGGTGACATCCTCCAAGAACTTGGGGCACACCAAAGGAAACGTAGAGACCGATTATCAAAACCTATTGACCCGAATCGAAGATGCCGGTAATTTGATGTTGCTAGAGTTACCGATGCCATGCCCAAACGATTATGTCGTCCAGGCCATCCGGAACTGGAGGCCAGGAAAGTGGGAGGCGAAGGCGTGAGTGGGACGTTGTTGATTGGAAATACCTTCCCGTTGACGTTGGTGCGGGGGTGGCGTGTGGAGATCGAGGAAATAAGGGTGGAGACCTTGCGGGAGGCGTTGGCGTCTGGGGCGGTGGTTCGGTCGTTCTGGGGACACGCGGAGACGCAGGGTGCGGCGGAGGCCTTTCTGGGGGTGTCGGCGGGAACGTTGAAGCCGCGGGTGCCGCGCCCGGCATTGCGGTTGAACGCGGAGGGATTGCCGGAATTGGACGGGGAATGCTTCGCGGAATGTTATGTGTTGTCGCCGGATGTGGCAGGGGGAGGCCGACCGGCCCCGGGCCAGGCGGCGGCGCCGTCGGCAATCACAGGGTGGCACGTGTTGCGTCTGAGGTGGATGAAACGGATTTGAGAGGAGGCTTGCCGTGAAGGACAAGGCGTTGTTGCTTTTTCAGTTTGGGCCTGTGCAGGGATTCATCGCACAGGCCGAGACCGCGCAAGATTTGTGGGCGGGGTCGGATTTGTTGTCAAAGTTGACAGAGACAGTGCTCAAGGTATTGCCCGAGGGCGCCGAAGAGGTCTTCCCGGCAAAACGAGAGGGGCCTGGTCTACCGAACCGCGTCTTGGCCTTTGTGCCGCGCGAAACAGCTACGGAAACAGCGCGCGCGATGGCGGATGCGCTCCGAACGGCGTTGCGAGAAATGGCGGAAAGCGCATTGAAGGTGCACCCAGAGTGGTCGCATGATGGGACCTTTCTGCTGCAGGTGAAGGCCTTCCCGCAAACCTCTTGGGCAATCCTGGAGGAGCCCTCCGGCGATATGGGTCAGGATTACAAGACCATCGGCGCATTGTTGGCCGCACGGCGTAACACGCGCGAGTTTGACGCATGGCCGGAAGAGGCGACCAAGTATCCAAAGGACATCCTCTCTGGCAAAGAGACGGTGTTGGACAAGAAGCTGGGCTTCGGCGCGATGAACTTGATCAAGCGATTGCACGCGGAAGAAGCTCCCTTTGACGACCCCGTGAAACAAGACGATTACGTGGCGGTCCTCATGATGGACGGCGACACAATGGGGAAGCGCTTGAGTGCCTTCAAGACCGAGGCGGAGCACCAAGCATTCAGCGAACTGTTGTTGAACTTCGCCCCGAAGGCGGAAGCTCGTATCAAAGACTATCAAGGCCAATCCATCTACGTGGGCGGGGACGATGTGCTGGCAGTGTTGCCGGCGCATCTGGCTGTGGCATGCGCGAAAGCGTTGGCCGCAGATTTCTCCGCGCAGATCGGCGGGACGGCCTCGGCGGGGGTGGCCATCGGGCACAAGAGCGTGCCCTTGCAAGAACTGGTGAATCGCGCCCGGGAAGCGGAACACCGCGCAAAGGAGGCCTATGGCCGCAATGCGTTGGCGCTGGCCATCCACAAGCGGTCAGGTGAAATCCTATGGTGGGGAAGCAAATGGAAATACAAGCAAGATGGAGAAGCGTGGGACGCTTGCGGTTTGGACCTCTTTGATGCCTTCGCGCAATGCGGCAAGGACGTGGCAGGGCGTTTCCCCTACAAGTTGGCCGCACTGTTGCAGCCCTATGGACTGAAAGGAGAGTTGCCGTCTGATTTGGCCGATCTTATCTTGGCGGAGACGACTTTCGCCATCGAGCGAACGGACGGTATGAAAGGAAAGCTGGACATGGCGAAGCTGGCAACCTTCCTAAAGATGGAATGCAAAACACGTGCGGAGGACTTCCTGGGACTTTTCCTGAGTGTGGCGTTCCTGTGGCGCCAGGGGGAGGATAAATAATGGATGCACTCTCTTATGAACTGACGCCGCGGGACGTGCTCTTTTTCCGAGACGCGCGACCCATGGATACCCAAAAACGCCAAAGTACCAACCTGCGGATGGTGGGCCACGGGGCCAATTGGCCGCGACCGGACCTGCTCTTCAGTGCCGTCATCCACACGTTGCTCGGTGACCCGGATAAACCGGAGGTTCAGCACTATGGAAGCGTGACCGACTTGGCGGTTCGCGGCCCTTTCCCCCTGCGCGAGGGAACGCTCTACCTACCAAGGCCTTTGGACTGGGACATGAAGCTAATCCCCATCACAAAGGAGACAACAGACCTGCCCGCGCCGCTGACGCATGGTTTCCTGGACAACACCGAAGGCAAGAAGTCGCTCCCCGCATGGGTTTCGACCGAAGGATACGCATGTTATCTGCGCGGGGAGACGGTTGCAGGCGTGGAGACTAAAATCCCGGAACTATACCACAGGGAACCGCGCGTAGGGACAACGCTTGACGACACCAAGCACACGTCGGTGCGGGACCAGAATGCACTCAGCGGACAGTGGTGGATGGAGACGTTGCGGTTGACCCCGGGTGTCTCCATGCTGTGCGATGTGCGCCAGGAGAAGTCCGCGACGTTGGCCGGACACGACGTGCGTTTCGGCGGGCAGGGCGGCACAGTGCGCTTTGACGCGGTGCGAGGTGCGAGCCTCGATGCGCGCTTGAAGGCTCTGCCGCAGGGAACGCCCTCGCGGTTCGTGCGGTGGACGCTCTTGGCGCCGGCCCTCTTCATGAAGGGATGGTATCCGAACTGGCTCGATGAGGCCGGGCACGTAATGATTCCTATGAACGAAGTGGAGCGGCACCCCGGTGAATCGCGCAAGGCCTGGCGGGCACGGGCCAAGGCGGAATTGAAACCCTTCCCTTCCGCACACCTCATCGCCGCGCGCATCGGCACTCCCGTGGTCTTTTCAGGGTGGGACTCCCTGGATGGGGCCAAGCCCACAGAACTGGCCGTCCCCGCAGGGGCTTGCTACGTCTTTGAATGCGCCGACACGGCCGAGGCTGCGAAGTTGATTGAAGTCCTGCACCTGAGCCAACGTTCCGACCTGGGCGAAAAGGGTTTCGGCCTAGGCGTGTGTTCCTATTTGCACCTTGATTGAGGAGACTGAGATGAAGACGCTGACCTTTTCGTTGTTCACGCGCACGCCGCTCCATGTGGGATGTGGCAGTTCTGTGGGCGTGGTGGACTTGCCCGTCCTGCGCGAGCGTGCCACCGGCTTCCCGACCGTGCCCGGCTCTGCGCTGAAGGGCGTGTTGCGCGACCTGTTTACCGATCCCCAGACGCAAAACTTGCTCTTTGGGGAACAAAACGGACGCGGCAAGATTTTGGTGGGCGAGGCTCGGTTAGTAGCCTTCCCCGTGCGCTCGGCCAAGGGTGGATTCGCGTGGTTGACCTCGCCCCTGACCTTGGCGCGGCTCGGCATTGACTGCCCAGCAGTGGGCGAAGACGCCGTGCTCGCGCCGGAAGGGTTGGTCGCCATTGAGAACGATGTGGTGTTGGAAGAGTATCGTCTGAAACGCACCGGAGACTTGCCGGAAAACCTGAAAGCCGCCTTGAAGCCGCTCTGTGGGCACACGCTGTGGCAGGGTTCCTTGGACAACCGCCTGGTCGTGGTCTCGGACACGGTGCTGCCCCACTTCGCGCAGAACGCTTGCGAAATCGCCTACCACAACCGTATCGATGACACGACCGGTACCGTCGCGAACGGTGCGCTCTTCGCGCAGGAGAACGTCCCCTCCGAAACGCTCTTCGTGGGGCAATTGATGGCCGATGAACCCGCCCTCTTGACGCAGTTGCAAGAGCAACTGACGAAGGAAAATAACCTGCTCCAAGTCGGCGCAGACGCCACGACGGGCCTCGGTTGGTGCACCATCACTTGCAAGGAGGACGCGCAATGATCGCTTCGCTCTCCGCAGTCAAAAGAAGCCTCGACCAAGTCCGCGCGCTCAACGCCTACGCCGCGTCCAAGGACCAGACGTTTGAGGCCAAAGATGGCGGCGACGTCGCCAAGAAGGTGCCCGGCATGGTGGTGATGCATGGCTTGTTGGGCGCGATGGCCTTCGCGCTGTCGGATGACAACAAGAAGGGACACCGTGCAGTCTTCGAAGCCGTCCTCCGCCACTTGAAAGACCCCGCCATCAATGACGCGACGGCGCGAAAAGCCACGGATGTGGCAACGTGGTTCGAGGAGTTGACCAAAGCCGACTCCATGCAGTTGCGCGTCACCACCGCAGAAGTGCTGGCCTATCTGACCTTCTTCCGCCGTTTTGCAAAGAACAGTAAGGAGGATGGCGATGGGAGATAAGGCCAAGACGTGGTGGTGTGCACCGGAAAACGTGCGCGACGTCGAGCGCGTATGCGAAAATCCATCGCTGCGCCTGACGAAGTTCGTGACGGTCGGCGGCGAAGGTGGGAACAAGCAGGAGGAATTGAAGGCGGTCTGCGCGTGTCAGGAAAAGTATGGGGAGACACCGTTTTTGGACGACGTGCCGAAAGGCGCTGAATGTGTCTGGGGACAGTTGCAGAGCCGTCTGACCGTGAACCTGGCCGGCGGCATCTTGGAGAACGCGAACATCTGCCTGCACCCACACTTCGGCTATCCCTACCTGCCCGGGAGCGCGGTGAAGGGCATCGCCCGCCACGCAGCCTGGTGCGAGTGGAATAAGACTGAAGAAGGCGAGACGAAAAAGGCCATCGCCCAACGCATCGCCACGGTCTTTGGCTATCCCACCAACGACAAAGATGGATTGGACGCGGAATTGAAGGCCATGTGGGAGAAAGAAGGGAAAAAGGTTCAAGATCACGCCGGGTGCGTCGCCTTCTTGGGTGCTTTCCCGGATGGCAAGGCGAATCTGGAAGTCGACGTGCTCACCTGCCACCACAAAGACTATTACGGTGAAAAGAAGCCACAAGCGACGGACGATGAGAACCCCAATGTCCAGGCCTTCCCTGTTGTCCAGTCGGGTGTGACCTTCTGCTTCCCTCTCGTCCCCCTGCGTAACTGCAAAGAAACGAACATGGCGGATGCCAAGCGGTGGCTCATCGAGGCCATCACCGTGAACGGCGCCGGCGCCAAAACCGCCGCCGGTTACGGTTGGTTCAAGAACGTCACGCAAGAGCGCGAGGCGTTGCGAGAAAAGGTACTTGCCGCCAAACAAGTCCGAGCCCGTCTGGACGCACTCCGGACGGCAGTCAATATGCTCTTGGAAGAGGCCCCTACCCCCGAAACCGCGCACACTCTGCAATGCCAGGCTGAAACGCTGATGGCCGAAGCGGAAACCTTAAAGGCAGATGAGTCGATTAACCAACGCTTACGCGAGTTCAAAGCCAAGTGCAACAATGCCCTACCTAAGGAATCCGCCGTCGATATCCTGCGCCGCTCCTGGAACAGCGAAAAACGCATCCTTAACGATGCCAAGGGATTCTTGAAGGCGAACACGGAACGTCGAGAAGCCATGCTCTCCCTCTTCTCGGAGGCCGGGTCGCTTCCTGCGCAAGTCTACGCCAAGATTCGCAATGGCGTGAAAGGATTCCCCGGCGATGCACAAAAGGCAATCCGTGAGGCCATGAAAGCCAAGCAAGGAGGCCAAGCATGAACGAACAGGAAATCACCAAAAAACTGACCTTCATCACGTCGACCTTCCTTGCAGGGGCAGACCAGAACAAACCTGAAATCCGTGCGCCCTCCATCCGCGGAGCGTTGCGTTGGTGGTTCCGCGTCTTGGCTGGAAATCGCGATGTCCGTGAAGAGGAAAAGGTGTTGTTCGGCGGTGTCCACGGTGAATCTAGGGCCGTCGCTTCGGCAATTGCCGTGCGAGTGGAAGACACCAACATCGTCAACAACCAGCGGGCTGTCTCATTGCCCAACGACACGCCGATGGGCTATATCGGGTATTTCGCGCGGGTCTCCGGCAACAAGCAGAATGTTTACCGTACAACAGAGGGACATTACATCGGCGCAGGAAGCACGTTCACGCTCAAGATTCGAGCCGTACGCCCAGTGCCGACAAACCTATGGGATCAAGTAGAAGAGACGGTTCAAGCCTTCGTTTGGGTTGGTGCGCTTGGTCTCCGCGCCACGCGCGGATTCGGTAGGCTCGCGGAACCGAGCGCATTGCCTACGGCCCAAGCTTTCCGCGACTGGGCGAGAACATTGCGGTCACGCAAAATCTTCCTCTATGAAGGTAAGATGGAGAGTGGGTCCGCACAAGCGTTTTTGGCTGACCAACTGAAAGAGTTGCGAAGGAAGAAAGACCTTCACCCCTCCAACTCGAATGCCCATGCGCTTGGTGCTTCTTCCAAAGAGCGGCAAGCTTCCGCGTTGCACCTTTGCCCCGTGCAAACGGTAGATGAGGGAACACTCCCATTCTTCTTGTACACGGACAACGCTTGCTCGGCCAAGAGCCTCAAATCGGATGTTGACGCCTTTTGCTTAGAGTCTCACTGTTTTACCGCGCTGTGACAGTAAACACATCCGCAAGTGCGCCGTTCACCAATGGTTGAATGGCGCATATCTATTGTAGAGCAGTACGCTATTAGACCGATAAGAGATAGGGTGTGCGCCTCAAATCTCGTTACCAAATGACAGGTCTGGAAGATGGCGTATCTTGCGTTGGGCAAGAGGATTGTCATTGATTTAGAGAGGACGAATGACGGTCTTTGGCAAAGGTGCGTGGTGCGTTCACCAAGCATTCACGCGCTGCTCTTTGACAACTGAATGTATGATTTTGTTTAGGCAATAGGACCGAAGAGTGTCCAGGAAAGTTTTGCCCGAAGACGGTTTGGCTTGGAAACCCGGCGGGCTCCATCGCTCCCGTTGGTTGCGCCGCCCTTGGGATTTCCACGCTATCGCGCCCCTGAAGGGGCGCTCAAAAGGGATGATAGGGAGTTTAGATGTTCACTTTTATGGAGCGGCTTCACCCTACTCCCAACTTTCCTTACTTCAAGGCGCGAAACGGAGGGCGGCGGTCGCGGTCAGCGGCGAAGCCGCAGAGCGACCGATGGCGCCCGAAGCGGTTCGCGCCCATTATTGCGTCTTTGCGGTCCCCATTCGGTCCCCATTCTCCCAAGCGTTATTGCTTTGCGGAAAACTAACGGACAGGAGGGGGACGTTTTGGTAAACTATAGGGCTGATTTTCCGAGACGTGCCCAAGAAGTAGACAATGCCTAGAAAAAAGCGAGTGGAGATGCAGATGCCCCTGTCCGAGATGGCGGGGGAGGCGCCGTTGCGCCGTGAATTGCCGCAGGATATTGAGGCCGAGCAGGGGTTGTTGGGTTCGATTCTCTTGGATCCGGTGCGGGTGTTGGACATCTGCTCCACAAAGGGTTTGGTGGCGGAGGCTTTTGTCGATCCGACCCATCGCAGCATCTATGCCGCCATCACGCGGTTGGCCTCGAAGGGGCAGCCGGTCGACGGCATCACGGTGTCGAACTTCCTCAAGGGGACGGGCGACTTGGACGCGGTGGGCGGTCTGCGGGCGCTCACGGAGCTGATGGAGCGGACCCCGACCAGCGCGCACGCGAGTTACTATGCCGAGCTGGTGATGGAGCAGTATCTGCGCCGTTGCATCCTGGGCGCGGTGCGCGAGGTGGAGGCGAATGTCTACGATGCCTCACAGTCCGCGGACTACGTGCTGGGCATGGCCGAGCAGACCATCCTGGGCATCGGCGAGGGGCGCACCAAGAGTGGCTCCAGTGTGGATTGGCGAACCTCGGTGGACGAGACGCTCTCCATGCTGACGCGTCAACTGGAGCACCCCGGCGAACTCTCCGGTATCCCGACGGGCTTCAAGGCGTTGGACAACCAACTGCGCGGGTTGCACCGGGGCGAAATGATTGTTTTGGCGGCGCGTCCTTCCATGGGCAAGACGTCGCTGGCAATGAACATCGCCGAGTGCGTGGCGCGCGGCCGCGACATCATGGGACGGCCCTTCCCCTCGGAAGACGGCAGGGTGAAGAAGCGCACGGTCTTGGTCTTCTCGTTGGAAATGCCGCAAATGCAGCTGACCACGCGTATGCTTTGCGGTATCGCGGGGGTCTCTGCGCGCGAGGTGGAGAAGGGGCAGTTCGTCAAGAAGGACGTGGTCTTGCCGCTCCTGAAATCCGCCGCGAAGGAACTCCAGGAGACGCCGATCCTCTGCGATGACCAGGGCGGTCTGGACGTGATGGAACTGCGTGCCCGTGCGCGTCACGCCCATAAACGCAACCCCGTGGAACTCATCGTTATCGACTACCTGCAATTGCTCTCCTACCGCGAGTTCGCCCAGCAGGGGCAGCAGGTGATGGTGGCGAAGATTTCGGGCGAGATCAAGGCGATGGCCAAGGAACTGAACGTGCCCGTCATCGTCCTCTCCCAGCTGTCGCGTAACCCGGAGCAGCGCGGCGGCGACGAGAAGCCCAAGAACTCCGACCTGCGTGACTCCGGCGCCATCGAGCAGGACGCGGACGTGATTTTGTTGTTGCGGCGGCCCAGCTTCATGAGCAGCCGCGTGCCGGAGCACGATGACCGTCTCCTGGCCATTGTGGACGTGTCGAAGAACCGCAACGGCGCCACCGGCGAGGTGCGCCTGAACTTCGACGGCGCCACGACGCGTTTCAAGGACCGCATCGAAACCAACCCCGACATGATGTCCGGCGACATGGAGCCGGTGCAATAAGGAAAGCGAGACCCAGTGAACCGAATCCTTCCCCTAGCCCTCTGCTTGATGCTCGGCCTGGCCTCCACGGCGCAGGCGGCGCGCGTGACCGTAAGCGACGTGCGCGTGCGCGCCGACGACTCCTTCGGCATCGACCCCACCGAAGCGGTCCTGGACATGTGCTCGGTGACCAAGGGCATGACCGCCGAACAGGCCGACGTGCAGGCCGCCATCAGCGCCGACGTCAAGGCCCTCCTCGCCACGCCCAACTACGCCAAGGCGGAGGCGGCCATCGGCCAGGACAAGGACGGCAACTGGGTCATCGTCTACACCGTCAGCCGCCGTCCGCAGCTGGCGGAGGCCCCGGCCATCTCGGGCCTGGACGGCGCCATCCGCGAGAGCACCGCAGAGGAGGCTGTGGAACTGGGGCGCGACGACCGCGTGGATGACGCCATCGCCGCCGCCGCCGCGGGCCGCCTGCGCGACAAACTCGCCGAGGACGGCTACGTCGACGCCAAGGTGACCTACGAAATCCGCCACGCCGATGTCCCCGGCTACGCCTTCCTCTCCTTCTCGGTGGAGCCCGGCAACGAGCGCGACATCCACGACTACATCTTCGAGGGGAACACGGCCTTTGACAACGACACGCTGGCCAAGGCCTTCGGCTGGATGCCCATCTGGAACCCGCTCAGCTGGTTCTCCGACTTCCCGCTCTCCGACGCCAAGCTCGACGACGCCCGCGCCGCCGCCAACGCCGTCTACACCGACGCCGGTTATCTGGACGCCGAGATCTCCTTCCCCGAGCTCCGCCAGCGTCCCGACGACGACCCCGGCGAATGCGACGCCATCTTCAAGGTCAACGAAGGCCCGCGCTACACCGTCGGCAACATCGTCGTGGAAGGCGCGACGCTCTATCCCAAAGCAGCCCTCGAGGCCGCCGCCAAGAACGCCCTCGAGACCGCGCCGGACGGCAAGGTGGCCACCGCCGCCACCCTCGCCGCCGTGCGCGCCGCCGTCGAGGACTACTACGGCTCGCGCGGTTACGTGGACACCTTCGCCAATCCCGTGATGGTGGCGCGCGCGGACGAGCCCGTCGTGGACATCACCTATCACCTCTCCGAGGGCGAGCGCGTCCGCATCCGCGACATCCAGATCCGCGGCAACTCCATCACGCAGGACAAGGTCATCCGCCGCGAGCTCGCCATCCAGCCCGGCGAGGACTACGACAGCCGTCTGGTCAAGCGCTCCGAGGCCCGCATCCGCAACCTCAACTACTTCCAGCCCGAGAGCGGCGTCACCTCCTACACCATCAAGACGCCCAACAAGGGCGAGCGCGATTTGGTCTTCGAGGTGCGTGAGAGCCGCACGCTCGACACCAGTCTGGGCATCGGCGTGAGCACCGTCGACAGCTTCTTCGTCTACGGCAAGGCCACCCAGCGCAACTTCGACCTCTTCAACCCCGGCAACGGCTTCCGCGGCGGCGGTCAGCGCGCCACCGCCGAGGCCGAACTCGGCGGCCGCCGCCAGTCCGTCCTGCTCAGCTGGACGCAGCCCTGGCTCTTCGACATGCCGCTCTCCTTCACCGTCGATGGTTACCGCCGCATGCGCTGGCGCGACTACTACGACGAAATCCGCACGGGTGCGGCCTTCACCCTCGCGTGGAAGCCCGTCCCCATCGAGACCCCGTGGGGCGACCTGCAGCTCGACCGCATCGGCATCCGTTACACCTTCGAGAAGGTGGAGTACGATGACCCCGACGAGGGCACGTGGTACATGAAGGACGGCTCGCCCTTCCGCTTCACCGACCAGGACGACGGCATCAACAGCAAGCTCCGCTTCTTCTGGCAGGAAGACCACCGCGACCGCCCGCTCTTCCCCACCGCAGGTTGGAACAGCCTCGCCTATGTTGAGGTCGGTCTCGGCGGCGACGCCAAGGACTATGGTCTGGGCTTCAACGTCACCAAGTACTTCAATCCTTGGAAGGACCACGTGCTGATGGCCCGCTTCCGCTTCGACACCATCGAGGCCTACAGCGGCGATGTGCCGATGTTCGACCGCTTCTTCATCGGCGGCGGCCGCACCGTCCGCGGCTTCGAGTTCCGCGAGGGCGGCCCCAAGGCCAGGGGTTCCGGCGTCGTCCCTGTGGGCGGCCAGACCCTCTGGTGCGGCACGCTGGAATACTCCATCCCGCTCGCCTCCGCCGTCTCCTTCGCCGTCTTCACCGATATCGGTTCCGTGGGCGAGGACTTCTTCGACATCGGCGGTGACCTCCTGTGGTCCGCCGGTTGCGGCCTGCGCCTCAACCTCCCGGGCTTCCCCATCCGCCTCGACTTCGCCAAGCCCATCGTCAACGACGACGACACCGAGGAAGAGACCTTCACCTTCTGGATCGGCATCGACTAATCGAAAGGACACCATGAAAACCACCCTCCTGGCACTCGCCTTCGCCCTCCCCTGCGCCCTCCTCGCCCAATCCATCGCCGTGGTGGACATGGAGCGCGTCCTCGCCAACCATCCCAACACCCCCAACGACCAGAAGACCCTCGAGGCCACCCTCGCCGACTACTCCAAGGAGCGCGACGCCCTCCGCGTGGAGCTCGAGCGCCTGGCCGGTGAGCGCGACCAGACCATCAAGGACGCGCAGAACCCCATGCTCGCCGCCGCCAAGGCCGAGGAGCTCCGCCAGAAGGCCGCCCAGCAGGACCGCGCCCTCCAGGAGGCCGCCCAGCGCGCCGAGGCCCAGATGGCCGAGCGTTCCCGCACCCTCTCCGAGATGGAGCGCCGCTTCATCAAGCGCACCACCGATGAAATCCAGGCCCACATCAAGGCCGAGGCCGAGAAGAAGGGCTACGACGTCGTCCTCTACAAGGACGCCGTCCCTTACGTGAAGCCCGACTGCGACATCACCGACCGCATCATCGTCCTCTGCGGCGGCATCCCCCCGAAGGCGGATACCGCCAAGGACGGCGAAGAACTCGCCCCGCCCGCCAAGACCGGCCTCCCTGCCGCCAAGTAACCGAAAGGACCGCCATGAGCCACGAACTCGAAGAGGGCCTCACCCTCAACCTCGACTTCACCAAGATCGCCAAGGTCGCCGCCAACATCCACGAGGACAAGGACAACGTCATCCCCGTGGCCGTTCAGGACATCGACACCAAGGAGGTCATCCTCATCGCCTACACCAACCGTCAGGCCATGGAGCTCACCTTCAAGACCCGCACCCTGACCCTCTGGTCCACCTCCCGCAACGTGCTCTGGGAGAAGGGCAAGACCTCCGGCGAGTCCTTCGAGGTCCTCGAGGCCCGCGTTAACTGCGAGCAGAACTCCCTCGTCTACTTCGTCCGTCCCCGTCGAGGCGCCATCTGCCACACCAAGAACAAAGACGGCAAGCCCCGCAACTGCTACTACCGCTCCATCAACATGGACGACGGCGTCACCCTCACCAACCTGGATCCCTAAGGCGCCGTGAACCTCACGGATTGGACAAACGCCGAGGCCCTCTTCGCCGAGGGCCTTTCTGTTGTTTTGCCCTTCCACAACCTCGCCGACCGCGCCGAAGCCAACCTCGCCCGCCTCGACGCGCTCCTCCGCCCCCACGGCTTCCCCTATCGCATCATCGCCGTCGATGACGGCAGCGCCGATGGTACGGCGGAGGCCCTGCGCCGGGCCGCGGAGAGGCTCCCCGCCGTCCTGCCGGTCCTCCTCCCCGCCAACGCCGGCAAGGGGGCCGCGTTGCTCGCCGGCCTCGAGCGGGTCAGCCACCCCTGGGTGCTCCTCCTTGACGGCGACCTTGACCTCGACCCCGCCGCTCTCCCGGCCTTCGCGGACGTCGCCCACGCCTCCGGCACCGACCTTGTCCTTGGCGACAAACGCCACCCCCAATCCCAGGTCCGCTATCCCCTGCGCCGCAGGATTGCCTCCGCCCTCTATGCCGGGCTGGTCCGTGCGCTCCTGCGCCTGCCCGTCTCCGACACTCAGTGCGGCATGAAGCTGGTCCGCGCCGAGGTCCTCCGTTACGCCGCCCCGCGCCTCCTCGTCAAACGCTTCGCCTTTGACCTCGAGTTTCTCGCCGTCGCCCACGATGGCGGCTTCCGCCACGCAAACGCCCCTGTCCGCCTCGACTTCCAACATCGCTGGGGTTGCCTCACCCCCGCCACTGTCTGGCGCACCCTGGTCGACACGCTGGCCATCGCCTATCGTGCCCGCTTCCTCCACTACTACGCCGGCCTCACGCCCCTGCCGCCCCCGCCATCGGACGGCCCGCACTTCACCCTCATCGTCCCGTGCCCGGGCGACAGCGCCGTCCTGCGGCGCCTCCTTGACGCGCTCGACACCCAGACCTACCGGCGCTTCGACCTCGTTCTCCTGCCGGACGCGCCCATCCCCGACCTCCCCGAGCGCCCCTGGCTCAGCGTCCGCCCCACCGGCCCCATGCGCCCCGCGCAAAAGCGGAATCTCGGTGCCCGCGCCGCCCAAGGAGAAGTCCTGGCCTTCATCGATGACGACGCCTATCCCCGTACGGACTGGCTCGCCAACGCCGCCGCGCGCATCGCCGGGCCAAACGCCATCGATGCCCTCGGCGGCCCCGGTCTCACCCCGCCCGACGACCCGCCACGCGCCCAACTCTCCGGCCTCGTCCTGGCCTCACCCCTCGTCTCCGGGAACTTCCGTTGCCGCTACTTCATCCAAGGCCCCCTCCGCCGCGTGGAGGACTTTCCGAGTTGCAACCTCTTCGTCCGCAAATCCGCCTTCGAAGCCATCGGCGGCTTCCGCGAGGACTACTGGCCCGGCGAGGACACCCTCCTCTGCGCCGACCTCCAAACCTCAGGCCACGCCTTGTGGTACGACCCACGCCTGGTCGTCTATCACCACCGCCGCCCCCTCTTTGGCCCCCACCTCCGCCAGGTCGGCCGCTACGCCCTTCACCGCGGACACTTCGCCCGCCGCTTCGGCCTCAACTCCCGCCGCCTCTCCTATCACCTCCCCTCGCTCTTCCTGCTTGGACTCCTGCTTGGTCCGCTCGCCATCGCCTTCCTGCCTCTCCTCGCCATCCCCTATTGCGCCATCGTCCTTCTTTGGCTCGGCCTCACCGGCGTAGATGCCCTTGTCGAGGCCCCCACCCCGCGCGCCATCCTGCCCCTGTGGCTCGGCATCCTTGCCACACACCTGGTCTACGGCGCCCGTTTCCTCCAAGGCTATCTCGCCCCCGCCCTCCCCAACACCCCACGCCCCTTCGACCATCGCTGACTCTTTCCACGAAGACGCGGAGAAACGCAAGGGCCTGGGCACAAGGGGCGCTGACGCGCCCCGGAGAACGGAGAACGGAGAACGGAGAACAGAACGCGCGGCAAGCGCGCGACGGGTAAGCCCCATCCAATTAAAGGGCGTGCGCCAGCACGCCCAAAATCTGCGGAATCTGCGTTTTCATTTCTGGCAGTCCTGCATGTCCTTTGCGGAGCTTCAGCGTCTTTGCAAATGCCGACAGCGTCCGATCTCATCGCCGCCAAGGGCGGCGGCTTGGGCTTCCACCTCCGGGGCTCCTCCAAGCTTCCAAACCTCCAAACTTCCAAGCTTCCAATTAAGCGTCCTGCGTGCGCTAGCACGCCCTTAATCTGCTCCAAATCTACGGAATCTGCGGTTCCAACCCTGGCAGTCTTTGCCCTCTGCGTTTGTCGGATCCACCGTCGCCGAAGGCGACAGCCCGGGCTTCAACCTCCGGGGCTCCTCCAAGCTTCCAAACCTCCAAACTTCCAAGCTTCCAATTAAGCGTCCTGCGTGCGCTAGCACGCCCTTAATCTGCTCCAAATCTACGGAATCTGCGGTTCCAACCCTGGCAGTCTTTGCCCTCTGCGTTTGTCGGATCCACCGTCGCCGAAGGCGACAGCCCGGGCTTCAACCTCCGGGGCTCCTCCAAGCTTCCAAACCTCCAAACTTCCAAGCTTCCATACCAAAAAGCCCCGGAGACCGGGGCTTTTTGGTGAGTTGGCCGTGGGGCTCAGCGGGTGCCGGAACCGGCGCGGAAGAGGCGGAGCTCGGTCCAGACGCCGGTGTCGGAGGCGGAGGCGCCGGCCTCGGCAGTGAGGGTGAAGCGGAGCTGCTTGGTGCCGGCGGGGATATCGACATCGATGAGCTGCTTCACGTCCTCGGGCTCCATGCCGTCGCGGGAGAAGATCTGCTTGCCGTCCGCCAGGATGCGGAAGGTGACGTTGCCGGTGTTGGCGTTGTCGCTTTCCATGCCGGCGTGGCCCTTGATCTTGTCCCAGGTGCCGTCAAGGTCGAGGGTCCAATCGGCACCGACGGTGTCCTTGCGGCAGGCCTCGTACGCGACGCCGTCGACGGTGAGGGTCTCGGTGCCGACGTCCTTCGTCTCGTCGGGGAGCGGCTCGGCGTTGAGGTCCTGGAGGACATCGATTTCGGCGGCGGAGCCGAAGTGATCACCGTTCTGGGCGGAGGTGAAGGTGATGCGGAGGTAACGGGCCCAGGTGGCGTCAAAGGTGATGGCGCGGGTCTCGACCTTCGTGAACTTCTCGAACTCACCCTCGGCGACGGTCTTGAACTGGCCGGGGAAGCGGGCGGCCTCGATCTTGTAGCCCTTGATGACGCCGTTGCCGAGGTTGGCGCGCGGCAGGTAGGTGACGGTGTTGACGGGGTAGAGACCGTTCATGTCCACGTCGATGACGTAGGGGAAGGTGGTGGGCTGAGCCTTGTCGTCACGCCAGTAGGAGTGCCACATGGTCTCCTCGGTGCCGTCGAAGGCAGCGGTGATGAGGGCGTCGCCGGCCTGAGAGTTGACCGTGACGGTAAACTCGGAGCGGTCAAGCTCGTTGGTCACCTCGGGCACGGGATAGGGCTCGGTGGGCTGGATGGCGGAGAAGGGCTCGGTGTGGACGACAAAGGCACGGGCCTCGCTGAGCGGGGTGCGGGCGAGCTTCACGCGCAGGATACCATGCTTGTCGGCGGGGTCGTAGTACCACGCCTGGCGACTGTTCTTGTAGGCCTCGGCGGCGTTCTCGCCGTCCAGCTTGAGGATTTCCTGGCCGACAGTGCCATCGGGGTTGACGAAGAAGACATTGCGCGGGGCGACGGGGCAGTGGATGGCGAACTCGTAGGAGCGGGCCTCGGGCATCCCCTCGTAGCCGTTGCCCTCGGCGGCGCCGAGCTGCACCTGGATGCACCCATAGTCGGGCGTGGAGGAGACGGAAGCGGCGATGTCCTGGGTGGTGTAGGCGTCGTACTTCCAGAAGTCCTGGGTCGCGCCATCGTCCTCATAGAGGCGGAAGGTGGCGGTGTTGCCCTCGAAGAAGTCGGGGTAGATGTCGAAGGTGATGGGGTCGAGCGGCTTGTCGCCGAGGACGAGCATCTCGGGATACATCGGGATGATGGAGCCGGCGCGGACGAAGACGGGTTGCGTGGCCAGGGTGATGGGATAGGCCGCGAGGGTGGTGGGGCCGACAATGCGGCGACCATCGTTGTAGTCATACCACGTGCCTTCGGGCAGGTAGATGTCCTTGCGCCAGCCGCGATTGAGCTTCATGGAGGTGTAGACGGGGGCGACGAGCACCTCCTCACCCAGCATGAACTGATACTTCGCGGCATCGCCCCAGGTGGTGCGGTCCTCGGGATAGTTGTAGACAAGGGGGCGAACGATGGGGGTGCCGGCGGCCCAGGCCTGGGCCATGTAGGAATAGACGAAGGGGATGAGGCGATTCTTGTGGAGCAACGCGTCGCGGTTCAGGGAGCGGTAGGGCTCGGGATAGCTCCAGGGGCTCTTGTTGACGTTGCTCCAGCCGTTCATCACATAGATGGCGGTGGTCCAGCTCTTCCACTGGAGGTCGCGGAGATAGGTTTCGTTGGAACCACCGAAGATGCCGTCGATGTCGGTGGAGGCATAGGCCTGACCGCTCATGGCAGAGCCGGCGTAGGTGGGGATGTTCCAGCGGATGAGGTCCCAGGAGCCGGACTGGTCGCCCGTCCAGGCGATGCAGTAGCGCTGCGTGCCGGCCCAGCCCTGGACGCCCCACACGAAGGCGCGGGCGTCGGCGTTGCGCTCGATGCCCTCGGCGGCGATCCGGCAGCATTCCAAGGCGTGCTGATAGGCGGGGCCGGACCAAGCGACGTCAATCTTCTGGACGCGGGAGCCGGCCTGGCCGACCTCCCAGTTGATGCGGTCAAGCGCACCCTCGGTCCACAAGCCGGTGTGGAAGCCGAGATCGGCGAACGCGGAGACGACGTAGCCCAGCTGCATATGGTCGCAGCCGTAGCCGTCGTTCACGAGCAGCCAGCCGCCGGGCATGCCATGCTCGCGGTAAGCCTTGGCCACGCGCACGGCATCGACGGGGGTGACCTCCTTGAAGGAGCCGTCCTCGTTCTGGGCGGGCTCGCGGGTCTCCTTGTCGCGGGTGATGTAGGCATCGGCGTCGCCGAGCTGCAGACCCCAACGGGGGATGAAGTTCGGGCGGCCGGTGAACTGGGTGTAGAGGTTCAGGTTGCCGGCGAAGTCGCCGCCCACGAAGTAGAAGGCGTCGAAGCGATTCTCGGCGTGGGTGGTACGAATCTCCTTGTCGCCGGTGAAGTCATATTCGCCGGTGGCGAAGGTGTGGCGAAGGACGCCATAGCCGGTGTTGGTCTGGTAGAAGGGAGAGGGATTGGGGTGACCGCCCTCGTTCCAGTTGCTGTCAGCCAGGATGGAAATCTTGCGGCCCTTGTGGGCGAACTCGCCGTTCTGCTGGCCGCCGCCGTAGAAGCACTCATCGGCGGTGGTGGCGAGGGTCTGGGTGGTGCCCTTCTCGGCGTCGAGGTCAAGCGGCTTGGTCTCGGCCCAGACGGTCTTGCCGGTGAGGCGGTCGATCAGGGTGAAGCGGCAGTCGGCCTTGTCCACGGTCAGCGTGAGGGCGGTGGTGGAGAAGGTGTAGGTGCCGGCCTCGCGGTTGTCCGCGAAGACCACGCGGGTGGCGTCCTCGGGCACGCCGACCAGGATCTGAGCCTTCTCGGGGTCGTTCTTCGGGTCGGAGAAATCGGCGGAGACATAGGTCTTCACGTTGCCGTCGGCGTCTTTCACGGGGTTGCCGTGGCGGTCGAGCTGAGGCTCAAGCTTCTGGGGCGCGGCCAAGATGCGGAAGACCTGCGGCGTGTAGAACTGCACACGCACGGTGATGCCATTCTCCGTGATGAGATCGAAGCTCTTGGAGGTCCCGCTCTGGGGCACCATCTTCAAGACCTTGCCCGGCGTGACAGCCATCGCCGCGCCGGCCATCGCCAGCGCCACCAACCCAGTTATCGCGTGCTTCATAGGAACTCCTGTTAGGGTGAAAGACGCGCCTATTTTACCATAATAGATAGGAGATGTCCCTGTCACACCGCGGAATCTCGGCCCTGCACACAAAGGAAAGCATGGGGGGCGGGGGGCGGATGTCGCCCCCCCAGAGAACAGAAAACAGAGCGTGTAGGCCCAAAGGGCCAAACCTTCCACGACCACAAAACGCGCGACAAGCTCGCGACCGATGAAGCCGCCGTCCTACTGGTCCTATGCGTCCTATCAATCGTGTCCGGGGAAAAAGATGGACCGCGAAGACACAAATCTTGCAGGAAAGGTGGGGCGCTAACGCCAGGCGCACGTCCGTGCGCCCTCCCGCGCCCCACTTTCCTGCGCCAAAGAGAGTTGAAAGACAGCCCAAGCGCGAAGACGATGGACGGGAGGGAGCGATCAGCGGGCGTTTAGCCCGCAAAGCGACCGGCGTTAGCCCATCTGGCTTCGCGCGCACTGGCGTTTTTGCGGAAAAGGCGGCTTGCCAATTTCCCAGCCAAGATTGCCCTAGCCCAGCGTCACCCGCCACCGCTCAAACGTCACGAGGTCCGGCACACCAAAGCACACCATCCAGAGCGCGAAGGCCAACGCCACCCACCCCAGCCTTGACCGGCGCCCCTCCCCTGCCCCAGACCTCCGCCGCCAGAGCCACACCCCGCCCGCCAACAGCGCAAAGATAATCCCCCACATCAGGCCGGAAAGCCGCGCCGGAGAAAGGCCGCCAAATACCTGCTGAGCAGCGGGCGGCAAGGCCTCAGCAACCACAAGCAACACAATAAAAAACACCAAGCAGACACAGGTGAGCGGTGCACACGCCAGGGCCATCAGAATCACCGCATAGGGCCACTGCATCCACGCGCCGTAACGTCCCTGCAACCCCAATACCCAATAGCGCGCCCCAAAGAGCAACAAGCCGAACACCGCCAGCGTCAACGGCCAAGCGGCCGGGAGCAGGCTTCTAAAGAGCGGCCCTCCGCAACACAGGCAATCCTCCGCGAACCATCCATTCAGCCACACCTTCCACACAAGGGGCACCCCAAACGCAAGGAGCAGGGTGTCCACCAAACACCATACCGTCAACGGCATCGCCTCACCTCCTCAATTCGGCAGCCCGAACCACGGCTTGTATTGGTTTCCCATGCACTGGGGCCGCGACCGCGCGTGCGAGCCCGACTTCCGCCACGGGCAAGGATGCACGCCATCCTCGCACGCCAAGCGGCGCCCAAACTCCACGATTTCACGCCCGCCGGTCCAATGCTGACACGTCCCGCAACACGCCGCCGGCAACTTGATCAGAATCTTCGCCATTGCCTATGCTCCTTTCAAATACGTATCTATCCTACCATATCAACAAGAAAAGTCCAATACCATCCAAGAGGGTTTTACCGCAAAGACGCAAGGGAAGGCGCGAAACGCCTCGGGCTCCATCGGTCGCTCTGCGGCTTCGCCGCTGACCGCGACCGCCGCCCTCCGTTTCGCACCTTGTGGCCTTTTTATAAAGAAGGAAAGTCGGGGTGTGGAGCAGGGCCTTACCAACAAACCAAACTTCCAAGCCTCCAAGCTTCAGAACTTCCGCATCCCCTTTTGAGCGCCCCTTCAGGGGCGCGATAGCGTGGAAATCCCAAGGGCGGCGCGACCAACGGGAGCGATGGAGCCCGTCGGGTTTCCACGCAAGACCGTCTTTGCGGTCCCCATTTCCCCCGGACACTACTGACTGAGCTACCATCGGCAAGACTGTCCTGCGTACTTGTGGTAGACTAATAGACGTTTTCCGAGATTGTCCCAAGAAAACGACAAGGAGAGAACCATGAACGAACAGATGTTTTGTTTTCAGTGCGAGCAGACAGCTGGATGCCGGGCCTGCATGGGCAAGGCCGGTGTGTGCGGCAAGCCCGCACCGGTGGCAGAGGCGCAGGATCGTCTGACCGGGGCGATGATTACCTTGGCCCAGGCCGCGGAGGCGAAGGGCGCCACGGATGCGCGGGTGACGGATCTCCTGGTGCGCGGCCTCTTCACCACCGTCACGAACGTGAACTTCAACGAGGCGACCGTGGACGCGCTGACGGACGAGGCGCACACCCTCGGCCAGGAATTCGGCGCGGACGCGGATTACAACATGGCTCGCATCTGGGCGGCGGACGAGGACGTGCGTTCGGCGAAGTCGCTCATTCTTTTCGGGTTGCGCGGCATGGCGGCCTATGCCTACCACGCGGCGGCGTTGAACCGTCATGACGCGGCGGTGGACGCCTTCTTCGCCAAGGCGATGGCGGCGTTGGGCACGGACGACACGGTGGAGAACCTGTTGGGTCTGGCGCTGGAAGTGGGCGAGAAGAACCTGGCGTGCATGGCGCTTCTGGACGCGGCGAACACGGGCACCTACGGTACGCCCGCGCCGGCGACCGTGCCGCTGAAGGTGGAGAAGGGCCCCTTCATCGTCATCACGGGACACGACCTGCATGACCTGCGTCTGTTGCTGGAGCAGACCGAAGGCAAGGGTATCAACATCTACACGCACGGCGAAATGCTCCCCGCGCACGGGTACCCCGAGCTCCGCCGCTTCGCCCACCTGAAGGGCAACTTCGGCACCGCGTGGCAGAACCAACAGCGCGAGTTCGACGCGATCCCCGCCCCCATCCTCTTCACCACCAACTGCCTGATGCCGCCGCGCGAAAGCTATCGCGACCGCGTCTTCACCACCGGGCTCGTCTCCTTCCCAGGCGTGACCCACATCGGCGCGGACCGTGACTTCGGCCCCGTCATCGCCAAGGCGCTGGAGCTGGGCGGTTACCCGGAAGACCGCACCTTCCACGGCATCAACGGCGGCGAGACCGTCACCACAGGCTTCGGCCATGGGGCCATCCTCGCCGCGGCGCCGAAGATTGTCGAGGCCGTCAAGGCCGGGACCATCCGCCACTTCTTCCTGGTGGGCGGGTGCGACGGCGCGCGCCCGGGCCGCAACTACTACACCGACTTCGTGAAGGCCCTGCCGCAGGACACCATCGTGCTGACGCTGGCCTGCGGGAAGTTCCGTTTCAACGACTTGGATCTGGGAACCGTGGCCGGGCTGCCGCGTCTGCTTGACGTGGGCCAGTGCAACGATGCCTATGGCGCGGTGCGCGTGGCGTTGGCGTTGGCCGAGGCCTTCGGCTGCGGCGTGAACGACCTGCCGCTCTCGTTGGTGCTCTCGTGGTACGAACAGAAGGCGGTCTGCATCCTGCTGACACTCCTGCACTTGGGCGTCCGCAACATCCGCCTGGGCCCCACCCTGCCGGCCTTCGTCTCGCCCAACATCCTGGCCCTGCTGGCGGAAAAATACGCCATCGCCCCCATCACCACCCCGGAGCAAGACCTCGCCGCCATCCTCGGCTAAAGGGGCGCTGACGCGCCCCCGGAGAACGGAGCGTGCAGGCCCGAAGGGACAAACCTTCCACGGCCACGGAGAACAGAGAACGGAACGCGCGACAAGCGCGCGACCGGTGAAGTCGTTTACCAAACTTCCAAGCCTCCAAGCTTCCAACCTTCCAACTCGGCACTTCACCGTTCGGCGCGTTGCGCCTCACTACCGTGCCTATCCTCTTGCGTTTCTGTGCCTTCTTGAAAAGCGCGGGAAGTAGCGCGGTAGGACTTATAGGACATAGAGAACGACTAGAACGAGGCGGCATTGCCGCCTCGTGTTGACGTTTCTCCATCGCGCGCTTGCCGCGTGTTCCGTAGCCATCCTCTGTTCCCGGGGTACGTCAGCGCCCCCGCCCTTAAGAGGTCGCTCCCGAGACCCTATAGGGGTCGGACCTGGACCACTATAGGGTCTCGACTCGGCCCCCTATAGGGTCTCATCACCGACCCCTATAGTGGTTGACCTCGGCCCCTTATAGGGTCTCAAAAGGGATCTTTATGGGGTCGGGGCGCAGAGGGTGCCGGAGACAACAACAAAAGGCGCCACCCATGATCGGGTGGCGCCTTTTGTTTGGGCGGGGCGCAGAGGGGACGCGCGGGGGAAGACTCAGCGGATCTTGAGGGTGAGTTCGCTGAGGGTGGCCCAGATGTGGCCCTTGATGGCAGGAGCCTTAGCGGTGAGGCGGAGGTAACGGGCCTCAGTGGGGGCGAAGTCGATATCGCGCCACTTGCGGTTATTGGCCTTCCAGCCGGTGTCGCCGTCGAAGACGGTCGTCCAGGTCTTGCCGTCCTTGCTGAGCTCGATCGAGCACTTGCCGATGAGGCCGTTGAGCTCGTCGGTGCGCGGCAGGAGGCGGACGCCGGCAACGGTCTGGACTTCGCCGAAGTCAAGCTCGAAGCTGTGCGGGTAGTCGGGGTGGACGTTGCGCCAGTCGGTGTGCCAGTAGGTCTTGGGGTTGCCATCGAAGATGTTGGCGACGTTGCCCTCGCCGGGCTCTTCGGAGGAGACGTTCACGACCTTCCAGGCGGTGCGGACGGCTTCCTTGGCGAAGGTGCGGGTGAGGGTCGGGGTGGGAATCTGGTCCTCATCGGGGGTGACGGTGACGGCGACGGTGCCGCTCTCCAGGGTGAAGGGCTTGTCGTAGACGAAGGGCGTCTGGCCGTTCACGGAGACCTCCACCTTGGCATCGGCGCGGTCGGGGGTGACGGTGACCTGGTTCTTGCCGTCACGCGTCACGAGGGCGAGACCCGCGGTGGGACGGAAGGGCTGAGGCTTGAAGGGCTTGGAGCCGAAGCGCAGCGCGAAGCCGAAGGAGAAGGGCTTGTTGTAGACCAGATGTTCGGCCCAGGGGCGAGGACCGCAGGAGCCGTTGCCGAGACCGGTCTGGGCGTAGTCCAGGTGGAGCCAGGTCTTGTCCGGGGTGGGCAGGAGGGAGGGCAGCGTGGCATCGAAGAGGGTCACGGCGTCCCACTGGTTCACGGAGAAGGCGAAGGGGCGGTTCCACACGGGAGAGAAGAAGCAGAGGGAGTCCTCGCCGTCTTCCAGGAAGATCCAGTGGGCGTCCTCGCGGTTGCCATATTCCTGGGTCTCGGGATAGGGCACGAAGAAGTCCTTGACGGAACAGGTGAAGTGGTCACGCCAGGTGTGGAACTTGCGGTCGACGTAGTTCTCGAAGGGCCCAAGGGCATCGTAGTGAACGGTGTCGAGGTCCTTGTTGACGGCGAGCTCGAAGCCCAGACGCGGGATGATTTCCTCGGGGGACTGCGGATAGAAGACGCCTTCGCAGGTGACGGTGTTCATGAGCACCGTCCAGACGAGGGTGTACTTGTAAGGAACGTCGCCGCCGTCGGTCTCCATCTCGGCGATGATTTGGACGGCCTCTTGGTCGCCCTCGAGCTTACGCCACTTCATGGAGAGGCAACGGTTGCCCTGGGTCTTGAGGGAACGCCAAGTGGCGGAGTCCTTGATGTAGCGATCGTTGTTGATACGGGCGCGATACATCGTGAAGCGGGGCGGGGCGGCGAGGAGGTCGCGGCCATTGTAGTGCACCTGGGCAAGGACGCCGTCGCGGAAGAGGAGGTAGGTGCCCTCGACGCCGACACCGGAGACACGCAGGGCACCATCCTCGGTCTGCGTGACGGAGGCCGCAACCTTGGGCAGGGCCTTGGGCTTCTTGAACTTGAGAGGCTCGCGGGTGCCGCCGGGGATGGCGAACCAAGCGACGCAGTCGGTCACGATGGCCTTGGGGTCGACGCCCTTGTCGCCGATGAAGACGGGGTAGTCGAGGTCGCCGTCACGCACGGGCTTGATGGCCAGCGTGGTGGTTTCGCCGGGCTTGAGGGCGGGGAGGTCGGCCAAGCGCTTGCCGTTCTTGTCGTAGAGCGCGTAGCCCTCGGCGGTCTTGTGGAAGAACTTGCTGCGGACGGAGAGGGACTGCTTGGACTCATCCCAGGTGAATCCGAAGGGCTGCTGGGCGCGCTTGACGGCCCAGAACTGGCCTTTGGGCTTGTGCTCGGCGGTGATGACGCCGTTGTCGCAGAAGTCGCCGAAGTTGGGGCGGTCGCCGAAGAGGCCGCCGAAGGCGAGGGACTTGCCGGTGAAGGGCTCAAGCTTGAAGAGGCCGGTCTTGGGGTCCTTGGTGGCGCGGAGTCCCTGGTCAATGTAATCCCAGACGAAGCCGCCGATCATGCGGGGATATTCCTCGTAGATCTTGATGTACTCATCGAACATGCCGCAGGCGTTGCCCATGGAGTGGGCGTATTCCACGTGGACGTAAGGACGGTGGGTGTGGCGCTTGGCGATGTTGCGGAGCTGGTCGTGCGGACGGTACATGGAGGAATCCATGTCGTTGTGCGGGGAGTTCTCGGGGAAGTCGCAGTAGTGCACGAGGCGGGAGGGGTCGTTCTGCTTGAGCCAGTCGCCCTGGTCCTCGAGATTCTTGCCGCCGCCGGTCTCATTGCCGAGGGACCACATGATGATGGAGGCGTGGTTCTTGTCGCGCTGGAACATGTTATGCACGCGGAAGGCGTAGGCGGCGTGCCAGTTCGGCTTGTTGTTCAAGCACTGCGGATGGCCGCGGAGCTGATGGGCCTCGATGTTGGCCTCGTCCATCACGTAGAGGCCAATCTCGTCGCAGATCTCATACCAACGCGGGTCGTTGGGATAGTGGGCGGTGCGCACGGCGTTGAAGTTGCCCTTCTTCATCCAGAGGGCATCCTTTTGCATCTTCTCCTCGGTCATGTAACGGCCACGGTCGGGGTCCATCTCGTGGCGGTTGACGCCCCACAGCTTGGTGCTGACGCCATTGACGAGGAGCTCGCCCTGCTTGCCCACCTCGATGCGGCGGAAGCCAAGCTTGAGGGCGCGTGCGTCACCGTTGGGGAGGGAGAGGGTAGTGGCGTAGAGGTTCGGCGTCTCGGCAGTCCAGCAGGCCACGTCCTTGACGGTGCCGGCGGGCAGGGCCAGCTTAACCTCCTCGCCGGCCTTGAGGGCGGGGACGGGGAGCTTGGCGGAATAGATGTCACCGATGGTCACGGAGACCTCGGTGGGAGCAGAGGGGGTGTCGCCCGCGTTACGCACCCAGACGTCACCGGCGACGGTGCCGGTCACGTAGTCATCGGCCAGGCCGGGACGCACCCAGACGTCGCGAATCTGCAGGGCGGGGGTGGAGAAGAGGGTCACGTCGCGGAAGATGCCGGCCAGGCGCCAGAAATCCTGGTCTTCCAGGTAGGAGCCGTCGCTCCAGCGATAAACCTCGACCGAGAGAGTGTTCTCGCCGGGCTTGAGGGCCTTGGTGATGTCGTACTCACCGGCGGTGAAGGAGTCTTCGCTGTAGCCGATGTAGGTGTCGTTGACCCAGACGTAGTAGGCGGACTCGACGCCATCGAAGCGCAGATAGACCTTGCCCTTGTTGAAGCCCTCGGGCAGGGTGAAGGAGGTACGGTAGCTACCCACGGAGGGACGCTCCTTGAAAGAGGTCCAATCTTTGGGCGGCGTGGAGGTCACGCGCGGCGGGTCAATCTTGAAGGGATAGATCTCGTTGGAATAGACCGGCGTGCCGTAGCCGCCCATCTGCCAGCTCATCGGCACCGTGATGAGGTCCCACTTCGAGACGTCGTAGGAAGTCTTCCAGAAATCCTGCGGACGCTCGGCGGGGGTGTAAGAGAAGTGGAAGCGCCACTTGCCGTTAAGCGAGAGGACGCTGTTCGGCGCCGTGGGCATCAAGGCCGCGCGCGCAGGCTCGCGGTTCACCTGGAAGATGGCTTCATTTTCCCATTCCGGTGCCGCGAACAGGACGCCCGCGCACAACGCAGGCAACAAGGCAAACAGTTTCCTCATGATGTCGCTCCTTTTCATATACCGTTACTTTATCACATTCTCACATTTATTGCCACGTTGCGTCCCCTACCCCTCTCCCTGCGTCCATAAGAACGCAGGGGCGGCGCCGATGGCGCCGCCCCGGAAAACGGAGGGGCGCTAACGCGCCCCAGAGAACAGAGAACAGAGAACAGAGAACAGAGAACAGAGAACAGAGAACAGAACGCCCGACAAGCGGGCGACGGGTGGGGCGTGGGTAAAACAGACAAGCCTCCAAGCTTCCACTTTCTCCTGCACCCGCAAGCACGACAGATGATGCTTCCCGGAAAACACTATAGATTAGGCAAGGTAATATTTTCCACGTTTATGCGGGGCGACACCTTGGCTATACGGTTGGTGAGCGCATTTTCCGGCTTTCGGGCACTTCCCTATCTTTTTACCACTTTCCGGAGCCTTTCTAAAAGGAAAACATTTTAGCGCCTACTCTATAGAAACGCAAGGGATGGGCACGATAGTGAGGCGTAACGCGCCGAACGGTGAAGTGCCCAGGCCCTTGCGTTCCTATGTGTCTTCGTGGGAAACGAGGGGGAGGAGCGATTTGGTATAATGGGGCGAACCTTTTGGAGGAATTGATTATGGCTTTGGTCATGATGTTGGCGAATGGCTTCGAGGAAATCGAGGCGCTGGGTACGCTGGATCTGTTGCGGCGGGCGGGCGTGGAGGTTGCGACCTGCACGCTGAACACCACGCCGTTGACGCTGGGTGCGCACGGCATCGCGGTGGAGGCGGAGCTCTGCCTGACGGAACTGGACAGCACGCAGTTCGACGGCGTGATCCTGCCGGGCGGGCTGGGCGGTTCGCAAGCCCTGGCCGCGACACAGGGGGTTCTGGAGCTCATCAAGGAGTATGACGCCGCGGGCAAGTTGGTCTGCGCCATCTGCGCGGCTCCGGCCCTGGTCCTGACGGCGGCGGGCATCCTGCCCGGACGCCCGGCGACGTGCTACCCCGCGCCGGACTTCACGGCGGCATTGGGAACCGAGTATCGCCGCGAGAAGGCGGTCGTCTCGGGGAACCTCATCACGGCGGAGGGTCCCGGCCGATTCAAGGACTTCGCGCGCGCCATCATCGTCAAGGTGAAGGGCGAAGAGGCCGCCCGGCAGACCTTCGCCGACGCCTTGCTGGAGGATTGACCTTCCCCGTGCCCGGGCTCGCACAAAGCCTAGGAGCGGCGCAACAACAGCGCCAAACGCAGGAGACAACGCTCTCGCTGCAGGCGCGGCAACGTCTGCGTCTCTTGCCGTTGCCCCTACCGGAGTTGCGCGCGGAGTTGCGCCGCGAGGCCGAGCAAAACCCCTTTCTGGAATACGAAGAGCCGCTCCACGGCGCGGTGTCGCTCGATGGTCTGGCAGAGCGTGAGGCGGAGTCCGCGGACGAGTCCGAGAACCTGGACTACTTCAATGCCTCGCTCGAAGGTTTCGGCGACCAAGCCGACCCCGAGGTCCAAGCCGAGGCCGCGCGCCGTCACGATTGGCTGATTGAGACGCAAACCGAGACGGAGACGCTTTACCGTCATCTGGAGCGGCAAGTGCTCCGGCAGATGGAGACGGGGCCACGTCGGGACTTGGTGCTGCTGGTGTGCGACGCGCTCGACGCGGACGGTTACCTGCGCGAGGACGCGCACACCCTGCTCGGCGACTGGTGGCAGGCCAACGAGGGCCGTCCGCCGGAAGCCTTCTCCGAGACCGACGTGGAGGCGGCCATCAAGACCGTGCAGGGACTTGAGCCCGTGGGCGTGGGGGCGAGGTCGCTGGCCGAATGCCTGGCGTTGCAGACCCGGGCCGACCCGCGACACCTCCCCGACCGCGCGCTCTACCTGCGCCTCTGCGACCGACTGGGCAGTCTGCTCACGACCTCCCGAGAGCGGTTGGCGCGCGACCTGCGGTGCACGCCGGAGGAGTTGACGGGGGCCTTGGCCTACTTGCGTTCCCTCAATCCCTTCCCCGGCCGCGCCTTCGCGCCCAGCGAACCGCTCGAAAGCCCCGAAATCGTGGCCCTGCGAGAGCCCGACGGCCGGTGGCGTGCGGTTTGCGACGAACGACGCTTCCCCCTCTTCCGCGTGGACGAGGCCGCCATCGAGGCCGCCCGGGCGGCAGTTCGAACGCGCGACGAGCGTGCCTGCGTCAACACCTTGGTCGAACAGGCTCGCCTCGCGGCGAACGCCTACCACGAGCGCAACGACACCCTCCGCCTGGTGGCGCAGACAGCCTTCGACCGGCAGACGGCCTTCCTGGACAGCGGCGGCGACCCGGCCACGCTCCGTCCCCTCCTGCAGAAGGAGGTCGCGGAAGCGATCGGTTACGACAAAAGCATCGTCTCGCGCGTGGTGCGCGACAAGGCCGTGCGCGTGGCGACCTCGCGCAAGTTGCTCCCGCTGGCGGCCTTTTTCACCCACGCCGTGGCGAGCGAGGGCGAGGAAGCCATCTCCGACCAACAGGCCAAAGGCGCGCTGAAGGCGCTCGTTGCGGCCGAAGACCCCGCCCATCCCCTTTCCGACCAAGCCCTCGCCGAGGCACTCGCCAAGCAGGGCATTCCTATGGCGCGCCGCACCGTGGCGAAATACCGTGAACAACTGGGCATCGCCTCAACGCGCGAGCGGCGGCGGACGCCCCCACAAGGAGTGTGAACATGAAACCCATGCTGTTGATTTGGTTGACCTATCGTGGCGTCTCCGACTTCATCGCCACGCGCGAACAAGTCGCTCGTTGGGCGGAGCAGGTGCCGGAGCTGGACGTCGTCTTTGCCGAGACGCAAGAGGAGTTCATCCGCAACCTCTCCAAGGCCACCTACGCGATGACCTTCACCTTCTCCGAGGCCTGGCTGCCGCTGACTTACCGTATGAAGTGGATGGCCACGCCCGCCGCCGGCCGCGAACTCCTCGGCGCGCGCATCCCCGACCGCATCCGCCTGACGCACGGGACCTTCCATGGCGAGTTGATGGCCGAGACCGCGGTGGGCATGCTCCTGGCCGTACGGCGCGGTCTCCTGCCCGGACTCGGCCTCTGCGGCGCGGACGACGCCTGGCCCATCCATACGCCCGGGCGGCGCGCCATCGCCGGCAGCCGCGCCGTCGTGCTGGGTTACGGCCACATCGGCAAGGCCATCGGCACGAAGCTCTCCGCCCTCGGCGTCCACGTAGACGGCGTGACCCACGCGAACCTCGCCGACCTCGACACCCTCCTCGCGCAGGCCGACGCCCTCTTCCTGGCCCTCCCCGCCAACCCCGACACCGACAACATCATTGACGCCCACCGGCTGGCCCTCCTGCCGCGCCACGCCATCCTCTGCAACCTGGGTCGTGGCAACGCGGTGGACGAGGCGGCCCTCTGCGCCGCGCTCGAGGCCGGCGCCCTCCACGCCGCCTTCCTTGACGTCTTCAAGGAAGAGCCCTACCCCGCGGACGGTCCCCTGCGCCGCGCGCCGCGGTGCTTCCTCCTGCCGCACGCCTCCGCCTTCGCCCCGGACTACCTCGACCGCGCCTTCGCCGAGTGGCTGACAATCTACCGCCGTGGCTTCGCCCAGTGAGAACGCCCCGCAGGCCTCGCCCCTGCTGAAGAGCCTCGCCCTCTGCCTGAACGTCCGTCCCTTCTCCAAGACGTCGCAGATGGTCACCTGGCTCACCCTCGAGCATGGGCGCGTCACCACCCCCGTCAAGGGCGCCCAGCGTCCCAAGAGCGCCTTCATCGGCCGCTACGATGTGGGCTACACCTGCGAATTGGTCTTCTACTCCCGCGAACGCGATGGCGTCCACCACATCCGCGAATGCACGCCCATCCTGCTGCGTGAAGGGCTCCGGGCCTCCTGGCGCGCCGCCGAGGCCGCCGCCTATGCCTGCGACCTCACCCTGCGCACGGCCCAGCCCGGCATGGCCAACCCGGAGCTCTTCCGTATCCTCAGCAACCTGCTCGACACCCTCCCCGCCTGCGCCCCGCACGAGGCCACGCTCGCCCTGCTCTGGTTTGAGTCGAACCTCCTCCAAGCCGTCGGCCTCGGTCCCGACTTCTCGCCCTGCCCGCGGTGCGCCCCCTCTCCCCGTGGGCTCTTCTCCGTGGAGGAGGGCCGCTTTGTCTGCGACCACCGTCCCTCCCGCTTGCGCACGCCCCCCACCCTCACGCTCCACGACGACATCCCGGTTCTCTATCGCCGTTTCCTGGACCATCCCCTCACGGAGACCTTGGCCGAGGCCCGCGCCGCCGACCGCCGTGACGACTTGGGCCGCCCAGAGCCCTTCCCCGGCGTCTTCGGCCTGCGTCGTTTCCTCGGCGTCTTCCTCTCCGCACACCTCGACCTGCCCCCCGGCCCCCGCCGGACGACACTGGACCTTCTCATCGGGTGAAATCCAATAGTATCCGAGAAAGTCGGCAATGACCGCAAAGACGCAAGGGGAGGCGCGAAACGCTTCGGGCTCCATCGGTCGCTCTGCGGCTTCGCCGCTGACCGCGCCCGCCGCCCTCCGTTTCGCGCCTGGCCGGTTTCCTGAGAACACTACATCATCCCGCAGGGGCGTTCTGTTTCCCTTTTCCCAGGGTGGTGCAAGCCACCCCTTGGCGCAATAGCGTGGAAATCCCAAGGGCGGCGCGACCAACGGGAGCTATGGAGCCCGCCGGGTTTCCACGCAAGACCGTCTTCGCGGTAAAACTTCACCAGACAGTATTGCTGAACCGTTCAGCGCTCTTCCTTGACGAAGTAGGCCGGGCGGCGTTTGGCCTCGGTGTAGGTCTTGGCCAAGTAAGCGCCAAAGACGCCAATAAAGAAGAGCTGCAACCCGCCCAAGAAGGTGATGACGCAGACCAACGACGGCCACCCGCCCACAGGGTCGCCGAAGACCAACGCCCGCACAAAGACAAAGAGCAACGCCACAAAGGAAAGTCCACAGAAGGTCACGCCCAAAAGCGAAGCCAGCATCAGCGGCGCCGCGGAAAAGGCCATGATGCCGTCCAGACTGTACCGAAAGAGGCGCCAGAACGACCACTTGGTCTCCCCCACCTTCCGCTCCTCGTTCGGGAAGGCGAGCCACTTCGTGTCAAAGCCCACCCACTGATAGATTCCCTTCGTGAAACGGTTCGCCTCCGGCATCGCCAGGATGGCCTCCACCACCTGACGCGTCATCATCCGATAGTCCCGCGCGCCGTCCACCAGCGCCACCTCCGAGAAGTGGCGCATCAGCCAATAGAAACACCGCGCGAACCACGAGCGCACCGGCGGCTCGCCCTCACGCGTCGTCCGCCGCGTGGCCACGCAGTCGTGGCCCTCTTCCTCAATCCCGCGCAACATCTCCGGCAACAACCGCGGCGGGTCCTGCAGATCCGCGTCCATCGTCACCACGATGGCCCCACGCGCCTTCCGCAACCCCGCCAACAGCGCAGCCTCCTTCCCGAAGCGCCGTGAAAACGAGAGGTAATGGATGCGCCCATCCGACTCCGCCAGTCGGCGCAACACCGCCAGCGTCCCATCCGTCGAGCCGTCGTTCACAAAGACGAACTCCACCCCTACGATCCCCGTCTCATCAACCGCGCGGACCAGTGTCTCCAAGCCTGCCTCTTCATTGAGGCAGGGCACCACAATCGACAGTCTCGGCACGTCCGTCATCCCGTATCGCCTTTCTCTTCTTATTTATGTCCCCAGTATACCACACCCTCCGCAATACTGTGGGGCGGCTGCACCGCCCCGGAGAACGGAAAACGAAGAACGGAACGCCCCTGCGGGGCGACGGATTGATTCCTTGGAAAACAATAAGGTGCAAAACGGGGGGCGACGCGCCCACCGGGAGCGATGGAGCTCGCAGGGTTTCCACGCAAGATCGTCTTCGCGGAAAAACTTCCCGGCACGACTGACGCGAAATTGGATGGGGAAAGGATGGATGGGAATGTGGTAGAATATCTGGGTTTTGCGAGGATTCCCAGATGAAGAAGCGGATAGCAGTGGTGATGGGCGGCACGAGCCATGAGGCGGAGGTGTCGCTACGGTCGGGCGCGGCAGTGGCCGAGGCCTTGCGCACGGCCGGCTACGAGGTTGTGGAAGCGCGGCTGACAAAGGACTCCCTCGAGGAGATGCCGCGCGACGTGGATGCGGTCTTCATCGCGTTGCATGGGGGATACGGCGAAGGTGGCGGTATCCAAACGGATTTGGACGCGGCGGGTCTGCCCTACACGGGTCCCGGGGCGGCGGCGAGCCGCCTGTGCATGGACAAGCCGGCGGCGAAGGCCGCCTTCCGCAAGGCCGGCGTGCCGACGCCTGAGGGCGCGGTGGTGACGGTCGCGGCCGCGGACTTTCCACCGCCCTTCCCCCTGCCGGTGGTGGTGAAGCCGCCGTGCGACGGTTCGAGCGTGGGCCTCTCCAAGGTGACGGACGCGACGCAGTGGCCCGAGGCCGTGCGCCTGGCCGCGGCGCAGGACGCGCAGGGCGAGGCGCTGGTGGAGCGTTTCGTGGCGGGCCGTGAATGGGCCGTGGGCGTAATCGGCGACGAGGCGTTGCCGGTGTTGGAAATCGTGGCGCCGAACGGCTGGTATGACTACCACGCAAAGTATGCCCCAGGCGTCTCGAAGCACCTCTATCCGCCGGAAGACGAGACGACGCGCGAGGCGCAGCGTCTGGCGGTCTTGGCGGCGAAAGCGACGGGTTGCCGCGGTGCGGTGCGCGTGGATTTCCGCCTCTCTCCCGAAGGGAAGCTCTATGTGCTGGAGGTGAACACGGCGCCGGGATGCACAGAGACAAGCCTGCTGCCGGATGCCGCGGCACGGGCGGGAATCCCCTTCCCCGCGCTCTGTGCGCGGTTGGTGGAGGCGGCCCGGCATGGCTAAGCGCGCGAAGAAGACAACACGGAAAAAGACATCCGTCTGGGCGCAGGTGTGGGCCTTCTGCGTGGCGGCGTGGGGATTCTGCGCAAAGACGCTCCCGAAAACGTTGCCCTTCTTGCCGATTGTCATTGTCTTGGCGGCGGCCTTCTGGTTCTTTCACCTCACGAAGACCGATTACCTCGCGAAGCCCAACAGCCAGGGCAACGAAGCGAGCTTCCTGGTTGCGCCCGGCGACATCGTCATCACGGGGTGCTCTTCGCCCGAGACGGAGCAGTTCGTGCGCGAGATTTACCTTGCCGGCATCTTCGGTCTGACGGAGCCCGTCAACGGTTACGACTTGATGCAACAGCCAATCGTGGAGCGGTTGCGGCAGTCCCCCTATTTCAGTGGTGCGCGGATGATTTACTATCCCAAGCAAGGCAAGGTGGAGCTGCACGTGCAGGAACGTGTCCCCATCGCACGGTTGCCAAGCGGGCTCTACGTGGACATCTGGGGCGTCTGCTTCCGGCCCTCGGCCCCGGCCCCGGGGCGCCTTCCCGCCGTCTCGGGCTGGGACGGGATTGCCCATTACGTCCCCGGTTCCCGCATCCCGACGGAGTACCGTTGCATGCTGAGAATCATCGACGCGACCAAGGTCGGCGGCGCCGTACCCTTCCCCACGGTCTCCGAGATTTCCCTCCGTCCCGGCGCCTATTCCATTGAAGACGGCGTGGAGATGCGCCTGGCCGACGGACGCGAAGTCATCCTCGCCTGGAATGGGATGGGAATGGACACCGACGCGGTGGACGAGGCAATCCGCACGACCGAGCGCGAGGCCATGCTGGAGCGCCTGCGCAAGGTCGCCAAAGTGCTTGCCATGCCGGACCTCTCCGGCAAACGCCGCATCAACGCGCAGACAGACAACATCACCGTCTCGGACTGAAGGGAGCGACTGCATCATGGGCATGCTTTTGGGCGCATTGGACATTGGCACGCAGACCACCAGCCTCCTGGCCGGGGAGTACGACGGGGAAGGCCTGACCGTCATCGGGCGCACTGCGACCGAGACGCACGGCGTGCGTAAAGGCTTCATCCGCGACATCGACGCCGTCACCGCCGGCATCCGCAAGGTGCGCGACGACATGGATCGCCGATTCGGCATCGATCTGGCCGAGGTCACGGCCGCCATTTCCTGCTTCGGACTCTCGGTCGCCGTGCGTTCCGGGCAGACCCTCTTGATGCCCGGCCACGCCATCGACCAGGACAACGTCGATGCCGCCGAGGAAAACGCGCAATCCGTCGAGTCCGAAGACTCCACCAACAAGATCCTCCAGCGCTTCCGCCAGAAGTACGAGGTGAACGGCCAGCCCGTAGGCACGCCCCTGGGCATGACGGGCTCCGAACTGGTGGCGAACATCCTGGAAATTTCCGTCCCGCGTACGGCGCTTGACGCGCTGACCTCCGCCATCCATCACGCCGGGCTGCGGCTGGTGGACCCCGCCTTCTCCGGCTTCGCGGCCGCCGAGGCGGTGCTTGACGCCAAGGCGCGCAACGACGGCGCCCTGGTGTTGGACTTCGGCGATGGCACAATCGACTACATCGCCATCTGCAACAACGTCGTGGCGGCGGCCGGGAACCTGGCCGTGGGCGGCTCGCACCTCACCAACGACCTCGCCCTGGCCTTCCAAATCTCCCAGGCCCAGGCCGAGGAGGTCAAACTTGCACGCGGCGCCGCGCAAATCCAATCCGACCTCGCCACAGACCGTTACCCCCTTCGCACCACCTTTGCCACAACCGAGCGCTCCCTCTCGGTCCATGCCATCCAAACCATCGTCACCGAGCGCATCGACGAGACCTTCCGCATCCTGGCCGAGCAACTGCGCGATGTCCTGCCCCACATCCGCGGGGCCATCTACCTCACCGGCGGCACGGCGGCCCTGCCCCTCATCACCGAGCAAGCCAGCGACATCTTCGGCCTGCCCTGCGTCCTTGGCATCCCCTGCAACATCGTCAAGCTCCCGACGGACATGATGGACGAGCCCTACCGCCACGCCACCGCCGTCGGCCTGCTCAACTGGCGGTGCCGCACCCTCTCCCAGGAAGACCGTGCGCCCTCCCTCATGTCGCGTATCCGCGCCTTCCTCAAAGGTTAAGCCCCATGGAAACCGAAGACCTTCTGCTTATCTCCCTGGGCGGTGCGGCAGCCTCCATCGTCCGCCGCGTGGCCGAGCGCGCCACCTCGCCCCTGCGCGCCCTCATCCTCGACACGGACGACGCCACCCTCCAATCCATCACCCCGGCCGTCGGCGTCTCCACCTCCGTCTTCGGCGCCAAGCGCCTGTCCGGACGCGGCACCGGCGGCTCGCACTCCTTGGGCGCGGGCGCTTTCCGCGACGATGCCGCGCAAATCCTCGCGCAAGTCGGTTCACCCCGCCTGGTCATCCTGCTCACGTGCTGCGGGGGGGGCACCGCCGGCGCCGCGACGACCCTCCTGGAGGCCCTCCGCACAAAGGGCATCGCCACCCTCGTCTTCGCCGTCGCGCCCTTCGCCTTCGAAGGCGACGACCGCAAGCGCGCCGCCAATGTCCTCCTGCCCATCATGGAGACCCGCGCCGACGCCCTCACGCGCGTCTCCCTGGACGCCTTGGTCGGCGCCGAAGCCGCCACGCTTCCCGCCGCCGAAGCCTTCGCCCACGCCGCCGACCGTCTGGCCGCCGGGCTGGGTCTGCTTTGGACGCTGGTGGCCCACCCGGGCTTCATCGCCTTTGACGCGGAACACTTCCGCGCCTTCCTCACCCACGATGTCGAAGGCGGCCTGCCCTTCTGCTTCGCCGATGTCTCCGTCTCCGGAGAAAACCGGGCCAAGATCGCTTTGAACGCCCTCCGCGAAGACCCGCGTTTCCACGTCAACGGCGTCGACCGCTTGGCCAACGCCGCCCAGCTCGTCGTCGGCATCTTGGCCGGCCCCGATCTTCGCCTTTGTGAAATCGGCACCGTGATGGAAGGCCTGCGCGCCCACTGCCAATCCCTCAAAGAGACGCTCTTGGGCACCGCCGATGAAGAGTCCCGCGAGGGCACGCTCTCCGTCGTTCTCTTCGCCTTCGGGCATCCCATCACCAACGTCTCCGCCGCCAAGGACGGCGAGGCCCCGCGCCCCCTCTCCTCCAAGCGTCAGCGGGGTGCCAAGGCCGCCGGCACCAAGGTCCTCGGCACCGCCAAAAACCGCTTCACCGACGTCGCCCCCACCATCTTCGGCGGGCAGAACCTTGACGAACCCACCTATCAGCGCCGCGGCATTCGCCTCACCCGCTGACCCAACCCCGGAGTCCCCCATGCGCTTCTTGGTCCAACGCGTCATCGGCGCCTCCGTCGACATCGACGGCGCCCGCTTCTCCGGTTTCGAAGGCCCCGGCCTCCTGGTCCTCTGCGGCATCGCCCCCGACGACACCCCCGCCAAGGCCGACAAGCTCTGCGCCAAGCTCCTCAAGCTTCGCATCTTCGAGGACGACCGCGGCGCCATGAACCGCTCCGTCCTGGACGTCGACGGGAGCATCCTCTTCATCTCCCAGTTCACCCTCTACGCCGACACCGCCTCCGGCAACCGCCCGGGCTTCTCCACCGCCGCCCGCCCCGAGGTCGCCGAGCCGCTCTATGAGCGCTGCCTGGCCGTTCTCCGCGCCACCCTCGGCGACCGTCTCGGCCACGGCAAGTTCGGCGCCGAGATGGAGGTCCGCCTCCTGAATCACGGCCCCGCCACCTTCCTCCTGGAGGCCTGACGTGGCCTGGATTCCCGCCCCAAGCGCAGACCCCGCCCTCGCCGCGACCCTCGCCGCCGAGGCCGGCCTCTCGCCCCTCGTCGCCGAGCTCCTCGCACGGCGCTTGGGCAACGACGCCCCCACCCTCTGGTTGCGCCCCGAGGTCGCGCCCCTCTGCGATCCCTTCGCCTTTGACGGCATGGAAGCCGCCGTCGAACGCCTCCTGCGTGCCATCGTCCACCACGAACCCATCACCGTCTTCGGCGACTACGACGTGGACGGCATCACCGCCACCGCCACCCTGGTTCAGGCCCTTGGCAGCGTCGGCGCCACCGTCAAACCTTTCTTCCCCGACCGCGAGAGCGAAGGTTACGGCCTCACCCCGGAATCCGTCGCCCGGTGCCTCACCTACTCCCCCTTTCCCACCCTCATCGTCACCGTCGACTGCGGCATCACCTCCCGCGATGAAATCGCCGGCCTCCGCGCGCAAGGCATTGACGTCATCGTCACCGATCACCACATGCCGCCCCCGGAGTTGCCCCCGGCCAACGCCATCGTCAACCCCCGCCTCTCCGCGCCTCCCGGCGCAGAAAGTCTCTGCGGGTGCGCCGTCGCCCTCATGCTCGTGCGCGCCTTGGCCCAACGCGGCCTGCAGGTAGACCCCGATGCCTTTCTGGACCTTGCCGCCATCGCCACCATCGCCGACGTCATGCCCTTGACCGGCCAGAACCGCGTCTTGGTGGCCAAAGGTCTGCGCACCCTCTCTTCCCCCGATGCCAATCGCGGCCTTCGCGCCCTCGCCGATTGCCAACGCCTCCACTCCCCCTTCACCGCGGAAGGCGTCGCCTTCTCCTTGGTCCCCTGCATCAATGCCGCCGGGCGTCTGGGCGAGCTCAAGACCGCTTATGCCGCCATCGGATTGGGCAATACCCGTTGCGCCACGCAACTCGTTGAAATCAACAAGCGCCGCCGCACCATCGAGCACGACCTCCTCGACGCCATCCTCGCCGGCGCCCCCACCCCCTCCGGCAATCTCCTGGTCGTCGGCGGCGAAGGCTTCCATGCCGGGGTGGTCGGCATCGTCGCCGCGCGCCTCATGGAGCGCTTCGGGTGCCCTGTCGCCCTCGTCTGCCGCACGCCCGATGGCGGCGGACACGGCTCCATGCGCGCCTGCGAACCGTGGAACGCCGTCGAGGCCCTCACCACCGTCGCCGACCTGCTCGACCACTTCGGCGGGCACGCCCAGGCCGCCGGCTTCTCCCTCCTCCCCGGCACCTACGAGGCCTTCGCCGAGCGCCTCCCCAAAGCCTTCACCGGGGAACCCCTGACGGCTGACCGTTTCTACGACGCCGACCTCACCCACCTTCCCGTCACCCTCGCCCTCTGCCGCGAACTCGACCGACTGGAACCCTACGGCAACGCCAACCCCAAGCCCATCTTCCAGAAGGATTTCACCCTGGCCGTTGCCCGCCCCGTCGGCGCCGACAAGAGTCACCTGCAACTCTCCCTCGCCCCCATCGAGGGCGGCCCCGCACTCAAAGCCATCTGGTTCGGCGCCGCCGACCGCGCCAAAGACTGGCGTCGCGGCCTTCCCCTCCGCGCGTGGTTCACCCTTTCCGTGGACACCTTCCGCGAACCGGTCCCTTCCCCCACCCTCCTCGACGCCTCCCCCATCGCCGACCTCTAAAGGGCCCTTTCTGAGACCCTATAGGGGTCGACCTCGGACCACTAAGGGTTTCGACCCCGACCACTATAGGGTCTCGACCCCGCCCCCTATAGTGGTTGACCTAGGACCACTGTAGGGTCTCGCCAGAGGGGGTTGCACGGGGTGCCAACGACCCTTGGCGACCTCGAATTGTGGCGCGCCTCATTCCTTTTAATGATAGGATGTTACGATAAAAAGACCCCGGGTTGTGTTGGAACCCGGGGTCTCAGGAAGGACGTGACGTGCTCCATCAAGGGGCGAGGTAGGCGCCGATGGAGAGGATGTGGGGACGGGCGCGGGTCTCATCGATGACCAGACGGACGGCGGTTGCCTCGATGGGCTCTTTGAGACGCAAGATGCGCTTGTGGCCAATGGTGGTGGCACCGGCGACACGTTGCCAACCGAACTGCCCGGGGAGCTTGACCTCGAAGTGGAAACGCTCGACGACCTGCCCCTGGGTGATGTCTTCCTGGGCAACAAGGGTGTCGAAGCGGATGGGGGCGTCGAGGATGACCTCGGTGCGATCGGGGATGGCGGGGCCGAGGAGGTTGGTGGCGAAGGTCTTACGGATGGTGTCGCCGAACTCCTTGAGGCGGGCGACGTCGTTCTGATGGAAGAGGCCTTGGGTGGTGGGCGGGATATTGAGGAGGAGAACGGCGTTGCGGCCGACAGAGCGATCGTAGATGGACATGAGTTTGTCAAGGGACTTCACCTGATTGTCCTGGCTGGCGTGCCAGAACCAACCGGGGCGGATGGAGACGTCGCACTCGGCGGGATACCAAACGCAATGGTGGGAGCCGATGGCCTCATCGAGGGAGCCAAGGGTGGGGGAGTTAGCGGAGGGGCGTTCCTGGGCGAGCTGGCGACGGGCCATGGCGGCGATGTCCTTGCCATCGAAGTGGAAGGGCGCGAAGCCATCGCGGACGGCCTCGTTGTTGACGGCCTCGGCGGGAATGACGGACCACTCGCTGTCGCGGGCGAGGCCGGATTCGTTGCCGACCCAGCGGACGTCGGGGCCGGAGACGGCGATGACGCAGTCTGGGTTGCGCTCACGGATGGTGGCGTAGTAGCGAGACCAGTCGTAGACCTGCTTTTTGCCGTTTGGGCCTTCGCCGCAGGCGCCATCAAACCAAATCTCGTCAATGGGGCCATAGTTGTCGAAGAGCTCATTGAGCTGACCGACAAAGAAGTCGTTGTAGGCATCGGTGCCGTAGGAAGGCTCGTGGCGATCCCACGGAGAGAGGTAGAAGCCGACCTTGATGCCTTCGGCACGGCAAGCCTCGGCGAACTCGCGGCAGACGTCGCCCTTGCCGTCCTTCCAGAGGGAGGCGGCAACGGTGTGGTTCGTGAGCTTGGAGGGCCAGAGGCAGAAGCCATCGTGGTGCTTGGCGGTGAGGATGGCGAGCTTGAAGCCGGCGTCCTTGAGGGCCTTGACCCACTGGCGACAGTCAAGGGCGGTGGGATTGAAGACCTTGGGGTCCTCTTTGCCGGTGCCCCACTCGCGATCGGTGAAGGTGTTGACACCAAAGTGGACAAAGGCGGTCAGCTCCAATTGCTGCCAGGCCACCTGACGCGGGTGGGGCTTGACTTGGGCGACCTGAGCAATCTTGGCGATTTCGGGGGCGGAGAAGTCGGCGAAGCGAAGCTGGGCATGGAGGGGCGCGGCGGCGAGGGCCACGGCGAGGGCAAAGATAGGAAGCGTTGTTTTCATGGCGCACTATTTTAGCGGTATCGGGAGGGGGCGAAGCTCCAATCCGGACACAGGACGGCGCGTGCATATCAAAGAAAGCATGTGGGGACCGGTGGGGGAAGGTGGAGCGCGAAAGTTCGGGCGAAAAGGAGAGAGAAAGGGCGGAACCCTTGCAAAATCAAGGGTTGAAAGATAGTGCTTGACTAAGGCGTGGGGGAAAGTGTTTAATAGTGTCACAAAAGGTCAGACAAGTCATGAGCGCAGAGGTGCCAGAGGAGACGGCGATGCAGGGCGAGGCGGTGTTCACCGGCTCGGCGGTGCATGCGCTTGACCCGAAGCGGCGCGTGACGATTCCCTCGGGGTGGCGCGATGCGCTGGGACGGCCGAAATATGTCTTTGTGATGGCTGACCCACACGAAAAATGTCTGCGCCTGCTCTCGGTGGAGCGGATGCAGGGGATTCAGGAAAAGCTGAGGGCAAAGCGCTTCGCGGACCCCGCGGTGGCGCAACGTCTGAGAATCATCGGTCAGAACACGGAGCAACTGCCGCTGGACGTGCAGGGGCGTATCCGCATCAGCGACCGTCTGTTGTCGTTCGCCGGCATCGAAGGCAAGATCGCCTTCGTGGGCGCGGTGACGTATGGCGAAGTGTGGGCGGCCGAAAAGGCGCCCGAGGCGCCGGTGGATCAGGCGGCCTTGGGCGAGGCGCTCGCGGCATTGGATTTCTAAGGGAGGCACAACGATGCATATTCCGGTGCTTCTTGAGGAAACGGTGGCGGCGCTCGCGCCGGGACCCGGGTGCGTCTATGTGGACGGCACGTTGGGCCAAGCCGGGCATGCGACGGCGGTGATGCGCCTGGCCGGTCCCACCGGGACGTTGCTGGGCATCGACCGTGACGGCGAAGCGTTGGCACGAGCCAAGGCGAATCTGGCACGCGACGCCGTGCCCGGACGGCACATCCTGGCGCAAGGCGCACATGGGGATTTGGCCGACATCGCGGCGGCGAACGGCATCACGTCCGTGGATGCGATTTTGTTGGATTTGGGTGTCAGCAGCGACCAGTTGGACACGCCCGAACGCGGCTTCAGCTTCCGTGCGGATGGTCCGCTGGACATGCGGATGCGCAACGACGCAGGTGAGACGGCGGCCGACCTTCTGGCGCGTCTGGACGTGAGCGAGATGGCCAAGCTCTTCCGCGAACTGGGCGAGGAGCGCCAGGCCCTGCGCGTGGCGAAGGCCATCGACCGGGCACGCCGCGAGGCACCCATCACGCGGACGGCGCAACTGGCGGAGATCGTGGCGAAGGCGGTCGGCGGTGCGCACACACCGGGGCGCCACCCGGCCACGCGCGTCTTTCAGGCGTTGCGGATGGCCGTGAACGATGAGCTGGGCGAGGTGCGCCGAGCCATCGCGGGCGGGCTGAACCTGTTGAAGCCGGGCGGACGCCTGGCAATCATCACCTTCGAGAGCCTCTCAGACCGGGTGGTGAAGGAAAGCTTCCGGGCGCACTGCGGACGCGAGGAATCGTTGTTGCAGGGCGGGAGCGCCTGGCGCGGAGAGTTGCCGCGCACAGAATGGATTTTGCGGAAGGCCGTGACGGCGCGGCCGGAGGAAACGGCAAGGAACCCGCGGGCGCGGAGCGCGAAGCTGCGCGCGGTGCGGAAAGCGGAGGATTGAGACATGAGACGGAATCGGAGACGGAAGACTTTTCATTTCAAGGCGGCCAACATCGGCGTGGCGGTCATGCTGGTGCTCATCGCGGTGCCGTGGGTGCTCTACTGCCTGCTCAACGTGAGCAACGACCAGGTGGGCGCACAGATCCGTCTGCTGGAGCAGGAGGTGCGCACGCAGCAGGAGGCCCTGCGCCGCGAAGAGGCCAAGTGGAACCGTCTGACCGAGCCCAGCCATCTGGACAGGGCCATCGCCGAAAGCGGACTGCGCCTGACTTACGCGCCGCCAGAACGGACCATTTCCATGTCGGCGAACGGGCGGACGCGGATGCCCGAGTCCCTGCGGCTTCAGTTGGCGCAAGAGCGCCGTATGCGCGCCGGCGAGGCCATGGCGAGAAACGCCCGCTAAGGAGGCGCAAGGGAACCGCCTATGGAGCGTAAGGAGCGCAATTGGGCGCGCGGTTGGATTGGGGCTGCAGTCTTCTTGATGGGGCTGCTCTTCGCCGCAGACCTCGCGCGCCTCTACACGCTCCACCTCGGCAAGGCGGAAATCCCCCAAAACAATTACCTCCAAGAGCGTGACCTTCTGGGATTGCGTGGGCGCATCCTGGACCGCAATGGGCGTGTCTTGGCCGAAAGTCTGAGCGGACGCATCGTCTATATCGACAGGGAAGACCCGAAGCTGGAGTCGCCCGACATCGACCGTGGCGCACTCCCCTTGGACTTGGCGGCCCTGCTGAACGTGCCCGAAGAACGCGTCTACGACGCCTTTTACAATACCGAAGGCCGCCGCACCACCAGGATCTGCGAAGTCTCCGACAACGAGACCATCCAAGCTCTCATCAGGCGGAGTTCGCCCTCAACGAAAGAGGGACGCATCGCCGGCGTGAACTTCGCCGAGAAGCGTTCCGTGCGGTCGCACCCAAACGGCGCCCGCTTGGCCCACCTCATTGGCTTCATCAACGCAGAGGGCGTGGGCGTGCAAGGCGTTGAGCAACGTTTCGATGAAGAGCTTCGCGGCAAGGATGGCCGGATTGTCACCGAAGTGGACGCCCGCCGCCGGGAAATCCCCAATCGCCGCATCGAGGAAGTCCCCGCCGTCCATGGCAATGATGTCATCCTGACCATCGACAACAACATCCAATACATCATCGAGCCGGCCCTCGCGGAGGCGCTCAAGACCTACCAGGCCGACAGCGGCACCATCATCGTCCAAGACGTGCACACGGGCGAGATTCTCGGCATGGCCACCCAGCCGAGTTTCGACCCGCAGGACTACAACCACATGCCGCAGGAGCAGTGGAAGAATATCGCCGTGGCCCGCAACTATGAGCCCGGTTCCGTCATGAAGGCCATCACCGTGGCCATGGCCATGCAGTTCGGCATCATCACCGAGGACTCCACCTTCGACATCGGCACCAGCCGCGTGTGGTACTACGGCGGCCGTCGTCTGCGCGACCATGCCGCCGGCATCCTTCGCCCCGCGGACATCCTGGCGAAATCCTCCAACATCGGCACCGCCATGATCGGCCTCAAAATGGCCGAGCCCTCGCCGGACTTCGGGATGGAGGAATACGCCCGCCTGTGGTACGCCTTCCGCGCGATTGGCTTGGGCCAGAAGACCGGCATCGAGCTCCCCGGCGAGGAGGCCGGCATCCTCCCCCACTACAAAAACTGGAGCAAACTCTCCCCCACGCGCATGACGCTGGGCCAAGGCATCGCCGTCACCCCCGTCCAGCTCTGCAATGCCTTCGCCACCATCGCCAACGGCGGCAAACTCATGCGCCCCACCATCCTTAGGGAAATCCGCACCCACGAGGGTGAATTGGTGCGCACCAACACGCAGGAAATAATCGGCCGTCCCCTCACCCCGGAGGTCAGCGCCAAAGTCCTCGACATGCTCCGCGGCGTCACCGACCGCTCCAAAGGCGGCACCGGCTGGCGCGCTGCCCTCCACGACTACACCGTTGCGGGGAAGACCGGCACCGGCCAAATCCCCATCAATGGCAGATACAACGACACAGACTACAACGCCACCTTCGTCGGCATCTTTCCCTCCACCGCGCCGCGCCTCGCCATCCTCGTAACCTTGGAACGTCCCAAAGGTCCCCGCCACTCGGGCGGTAACGTCGCCGCGCCCATCTTCGCCCAAATCGCGGAGCCCATCGGCCACTACATGAACATCCCCGCCGACAAACCGCAGGAGGCCCTCGCACCATGAACGATCTCTGCCTTGCCTTCGCCGGAATCGACCTTGACGCCCTCATCGAGGCCATCAAAGCCTCCTCCGCCTACCCCTGGACCCAAGGCTGGCTCACCGCCGTGGCCACCATTTTCGGCGAGAACATCATCTGCTGGACCATCGTCCCGCCGCTCATCTCCGAAGGCGTGATGGGCTACATGACCGCCTTTCAGTCCACCTTCTGGGGCGTCTTCATCGGCGACATCCTCACCTATCTCCCGCCCCGCTTCGCCATGCGCTACGCCGGCCGCTCCAAGTGGATTCGCAAACACCAAGACCAGATTGAGGCCTGCAGCCACTTCTTCGATCGCCACATCGGCAAGACCATGTTCATCATCCGCTTCACGCCTGGCATCCGCACCCCGGCCATCCTGGCCGCCGGCATGCTCCGCGTCGACTTCCGCCTCTATTGCCTCTACTCCGCGCTCTCCAGCGTCCTCCAAAGTCTCATCGCCGTCTTCTTCATGCCCACGCTCTACGCCCCCGTCATCGCCTGGCTCAAATCGCTTTGGGGCAACCATCCCATGCTGGTCATCCTCATCATTGTCGCCTTCTTCTCGGTCTTTGGCGTCTTCCAGTGGTATGCCGCCCGCGCCGTCATGCGCCGTCTGACCAAGAAGAAAGCCGAGGAACAAGACGCCTAAGGCCCTTCCGATACCGTCCAGGGAAGGTTCCCACGAAAACACAAAGGGATGCACGGGACCGGGTACTTCACCGTTCGGCCCTCGGCCTCTCTACCGTGCCCATCCCTTGCGCCTCTTCGTTTCTTGGAAAGCGCACGCCCACAACGTAGTAAGCCCCCCAGGACGGCGGCTGACGCCGCTTTGTACAACGCCTCATCCGTCGCCCCGCAGGGGCGCTCTCTGTTCCCTGTTTTCTGTTTTCTGTTCTCTAGGGCGCGTCAGCGCCCTCCCGGGCCCTGAATAAACGCGTCGGCATGGGCGCGGACGCGGGCCAGCAGGCGCCGCCGGGCTTGAATGACCGTGTTGGCCCGACAGCTCAAGCGCTTGGCCAACGCCGTGGGCGCCTCTTCCCCCACAATGCAAGCATCAAAGACAACCTGCTGAAACGCAGAAAGCCCTACATCCTGCCGGACAACGCCAAGTGCGACCTCATATGCGGCAAGCCGAAACTGAAAGTCCAATCGCTCATCAATCCCCGGGGAGGGGTCTTGGATGGCCGTGATGGCCTGCCCGCTAAGCTCACCGCGCCGGCGATTTTCTCCGGCCACACGCCGAAAGCAGTCACGCGCGACACTATCGACAATGCACCCCAGATAGGTGCGGAAACGGGCCCGCTCCGGGTCATAAGGGTTATTCCGAAGTGCCTTGACCAAACGAACCAAGACGTCCTGAGTGGCCTCCTCCAGCACATCGTCACGCAACCCCCGAAAGGACAGCCATGCATGGACAAGCGGCTCATAAAGCGCCACAAAGCGACTCCACTGCGCCTCTTTGGCCTCGGGGTCGGCCAGATTGCGAATCAAGGTACGCGGGGTGTCCGGCGGCTTCATGTCAGTCTCAACCCATTGGATTCCACACGGAGGGCGCGGCCGGCAGGAAGCCCTTCAGCCCGAAATTCGGGAACGGGCCCTTCCAGCGTCTCCCAAGTAAGGAGCAGGCCGGGCTCGGCGCCATCCAGTCGAACCGTGACCGGTCCTTGCGCCTCAAGCGCTCCGATGACGACCGTACCGCCGCGGCAGGACAAAACAGCGTCGGGCCGAAGGGCAACGCGCGACAGCGTGAGCGTGCCGCGGCCCTCCTCGCCACCCTCCAAAATGCCCCCCGCCTCGACAATCAAGCGGGCTTCTTGAGAGAACATGAGGCCTCCCGTGCCGGCAAGTGTGGCGCCGCGGCGAAGCGTCCAATCGCCGCAATCCTTTTTGCCGCACCAATTGCGCTCAAGGTCCTGCACGACCCGAGTGCGAAGCACCGTGCGGCCCGCGTTGAGCTCAACCGCGCAAAGCGGGCAACAGGGATCCAACGCAAAGACGACCGTGCCGCCATTCTCCTTCGTGACGAGGATGCGCCCATGCTTCCAATAATCGTACATCATGAGGCGCCCACGCAGAGTCAAGACCGCCCCCGCCTCGGCGGAAAGCCGCAGGTCGCCATAGATATGGCCATCGCCAGACACAGTGCCGCCGCCCGCAACGGCATGGAACCGTCCGCCATAAAAGACCCAATGGGCGTCGGCCACCGCCCCGCTCCCCAAGCGGACAGGCTTTTCCGCGGACAAGTTGAGAAAAAGGCGTTTGCCGGTATAACGAAACGTCCCTCCGTCCGCAAGGTCCAAGGCTCGGCACTGCTGGTTCAAGCGAAGATTGTTGCCCGGCACGGAAAGCGTGCTCCCCTGCGTAAGCGACAAGCGAGGCGGGCCACCGCAAATCCCCTCGAACCGCACATCCGCGCCTTGCTCCAGACGCAAAGCGCCGCGAAACTTCCGCGAGGCATCGCCCGAGACGGTCAACTTGCCCGGGCCCCACACCGCCAAGGTCGCGGTGTCGTCAATCACGGCGGGGCCGAGGCGCCACGCTTGACCCTCCAGGCGGAAATCCAACCTCGCCCCGCGACCCAAGGTGATGCCCGGCACCTCCGTGGCGAAAGCGGCCCCCACCTCAGCGCGTTGCCCGGGCCCCAAGACAATGGGTCGCCCCGCCGCCCAATCTTGCACAATGGGAGAAGACGCCGACGCGGAGTCCGCCGCAGGGGAATCTTGCGTGGCGGCCTCCGGCACAGGGACATCCCCGCGGAGCAGGTGCACGGCCAATCCGCCGCCGACCACGCTGGCCACCACGCACACCCCCAATCCCAGCCAGGCCCGACGGCTCATCACCGGTCGTTTGGGTGCAAGGGGCGGCCAATGGCGCGTGGTGGGGTCCGGCGCCAAAAGCGCACGGAAGCGTTCACGCCAATCCGGACTCAACGAGTCCTCCAGAAGCAGACGGACCGCCGGACTCTCGGCATACGGCACGCCGGTGCGCAACAAGAAGAAGGTCGCACCCAGGGCATAGAGGTCGGCCTCCGGGGTCGGCGGGCCGCCGCGCAGACACTCCGGAGCAAGGTAATCCGGCGTGCCGCGGACTGCGCCGCGCAAATCCGCCAAGGTGGGCTCATAACCCGGCGGCCGGAGCGGCCCTGCATCCACGCGCGCCATGCCAAAGTCCGTAAGCGTGACATGACCGCCCGCGGAAAGAAGCAGATTCCCGGGCTTGACGTCGCCATGGGCGATGCCCTGCGCGTGAAGATAACGGAGCGCCTCGGCGCTCTCAGTCCACAGTTGCTCAAGCAACGGCAACGGCACCCCGCGCTTGGAGGCCAACAAGTCTGCGGCGGTGAACGAGACAAGCGTGGCATCCGCCAACGGTGTCGGGGCGTCCAACAGCGTGGCCGGATCGTCCAACGCCGCACCGCGCACCTCCGGCGTGACACCGACCAGGGTCATGAGGACATAAGGGACGGGATTGGGGCGACCGGTGAGCGCGAGCACCCCCGTGCGCAGAATCTTGGCGACATGGGGATGCGCCACGTTCAGAAGCGTCGCCGCCATATCGCGGAAACGCTGCCGCAGGAAGTCCGCATCCTTCCCCTCAGCGAGAAAAAGCTTGAGCGCGAAAAGCTGTCCGGTGGACGCATCGCGCACGGCATAGACCTCGCCCATGCCGCCGCGTCCCAGCCGGGCACGCACAAACCACTCGCCCACCCCCTCGCCGGGGGCAAGCGCCCAGGGAATCTCCTCACACTGCGCTTCCATGCATCTCAGTATACCAAAAGCGCCCCGCCCCGCGACACGCAGTCAATCGTACTCGTGGAAAATGGGAACCGCAAAGACGCGAGGGGAGGCGCGAACCGCTTCGGGCTCCATCGGTCACTCTGCGGCTTCGCCGCTGACCGCGACCGCCGCCCTCCGTTTCGCGCCTTGTCAGGTAAGAGAATAGTAAAGATGTAGGGTAGTGCCCCACCAAGAACTCCAATCAGCCAATCAGCGGGGCGGCAACGCCGCCCTTTGTCCTACTGTGAAGCCTGGTGACTTTCCGAAAAAACATGGAAACGCAAGGGATGGGCACGGTAGTGAGGCGCAACGCGCCGAACGGTGAAGTGCCCAGGCCCTTGCGTTCCCTTTGTGTCTTCGTGGAAACTTCCCCGGACAGTACTGGATTGAGGCGTGACATTGGACGGTGGGGGTAAAATGTGGTAGACTACTTTTATCAATCACTCAACAGAGGATGTTGCCATGAAAAAAGGAATGCTTTTGGGTTTTGCGTGCGCGGCGTTGGCGGCGTGCGGGGTGGCGGCGCCATCGGCGAAATGGGTGCCGGCGGAGGCCGATTTTGTTCTCACAGTACAAGGCCAGCCAGACCGGGAACGCGACGTGGTGCGTGCGTGGCGAGCCGCGCTGACCGAGGCCGGCGTGCCGGAAGGCCCCTTTCTCGCAGACAATCAAGTAAATACGTCATTGGCCATCGCCACCAGCCCGCTATTCTTCGCTTCTTCAGGCAACGGATTTGAGCGTTTCTTGACAACGTTCCTGGGAGCGAAAGACGACCTGGGCATCTACCCCGCACAGTCCATCACGCTGTCGTGGTGCCTCCCGGAGAAGATGTCGGAGGCGCAGGGCACGGACTTTGATCCCACCCTCTTCGGCGAGGCCTATTGCATCATCGAGAACCCGACCTTTGACCCCGAAGCCGCCATCGCCTGTATCGATGAGCTCGCGCAGGGCATCGGCACGGTGGAGCGTGTACCGCAGGGTGAATGGCAGACCATCCGCCTCACGGCGAAGACCAAGGCCGAACAACCCAACGCGCCGGACGTCCTGGGCGGGTGGCGGCCCATCCCGGGCGGTGTGGTGTGTGTGTTGGGGGATGCCTTCGCGAAAGCGGACGCGTTGCTCGCGGGGAAGGCGCCTTCGGCGGCGGGCGACGCCGCCGTGGAGCGTCTCTGCGCGCCCGCCCAATACACGATGTTTAGGTTCTTGGCCCGCGATGTCAAGGGGCTCTTGAAGCGTTTTGTCACGGACCCGGAACTCGCGGCGCAACTCGACATGTCCGTGGGTTGGCTCCGAACTGTCTCGGATTTTTGGGTTCAGATCGGTGTCAACGAGACCAAGGCCATCACATTGGACATCGTCGCAAAGGCTGAAGACGAAGAATCGGCCGCCATGGTGCGAGATACGTTCATCGCCTATAAAATGATGGTGGGGGGCCTGATCGTCCCGCAGATTTTTGGCGCCCCGGATTCGCAGACCTCGCGTTGGTTGATGGGCACGCAGTGTGAAAGCAAAGGGGACACTGCCACGGTGTCGCTCACCTTGACGATGGAGCAATATTGTTCCCTTTGGAAGGAGTGGAAGGCCATCGAGGCGAAGCAGGAGGCACAACGCGCCCTCCCCGCCATCGAGGAGCCTGACGCCGCCCCCATGACGGAAGAGGAGGCCCGCGCCATCCTTGACGCAATCGACTTTGAGGAAGAGTGAGCACATCCGCCGCTTCGAGAACGAAAGACTCCCATACCACCCAAGACAGAAAAGAGGTTCCCATGAAACGTTGCCTGATTTTGTCCACAGTCTGTGCCCTCGCCGCGCCGCTTCTCTTGGCAGCGCCTGCCCCCACCCAGGCCATCCCCGGGACAGACCTCCTCTTCGTCGCCGACCGACTGGACGCCGACATCCCCGATCAGGCCCGCTGGGACGCCATCGAGGAAAAATACGCAGACCTGTTTGACGCCAACCTGGACGATGTCCCCGACGACCTCCTTCCGCTCCTCAAGGCCGCCTTCGGCATGACCCCGGACGGCGAAATCAAAGACGTAAAGTCTTGGACTGTCTCCGTGACCTTGCCGAATACCCTGGAAGCCTTTGCGCAACTCGACCAGGACAAATGGCCGGACCGGTTGGGGCTCTACTGTTTCATTGAAAATCCAAGGGTGGATTTGACGGGCGTGAACGCCGCCATCGAGAAGTTGGTCACAGGCCGCCCGGACTCCGGCGCGCGACTGACGCACAAGGGGCGCTGGACTGCGCTTACCCCTCTCGACCCGCTTGAGGCCGCCGGTATGCCGCTCATCGCCTGGTGCCCCATCGACCGCGGCTTCGCCGTCACGCTTTGCAAGGATTACGACTCCGCCGAGCAGGCCGTCGGCAACCGGGTCGCCCCCGCGCCGAAAACCCCATTGGCCGAGGCCTTCAAGGCTCCCTCCGCTCAGGGCCCTTGGGGACGCATTGTCGTCCGAGACGTCGCCGACCTGCTCGACCGCTACGTGACGGACCCTGCGGAGCGCCAAGAAGTCATGGCGACCATGCCCTTCATCTTTCAAACGCATGGCTTGATTGCCTCGCTCTTCTATCGCGCGGACGGCACCCTGCAGCTTGAAGTCAAGGCCATCACCGACTCCGCCGCCGAGGCATTGCAGGCCCGCGACATGCTCATCACGTTCAAAGTGATGCTCCGCCAGGGGATTGTCCCCCAATTCTATGGGACGCCCTATGCCGACCTCTTCGCCGAGCTCATCGATTCCGCGACCTGTGAGGTCAAAGGCAACGTCGCCGTTCTCGCGCTCTCCCTGACCCCGGATCAGGCCGAGGCGATTCTTGACTTCTACGCCGCCCAGGAAGCCTTGTCCGCGGACGAGACCCCCGCCGAGCCTCTCTCCGATGACGCGCTTTACTTCGGTGATTACGAATGAGCCTCCCGCAGGGATTCATATGATGCACGTTTGCCTTCATCAAACCACGAAAGGAACGACCATGAAAAAGAAACTGTGTCTGCCAGCACTTGGCATTTGCTCCGCGCTCGCCGTTTGGTGTTTCACCGGATGTGGCGACCAAACTGCCGAAACGCAAAACAACACGAACAATAACCCCAATCCCGCCTGGGCCGTCCCCGGCACGGAGATCCTCATTGTGGCGGACCGTCTAAACCAAGACGTCCCCAACAAAGCCGCCTGGGAGGCGCTCCAAAAGAAGACTCAAGCCCTCGTGGAAACCTCCGGCATCACCATTCCGGAAGAGCTGCAACCGTTGCTCAAGGCCACCCTCGGCATGACCCCGGAAGGCGAGATGCCCACCCTGCGCCACGTGACCTACGCCGTGACCCTGCCAAAGACCGTAACAGCGTTTAGCTTGTTTGACCAGGATCAGTGGCCGGCAGACTTGGGCCTCTATTGCTTCATTGGCAATCCCGAGGCAAACCTCGATGAAGCAAACAAAGCCGTTGAGAAACTGATTGCGGACAATCTCAGCAACGAAATCAAACTGGAGAAGGACGGTCAATGGACCGTGCTCACCTCGGTTGACCCGGAAAGCGCCGGTGCGGATCCCTTCGTTGGCTGGAAGTCCATCGAAGGCGGGTTCACGTTCGTTGTCAGCGACACACAAGCGACCGCCGACCGCGCCGTCGGCAACACAGAGGCCCCCGCTGCGGACTCCCCGCTGGCCAAGGCCTTCCAAGCACCCACGGAGGCTGGCCCTTGGTGCAAGCTCATCGTCCGTGACGTCGCCGACCTGATGAACCGCTACGTCACATCGCCCACGGACCGCCAGGAAGTCATGCTCAACGTGCCCTTCCTCTTCCAGATGCACGCGATCTCCCTCACCACCTGTTATAATCCGGATGGCAATATGCAGCTCACCCTCGAGGCCAACACTGAGTCCGAGGAAACCGCCGTGCTCATGCGCGACCAGTTCATCGCGATCAAGGTGATGGCACACCAGATGATTGTGCCCCAGTTCACCGGGACCCCCTACGCCGAGCCCTTCGCCCAACTCGCCGATTCGGTCACCTGCGAGGCCACGGGTACCACCGCCACCCTCACCCTCACCGTGACCCCGGCCCAGGCCGAGGCTCTCGTGGACCTCTGTGTCTCCTACCAAGGTGCGCTCGCGAACGGTCCCTCCGGCGACCCCTTCGCGGACGACGAGCCTTACTTCGGCGCCCAGGAATAATTCCCAGCGAAGGGGCGTGCGACCTTTCGCCGCCCCTTCACACCTTCCAGCAGGTGGGCACAACGCTTTCCAGACGGATGTTTTTGGCAGGGTGCGGCATGGCGCTCTGCGCAACGCGTTTGCCCGCGGCGCAACCTTTCGCGCATCCCTCCGCCCGTCCCAACCTCGTGATTGTCTTCCCCGACCAGATGCGGGCGCAGGCAATGGGATTCATGGGCGCGGACAAGGTGCGCACCCCGCGCCTGGACGCCTTCGCCGCCGAGGCCCGCGCCTTCACACAAGCCGTCAGCAACTATCCGGTCTGCAGCCCCTTCCGCGCCATCCTCATGTCCGGCGCGCTCCCCTGGGTGAGCGGCGTGACGGGTAACTGCGTCTCCACCGAGCAACGCCGCGGTCCGGAGCTCCGCGCCGACCTGGACTGTTGGTCGGACGTCTTGTCACGGGCGGGCTATGACCTCTGCTATATCGGCAAGTGGCATTTGGACGCCCCCCATCGCCCTTGGGTGCCGACCTCCAACAACCGCGGCGACAAGAAGTGGAACGAATGGTGCCCACCCGCGCGCCGCCACGGCTTCAACCGCTGGCATGCCTACGGCACCTACGATGACCACCTGCGCCCGATGTACTGGGACACCGAGGCCGACCGCGATGGCTTCCGCTATGTCGATGCCTGGGGCCCCGAGCACGAGGCTGACCGTGCCATCGCCTTCTTGCGCGAGGCGAAGGGACCCTTCGCCCTCGTTGTCTCAATGAACCCGCCGCACACCGGCTACAAACTCGTCCCCGAGCGCTATAAAAAGCGCTACGCCGGGCTTGACCCGACCACGCTCGCCTCTGGTGACTACCCGCCGGCGGGCACCCCGATGGGCGACCATTTCCGCGAGAACATCGGTCTTTACCTCGCCGCCGTGGAGGGCGTCGACGAACAGTTTGGCCGCATCTTGGACGCGCTCGCGGAGACCGGTCACGCCGAGGACACCATCGTCCTCTTCTGCTCCGACCACGGCTGTTGCCTGGGTGCGCATGGCCTGCCCGCCAAGAACAACCCCTTCGAGGAGTCCATGCGCATCCCCTGCCTGATTCGTTGGCCCGGGCACATCGCCCCGAAGCAAGATGCCGGGCTCGTGGACGCCTTCGACCTCGCCCCCACCCTGCTCGGCCTCTTGGGGCAGCCCATCCCCGCGCACATGGTTGGCCGCAACCTCGCGCCCTATCTGCTCGGGCAATCCGGCTCCGACCTCACCGAACCTCGCCTTTATTTCTACCTCGCCGGCGGCGCCGTGACGGACACCTTCCACACCCTGCCCGTCCCCCTCGGCCCAGACGCACCCAAAAGCGGCATCCTCTCCGGCAAACGCGGCCTGCGCGGCGCCGCGACCAAGGCGGTCTTCGTCTATGACGCCAAGCGCCATTCCTTGGGCGCCGCCCTCTGGGACCTCGCGTCCGACCCGTATGAAACCCGCAACCTCGCCGCCGAACGCCCTTCCCTTTTGGCCGGCCAACGCGCCATGCTCAAATCCCGGCTCGCCGCCATCGGCGACCCCTTCGCGCAACTCCTGTGATATGACCGAAATCCTCCCCAACGTCCTTGAACTCAAAGAAGACGACCGCGACTTCCCGCTTCGCGACCTCGTCCCCACAGGCACGCCCCTTGAGATTGAGATTGGCTGTGGCAGCGGGCGCTTCATCGCCGCCAACGCCGCCAAACGCCCGGAGGTGCGCTTCATCGCCGTCGAGCGCATGATGGAGCGCCTCCGTCGATGTTCCAAGAAAGCCCAGCAAGGCGCACTCCACAACCTCACCTTTGTCCGCGTCGAGGCCGGCCGCTTCGTCCGCGAACTCCTGCCGGATGCCTGCTGCAACGCGCTCTACCTCTTCTTCCCGGATCCCTGGCCCAAGCGCCGCCACCACAAGAATCGTTTCTTCCGTCAAGAGATGTGCGATATCCTCGCCCGCATCCTCGTCCCCGGCGGCGCCTTCTATATGTCCACCGACCACGAGGACTACTTCCTCGAGGTTCGCAACTGGTTGGCCGCCGACCCCCGCTTCGAGCCCATCCCCGTCCTTGTCCGCCCAGAGGATGAGCAGACGGACTTCGAACGCCTCTTCCTCTCCAAAGGCGACCCCATCCACGACTGCGCCTTCCGCCTCAAGCCATGATCCGCATCGACCTGCATTCCCATGCATTCTCGGCCCACACGGCCCCAAAGGTCATCGCCGGTCTGCTGGCCCTCGCCCACCGCACCTGTCCCGGTTTCGCGCCGCACGGCGATGGCACCGTCCCCGACCTCCTGCGGGCCGAGGCCGCCGCCGATTTCGACCGCGTGGCGATCTGCAACATCGCCACCCGCCCCGAACACCACACCTACATGGCCCGTTTCCTCACCGCCCTCAACTCCGGTGTCTTGGGCGAGGAAGCCACCCGCCGCGTCATCCCCTGCATCTCCCTCCACCCGCTCGACCCCGATGCCGCCGCCCACCTCAAGGCCCTGGTCGACCTCGGCGCGCGCATGGTCAAACTCCACCCCTACTCCCAGAACGTCGCCCTTGACGACCCCGCGATGATTCGCCTGATGGCCATCATCCGCGATGCCGGCCTCCCCATCCTCTGCCACACCGGCCACGACATCACCGCAGGCGAGGACGACCTCGCTGCTCCGCGTCGCATCCTCCGCGTGCTCAAAGCGGTACCGGGCCTCCGCCTGGTCTGCGCCCACTGCGCCGCCTGGAAACACCCCGAGACGCTCGACCTCCTGCTGGGTCAGCCCATCGGTGTCGACCTCGCCTTCCAACCCGCCACCGGCGTCGAGCCCATCATCCAACGCTTCGCCCGCGAGCATCCCATGGAGCACCTCTACTTTGGCAGCGACTGGCCCTGGGCCTCCCCCGCGGAACACGCCGCACGCATCGCCTCCTGGGGCCTTCCCCAAGACCGCCTAAACGCCATCTTCGGCACCAACGCCGCCCGCCTCCTTGATTTGGTCTGAGCCTGCCCAATCCTATGTCTAATACCACTACCCCCCCCGACGTGAAGGCGGCATCGAACTCTTTCGATGCCTGCTGATGTTCATAGTTGTCCTTCACCATTGCTGTGTTCATGGCCCATTGACTAGTACATGGGCCGCAATGTTGCTCTTTGTCATTACAATCCCTGCCGTTGATGCCTTTGTGGCAATCTCAGGTTGGTATGGTATCCGACCATCTACTACAAAATTCTTCAAACTTATCGGCTTGTTTGCTTTCTACAGCCTGTCTATCTGGTTCTTCATGGTAACACGGTGGTTGATTGGTGTCGAAGATGAATTCCCTCGCTTTTCTTTGAGTGGTGGATGGTTTGGTGCCGCATACCTCGCTTTAATGCTACTCGCTCCCATCCTCAACGCAGGCCTTGAAGCTCTCAAAGAGACACCACGTAAACTCCTTGGCGCATGGGGACTGTTCGCACTTGCCATAATTTTGAATTGGGGAAACGTCTTTAACAGAGGGCCAGTCTTGCTTTTCCCCGCATTCTCTGTCGAAGGTTGGAGTTCCCATACTTTCAGTAGCCTCATGTTTGTCTATGTCACAGTAAGAACGGCTCGATTATTAAATTGGCAAGTTCGATTGAAACGCTATTCACTCCTACTCTTGTGTGGGATGTTGCTTGTATTGCTCGCCTCCGTTCCTCTGCGTGTCCTCGTTGGGATGCCTAAATCTTGTCTTCGTGTGATAGGCGAATTAGGATATAACGCACCTCCCATTTGGATAACGGCAATTCTAGCGCTTTTCGTCTTCATATCTGTCAAACCATCAAATTGGGTAACCCGTGTGGCAACATTCCTCGGCCCTTCCATGTTCGGAGTCTATCTATTTCATGAGTCCCCTCTGAAGGAGGTGCTTTATCAGTTGCCAGAGGTGTGGCTAAGCGACAATTACCCTTGGATCCCGACAGCCATAATTATTCTCGCGTGCGCGGTGTTCACCTTTGTGGTGTCACTGTGTGTGGACTTATTGCGTCGAGCGGGGCTCTCCGCCATCCGTTGGACATGGGGTAAAGCCAACCCACACCCGCACGACTGACCGTGACCCCTCTCCGCGTTTGCCGGCCTAAATCACATCCCCGGAAGACACCCTTAAACACATTCCCCAAAAGGCATCAACCCACGTCCCTAAAGGGGCCGTAGTGAGACCCTATAGTGGTCCGAGGTCAACCACTATAGTGGTCAAGGGTGAGACCCTATAGTGGTCGGGGTCGAAACCCTTAAGGGTCCAGAAAGGGGTGGTTGACGCCACCTCTGAGAACGGGAAATGGGGAAAAGAAATGGACCGCAAAGACGCAAATCTTGCAGGAAAGGTATGGCGCTAACGCCGGGCACACGGTTGTGCGCCCTCCCGCGCCCCACTTTCCTGCGCCAAAGACATCTGAAATACGGTTAAGCGCGAAGACGATGGGCGGGAGGGAGCGATTAGCGGGCATTCTGCCCGCAAAGCGACCGGCGTTAGCCCATCTGGCTTCGCGCGCACTAGCGTCCTCGCGGGAAAAGAAGACCTGCCGATCTCCACGGACATGATTAGGTCAAAGCAAGGAATCGTGCCAAACAAGGGGGGTGTGGGGGATGGTGTCGGAGGAAAAGCGGGGGATGAGGTCGGCGAGGGAGGAGACGCTTTCGCCGGGGGCGAGCCAACCGCAGGTACGCGCAAGGGCCGAAAGGATACGTCCGGGGGTGACACCCGCGGCACGATAGGCCGAAACGCGGGTGTCGCCGTGGCGCTTGGCCAGACGCAGTCCGTCCGGGCCGACCACCAACGGGATGTGCCAATAAGTCGGCGGTTCCCAACCCAAGCGCCGATAAAGGACGTTCTGCGCGGGGGTGACGGGGAGGATGTCGTCGCCGCGGACGATGTCGGTGATGCCCATCTCATGGTCGTCTACGACAACGGCCAAGACATAGGCAGGGTCCTCGCCGCGAGCAAGGACAAAGTCTCCGGTGAGCGCGTCCGCGGTCTTGGTCTGAGGCCCGGCGAAGGCATCGACATAGCGGCCATCGTCTTCCGGGCCTAGGGGCAGACGCCAGGCGGGGATGCGGCCTTCCGGCGCGGGGCCGACACGACGGCGGCAAGTTCCGGGATAGCGGAGCACCTCGCCTGGGTGCGGAGCGGATTGGGCGCCTTGGATGTCGGCCCGAGAACAAAAGCAGGGATAGAGCGGCGCGAGGCGTTCCAACGCCTCTTTATATATAGGCAAGCGGTCGGACTGCCTGACGATAGGGCCATCCCAATCAAAGCCGAGCCACCGCAGATCCTCAATAAGGGCGTCCGCCGCGCCGGCTTTGTGCTTGGGATGGTCGAGGTCCTCGATACGCAACCGCACCTCGCCGCCGCAGGCCCGCATTTGGAGCCAGGCAACCATGAAGGTGCGGATGTTACCGAGGTGAAGCGCCCCCGTGGGCGAGGGCGCCAGGCGACCGCAGGGGCGGGCGCCGGCGGATTTAAGGTGTGGGCGGACAACGGGTTGATGCTGAACCGGCAAGGCGGAGGAGGAGACCTCCGTTGTCGCGGATTCACCGCCCGTTGTCGTGCCCACCATGGTCCTCCTTAGACCAAGGCCAACGGGGTGGCCTCGCGGGTGTCGAGGTCCTTGGCCTGGGCGGTCCCGGCGGCGATGTCGTCCGGACCCAGGAAGACGGCATACTTGGCGGCGGAGGCGCCGGCCTTGGAGAAGAAGTGCTTGGGCTTCTGCGCAACCAAGGAGAGGTCGACGGGGTGGCCCTCGGCGCGCAACTTGGCGGCCAGACCGATGGCGGCGGGGCGCTGCGCCTCGTCCATGTAGCCGATGGCGTAACCGCGCCGCGTGACGGGGCAAGCATCGCCCAAGACCTCGCGCAAGACCTCACCAACAACGACATCACCGAAGCCCATGCCGACAGCAGGGGTGTGCTTGCCGCCGACCAACGCCAAGAGGGAGTCGTAGCGGCCACCGCCGAAGATGGCGCGGAAACGGCGCTGAACGTCAAAGGCCTCGAAGACGATGCCGGTGTAGTAGGACAGGCCGCGAATGACGGAAATGTCGAACTGCAGAAGGTCGCCATAGCCCATGCGGTCGGCGAGGGCGAAAAGATCGCGCAGGTTCGCGAGCGCGGGGGAATCCGCGCCGGCAAGGGCCTCGGCCCCCTCCAGGGAGGTGACGGCGAGGAGCTCAAAGGTCTTGGCGATGGCCGTATCGTCCAACCCAGCCTCACGCAACAAGTGGGCGATTTCCTCGTCGGAAATCTTCCCGCGCTTGTCGAGGGCCACAAAGACCGAGGTGTGCTGCTCGGCGGGGATGCCGCTGCGGGCAAGCAATTCGCCCAAGAGGGCGCGGCTGGAGACGTGGATACGCCAGGCATCGTCGGGCATGCCCATGGCGCGCATCGCGGAGACGGCGGCGCCCAGGATCTCAGCCTCGCACAGGACGTCCTCGGAGCCGATGATGTCCATGTTCAGCTGATAGTGCTCGCGCTTGCGGCCGCGGGTCATGCGCTCATAGCGGAAGCATTGGGCGACGGCGTACCACTTGATGGGGAAATTGAGGCGGCTCTGACGGGCGGCGACCATGCGGGCGAGGGTCGGCGTCATCTCGGGGCGCAGGGCCAGGTGGCGACCGGACTTGTCGTCAAAGGCGTAAATCTGCTCGGAAACCTCCTCGCCGCTCTTGCGCTGCAGGAGCTCCAAGGACTCCACCACGCAGGCGTCGTAGGGCTGGAAACCGAAACGTTCGGCGGCGGCGCGCCACGCGTCAAAGACGCGGTTGCGCCACACCATGTCTTCCGGATAGAAGTCGCGCATGCCGCGCGGGGCTTCGAAGGAAATGTTGCTCATGAAAACCTCCAAGAATACATACGGCCGCGGCCCGGAGGGCGTCGCGGCCGCACGGAGACAAGGCTCCGGGAATCAGTCGCGCAGGCGAGGGGGAAGGTTGGCGTCGGCAAGCTCATCGCGGAGCAGGCGGGAAGCCTTGAACTTGATGGTCTTGCGGTTGGGGATCCAGACCTCCTGGGAGGGCTTCTTGGGGTTGCGGCCCTTGCGACCCTTGCGCTCGACGATTTCGAAGACGCCGAAGCCACGCAGCTCAACGTGGCCGTTGGCCTTCAGGTTGTCCAACAGCGCCTCGAAGGTGGTGTCGATGATCTGGTAGGCCAGCGTCTGGGGGATATGATGGGTGGAGGCGATGGCGATGGAGATGTCGCGGCGGGTGCTGGTGGAAGGGATCTTACGCTCGGTGGGGAGTTCGTCGTTCATTTTTTGGGTCCTTTTGACGGTTAAACTAAAGGGTTCAGCGAAGCAAATCGGCGATGGTCTCGATGGCCTTGTCGGGGGCGACGACCACGGAGTCGCGCTCGGTGCGGCGGCGGATCTCGAAGCCGCCCTTGGCCAGACTCTTGGCGCCGGCCACAACGCGCACGGGCAAACCGATGAGGTCGGCGTCTTTGAACTTGACGCCGGGGCGCTCCGCACGGTCGTCCACGAAGACGTCGATGCCGCGGGCCTCAAGCGCCTTGCCGAGGGCCTCGGCCTGGGCGACGACCTCGGCGTTGTCCGGGTCCAAAATCAACAGGTTGACCTGGCAGGGGGCGACGGAGGCGGGCCAGATGATACCGTCGGCGTCGTTGCTCTGCTCGACGATGGCCTGAAGCGTGCGCGAAACGCCGATGCCGTAGCAGCCCATGATGAGGGGCTTGGCCACGCCCTGCTCGTCCAGATAGGTCGCGCCCATCGCGGCGGAGTACTTCGTGCCGAGCTTGAAGCACTGACCGACCTCGGTGCCGCGGCGGACGGTCAGCGTCGCGCCGCACTTGGGGCAACAATCGCCCTCACGCACGGTGACGAGGTCTTCGTAGGCAACGACCTTCGCGTCGCGCGCCAAGGAGACGTGCGCCAGGTGAAAACCTTCCTTGTTCGCGCCCACCACCATATCCGCGGCGCCCTCAAGCGCACGGTCGGCATAGATGGGGAGTTCCACGCCCACAGGTCCGATGGAGCCCACGGGGCCGGCGACCTTGGCGACGGTGGCCTCGTCGGCCTCCTCCACCTTGGCCCCGCCAAAGAGGCGGCGCAGCTTGGTCTCGCTCAACTCGCGGTCGCCGGGCACAAGCACCATCACGGGCTTCCCGCCCACGAGGAGCACCAGGCTCTTCACAATCTGGTCGATGGGGCGACCCAGGAAACGGGCGACCTCTTCGCAGGAGTGCTGGCCGGGGGTGGCGACCTCTTCGGGCGCACCGGCCTCGGTCTGGTAAGGCACGACCTGCACACGGCGCTCGGCTCGCTCCTGGTTGGCGGCGTAACCGCACGCGGGGCAGTCCAGGATGCCATCCTCGCCGCTGGCGGCGAAGACCATGAACTCATGCGAGAAGTTGCCGCCGATGTCACCGGTGTCGGCCTCGACGGGCTTGGCCTTCAGGCCCACGCGCTCGAAGATGCGCACATAGGCCGCGTGCATCGCCCAATAGCTCTTGTCGGCGCCGGCGTCGTCGGCGTCAAAGCTATAGGCGTCCTTCATGATGAACTCTTTGCCGCGGATGAGGCCGAAGCGCGGACGAATCTCGTCGCGGAACTTATCCTGCAACTGATAGATGATGCGGGGCAACTGACGGTAAGAGGAAATTTCGCTCTTGGCCAGGGCGGTGAAGGCCTCCTCCGCGGTCGGCGCGAGGACATACCACGCGTCCTTGCGGTCCTTCACGCGGAACATCCCGGGGCCCATCGTCTCCCAACGCCCCGTCTGCTTCCACAGCTCGGCGGGCTGAAGGATGGGGAAGAGGGTCTCCTGCGCGCCGGCGCGGTCCATTTCCTCGCGCACAATGGTCTCAATCTTGCGCAACGCGCGCATGCCTAGCGGCAAATACACATAGAGCCCGCCGCCCAGCTTGCGCATCATTCCGGCGCGGATCATCAACTTGTGGCTGACAATCTCGGCGTCCTGCGGAGGCTCGCGCAACGTGTTCAGCAACGTCTCAGTCCAACGTAACATCGAAATACCCTCAAAACCAAAAAACACGCATAAGTATCCCAAATTCTCGCGATAAAATCAAGTAAAAACACATTTCGCTCCAATGCAGTCCGGGGAAAATGGTGGATTGCGGAGACGCAACTGTGGGTGCGAACCGCCTCGGGCTCTATCGGGCGCTCTGTTCTCTGTTCACTGTTCTCTGGGGTGGCACAACCACCCCTCCCCTTCTCCGAGACGACAGATCCACCCCTTGTCCTGGTAGTCCTCCTGCGAAGCCTGGGACTTTCAAGAAAACGGAAGAAACGCAAGGGATGGACACGGTAGTGAGGCGCAACGCGCCGAACGGTGAAGTGCCCAGGCCCTTGCGTTCTTTTGGCGTCTTCGTGGAAAACTTCAGCTCGTCAGCCCGGGCTGTCCCCAGCTTTGGTGGAGCGCTTCCAGAAAGAGCCCGTTCAACGCCTCCCACGTCCCCTTCTCCTCATGCGGCAAGGTCTGCACAATGCGTTCCAGTTCCTCGATGGAGGCGAAGAGATAGGCGTCGAGCGCGGCGATGCGCGGCCCCGTCCCGAGCTCCGGCGTCTCGCGCTTCCGCCGCAACAATCCCGCCACAATCGGCTCCAACGCACGGTCGAGGCAAGCCTCCGCCAACACCTCAAACCGCATGGGCGGTGGCGTCCGACGCGCCAGAATCCACCGACACGCCAGAATAGGCCGAAGCACGTAGAAATACTTCTTCAGCTTCACGCGCTCGCCGTTGAAGTAACTGCGCAGGGTCCCCCGAGCCGTGTGGAGATAGTGATAAATCCCGGCTTTCGGAGAAAAGAAGCGTCCCATCGCGGCGGAGATCCCCGCCCACTCCGGCGTGCTCCGATAGACGATGTCCGACCGATCCCACTCAAAGAGCGTGGGGTTCGAGCCATGCAACAACCGCAACGCCTTCTGCAAGTCCCAGCCATTGATGTCCAACGTCTCGTCCAACTGCCATTCGATGACATCCCGCGGCCTGTCCAGCCGCAGATAATGCTCCGGCCTGCGCACATAGACGAACCGCACGTCATAGTCACTGTCCGGCGACTCAAATCCCCACGCGCGACTGCCCGATTCCACGCAATGCAGAATCTTCACCTGCTCGCGCGTCTCAATCTCCCGCAGTTTCTCGGGAATCACCGTTCCAATCATTTCTTGGAAAGTCGCCATATCGCTTCTCCTTTGCAATGCCGACACATCGCTTCTCAAAACAGATGCCATTGTAACAAAAAGCGACCACCCTGCACCCCAAGAGCTCCCAGATGGAGACAAACAACTCTGCCTTCATTCACCCAACCCATTCAGCCAATCTTGATAGCCGTCAATGGCGACCCAAAAGGTTTCCTCTTCGCTGAATGCTTTGATGAGAAATGGCAATTCGATTGTGGCAGGCGCCCTGAACCCCTCTCTGAAAGAGACACCCATCACCCGCCTTTTGACCACGAAATAGTGCCACGCCGTATCACTCCCACAATAAAAGGTACCTTGCAACAAATCATTTCGAGCCAGGAAGAAAGACTCCCCTAGCGCGGCCTCGTTCGGGCACTCGCGATAGGCTACCTGCGAACGACAAGCGGCAAGCGACAGCCCAAGCAGAATACAGAGCAATGGACAAACGGCCTTTTTCATCGCCACGCCTCTTTTAATACTATTCAACAACCTCAAATTCCATCGGCAAAGGTAAGGTTGTCCACGAAGTACCAAAATAGTAAATCCGATATCGGCCAGGTTTATTGATGGACAGCGTTTGTCTCACAAAAAGCGTTTCCCCCGGAAAGAGCGGAAAGTATGCGACACAAGACCGCTCACGCCATTCAGCCCTCTCCATGGAAGGATTTTCAATCTCATACTCGCTGGCAATGGGACACTCAGTCCATGGGATAAAACCCGCCACGCCCGACCCAGGATCGCATGTCAGTGTCTCTGGATCTATATCCACCTGTTCCCATTCTCCCGATTCTTCGCAAAATCGCTCTAAAGCCGAGTACACTCCCGTCGACAAAATCGAACACCGTCTATTCCCCTCATTTGAAAACCGTTCCTCCAAATAAAATGCCTCCCCTACCGAAACCTTGGAAGCGGAAAGGGAACTTTCCAGACGACCCCTTTTCGCTTCACCATCTTCGTCTGACGACATCAGACGCGCTGTATCAACTGCCGCAGCGTTGTCCTCTGTCGATTTTGAGGATTGCGTCGCGCATCCAATAAGAAAAACCACAGTACTCAAGCACATCAAAGCTCTCATGGAAGCACCTTTTCTTGTAAATACAACTAAAGACGGTCATGCTCCAGCAAATCCCCGGTCTCAATCACATTCAACTGTCTATCCAAGAAAAGTGTTCGACAGCGGTTATTCGGCATGGATTCACGGACTTCCCAAAGCGGGCAACCTGCGATTGGCTCAATCTTCCCCCACGCCCCTGGCACTTCTTTGATTGCGGCACCATGCTTATCGATGAAAACGCGACTCCCATCGCGTCGTTGCATCAAAGCATGGCCATAATGAAACCCGCTTGAAACGAAATCCGAAGCCCCTTCTTCTCCACTGAGATAGACCTCATCCAACCGACTCAAACGGCCATCCGCCTCAAAGATAAAGACCGTATCCCCAATCCGGACAAATGCCGCATCGTCCTGAAACCCATCCCCCAAAATACGCTCACAAGCGAAGTCCTCCAAGTAGCGGCGCTCCGCAAAGAGATAGTAGCGATAGCGGACACGTCCTTGGACATCCAACACCGGGACAAAACACCCCTTTGAGGAAACGCACCGCAAGAGCGCATACATGTTCCCATCATCCTCCACAAGCGGAACCTCCGCCACACGCTCGCCAAACCTGTTCACTATCCGCACCGTATCGTATGGCCATGGCCAATCCTCAATGGCGGGGATGATGGATGCCACCTCCGCCGCTCTCGGACCACCCCCGCCTTGGCTGCGCCTCTTCCGTGAGAACTGCGATCGCCGCCGAGCCCACTCCTCTCTTCTTCTTGCCTTCTCCCAAACCTTCGCGCGTGGATGGCGAAGCACAAGCACCGCATAAGGCCCATTCCAAAATTCACCGACCGTTATCCCCTCCACATCCCTGCACACCGGCACCTCTCGATAATCATGGTCCAACAAATAGACCCATCCATCACGCCTCACGACCGCACGGCCATGATAAAACGCCGTCCCGTTTCCCTCATACACCCGGCTCGGCACCCCCCGGCTGTTCACGCATACATACCGCCGCTCTTCCTCTTTCGGCAACTCCAACGCGTCGACGAAACAGACAAGCTCTCCCTCCGAGATATTCGCATAAACCGCCCAAGGATGAACATCGTCAAACCACGCTTCCGGCAACTCGAAACGCTCATTCCCCACCTTATCCACATGAACGACCACACCGTCGCGACGACGAATCGCCCACCCCGAGTCGGCGCCATCCGCAAACGACGGCGGATACACATAGACGCCTCGTGCACATTGGATGGTTCCGAAACGATCCACCACGCCGACAGGCTCAAACCTATCCTCCGCGGCCAACAGAATCGGATACGCGCCCTCCTCCCATCCCCGAGCCTCAACAGCCAGGAGCAAACAACACAATCCTAAGAATCTCATCGTCCCCACTTATTCAACCCTTCCTGACTACTCTTAAAAAGCACTCCAAAGACGACGTTCCTCTGCCTTGCAAGTATCGTCACAACGCTGAATGTCAAACTCTGTGCATAGACCGCCACTTGCGTTTCCCTTTCCATTTACGGGATTAGTTTATCCCATCCCACGCCACCCCGTCAAGCGGAGAACGTTGACTTGACGCGTTTTATTGCATGAAAAGTTTCACAGATAGAAACAGCAATAAGGCGACCCCAACCGAAAGGACTGACGGTTTCTGAGAGACTCCCTAAAGGCCTTTCGCGAGACCCTTAAGGGTTCGAGGCGAGACCCTATAGTGGTCCGAGGTCAACCACTATAGTGGTCGGGGGTCGACCCCTATAGTGGTCCATAGCGAGACCCTATAGTGGTCCAGAAAGGGACCTTTAGAGGACGCTTGGAAAGGATGGTAAACACTACCTTTGAGGGCTCCCTCTTGAAGGAGGAAGCCCTCATCTTTTTAAGGCATAAACAAGGAAGCGAAGGCTTTTAAGTCGGTGATAAAAAAGTAAAAAGAGTCGACAAAGTAAGATTAATCCCAGTATTCTCCGAATCGAGCGCTCTTTCTGGTTTCGCAAAAGGGTCGAAATTTACCTCATAATACGTACTTTTTATCTTCTTGGCCCTATTCGACCCGACCTTTCTACATACATCCCACCTCACTTTGTGTCTATCGTCCTCTTTTTCATTATCGATTATAAAGGGCGGAGGTGCCCCCTCTACAAAGAAAGCCAAGCCTCCGAACTTCCAATTCCCTTTAAGCGCTTCTTAAAAATCTATGCGAAACCACAGGGGAACTCAGTCCGCACGCGAGAATTGAATAGGCTTGCGCAGGTTGGCAGGTTCCCACGAAACCGTGCAACCAGAATCCGTCTTCGTCAACCTCAGCTCAGAACCATCCTTGGCTTTCCCGACGAACGCGTCTCCCCGCGGCGTCAGTTCACCGCACTCAATCTCGAAGGTGGCACGGTCTTGAGCGATTCGCAGGTTTCGGAAGAGCCGAATGGTCATCTTTCCCGCGGCTTCGGCGGCGTTCAGCTCGAAACTCTCGCCGTCATCGCTGACGAAATAATTCTCATATCGGTTAGGTTTCCCAGGAGATTCCGCGGGGCGCAACCGCAAATCGATGAAGAACCGCGCTGTCGGAAGTTTAATCTCACACAACTCTGAGTCCCCGCCGCGCATGGCGACCAAGGATCCGTCTTTTGGGACAGATTCGAGCACGATCTTTAAGCTCGCCTGGGTCAAGAGACCAAGATAGGGGTCGACTTCCGCGCAAATCGCGTCCGACTCGTCCAACACCGTGAAATTCGCGCTGCTCGACCAACTGCCGAAGCGTCCAAAAATGGTGTAGGAACCAGTGGCACGCCCGCTCTCGGGATTGTATTCGACCCGAATCGTACGCTGTGGTGTCTCTGTCACCGAGAATCGGCCGGGGTCTGCCAAAGCGTTGAGTAGGGTTGGCTCACCAATGCTGCTTGAGAATGGGCCCCGTCGCACGTAAGGCAGAAAGCCCGTATGCGGATAACAGCGTTCCCCTTGCAACAAATAGCGTTGCAGGGCCGGCAGGATTTCCGTGACGCACGGTCGTTCCAAGTTGGTCGGATACAGACTCATGGGCGACAAGAACCTGCCGTTGAGGTCACGTTGTAACAATGTATCTTTCAGAAGCGTGCCCAGGAACTCCCGTTCAAGGTCATCCTGGGAGAGGCTGACCGTCACCCTTTTCTCGATAGGAACATCCTGAACGTCCGCAAAGTCCCACTTCCCCTCATTATCGCGCCAAATCGGGAGCCTAAGGCGATAAGACAGGGAAGAACCCAACAAATCCGTGAACTCCGCACCATTGCGGAACACGAACCGGATATACGAGAAGTCCATCCGTTGCGTGAATTCATAAGACGGTCCCGTAGTGTTGTCTTTTGGGGCTTGCGCGAACAGCACACAAGCGGAGCACAGAAAGACGGGCAAGAACAGACGTTTCATTGGGGTCCTCATCGTAAGGTCTGAAGTTGGGTGCGGATCGGCAAGATGGGAAGCAAAATAACGCGATAAATCACAATCCAAAGCGCCATGGAACATAGAAGTGCGAGGAACTCTCCCCCTACCGTCTTCCACCACAGGCCGTAGAGGATTTCCAATTCCTCCGCCCGAGACTGGCGGATGCTTGCGCGCACGCGTTCGAGCGTCTCCAGAGCCAACCGCCGGTCATCCTCTTCGAGCTCGTCCAAATCAACGCCAAAGTAGGTCTCCGAATCCTTGAAGCAGTCCGGAATGCAACTATAGGCGGAGCCCATGCCGGACTTCCATCTCGGCTCATAGTCGTCCAGCCAACAGACGGCTTGCCGATCCGGCGCCAATGCGTCGGCGGTCGCGCGGTTTTTCGGGGTGTCCCATTTACTATAGCGCCCATGAATCTGCGCGTAATCATATCGAATGCCGGGATAATACCCCAGACGTGCCTGCACTTCCTGTAACCGCCGCCAATCCTCGTCTGTCAGGAAACGGAAAGGATTGAAGGAGGCATGGGGGACAAGCTGCAGACAATACACGCAAGGACAATACACCCCATCCTCGCGCCGCGTGCAGGGATTTTTTGTCACGTTCTCCGCATTCGCGCCCTCATCGCCGCCGCCCCACGCCATTCCTCCCCAGGCTCCGCCCCTGGAGAGGTAGCCATAGCGCGGAACGGTCACATGGGAGATGTTAAAGAAATAACGTTGCGGCAGGAAGAAAGAGACGGCGTGAAGCCAAGAGAAGATTCCGCGCCCTCCCAAGGAATGCGAGAGCAAAGGTCTGTCCACCGTCTTCAAAACCGCGATTGGGTCATTCTCCAAGTAGCGCTGCGGCGCAGGATATTCGACCGGCGGCGCGACAATATCCCAGAACGGGCGGCCCTGCACGGCGTGCTCCTGCCATGCGTAAAGCACGGGAAGGAAAAGCGGGGGGCGGGAGTGATCGGAAAGGGAAAGCGGATTGTCCTGCCCATCATCGAGGCGTGTCGCATTGAGCGAGGTGAAAGAAACGACAATCGTCACCATGACCATAAAGATTGCCGCGGTGATGGAATGGAGCGGCTTGCGGAAGGTTCCACTCAGGATCAGTCCAATCACGATACCGGCGAAACCGGCACAGAACAGCCCCACGCCATGGAAAAGGACAAAGCGCGCCAGGATGCCCCAGCGAACCAATGCCTCCGTCTCGGCAAGTTTCCCGGCCGTCTCGTCGCCCAAGAAGAGCGCGAGCTCCTTGGGGCAGATGACGTCATAGGTCTCTGGTCCAATATAGGGATTCACAAGCGCATCCGTCCAATAACCGCGCCCAACCCAACAAAGGAGAAGCAAGGTCGCGCAAAATGCCACAGTGATAAGCAACATCAGAAATGCTTGGTAAATCACCTGCGCGACAAGGTAGGTCTTGATTGCACGGCGCGTCCCAAGCACCCAATAGGCCCACTCCCCTGACTCAATGGCGCCATTGACGATTTGGCAAGTGGCGAAGAGGCCCGTCCAAAAGAAATAGAGCGTGGAGAAGAAAATAAAGGTCGAAAAAGCGTCCTCCGGCGTTCCGCGGAAGATAAAGATGAAGACAAGCGCGCCAGCCAACAGGACCGGCACTATCAAGTCCCACGCACTCAATCGGGTCGTCACCCAAATCCGGCGCAAATCCAAGCGCAAGTCAAACGATCTCAATCCAAACATCGCGTTCCCCTTGTCTCAAGCCTCAGCGCGTTGCCGAATATAGATGAGCGGCTGTCCCCGCCGTGAATCCCGTCTGCGCACGAAAATGGTCGACCGACGCGAGACAACGGACTCCTTCTCGTGCGTGGCGATGAGGACGGTGACGGAATCATCGCAGACGGTCTCTATCAGCCTAAAAAACTCCCGGGCGTTCTCCTCGTCCAGCCCGGTTGTCGGCTCGTCCATAATCAAGACAGACCCAGGGGTGAGCAACTTCTTCAGGCCGATGAGCCTGGCGATGACTTCCACGCGCCGCCGTTCGCCGCCGGAGAGCGCGTTCACGTCCTTGTACAACAAGGCGAGTATATCGTCCTGCCACTTTGCGCTGTCGCCAAGAACGGCACGCAACAGTTTCCGCAGATTGGCGTGACGTGCGCGGGAAACCCCGCGAATCGCGCAGATACCATCCGAAACGATGGAAAGCAACCTCGCGACGGTCATCTGTCCCTTTGGCACAATGGGCAGTGTCTGGGGAAGAAAGATGCAAGGAACCTTGCGATAGAGTTTACAGAGTTCTCTGCGAACGGGAAGGGTTCCCGATTTCCGAAACGGATACCAGCGGCGATGTGCGGAGAGGTCTCGACGGCAAGCATAAAACCGAGTAGCCTGAATCTGGGCGCCAGGGATCGGATACCCGGCCAGCAAACTAAGCAACAGGCTCTTCCCATGCCCACTCCTCCCTCGCACAATGTGGATGCCGGGGCCAATTCGCAACGTACCCGGAACCCGGATAATCGGGGTCCAAGGTGCCGACCTATCCCACTCGCAGACTTTCCGTCGCACACCGCCAAGTACCCCGCGCACGAGGTTCCAGAGGCGCCCCCCCTCCCGAGCTTCGGCAATCGCTCGCATCACGGCCGCGCCGTCCCCCGCGTCAAAATTGACGGATGACGGCAACGGGGCGTTGGGGCGCTCCGGCAAGGCCATCAACAATATCCCCGCCACCCTCCTGCGGACCCATTCCCATGGGGAAGTCGAGGGCGTCACGCGAAGCCCCTCGACCAAAAACCCATAAGAGGGGAGTTGGGACTCCATGTCCCCCGCGGACAGCAAACCCTTTCGATTCGGGTTTGCCTCCGCAAGGACAAGGGCGGATGGAGACGTTTCCCGAAGACTCGCACTCATTGTCACAGCAGCTCCGACATGGTGGAATAGAGCGGGTGCTCCTCTTGGACTTTTTTGCGCAAGAACCCCCAGTTACGGCCATCGTCCGGCTGCAAGGTGACGCTGAAGTCCACCTCCACGGTGGAATTGGGAGCGAGTTTCAAGCCTTCAACGGCATCCCCAACCACCAGATTGTCCATGTTTCCGATTTTCGCAATGAGCGGAATCCGAAAGAAGAGAATCTGCCCGCTCGCTTTGTCAATGTAGATTTTATTCAACAATTCATCGCCCTCGCGCTTGAAGGTACCCGCCCACTCAAAGGTCGGGCGGTTGGCGACCCCGAGTTTGGGACGCAATTCCAACTTCGTCTGCTTGGAACGCATAGGGCCGATCGGTTTGGCCGTGTGCGTCTTCTCGTCCCACTGCCATTCCCGCAACTGATTGCTCCCCTTCTCGATACGCAACACGTAACATTCGCGTCCATTGTACGTATCATCCTCCTCGCGGGTCACAACCACGGAAGAATCCCCAGAGAACTCATAATCCAACCAATCGCGGTGCATGTATTGGTTGAAGATGGCACCGGGAAACGCCCACGAAGCACTGGGGTGACGCCCCTCGCAATTGACGTTGAACTCCAGGGTCCCACCCTCCTTCAGACGTTCAACACCCCAGATAAGCGCGGGGCCATTGGGGACGTTCCCGCGATTAACGTCGATGAAAAGCACATCGGACATGGATTCCAGGCTCTCTCGGTCGGTATCTGTCATCTCGGGCACCCAGATTTCAGTATTGCCTTGGTAAGCGCCAAGTTCACAATAGAGATTCGCGACGGAATAGACCCCACGGTCACGCAAATCGGCCTCGATTGACCGAATGAGCTCTGAACGGTTCCGACAAATCGTACGACGCTTCTCGACGCGTTTGCGCCACGCATTCACGGACGCTTCGGAATGAGGGCTCAAGTGGTCGTGGATGGCCTTCATCTTTTTAGCGCAAACCTCGTCCAACTTCTCTTCGCCATTCTCCCCATAGTAAATGGAAAGGCCTTCCATGATTTCGACGAATGGGACAGAATAGGTCTTTGCTTTCGGTTGAGCGTAGAGGAACAGAAGACGCCCATCGAACTCCTCCACGAAGCTCAGCGTCGCGTTTTGGACTTCGCCATACAACTGAACCTCGCGCAATTCACGCCCGAATCGTGCATCGTGACGCGGGTCGATGAACACGGTACTCTCGTCACCATCCGAGTAGGTCTTATAGTCTCCGAAAGCACTGTTCCACGCCTCTTTCTGTTTTTGGTCGAGGTCATTCATTTGCTCATGAAGTTTTCCCCAAGGGACACGTTCACTAAACCACGCCGTTATCGCCCAATGCTCTTTCTTGTAGTTTTCACGCAACTCATCGTATTGGGAGGAACCCGCGCGCGCGGCGACACGCGTAACGTACCGACCCATTGCGTTACGCATCATCTTGTTGTCGCCGAGTGTTGCTTGCGCCCCCATACGAAAGGTCCCATTATCGTCATAGCCAAACCATTGCCAGAGTCCCGTTTTGAGAGACGCAGCAAGCGGCAAAACTGTCGCGGTCTGAGTCCCATTCACGCCCACGGTGAAAGGCAGGTTTTCATTTGCATCCGTGACCAAATAACGAATGCTCGCAGGCAACCCATCCAACCCAGCGACCTTAAAGTCGCCGACCAGCGTGTAGGAAACATCGTAACTCACCTTTTTCCCCGGCGTCCAAAACTCCTTCCACTCTTGGAGGCGCGTTTCCCGATCAATGTCTGCAGTACGTTTCGGCCAGGTGCCGGAGGGGACAAATGTGCCGTCCGCGTATGCCGGCAAACTGATGCCAACGGCCCCGATGAGGCCGCAAACCCATGCTAAGAAAGTGCTTTTCATACTCGATCCTTTCTTGATTGTAGGAGTGGTTCTCAATTGCGAGACAAAGGTTGACTGTCTTCCCAATTCGCCACGTCAATGGCGAGCGGGACAGAGCCCGAAGTGGCTTCTGTCGGCTTGACGGGAGTGCACTTCGGCGCCAATAGGGGCGCAACCAAATCGGCCTTCACGCCGACCGCGGACTCGGAATCCATGTTGGCCACTGGGAAGCGGCAAAGGTAAATCACGCCCGCATCGTTCGGATAGAGCACCCAAGACTTGTCCTCAAGCGCCTGCCCCATTCCCTGCTGGCGAAGGCGAAGACGGATGACGTTCGAGGCCGGCCACTGATTGGCGAAGGCCGGCTCTTGGCAAATCGCACGGACGACCTCCCAGACCGCCTCAAACTCTTGTTCCCCGCCCGCTTGAAGCGCCTGAGCCACCTCCTTTGAGGCGACAGGTTCGCCTCGTACGGGAAACGCGTGATTGACCGTCTCCAGGATATGGTTGCGGCCCCCTTCCACCGGCTCCCCATCGGGTTCCAGGGAGATGGAGCTGAGCACGGCGTAACTCTTCCCGTCCTCGCGCCTCAACGCCAGATGCAACCGGGCAAACGATCCAGACCCGGTGAAAGTGAAGACTGCCTTTTCGCGCATGATCTCCCCCTCCTTGCCCTTCGGCAGGTTCCGCTCCCAACAGGCATCGACCTGCTCCACCGTCAAGGGCTTCCCGGCATTTGCACGTTCGGCATTCAGCAAGTCCCGCTGGAAGGCTCGCAGGGTCTTCTGTGCGAGGGTTGCCTCAATGGGCGCTTGCTTCTTCGGGCGTGCATACTTCGGGGCGAGGAAGTCAACCAACGCCGTCCCCAACCGATTGTCCTCTGTCGTGTTAAGCATGCGGATGACCGCCTCGGCATCTTCTTCAGAGAGGGGGCGGAGCAACTCCTTACGGAGGCCATTCAGCAACGCCATTTCATTGCCATAGGCAAAGAGCCATGGGTCAGCCCGGAGTCCGGTTGCGGGCTCGGCGAGCAAGAGGAAGTTGGTCCGCCCTCCCGCGGTATGCCGATAGAACCACCAATAGTAGCCGGCGCTGTCTGGGTTCGCCTGCTTCGCCTCTCGGCCTGGATACCGTGCCCACGCCCAGGCGAGATCCTCCAAGACCGCCTTGTTGCTGAGTTCCGACTTTGCCATGTCCGTCCGGAGGAAGGCATTCGCGAACGCCTGATTGGTCATATCAATCTTTCGGAAGTCGTTGTAGCGCTGGAAGCGCAACAGAAAGATTGCGGCATGGTCCGCGGCTTTCTCGGCATCATAGACCGGCGCGGCCCCCTTCGGACGGGGCAACCCGCCCGGGATAAGCTCCACGGGAACCTCTTCAATCTCTTTCGGCTCGCTCCTCAAAACCCAGAGGCCAAGGGCGCCCAGAACCACCAAGGAGACGCACCCCAAGACGGACAGAAAACGCCCGTAATCCCGCCACACTTTCGAACACTTACGTACCAACTTTCTCTTATCATGCTTTGACATGATTGTTCTCCTCTTTTGGGCTGTGACATCCAGGAGTCGGCTCCGTCGGCACCGATGCAGGTCCCGCAACAGGTTTTGCTTCCGAACCAGGGTCGACGGCGGCATCAGAAGCAGGTACAGGTTCCGCGACAGGCTTTGCCGCTGAGCCAGAGTTGACGGCGACATCAGAAGCAGGTACAGGTTCCGCGACAGGCTTTGGCGCCGTGCCGGAATCGATGGCGGTGTCCGGCGCAGGTAGGGGTACGGCGGCGTCCACGGCCGGCAACGCCGGTTCCTTCGCCTCACGCTCGGGCAGAAAGCGCTTTTGGAAGCGATCCTTCTCAAGGAACGTCCGCAAGTTCAGGTCTTTGACAACGCCGAACTTCTTCAGGACGCGCAAACTCAGCCACAACAGCCCAATCGGGACCAAGAAGCAGTCGAAGACCTTGGTCATGACATATGTGATCGCCGCCGCGGTCAACTCCGTCATGGCATCGGTGAGCAACATCGTGAGCGATTGGATGCCATCCAGCGACAGGAAGGCCTGGAACGAAAAGGCGTCCACCAAGCACTTGAAGGTGGCCAACGCATCGTTGAAGGTGTTCCCCGCGTGCGTCATCAGCTGCAAGGAGAGCCACGAGCAACACGCAAGGAAGACCGGCAACCCCAACGTTAGGAAGAAGAGCGTGCCGACCGCGGCGCGGAACCAAGGCCAACGCGCCTGAAGCCGTTGCCAAGCGTTAAACGGCAGGGCAAGCATCGTCACCAACGCGCCGGTGAACACCCACAGTACCGTCCCAAACTCTCGCAACATCTCACTCAGCACACGCAAGAAGGCAAGCACGCCGGTGGAAATCCAGCTGACCCATCCCACGCGCGCCAACAAATCCGTGCACGGCTCGATGACATGCTCCAAGTCCACACCAATGCCGAAAGGCTGGATGGAAATGCCCTTGAGTAACCCAAGCCCCATCTGTAGCAAGGTCGTAGTGATGGAGATGACCAAGGAGGAGATGAACGAGTTGTTGACGTATTGGACGACGGGCGCCCAGAGATAGACCTGGACCAAGTTCGCCAGCACGCCGTGCGCGCCCAACACCAACAAAAGAAGGCTCAGCGCAAAGAGCGCCTGCTTCCACCACGGCGCCTCCAAAAAGGGCCGCGCGACGACACGGTCCAGCCAAGAGTCCCGGAACAACACCAAGATGGCCCCAATCACGAAGGCCAAGCCCAACATGATGCCCACCATCCAACAGAGAGCGGAAAGGAACCACGGCTTTTGCTCCGGGGTGCGGAAAAAGAGCTCCGCCTCGTTTCGCCCCCCATCAATAAAGACCGGCACGTGTTGCCCGGTCGGCAACGCCATCGTGGTGAAAAGCACGAAGCGTTTTCCCATCTCCAAGGACAGGGAAGTATTGTAGGCAAGACCATGCAGCGTCGGATCGTCAGAACCGATTTCTTTACCGATCTTCTCGCCCAGTTCATTGACGGCGACAGCGCGCAGGGTCAACCCCTGATAAGGCGAGGTTGCGGTGACCTGGGCATACTTGAAAATCGTGGGGAAGAGTTGGTCCGCCTTCCGCGTGTCCGCGATCCGTTGCGTGATGTCCGGATAAAACTGCACAGTGTCACGCTTGAGCCACAACCGCCCCTCATAACGGCTAAGATCAACGTAGGGATCGACAAAGCGGCGAAAGAGCGTGGGCAGATAAATGCGCTCCTCGACACTTCCCTGCAACGCGTCCAGGCGGATATCCGTCACAGCGTCCGAAATCTCCCCGTCTTCGTCGCAGTTCAACAGACAGACCGCACTGCCGTCCGTCCCATCCGCGCCGGATTCGTTGGCGCTGGGCTGCGAGACCACCTCTTTGTCGGCCAACGGCGAGCGTGCGATGTAGGTGCGCCACGGGATATCCAGCCGGACGGCGAGGCTATATGGCACCACCAGACGCGTAAGCGCCCCAGCTTTGGCCAAGAGGCCTTTGGCGCGGCCCGAGTTCTTGTCCAGCAACTCCCCCTCGAAGCGAGCCGTCGGCGCGAACTCGATGATCGGCACGCCGGAGAGTACGGAGTTCAGCCTCTCGGGTGCAACCTCGTCGTGAAAGACGACATATTGCAACTTGTTGCGCCAGTCGTCCTCGTAAAAGAACCACCCCTTCTCTTCTTCGAAGGAGGGAACCCTCCCAGAGAACTCGATGACCTCCAGCCCTTTGATGTCCGTGAAGCTAACCGTCTCGACCTTCTCAATGGAGCCAGGCAGGACCAAGCGCTTCACGAACACTTTGCCGAACAGATAAAGATCCTCTTTGTCCTCGCCAACGTTGACCGCTTTCTCTTCGGTTGAAAGCTCCGAGACGATGATGCCCTCTCCGCAACTCTCCCGCAAGGCCTCCTCAGTCAAATCAATAACGGAATAACGCCGGGTACGATCGATGTCGATCAACTTGTAGGTCCCATCGCGCTTTGCCTCGAAGGTCAATCCGTCGGTAACTTTTGTCTCAGCGGCGCCGACAAGCGGCGCAAACCCCAAGCCGACGCTCAGAAACGCGGCAATCATCCATCGCGACGCCTTCAATGCATTCATAACTGCCTCCATATCCCTTTCTCCTGCTTCTCTTTTTGACGTTCACGAGACAATTCGATCTCTTGCAGCTTTTGGCTAGCCTTACGCTTGCCGTTGGCCTCGGCCTTTATGAGGGGGGATAGGCGACGTCCATTCGGGTCGCACGGGCCTCCCCAGGTGCGCTCATCACTGATGTCCCATCCACTGCGAATCAGATACTCCACCATCTCCGCGTTGTCGGCAAGCACCGCGCAGTCCATGACCCGCATCCCGTCATCACCCGCGAACACGTTCCCCCGCAAAGCCTTCAGGTCCTCCGGCCCATAAACTTGAACGATGGCTTTGGCCACTTGATTGTGCCCCTCTTGGATGGCAAGGAACAGGGGAAGCGTCCCATGCCGATCCCGTTGGTTGCATAACCGTTTCGCAACGTCGGCATTCTTCTTTTTGATGGCCCCAATGACAATGGCCAAGGTCTCCTCCGAGAGGGGGCGGTTGGACGGGGATTCGCGCAGGTTCCAAATCGCCCACGTCAAGAACGGCTCCGCGTCGTCCTCGCCCGGCATGGGCACACCCGCTCGGACGGATTGTCCTTGACGCCAAAAAGCCGAAACCCGTGTCCTCCAGTCCGGGTTCTTTGTATCGCCCACATTCTCCGTCGCGCTACAGACCTCGCACAGGATCCAACCAAGCGCCTCAGCCCGCACACGGATCTCCTCCCTGATCTCCGCCTCCGTCTTGCTCCACGTAGTCAAGCTCTCCACGAACGTGAAAAGCCCGAGGTCAAACACAAAAGCGGGATTGTCCTCAATCAACGTTCCGTCCTGCTTGTTTAGGCGCTTCCGTTCCTTCTTGGAAAGCTCTCGCTTGAAACGACCGGGATCCACCTTGTAACAGGCGAGGAGATACGCGGCCTGCTCCGTCTCACTTACCGCGCTGAAGTCGTTTCCCAAGACGGCGCGCCGCCCCCGGTCGATGCAATCGGTGAGCGGCGTCGCCCACCCGGGGGCGACCGGCAAAGCGGACAACAACCCCACCAACGCTACGCGAAGAAGCCTTTTCATACGCACGCTCATTCCCAGATCCCTTCCCCGCTCGATGTGGCCTGCGTGTTGCCGGCGTTCAGCTCCATCAATGCGCGCTTGGCCTCTTGACAACCATAATACTCCGCCTTGCTCAACGGGGAATCCTTCGCATTCCCGCCCCAAAGAGACTCTTCCTTGAGAGGCCACGAGAATCGGGTGACCAGCAGACGGATGATTTCCGCATTGTCCGCCAGTACCGCGCAATCCATCACGCTGACGTCAAAAGCCTCCTGATTGGGATTCTCGCCGGAGGGTTTGATCTTCCCCGTAGGGTCCCGCCCACGCAACTTCTTTATCGCAAAACCTCCATAAAGCCGTATCATCGCCTCCGCCACGTCGTTCTCCCGCAACTGAATGGCCAAGTAGAGCGGCAAGGTGCCGGAGGCATCCTTTTGGTTCAGCAAGTCCATGCCCAACAACGGGTCGATTTTGTCCAAGGACGCCAACAGATTCAGCAAGGCCTGCTTAGAGAGCGGGGCGTTGACCGCCTCTTTGACGTCCCGCAACGACCATACCGCCCAAGTAAAAAGCGGCTCGCCTCGCATCTTCTCCCCAATCGTCTTCGGCCCCCAATAGGAAACCTTCGGCTTTGGCCGACCATCACGCCATACCTTCATTTCCAGCCTGAACGCCTGCACGAGGATGTCCATCAAGAGTGGGCTATCCTCCGCGGCCTGAAACACCTCGGCCCGGAAGCCATCGCTGCAAAACCACTTGTCCTCCGATTGGTAACGCCACCAATAATTGTTGGTCCTGAAGAGGTCTTCCGGATAACGAACAACCGCAGCTTTGAGAAAACGTGTCTCGTCTTCACTAGAAAGAGAACCCCACCCTGGATGATGCTGAGTCTCAAGCATGCACCCAAGCTGGAGCAACCCTGCCAACAACATTCCACTCCCGTCTATCTCCTCGTTACGGTTGGCGGTTCGTCGCCACTCAATCGCCGTTGTCAAAGAGCGTGACACACCATTCCCTTCGGCATAGCGCCACGCCAAATCGATTTGCGCATTCAAGTACCCCTGCGCCGCAGCCTTAGCGATCCACTTGGCGGCGTCCTGCGCGGACTGCGACACACCCTCCCCTCTTTGATAGAGAAGGCCAAGGTTAAACTGTGCCGCAGGGACTCCTTGTTCCGCCGCCCGACGATACCAATAAACGGCATCGCTATAAGACTGCTCCCTGCCATAGCCACGCTCACAGCACACGCCAAGAGAGAACTGCGCCTCTTTGATACCCTGCAACGCAGCCTTCTCAAACCACTCCGCTGCCTTGGCGTAATTCGTCCCGGCGCCAATATTATTCTTATAATAGGCACGTCCAACCTGATATTGCGACCACGCATCGCCTTCGTTGGCCTTCTTGAGCAATTCGTCCAACTCCGAATTCGCGAACAGTGCGGATGTCATCAAGGCCATCACGGCCAACACCTTCAATCTCATGGTAAGAATTCCTTTCATGCGTATGCTCATCGCAGTGTCTCAAGTGCCTGCTTGGCGCCGGCATGGCCCTGTTCCGCGGCCTTGGTCAACCAGTGCCGCGCGAACACAAGGTTCTTGGCCCCCCCGCGCCCTTCCAGATAAATCATCCCCAGCGCATACTGGGCCTCCGCGTCACCAAGGAGCGCAGCTTCGGAGAGTTGCTTGCGCTCACCCGTCAGCTCAGTCACCTTGCGCTTGGCCTCCGTGTTTCCCAGGTTCGCCGCACGGCGGTACCACCGCACCGCCTCTTCCTGCGACTGCTCAATCGCCTCGCCGACCTCGTACAATTTGGCGATTCCCAAGCACGCGTCCCCATCCTCCCGCACACGCGCGCTCGGTTGGAAGGTGTTGAGGAAGAGGGCAATCTCTCCGCCTTGGAGCTGAGTCCCCTGCCGCAAGGTGTCCCAACGCCAGTTCTGTCTGGGGATGACCTCCTTCATCTTCTCCTGCTCGTCTTGGGCGACAGAGACGATGATTTTACCGTGCTCGTCCTCATCGGTCTCACATTCCAACGTGTAGAACGACAGCTTGCAGGCACCCTTCGCGGGCAATCTCACCTTACGATCCACAGAGGAATCACCTGGCAAGCGAACGGACAGGAGAACCGTTCGCTCCTGGTCGGCGGTGTTCATGACGATACAGGTGAGAAGCGCGAGATCGCCCTCGACGAAAGGCCGGATCGCGGGCGCGACATCGAAGGTTTCATAGGAAAGCGATGACCCATCCGCCCAGCGATAAATCCGCTCGCCGGGGTGATAAGCATCCCCGATTTTCGCCTCCGCAAAAGTGAAATCCGGATTCTTCGCATACCACTCCAGCAACGCTTGATTCGCCTTCCCCGCCCACCAATCGGCGAAAAAGTCATACCCCAACAATTTCCCATATTGCGCCGCTTTCCCGGCAAGCCCAGCCCAGCCTGGCAATGCCGCCGCCGCGCCTAAACCCGTGTCAATCGCGAAGTTGATCGTGAATCCCCCCAACTTTACCCAGAGTTCCTTGTCCCTCCCGGCCACCGGATTGACATCGATTTTGAATGTCGCCTGCGGATGGGTCGACTGCAAACAGAACGTCTCATCAACCTCAATTTCCCCATCGCGCGGCATACGATAGGGCTCCGAGAGTGCCTCCTCATGGGGTTCGCCCTGCCCCTCCAAGCGACAAAACACCGCCGCGGAACCTCGATCGCTCTCATAGCTCCGCTTGGCAATCGCCGACAGAGCCTCTTCAGAGAGCTTGAGCTCTTTGGGGATTGTCAGATAAGACGCAAAGAGTCCCTGCGGCACGCAAGCCGCACAGGCAACGGCCAACAAGGCCAAGGTGTGTTTCATGACGCGTCTCTCCTTCGTTACTTGCCGTGCCTGGCGGAGATCGGGAAGAACTGCACGCCCTTCCTCGTTCAGACAAACCCGGATGTTCTTGCCAGAAGTCAAGGCGCCGTCGGGCAAGCGGGGAAATCTCCCAAGCCCGACCTAGACGCCCTCGCTCCTATTGTGAGCACCCGAAGGCAAACGTCCACTTGAAACCATGAACGCTAATTAACATACCACCCCCCCCCATTTTGTCAAGTATCTTTGATTCAATCCGGTTCTTTTGGGAAGAGTATGGTGTGTTTTCGCACTTTTAAAAGGACCTGCCACGAAGAAAGAGAAGAAGACCATCCCGCCTCCGCTGGGCGGAGAGCGCGGTCAGCGGCGAAGGTACAGGACGACCGATGGAGCCCGGACAAACCGAAAGGATGGGGGCGGAGGCCCAGCGAGAAAGCCCATGCAGGCCCAACGCGCCAAACCTTCCACGGTCAGCCGCCAAGTCTTTAAACCTCTAAACTTTCATTTATTGTTTTGGAGGAGGGGGGCGAGGAAGCGGCCGGTGTAGGATTCCGGGACTTGGGCGACGTCTTCGGGGGTGCCTTGGGCGACGAGGGTGCCACCGCGGTCGCCGCCTTCGGGGCCGAGGTCGAGGATCCAGTCGGCGGATTTGATGACGTCGAGGTTGTGCTCGATGACGACGACGGTGTTGCCTTGGTCGCGGAGGCGGAGGAGGAGGGAGAGGAGTTTGTGGACGTCGGCAAAGTGGAGGCCGGTGGTGGGCTCGTCGAGGATGTAGAGGGTCTTGCCGGTGGCGCGCTTGGAGAGTTCGGCGGCAAGCTTGATGCGCTGGGCCTCGCCGCCGGAGAGGGTGGTGGCGGATTGTCCGAGCTTGATGTAGCCCAGGCCGACCTCCTCGATGGTGGCAAGTTTGTTGGCGATGGCGGGGATGGGGCCGAAGAAGGCGAGGGCCTCGGAGACGGTCATGTCCAGCACGTCGGCGATGGTCTTGCCTTTGTAGCGCACCTCGAGGGTCTCGCGGTTGTAGCGGGCGCCGCCGCACTGTTCGCAGGGAACGTAGACATCGGGCAGGAAGTGCATCTCCAGGCGCTTCATGCCATCGCCCTGGCAGACTTCGCAGCGACCGCCCTTGACGTTGAAGGAGAAACGGCCGGGTTTATAGCCGCGCATCTTGGCGGCGGGGGTCTGGGCGAAGAGTTCGCGGATAGCGGTGAAGCAACCGGTGTAGGTGACGGGGTTGGAACGAGGCGTACGGCCGATGGGCGACTGATCGATCTCGATCATCTTGTCGAGATTGCGAAGGCCGAGGATGCGGCGGTGGGCGCCGGGGGTCTCGCGCGCGCCATGGAAGTGGTGGGCCAGGGCACGCTTGAGGATGTCGTCCACAAGGGTGGACTTGCCCGAACCCGAGACGCCGGTGACGCAGACGAAGCAGCCGAGCGGCAGACGCACGGTGAGGTCGCACAGGTTGTTCTGCGTGCAGCCTTCCAGGGTCAACCAGGCCTTGCCGGGCGCGTGGCGTTCGGGGACGGGGACAGACTTACGGCCGGTGAGATAGTCCGCCGTGAGCGAGGTCTTGCACTTGAGGAGACCCTTGGCGGGGCCTTGGTAGACAACCTGGCCGCCCTGCGAACCCGCGCCGGGACCGATGTCGACGATGTAATCAGCGCGGCGGATCATCTCCTCATCATGCTCCACCACAACAACCGTGTTGCCGCGGCGCTGCAGACGGTGGAGCATATCGATGAGGCGCTCGTTGTCGCGCGGATGAAGGCCAATGGTCGGCTCGTCAAGCACGTAGAGCACGCCCACAAGGCCAGAGCCAATCTGCGAGGCCAAGCGGATACGTTGCATCTCGCCGCCGGAGAGCGTGGAGCTCTCGCGGTCAAGGGAAAGGTAGTCCAGTCCGACGTCGACCAAAAAGGCGATACGTTTGCGGATTTCGCGCAGGATTTCCCCCGCCACGGTGCGTTCGTGCTCGGCCAAGGGTTGAGGCACCAAGGGACTGGGGCCGCCCTCGGCCAGGGCGTTGAAGAAGGCGAGCGCATCGCGCGCGGGCAGGTGCATCACGTCGGGGAGGGTGCGTCCACCGACGGTGGCCACGCGGCTTTCGGGCCGCAGACGCGCCCCGGCGCAGTCCGGACACCGGCGCGGCGCGAGGAACTGACTGAGCGTCTCGCGCGTCTCGTCGTTGTCGCACTCGGCGTAACGGCGGCGCAGGTTGGGGAGGACGCCCTCAAAGGGCTTGTCGGTGTGGTTGAGGACGCCCTTGATGACGTAGGCCAGCTGGACGTTGCGGTCGCCCGTGCCGTTCATGAGCTCATCGCGGAACTTACGCGGGAGCTTATCGAAGGGCGTGTCGAGGTCCACGCCGCAATACTCCGCGAAAGCGGCAAGGAGCCAATTGTAGTACATCAGCAGGTGGTGGCCGCCGCGGCGCCAACCCACAATGGCCTCGCGCAGGGGCTTGGTCTTGTCGGGCACCACCAGGTTCTCGTCGAAGACCATCAGGGCGCCAAGGCCCGAGCAGGTGGGGCACGCGCCGTAGGGGGAGTTGAAAGAGAAGGAACGCGGCTTGAGCGCCTCGAAGGAGATGCCGCAGTCGGCGCAGGCGTTCTTCTCGGAATAAAGCGTGCTCTCGCCGCCCATCACCTGCGCCTCCACCAGGCCATCGGCCACGCGCAGGGCCTGTTCCACGCTGTCGGTCAGGCGGCTCCGCAGACCGTCCTTGATGACGACGCGGTCGATCACGGCGTCGATGCGGTGAGGACACTTCTTGTCCAGGTCGGGCCACTCGTTCTCCACGTCCACCATCTGGCCGTCCACCCGGGCGCGGACGTAGCCCTGGCGCACCATCAGCTCGCGCACCTCCTCGTGGCGGCCCTTGCGGCCCCGCACAATCGGCGCCAAAAGGACAAGCTTCGTTCCCTCGGGCAACTGCAAGAGGCGGTCAACAATCTGTTCAGCGCTCTGGGGGTGGACCTCCTTGCCGCACTTCGGGCAGTGGGCATGGGCGATGTTGCCCCACAAGAGACGCAGGTAGTCGTGCGTCTCGGTCACGGTGGCGACGATAGAGCGCGGGTTGCTGCCGCTGGCGCGTTGCTCGATGGAAATGGCCGGCGAAAGGCCCTCGATGCGCTCCACGTCGGGCTTCTGCAACTGATCCAAGAACTGGCGCGCGTAGGCCGAGAGGCTCTCGACGTAGCGGCGCTGGCCCTCGGCGTAGAGCGTGTCGAAGGCCAGCGAGCTCTTGCCCGAGCCCGAAAGACCCGTGATGACGGTCAGCGAATTGCGCGGGATGCGCACATCGATGTTCTTCAGGTTGTTCTGACGCGCCCCAGTGATGACGATTTCGTCGGCCATAATCTTACTTCCTTTCCTCTCTCCCCAATGTTGCTCAGCGGTCGCAGAAGGGCCGCACCTGCGCAATGTCCGTCGCGCCGGCGGCAATCATCGCCAACCGATCCACACCCAAGGCGATGCCGGCCGTGGGCGGCAGGTCCGGCAACGCCGCCAGGAAGGGCTCGTCCAACGGATAGGTCGGCAAACCGCGCTCACGGCGCATGGCGATGGTCGCCTCGAAACGCCGACGTTGCTCGGCGGCGTCGGTCAACTCGCCGTAGCCATTGGCGATTTCCAGTCCGCCGAGGTAGGCCTCAAAGCGCTCGGCCACGCGCGAGTCGGCGGGGTTCAACCGGGCCAACGCCGCCGCGGGCGCGGGATAGTCCGTCAGATAGGTCAGGCCATCGCGCGGCAGGGCCGGCTCAATCTTCAGAGCCATGTCCTCGTCGAAACGGTCTTCGTCCCACGCCTCCAGCGGATCCCATCCCGCCACCTCGCGGTAGATGTCCGCCACGGCGATGCGCCGCGCCTTGACCGTGCGGCCCAAGACCGCAGAGACCAACGCCTCAACGTCGTCGTAGAGCGACGCAATGCCCGCGTTCGGGCGGTACCATTCCAAGAGGGTGAACTCCGGGTTGTGCCGACGCCCTCGCTCATTCGCGCGGAAGCAAGGCCCCATCTGGAAGATCGGCCCCGACCCCGCCGCCAGCAAACGCTTCATGTGCAGTTCCGGCGAAGTGCGCAGCCAATGGTCGCCCGAGGGCGGCGGCTCCAAGAATGCCTCGTTGGCCGGCGCCGGGATACGCACCGGCGTCTCCACCTCCAAGAAGCCCCGCGCCTCAAAAAAATCACGGATGACGCGCAACACCCGTGCACGCCCCTGCAACCGTTCCCAGTCAAAGGTCTCGTTCATAGGGCCGTGCATTATACCACACCCGCTAAGGAGGGGCGGCGTGTGCCGCCCCGGAGAACGGAAAACGGAGAACGGAGAACGGAACACGCGACAAGCGCGCGACGGATAAGTCGCTATACTGGAGGTGTTAGTCGCCGTCCTAATGGTCCTATAGTCCTACAGCGTTGCCAAAATACTTTCCAAGAAAACGACAAGGCGCGAAACGGAGGGCGGCGGGCGCGGTCAGCGGCGAAGCCGCAGAGCGACCGATGGAGCCCGAAACGGTTCGCGCCTCCCCTTGCGTCTTTGCGGTCCCCATTTTCCCCGGACACTACTGTGACTGACCGTGTGTTTAAGAATGGATGTGGTATAATGTGCGGCGCTATGGACGAAGAGACCTTTTCGAAGATGGTGTCCGGGGAGTGGTACAACCCGGCGAGCTTGGAACCGGAGCGTCTGCGGGCGCAGACGATTTGCGCGGACTTCAACGCCTTGCGCCCCACGGACGACAAACGCCGTTGGAAGCTGATGAACGACCTCTTCGGTACGGTGGGCGAGGGCGCCTGGGTGATGCAACCCTTCCACTGCGACTATGGCCGCAACATCCAGTTGGGGCCGAAATGCTTCCTGAACTATGACTGCGTGATGCTGGACTGCGCGCCGATTCTCTTCGGTGAGCACGTGCTGGCGGGCCCCGGGTGCCACTTCTATACGGCCATCCATCCCACCGACCCCGATGCCCGCGCGACGGACATGGAGCGCGCGGAGCCCATCATCATCGGCAACAACGTGTGGTTGGGCGGCCACGTGACGGTTCTGCCCGGGGTGCGCATCGGGGACAACACGATTGTCGGCGCCGGAAGCGTGGTCACCAAGAGCCTGCCGGCCAACGTCATCGCCGTGGGCAATCCCGCCCGCGTGATCAAGAAACTCGACAAGTGAACGCCAAGGTTTGGCGTTTCTCCCATTTTATGGTATAAATAAAGGGATATGGATACGTGCGAAACCGAACGGGAAAACCGGGCGCTCGCGGGCAGACTGATTGAGGCTTGCCGGCGAGCGGGGGTGCGTTTGGCGACGGCGGAATCCTGCACCGGCGGCCTGATTGGCGCGACGCTGACGGCGGTGGCCGGGTCGAGCGACGTCTTTCAAGGCGGAGTGATCAGCTATCAAAACGGGGTGAAAGAGGCGCTCCTGGGCGTCTCCCCGGTGACGTTGGCGAGCGTAGGCGCGGTGAGCGCAGACTGCGCGCGGCAGATGGCGCTGGGGGCGCGGCAAGCGCTCGGTGCGGACATCGCCGTCTCGGCGACGGGAATCGCGGGGCCGGGCGGGGCCACGCCGGACAAGCCCGTGGGGCTGGTCTACGTGGGCGTGGCATGGGGGGATGGCCTCGCGGAGGCCTTTGAGAACCATTTCGCGGGGGACCGTGACGCGGTGCGCGCCCAGACGGTCCACAAAGCATTGGAATCGGCACTGGCGTGCCTTGAGAAAGTGAGAGAGTAACCATGCAAGAGATTGATTGGTCGAGCCTTGGTTTCGCGTATATGCCCACGCGCAGCCACATCCGTTACCACTGGAAGGACGGGGCGTGGGACAAGGGGACGCTCGTCCAGGGCGACACCATCACGATGTCCATCGCCGCGGGCTGCCTGCATTACGGTCAGGAGGCCTTCGAGGGCCTCAAGGTCTTCCGCCAGAAGGACGGCAAGGTGGTGGCGTTCCGCCCCGAGGCCAACGCCGAGCGCATGCAGCGCACCGCGGTGCGCACCGTGATGCCGCCCGTGCCCACGGAGATGTTCCTGGACGCACTCGACCGCGTGGTGAAGGACAACATCGACTACGTGCCGCCCTACGGCACGGGCTGCTCGATGTACGTGCGCCCCTTGCTCATCGGCACGGGCCCGCAGATCGGCGTGGCGCCGGCGCATGAGTATGACTTCCTCATGATGGTGATGCCGATGGGCGACTACTACAAGGGCGGCATCAAGCCCGTCCGCGCCATCATCTTCGATGAGTATGACCGCGCCGCGCCCCAGGGCATGGGCGACGTGAAGGTGGGCGGCAACTACGCCGCCAGCCTCTACGCCCACGAGAAGGCCCACCATATGGGCTTCCCCGTTGAGCTCTACCTGGACAGCAAGACGCACACGCACGTGGAGGAGTTCGCGACCTCCAACTTTCTGGGCTTCAAGAAGGACGGCACCTACGTCACCGTCAAGTCGTCGTCCGTCCTGCCCTCCGTGACGAACCTCTCGCTCCAGCAGTTGGCCAAGGACATGGGCCACACGGTGGAAGTGCGCACGGTGCCTTACGAGGAGCTGCGCGAGTTCGCCGAAATCGGCGCCTGCGGCACGGCCGTGGTCGTGACGCCCGTCTATGAAGTCGTGCGCGGCGACGACGTCATCCGCGTGGGCTCCGAGACCGAGTGCGGGCCCAACCTGCTGAAGCTGCACAACGCCGTGCAGGACATCCAGTTCGGCCGTGCGCCGGACGTCCACGGCTGGTGCCGCGAAATCAAGTAAACCGAAAGGAGACCCCACAGGCATGACCCCTTATCAGCCTCCGCAAGGCCGCACCGGCGCGCAATGCGTCATCGACGGCCTCCTCAACAACGGCGTCGAGGTCGTCTTCGGGTATCCGGGCGGCTCGGCCATCGACCTCTTCGACAAGCTTTACGGTTCGCCGTTGCGCGTGGTGCTCCCGCGCCATGAGCAGGGCGGCATCCACATGGCCGACGGCTACGCCCGCGCCACGGGTCGCGTGGGGTGCGCCATCGTCACCTCCGGCCCCGGCGCCACCAACACCGTCACCGGCCTGGCCACCGCCATGATGGACGGCGTGCCGCTGGTCGTCATCGCCGGCCAGGTGAGCAGCGGCCTCATCGGCACGGACGCCTTCCAGGAGGCGGACAACACGGGCATCACCCGCAGCGTCACCAAGCACAACTACCTGGTGCGCTCGGTGGACGAGATCCCGCGCGTCATCTCCGAGGCCTTCTTCATCGCCTCCACCGGCAAGCCCGGCCCCGTCCTCGTCGACATCCCCAAGGACATCCAGCAGGCCATCACCCTGCAGCCCGACGTGCAGGACATCTCGGTGCGGGCCTACCACCCCACCATCCAGCCGCCGCCCGCGCAGGTCGCCCGCCTGGCCGACGCCATCAACAAGGCCCACCGTCCCGTGCTCTACATCGGCGGCGGCGCCATCATCTCCGGCTCCTGCGCGCTCCTGCGCTCCATCGCCGAAACCTACGACATCCCCGTCTGCACCACCCTCATGGGCCTGGGCGCCTTCCCCGAAACCTCCCCGCTCTCGCTGTGGATGGTGGGCATGCACGGCTCCGTGGCCGCGAACAACGCCATCCAGCAGGCCGACCTCGTCATCGCCGCCGGCGCGCGTTTCGATGACCGCGTCACCGGCCGCATCGCCGACTTCGCCCAGGGCGCCAAAATCGCCCACATCGACGTCGACGCCTCGGCCATCGGCAAGAACGTCCACACCCACATCCCCGTCTGCGGCGACCTCAAGCAGACCCTCGAGCTCCTCCTGCCGCAACTGGAGAAGACCGACCGCTCCGACTGGCTGGCGCAGATCGCCAAGTGGCGCGAGGCCAAACCCGCCGTCTACCATCCGCGCAAGGACGGCAAGCTCCAGCCGCAGGCCGTGATCGAGGCCATCGACCGCGCCGCCCGCGCCACCGGTCGCCCCACCGTCCTCACCACCGACGTCGGTCAGAACCAGATGTGGGCCGCGCAGTTCTTCCGCCACACCGAGCCCCGCGCCTTCATCTCCTCCGGCGGCATGGGCACGATGGGCTTCGGCGTCCCCAGCGCCGTGGGCGCGCAGCTCGGCCGCCCCGATGCCCTCGTTGTCTCCGTCAACGGCGACGGCGGCTTCCAGATGAACATCCAGGAGCTGGTCGTGGCCGTGGAGCACCGCCTCCCGGTGAAGTTCGTCGTCCTCAACAACGCCCGCCTGGGCATGGTGCGCCAGTGGCAGGACCTCTTCTACGGCCATCGCCATTCCGCCACCATCCTCTCGCAGGAAGGCCGCCCCGACAACGAGCGTATCCCCGAGCCCGAGGAGCCCCGCTACCTGCCTGACTTCGTTGGCGTCGCCAAGGCGTATGGCCTCGAGGCCGTTCGCGCCAAATCCCTCGCCGAGACCGAAGAGGCCCTCAAGCGCGCCTTCGCGGACGACAAGGCGTGGCTCATCGAGTGCATCGTGGCCGAGGACGAGAACGTCCTGCCCATGGTCGCCCCCGGCGCCGCGCTCTCCGACATGATCCTGGAACGCGACTAAGGAGCCCGCCATGCAGAAGCACATCATCAACGTCCTGGTCGAGAACCGTCCCGGCGTGCTCGCCCGCATCGTCGGCCTCATCACCGGCCGCGGCTACAACATCGAGACCCTCAACGTCGGCCCCTCCAACGACCCCACCATCTCCAAGATGACCATCGTCATCCCCGGGTCCGAGGCCGTCATCGCCCAGGTCGTCGCCCAGCTCGCCAAGCAGATCAACGTCTTCCGCGTGGACGACGTGACCTCCAAGCAGCACATCGACCGCGAGGCCATCCTCCTCAAGGTGAGCACCCGCGCCACCGGCCGCGCCCCCGTCATCGAGGTCGCCATGCTCTTCGGCGCCAAGGTCGTCGGCGTCCAGCCCGATGCCCTCACCATCCAGATGATCGGTTCGCAGATGCAGGTGGAGCAGTTCCTCACCCTCGTCCACCCCTTCGACGTGCTCGACATCTCCCGCTCCGGCTCCGTCGCCATGATTCAGGAGTGACCCATGCGCCGTTTCGCCGTCCTTGGCCATCCCATCAATCACAGCTTCTCGCCCGTCATGCACATGGCGAGTTTCCGAAGCATCGGCTTCGACGGCGAATACACGCGCCTGGACGTCCCGCCCGAGATGTTGGGCGACGCGCTGAAGGCCCTCTCCGCGGAGGGCTTCAGCGGCGTCAACCTCACCATCCCCCACAAGCAGCTCGCCCTCCCCATGATGGACGCCCTCACGCCCGAGGCCCAGCGCCTCGGCGCCGTGAACACCGTCCGTTTTGAGGAGGGCGGCAAGCTCTCCGGCCACAACACCGATGGCCCCGGCTTCCTCGCCGCCGCCAAGGCCACCCTCGGCTTTGACCCCGCGGGGCGCCGCGTCGCCGTCGTCGGTTGCGGCGGCGCCGGCCGCGCCGTCGCCATCACCCTGGCCCACGCCGGCGCACAGGTCGGCCTTCTGGACATCGACCGCGACCGCGCCGAGGCCCTCGCCGAGGAAATCCGCGGCTCCGGCCGTGAAGCCGCCGTCATCGACCGCGCCCAAATCCGCGATGCCGACCTCATCGCCCAGTGCTCCCCCAGCGGCCTGGCCATCTTCCCCGAGCCCGCCGTCCGTGCCGACGAGATGCGCCCCGGCCAATGCCTTTACGACATCGTCATCCCCCCCGGCGACCCCGTCACCCCCACCATGAGGGAGGCCTGCACGCTCGGCATCCCCTGCGCCAACGGCGTCCGCATGCTCGTCGAACAAGGCGCCCTCTCCTTCACCTACTGGACCGGCATCGAGGCCGACCGCGCAGCCATGCTCCGCGCCGTCGAGGAAGGGTTGGCCCAACATGAGTGAGTGGTTCGCACCCCTCATCGACTGGTATCGTCTCTTGCCAGAGGCGGACGCCATCAGCCTGGTTCGCCTCGCTCTCGTCTTCGTGCTCTGCCTCGGCGCCATCATCGGCAGCTTCCTCAACGTCTGCATCTATCGCATTCCCCTCGGGCAATCCGTCAGCCGCCCCCGCTCCCACTGCTTCTCCTGCGGCAAGACCATCCCGTGGTACCTCAACATTCCCGTCCTCTCCTGGCTGATTCTCCGCGGACGCTGCGCCAACTGCAAGGCCCCCATCTCCGTCCGCTACCCCGTCATCGAGGCCGTCACCGCCCTTCTCTTTCTCCTCGTCTTCCAGATGTGGGCCAACCCCCACGCCCTCCTCCTCAACGCCATCCCCGGCCAAGTCCCCGCCCTCATCCTCTTCTACTGGATCTTCGTCGCCTCCGTCGTTGTCGACGTCATGATCGACATCGACCACCGCATCCTCCTCGATCGCATCTCCCTGGGCGGCACCCTCATCGCCTTGGCCGTCTCCGCCGCCTTCCCCATCCTCCACCACGCTCCCTCCTGGTGGCCCGCGCTCCTCGCCTCCCTGGGCGGTGCCGCCGCCGGCTTCGGTGCGGGTTTCGCCATCGCCTGGCTCGGCGAACGCATCTTCCTGCAGGACGCCTTCGGCTTTGGCGACGTCAAGTGGCTCATGCTCTTTGGCGCAATCTTCGGATGGCGCGGCGCCCTCTTCATCCTCATGTTCGCCGCCTTCATCGGCCTGGCCATGGGCCTTGTCGCCATCGCCGTCGCCAAGTTCCGCCGTACCGCCGCGGACGACGACGGCGCACCCTTCGCCATCCCCTTCGGCCCCGCCCTTGGCGCCGCCGCCCTCCTCTGGCTCTTCTGGGGCAACCTCCTGGTGGACGGACTCTTCGCCGCCCACGCCTGGGCCTTCACCCACCGCACCGCCTTCCTCGGCGCCCTCTTCCCCCTCCTCCTCCTCTCCTGCGGTTGGCTCATCTACCGCATCCGTGCCATCCGCCGCGCCGCCCAAGACGAAGACCTCGAAGAACTCCCCGAAGAGTCCGGGAAGGAATGATTCATCCCATGAACGACACCATTCTCCTTGAAGGCCTGCGCCTGGAGTGCATCCTGGGTGACCTGCCGCATGAGCGGACCTTCCCCCAAGAACTCTTCCTCGACCTCGAGCTCACCTGCGATGAACTCCCCGCCACGCGTACTGATGCCCTCGCCGACACCGTCGACTATGTCGCCGTTGCCGAACGCGTCCGTACGGCCCTCATCGCCGCCCGTTGCCGCATGATCGAGCGCGCCGCCCAGCTTGCCGCCGAAGCTGCCTTCGCCTGCGATCCCCGCATCCGCGCCGTCCGCGTCACCCTCCGCAAGCCCCACGCCCTCCCCGGTGTCGTCGCCGGCGTCCGCCTCTCCCGCACACGCCCCTGAGTCAACAAAAATAGACTCATGAACTCCATCGATTTAGCCTTCACCCCGCCTTCTGAAAAAGGCATCCCCATAGAAGCGCTTATCCCGCCGGACTGCAAGGACTTGGCATGGATGCAGGCCGTTGACTGGGAACTGGTGGAGCGCCGGGTCGCCGAGCGGTTCGCCCAGATTGGCCAACCCAAGGATGCGCCGCTCCCCACGCGCTTGGCTGTCTCCCTTGCCATCTTCAACTACAAGACCGGCCATCTCCCCGAAGACGCCCCGCACGCATGGAGTGAGATGCCGATGTATCAGTTCCTCTCCGGGGCTACCCACTACAAGATGGAACTCCCCTGCGACCCGACGGTCTATTGCCGCTGGCGCAAACACTTCGGGGAAGCAGAGTTGGAAGCGCTCATCGATTCGTTGGGCGTGGTGCCTCGCGCCAGGTACAAGCACACAATCCGCCACGAAAGCGTTTCTTTAGAAGAGGGTTTCGGGCGCTTACAAGAGGGTATTTTGCGGCAAATCAAGAAAATGGAAGAAAAGAGTCGCAATCCTAAGCCTTCCAAACGTAAAAAGTCTTCCAAACCCAAAAAGACCGCCACCAAGCCCCAAACGCCCAAAGCCCCGGAGATGCAGCCCTTCCTGCCCGGCTTCCCGCAAGACAACGACTAAACGTGGACGCCCCAATACTGTCCTGGAAAGTTTTTCCGCGAAGACGGTCTTGCGTGGGAACCCTGCGGGCTCCGTCGTTCCCTTTGGTCACGCCGCCCTTGGGATTCCCACGCTATCGCGCCAAAGAGGCGGCTTGCGCCGCCCCGGAGAACGGAGAACGGAACGCCCCTGCTGGCGACAAATGGAGTTCCCGGAAAAACGGCAAGGCGCGAAACGGAGGGCGGCGGTCGCGGTCAGCGGCGAAGCCGCAGAGCGACCGATGGAGCCCGAAGCGGTTCGCGCCTCCCCTCGCGTCTTTGCGGTCCCAATTTTCCCCGGACAGTATTGGGGAACTATCGCTCTGGTTTGCGCATAAACGAGAATATGGTAAAATGGGGGCATTATGGTGAAATCGATGACGGGATTTGGACGGGGCGAGGCCACGGGCGCGGGCTTCGCCGTGACGGTTGAGCTTTCCACCGTCAACCGTAAACAGTTTGACGCCACGCTCTGGCTGCCGAAGGAGTGGCTGAGCTTCGAGGCACGTTTGCAGGGACTCTTCCGCACGGGGATCGTGCGCGGCGCGTTGAAGTGCTCGGTGAACGTGCGTCCCCTTTCCGACGCGGATGCCGCGGCGGCGTTGGAGACCCGTTTCCGGACGGTCTGTGACACGGCCAAACGTTTGGGACTCAAGGGCGAACCCACGGTCTCCGACCTCGCCGCGTTGGCGGCGGCCGAAACCGAAACGCCGCCCCCCGAGCCGACCGACGCCGTCTGGGAAACGGTGGCGAAGGCCGCCCAAGCCGCACTCGACAAGGTTTGCGAAATGCGCGAGGCCGAGGGCGGGCGCATCGCCACTGACTTGCATAAGCGTCTGCAGGGCCTCCGCGACCTCCATGCCCAAATCGCCGCCCTGGCCCCCACCCTGCCGCCGCTCTGGCGCGACACCCTCCGCAAACGCATCGCCGAGCTCCTCCCGGACGGCACCGCGCTGGACGCCGCCACTCTGGAGCGCGAGGTGGCCCTCTTCGCCGACCGGTGCGACATCTCCGAGGAGCTGACCCGCCTGGCCTCGCACTTCACCCACGCCGACCGTCTGCTGGAAGGCAAGGAGCCCTGCGGCCGTCCCCTCGACTTCCTCTGCCAAGAGCTGAACCGCGAGGCCAACACCATCGGCTCGAAGTGCGCAGGCTCGGAGATTCCCCGCTTGGTGATCGCCTTCAAGACCCTTTTGGAAACCTTCCGCGAACAGGTGCAGAACCTTGAATGACCCCGTGACAGTGGTGGAGCTGACCCCGGCCGACCTCTTGGCCGAGGGCTTTCACGCGCGGCTGAACCGCGCGGCGCTCGACCACGCACCCCACATCCTCCTGGTGCGCAACGACGGTTTCGCCGACGGCGTGCCCCTGCCCCTCACCTTCGCCAATCCCTGCCTGGTCGACCTGGCCCCCTGCTACCGCATCCGCGGGGCGCGCATCCGTCCGGAGGCCCTTGAGGCGACCTTGGCTCGAGCGCGGGAGGTCTGCGCCGCCGGCCATGGGCCCTTCTTGATTGAATTGTTGGTGGGGCCGTAAGACCCCGAAAGGACGACACGATGGAGACCCCGCTCAACCTCTTCACCCTTCCCCCGGGCCGCGTCCACATCATGGGCATCTGCGGCGTGGGCGCCGCCGGCATCGCCTGGATGCTCCACCTCCGCGGCTGGACTGTCTCCGGGTGCGACCTCCACGTGCCGCCCACCCTCGGCCGCTTCTTCGCCCGCAACGGCATCACCATCCGCCAAGGCCACGACCCCGCCCACCTGTCCGAGTGCGACGTGCTCGTGTACAGCGCCGCCATCCGCCCCGACGAACCCGAGCTCGCCCTCGCCAAAGCCGGCGGCATCCCCATCCTCTCGCGCGGCGAATGTCTGGCCGGCTGGGTGAGCGGCCTGCGCTCCATCGCCGTCTGCGGCACCCACGGCAAGACCACCTCCGCCTGTTTCACCACGCGACTCCTCCAGTGCATCGGGCAGAAACCCCTCTGGTGCTTGGGCGGCTACACCCAGCGCCTCCTCACCAACGCCGGCCCCCGCCATGGCGACCTCGTGGGGAAACTCCCGCCCGACCAAATCGCCGTTGCCGAGGCGGACGAGAGCGATGGCACCCTGGCCTACGAGCACCCCGCCGTCACCCTCATCACCAACATCGAGCTCGACCACCTCGACCACTTCTCCTCCTCCGAAGAGTTGGAGCGTTGCTTCGCCGCCGTTGTCGACAACACCCGCGAAGGCGTCGCCGTCTGCGCCGACTCCCCTTGGGCCATGCGCGTTGCCGCGCGTTACCACGGCCCCATCCTTTCCTATGGCTTTTCCCAGGATGCCATGCTCCGCGCCGAGAACATCCGGTGCACCGCCGAAGAGTCCCGCTTCTCCCTCCTGCATGGATCGAATCACCTGGCGGAGGTCACCCTCCCCATTCCCGGCCGACACAACATCGCGAACGCGCTTGGCGCCATGGCCGCCTGCATGCTCTTGGGCATGAATGCCTCTGCCCTCGCCAACGCACTTTCGCAAGCCTGCGCCGAACTGCCCAAGCGCCGTTTCCAATGGCTCACCCCGCAGACCGCGCCTATCCGTGTGGTCGTCGACTACGCCCACCACCCCACCGAAATCCAGGCGATGCTCTCCATCGCCCGCCTCCAAAAACCCAAACGGATGCGCGTGGTCTTCCAGCCGCACCGCTACTCCCGCACCAAAAAGCTCCTTCCCGAATTTGTCCCCGCCTTCGAGGACGTGGATGAGCTCATCCTCATGCCCGTCTACGCCGCCAGCGAAGACCGTTCCGCCGGTTGCGAGAGCAACGAACTGTATGCCGCCATCCGCGCGCACAATCCCGACCGCCGTCTCCTCCTTGCCCGCAACGCCGACGAAATCGCCCACTATCTCCTGAAAACCGCGGAGCCGGGTGACCTCTTCCTTGCCGTCGGCGCCGGCGATGTCGAGCGCTTGGGCTACACCCTGCGTGATGCCCTGCCTTCACCCTCCACCGGCACCGCCGTCGCGGCACCGGCTCCCCAATCGCCCCAAGAGTGCCTTGTCGAGCTCCTCAAGGACGAAGTCGACTTCCGCGTGGATGAGCCCCTCGCGTTGCACACGCTCTATCGCACCGGCGGCGTGGCCGACCTCCTGGCCATCCCCCGCTCCATCCCCGCACTCTCCGCCCTCCACACCCTCTGCGCCCGGCGCGGCATCCCCATCCACATCCACGGAGGCGGCTCCGACTCCTGGTTCTCCGACCTTGGCCTCCGCGGCGTGCTCTGCATGCTCCGCGGCCCCGCCTTCGAAGGCTACGTGCGCGACGGCAACACCGTCACCGCCGGTGCCGGCCTCATGGGCCCCGCCCTCCTCGCCAAACTCGAAGCCGACGGACTCTCCGGCCTCGAATTCATGCAAGGCATCCCCGGCACCGTCGGCGGATGGGCCCGCATGAACGCCGGCGCCCACGGCCACGCCCTCTGGGAACGCGTCATCGAGGTCCGCGGCGTCCTTTCCGACGGCCAGCTCCGCCACATTCCCGCCCACGCCTTCACCGCCGGCTACCGTTCCGTCCGAGGCTTGGCCGGCCTCACCGTCATCGCCGTCACCTTCCGCCTCGACCCCACCGACCCTGCCACCGTCAAGGAGCGCCGCGCCGCCTTCGCCGCCAAACGCACCGACCTCGCCGGACTCCGCTGCTGCGGCTCCCTCTTCCGCAACCCGCCCGAGGGACCCGCCGGCGCCATTCTCGATCGCCTCGGCGCCAAGCAGTGGTGCATCGGCGGCGCTTACGTCGCCCCCCAACACGCCAACGTCCTCGCCGCCGGCGAAAATTGCACCGCCTCCGACCTTCTGGCTCTCATGCAGCGCATGCGCTTCGCCCTTGACGCCGCCACCGGCCATCCCTCCACCCCAGAAGTCCAAGGCTTCTGACCGACTGTATACCATAATCTATAAGGGGCCACCGACACCGGTGGCCCCTTGTCATGCTTTTTGTGGCCATGGAAGGTTGGCGATTTCACGGAAAAAGAGGGTTCGCAGACGCCCCCAGACACCCTTTCAAAGACCCCTCAAAAGGGCCTTTCCGGAACCCTATAAGGGTCGGCCATGGACCACTATAGGGTCTCGCCCCCGACCACTATAGGGTCTCACCCTCGACCACTATAGTGGTTGACCTCGGACCACTATAGGGTCTCAAAAAGACCCTTAAGAGCGGCTCTAAAAACCTCCTAGAGCCGCCCTTTGGGAAGCTGTCAGCGTTTCGGGGAAAATGGGACCGCAAAACAAGACAAGGGACGGCATCCGCCACCCCTTGTCTGCTTCCTTTATGACTTAGAGTAGCCTGTTTTATCCGCGTCTGTCAGTTGACGGACTACACGACAAGGATTGCCCACCGCAATTACGCCGCTTGGGATATCCTTTGTGACTATACTTCCCGCCCCAATGACAGTGTCATCGCCAATCGTGACGCCTTCAAGGATCTTCACATCGCCTCCAAGCCACACCCTTCGTCCAATGTGAACAGGTTTGCCATGACAGGCGCCTTGACAGCGATCCTCTGCATCAAGGGCGTGATTTACGGCATAAATCCCAATGTTTGGACCGAGCAAAGAATTCGCCCCGATGCTGACTTCTGCACAGTCCAAAATCACACACCCAAAATTGATATAGACATTGTCTTCGATCGTAATGTTCTTCCCAAATTCACAACGAAAATCCGGTTCAATCCACACGTCACGTCCCACATGCTTAAACAACTTTTGCATTAAGTCATGCCGGAGCGCTATTTCGTCATCCGCTGTTTTGTTGTATTGGCGGAACAATTTCTTTGCAACGACTCGCCGTTGGAACAGATCGGGGTCAAAGTCGTTATAAACCAACCCGGCTTGAAGTTTTTCCCATTCAGTCATTGTGACTTTCCTTAAACCTTCCAATTCAGAATCAGTTGTCTTCATTTTATCACAATTCCGAGTACGCAAGAATCAATACTCTCCGGGGAAGTTTCCACGAAGACACAAAGGGAACGCAAGGGCCTGGGCACTTCACCGTTCGGCGCGTTGCGCCTCACTACCGTGCCCATCCCTTGCGTTTTCATGTTTTCTCGGAAAGTCTCCAGCTTCGCAGTAGGACAATGGGTGGCGTTGCCGCCCCGCTGATTGGCTGATTAGTGTTCTTGGTGGAGCACTGCCCCACATCCTTACTACTTTCTTACCTGACAAAGCGCGAAACGGAGGGCGGCGGTCGCGGTCAGCGGCGAAGCCGCAGAGCGCCCGATGGAGCCCGCAGGGTTTCCACGCAAGACCGTCTTTGCGGAAAAACTTCCCCGGACAATATTAGAAAAACACGAAATTGAGACGTGGGTGGGGGGATTGTGGTAGACTAACGGAAATCGAAAGGATAGGTAGACATTGAGCACAATTGGAAAAGTTGAACCGCAGGACATCAGGCTGAATCCGCCTGAGGGCGGGTGGAAATTGGAGCGCGGGGGAACGCTCCCGGCCATTGACGTGCGCTATGAGATGGTGGGGACGCCGGCACCGGACGGCTCAAACGTGGTCTTTATCTGTCATGCGCTGACGGGTGACGCGCACGTGGCGGGTTGGCGTCCGGAGGAAAACCCGGAGAAGGACCGCCCCAGCGGCTGGTGGGACGGCATGGTCGGCCCGGGACGGGGCATCGACACGGACCGCTTCTGCGTGCTTTGCGCCAATATCTTGGGCGGGTGCGCCGGCACAACGGGCCCGAGTTCGATCAACCCGGAGACGGGCGAGCCTTATGGCTCCACCTTCCCCGAAATCACGATGGGCGACATCGTGGACGTCTTCCGCGCGCTGACGCGTCAGTTGGGCTTCACGCGCCTGGCGGCGGTGGTGGGCGGCAGCTTCGGCGGCATGTTGGCGTTGGAGTGGGCCATTCGCCACCCGGACGACATGGGTCGCTGCGTCTTGGTGGCGACGGCGGCCTCGCTGAACACGCAGGCCTTGGCCTTCGATATCGTGGCGCGCCAGGCCATCATCCAGGACCCGAATTGGCGCCACGGCGAGTATTACGGTGGCGCGCGCCCCGTGGCCGGCCTGGCGAGCGCGCGCCGTCTGGCCCACATCACCTATCTCTCGCAAGCGGGGATGGACGAGAAGTTCGGTCGCGAGAAGCGGGAGGAGTGGCTCCAGCAGGGGCAGGACTTCCATTCCCGCATGCGCCAGGACTTCCGTACCTATTTCCAGATCGAGTCTTACCTGGAATACCAGGGGCAGAAGTTCGTGCGCCGTTTCGACGCGAACAGTTATCTGCAGATCACGCGCGCGCTGGACGCCTATGACCCCGAAGAGACCTTCGGTTCTCTGGAGGCGGCCATCCGGCGCATCAAGGCCAAGGTGTTGATGATCAGTCTGCGCGGGGACTGGCTCTTCTCGAAGGAGCAGGCGGAACATTTCGTGCGGGCCTGCCTGAAGGAGCACCGCGACATCTCCTATTGCCGGCTGGACGGCAAGATGGGGCACGATGCCTTCCTCACGCAGATCGACGAGCTGAAGACGGTCATCCAGGCCTTCCTCACGGCCACCGAGACGCGCGACCCTTCGACCCTCGACCCCGACCAGGCGAAATTCTACAAAGACTTCGCCCGGCAGATCCCCGAAGGCGCACGCGTGCTGGACATCGGCTGCGGCGACGGAACGCTCCTCAAGCACCTGGCCACCCACCAACGCGCTTGGGGCGTGGGCCTGGAGCGCGACCTGGACAAGATTGTCCAAGCCCTCCACAAGGGTGTGAACGTGGTGATGACCAACATCGACACGCACCTGCGCGACATGCCCGACCACCTCTTCGACGTCGCCGTCATCTCGCACACCATCCAGGTGTTGCGGCGGCCGGACTTGATGATGAAGCAGCTCCTGCGCGTGGCCGATTGGGCGCTTATCGCCTTCCCGAACTTCGGTTACATCGGGATGCGCTCGCAACTCTTCTTCCTGGGCCGCATGCCGCGCACCAAGGAGTTCCCCTTCGACTGGTACGACACGCCCAACATCCACAACTGCACGCTGAAGGATTTCTACGACTTCAGCCGGAAATACAACCTCAAGGCGACGTTGCTCTCTTGCCACTCGGCCTCGTGGCTCGGCAAGTTGCTGACGCTCCTGGGGATGAAGAACCTGGGCGCGGGCGGTGTGATCCTGCGCCTGACCGACGCGACGAACGACAAGGAGGAAACCGGTGGACGCTGAGACCGAAGCCTTGGTGGACGCCCTGGCGGGGCGGCTGGTCTGCCGCAACTGCCCGGCGATGAACACGCGCCGCGGCGTCAATCTGCCCGGTCGCCGCGCCATGGTGGCGACCCTGCGCGCGCTCCTCTCCGCACTCTTCCCGGGGTGCCTCTCCTATGAGCCCATCGACCACGAGGACATGGAGGGCATGCGCACCCGTCTGCGCGCCATCGCCGAGGGGCTGACCGACCAAATCGCCCGCATCGAGGCCTATCGCGTGCTGGAGCACTCCCGCCCGGCGGACTTCGACTGCGAGGGCCGCGCGCGCGAGGTCGTGCGGACGCTCTTCGGGAAGTTGCCCGAGATTCGCTCGCTCCTGCAGGACGATGTGTTGGCCGCCTACGAGGGCGACCCCGCGGCCCACTCGAACATGGAGATCGTGATGGCCTATCCCGGCATCATGGCCGTGGCCACCCACCGCATCGCACACGTGCTCTACGAAGAGGACGTCCACCTGCTCCCGCGCGTGATGAGCGAATACGCCCACAGCCGCACGGGCATCGACATCCACCCCGGCGCGACCATCGGCCGCGGCTTCTTCATCGACCACGGCACCGGCGTGGTCATCGGCGAAACCTGCGTCATTGGCCGCAACGTCAAGCTCTATCAGGGCGTCACCCTCGGCGCTCGCTCCTTCCAGAAGGACAGCGAGGGGCACCTCGTCAAGGGCATCAAGCGCCACCCGAACGTCGAGGACGACGTCATCATCTACGCCAACGCCACCATTCTGGGCGGCGACACCGTCATCGGGAAGGGCTCCATCATCGGGGGCAACGTCTGGCTCGCCCACTCCGTCCCGCCCGGCTCCCGCGTCTTCTATAAGGAGGGTTGATATGCGTCCCTTTGCCTGTTTGCTTTGCCTCACCCTGGCCGCCGCCGCGCACGCCGCCGCGCCGGACGTCACGCAGGTGCCTACCCTGCCCAACGAGGTCGTCTTCGCCTGCCTCTCCCCCAGCCTCACCGAACAGGCCTCCGGTCTCTCTTGGCAGGCCCTCACGCCCGAGACTTGGGGCAAGGCCATCGAGGTGCAGGAGGGCGAGGAGCGCCTCTCCTTCTCGCAGGACGGCGCCGCCCATCCGAACGACTGGGTGAGCACGCGCATCACCCTCTCCCAGGCGCCCCAGACCGCGGCCAATCCCGCCCCCGTCCAGACCCTCACCGTCACGGCCATCCCCTCCGGCGTCCTCCCCGAGACCACCGTCACCTTCAACCTGCTCAAGGAGGCCGCCCTGCCCCCCTGCACGGCCAAGGTGTGGGGCGGTCGCCCCGCCCTCGTGGCCGACGCCGGCGACTGGTTCATCATCGCCGAGAGCGCGAAGGCCAAACTCGTCCGCGTGGAAGGCGAGAAGCCCCGCTGGACCCTCACCGAGACGAAGACCGCCAGGGGCTCGAACGAGATTTCCGCCTCCTTCCGCGTCGGGCCCGGCCCCCTGCCTCCGGAACCCGCGGCCCCCGCCGGGAAGTAAGCCCCCATGGCCTGGCGCACCAAACTTCTGAAACACTCCCACACCATCTTGCGGGTGGCTGGCTATGTCCTCGCCTCCCTCTTCCTCTTGCTGTGCCTGGCGGCCTATGGCGTCCCCGGCACCTGGGTGCAACCCCTCCTCGACAGCGCCGTGCCGGCGGAAACCGGGCGCCTCACCGTCGAGCGCGTCTCCTATCGTCTGAGCGAGGGGTTCGTCTTGGAGCGTCCCCTGCTCTGCGAGCCGGACGGCCACGTCCTCGCCAGCGCCGAACGCTGTGCGGTGGACCTGCGCTTCTTCTCCTTCGCCGAGTTCGCCGACCGCATTGAAGGGCTCTCCTTGGACACGCTCTATCTCGACCCCGAGTTCGGCACCGTTACCCTTGAGCACCTCTCCGCCGATTCCGGCGACGGCCTGACGGCCAAAGCGCTCACCGTCTGCGCCGAAGACGGCTACGTCCTCGCCCGCTTCGACCAAGCCTTCGCCAAACTCCGCGATGGCTCCCTCATCAACCTCCCGGGCCTCTTGGAGAGCCTCTCCGTCGACGCGCTCTACGTCGCGCAAATCCGCTACGACCCCAACCGTGTCATCGAGCGCGAGCTCCCGCCCCCCGAGCTCCGCCCGCCCTTCCCGGACCTCTCCCAAATCCCTCTCCCGGACCTCAAGAACCTACCGATTCGCCTCGTCGACCCGGACATCTTGGAGATGCGCGCACGCGTCATCGAGGGTCTCCTCACCTCCGGCGAGGGAGTCGTCCGAATCAATGGCATTCGCGCCGATGTCGACGGCTCCGGCCGCCAACTCGCCGAGGCAGATGTCCTCCTGGACCTCCCCAACGCCCTGGCCAAAGCCTCCATCCGCGGCTTCATCTACCACGACAACCTCAACGGCCTCTGGCGCGCCATCGACCTTCCCATCATCGAGGACTACACCTCCAACGCCACGCTCAACGGCCCCGCCTGGGGCGACTGCGCCTTCACCATCGGCTTCAACGTCTACGACGACATCTTCGACCTCCGCGCCAATCTCATCGCGCCCCAGGGTGGCACCTACCTCGGCGTCCCCTTCGACGAGGCCAGCGGCGCCATCTCGTGCCATAGCATCTGGTACACCAAGGCCGAGATCAGCCCCCTCATCCTGCGTCGCGATGGCCGCGCCGTCGCGACCTGCGACTTCCGCATTGATGCCCCCGCCAACAAACTCTCCTTCTCCGTCCAGAGCAACGGTCTCTCCCCCGAGGAGTTCATCACCTTCCTGGAACTCCCGGAGTCCGCGACCATCCCCTCCCTCGAGGCCGAAGTCCCGCCCTCCGTCGACCTCTCCGGCCACTTCCCCTACTACGACGAGACCACCCCCGGCACCATCTTCCTCCAAGGCCACATCGCCGCCCCCCAAGGCGTGCGCATCGACAAGCTCAACGTCGCCTCGGCCTCCACCAACCTCTCCATGCGCAACGGCGTCCTCTCCTTCAACGAGCTTGACGTCACCCTTCCCAGAGGCGGCACCGCCAACGGCGCCCTCTCCTTCACCATCCCTGACGATGACACGCCCTCCACCCTCTCCGCCGCCATCCACCTCGAAGACGCCTCCCTCGCCGACCTCCTCGGCCCCTATGGGCAGGACGCGCTCTCCAAATGCGTCGTCACCGGCTTCGTCGATCTCCGCGGACGCCTTGACGACACCTTCCCGAAATCCCTCCAGGCGGAATACAACCTCACCGTCGATGGCGGACTGATTCAGCGACTTCCCCTCTTCGCCGGCCTCACCGACCTCCTCGCCGACCACGTCCCCGGCATCGCCTCCGTCACCGACTCCTCCTCCGCCCGCCTCGTCGGCACCACCGATGGCGGCATCTTCAATATCCCCGACTTCTCCCTGGATGGCGACCTCCTCTCCATCGAAGGCCCCGCCACCTACGACCTCCCCAACGACAACCTTGACGCCGAGGTCACCGCCGGCAACTTCAAGGAAGACTCCTTCATGGGCCGCCTCACCCGGTGGGCCACCGTCCCCGTCAACCGCTTCCTGTGGCGTGTCCATGTCTCCGGCCCCATCGCCGCCCCGGAATGGGTCATCGTCACCTTCATTGGACGCTTCTTCGACCGCGCCCCGGACGAAAAGGACTGACCGTGGACATCGTGCTCCTCCATCCTGAGATTCCTCACAACACCGGCGCCATCGGCCGCCTTTGCGTCGGCCTCGGCTGGCCCCTCATCCTCATCCGGCCCCTCGGCTTCGCCCTTGACGAACGCCACATCCGCCGCGCCGGCCTCGACTACTGGCCCCACCTCGACCTCTCCCTCTACGACAGCTTCGACGACTACCTCGCCGACCGCCGCCCCGATTCCCTCTGCTTCCTCAGCACCAAGGCCCGGCGTTCCCTCTACGAGACGCCCCTCTCCCCCGCCGGCGCGCTTGTCTTCGGTTGCGAATCCTCCGGCCTCCCTCCGGACTACTACACGCGCTACGCCGATGACCTCGCCCAAATCCCCATGCCCGGCCCACACGCTCGTTCCATCAACCTCGCCAACTCCGTCGCCATCGCCGCCTACGAAGCCTTCCGCCGCTTCTCCGCCTAACCAATACTGCTAGGGGAGTCTTTCCGCGAAGACGGTCTTGCGTGGAAACCCTGCGGGCTCCATCGCTCCCGTTGGTCGCGCCGCCCTTGGGATTTCCACGCTATCGCGCCCCTGATGGGGCGCTCAAAAGGGAAATGGAAGTTTATCTTTGTTGGTGGGGCTCCGCCCCACTCCCCTACTTTCCTTCTTTAAGGCGCGAAACGGAGGGCGGCGGGCGCGGTCAGCGGCGAAGCCGCAGAGCGACCGATGGAGCCCGAAGCGGTTCGCGCCCCCCTTGCGTCTTCGCGGTGAAACTTTCCTGAAGAATTACCCCCAAAAGAGCTCTTTACCGCCCTTTTCACCTTTTCTGAAAAATAGTGCTTGCAAAGAGGAAACAGATTGTGCTATCTTATACCTGATTTTACGGCGCGATAGCCAAGCGGCTAGGCAGAGGACTGCAAATCCTTTTAGACCGGTTCGACTCCGATTCGCGCCTCCATTTTCCCGCGACCCGCAAGGGTCGCTTTTTTGTTATTGTATACGCGTGAAGCTGGTCTACTGGACAATCTTTCCGAATCTCCATCAGCGGGCGTGGATTGACGCGCTCCGCGCGGCAGGATGCGATGTGGAGGTCTGTTACTTCGGCCATTACGATGCCTACCGCGCGGCACTGGGGTGGCAGGAGCCGGAGACGTTGCCCCCGCAGGAACGACGCATTGCCACCTTGCGCGAGGCGCTCGCCGCCATCCCGGACTATGCCGAGCGCTTGATTATTCTCACCGGCTACGCCGAAAAGGTCTACTGGGAAAACGTGCGCTTCTGCGAGGCGCACAACGTGCCGTGGTGCCTCATCGCGGAGAAGAGCCAAGGCCGCGCACGTTCCTGGCCCTTGCGTCGCCTCTTCGCGCGGCACGTCAATCGTTCCGCCGTCGCGGCCTTCGGACTGGGCCCCGGCGCAGTGGACGATTTGGTGCGCGGCTGGGGCGTGCGGCGCGACAAGGTCGCCGAATTGGCCTACGTCACCCCCGGCGCGTTGACGCCTGCCACGCCGCGACCGCACACGGGCTTTCGTTTCGTCTTTGCGGGTGCCTTCTCCCACCGCAAGGCCGTCGATATTCTGGCGCAGGCCTGGGCCGAAGCCGCCCCACACCTGCCGGACGCCACCTTGCGCGTCATCGGCGCGGGGCCGTTGGAAGCGGCCTTCGAGGGCCTGCCGCGTGTGGAACGCTTCGGCGTCTGCCCGCCCGAACGCATCCCTGAGGCACTGGCTGACTGCGACTGCGGCATCCTGCCGAGCCGTTTCGACGGTTGGGGCATGGCCATCGCCGAATATGCCCGCGCCGGTCTCACCCTCATCGCCACGCAGACCTGCGGTGCCGCCGAGCCGCTCATCCGCCCCGGCCGCAACGGCTTCATCGTCCCGCCCGAGGATGTCGCAGACCTCGCCCAAGCAATGGTCGATGCCCCCGGCCTCCGGTCCGACCCCGTCCCCTTGACCGCGACCGCCCCCGCCATCTGCGCCCGTAAGTTCCTCGACCATCTGGCCCACCCCGTGCCCTATGATCCGCCGCGCAGAATCCTCCATGTCGTCGCGGGGTGCTGGGCCGATGGCGGAGGCCTTTCCGAGCTCGTTGCCGCCACGGTCTTGGCTCAGGCCCAGTCCGGCTTCCGCGTGACGTTGGCCTTTCTCGGCGGCCAAGCGGAACATCCGTTGGTGCGCGACTGCCGCCGTGCAGGTGCGACGGTGTGGGTCTTCCCGCGTTCCCGGCCCCACTGCCTCTATTTCTCTTGGGCGTTGTTCCGCGCTCTGCCGCATTTGATACGCTTGGCCTCAACCGTGCGGATTTATTCGCTCTGGACCTTTCCTGTCTGGTGGGCGGCGCTCCTCGCCCGATTCTATGCCGTGCCCTACGCCACCGCGCCGCAAGGATGCTTGGACCCCGTGCGCCGCACCTATGGCCGTCTGCGCAAGGCCCTTGCCTGGCACTGCTTCGACCGCCGCGCCTTGCGGAGCGCCGCCTGGCTCCACGCCACCGCCGAGACCGAGGCCAGGTGGATGCGCGATGCATTGGGGCCCGACTGTCCGCCCATCCGCGTCATCCCCAACGGCGTGGACGGCGCCTTGCTCGATTCCATCCCCGAACAGCCCCGCTCGCAGACCTTCCTCTATCTGGGTCGCCTCCATCCACTCAAAGGACTCGACCTGCTGGCCGAAGCGTGGCGGCTTGCCGACCTGGGTCCGGACTGGCGCCTCCTCATCGCCGGTCCGGCGGATGGCGCGGATCCGCCGAGCGGCTCAAACATCGAAGTCATCGGACCCCTTTACGGTGTGGACAAGGCGCGTGCCCTCAAGTCCGCCGCCTGCCTGGTGCTCCCCTCGCGCAGCGAAAACTTCGGCATCGTTGTGGCCGAGGCCCTCTGGTGCCGCACGCCCGTCATCAGTACGAAGGGTGCGCCCTGGCCCGAACTCGGCGACTTCTGGGTCGACGTCTCCGCCGAAGCCATCGCCGATGCCCTGCGCCGTTTCGCCGCGATGTCCCCCGCAGACCGCGAAGCCCGTTTCGCCCCCCTCTTTGACGCCGCCCGCGACCGCTTTGCCTGGCCCTCCATCGCCCGCGCCCTCGCCGACGGTTAACATCACCGCTGTGCGAGGAGCGTTTTTCCGCGAAGACGATCTTGCGTGGAAACCCTGCGGGCTCCATCGCTCCCGTTGGTCGCGCCGCCCTTGGGATTTCCACGCTATTGCGCCCCTGAAGGGGCGCTCAAAAGGAAGAATGGGAAGTTTAGAAGCTTGAAGGTTTGGAAGACTGTATGAAAAGTTTGACGCTTTGTGCCTGCATGGTTTTTTACGGAGGGGTTTCGCCCCACCTCCTGCATCCCTCCTAATTGGCAAGGCGCGAAACGGAGGGCGGCGGGCGCGGTCAGCGGCGAAGCCGCAGAGCGACCGATGGAGCCCGGGCGTTTCGCGACTCCATTGCGTCTTTGCGGTTCCTGTTTTCCCCGGACACGACCGAAGCCTGTGGGAACGCAAACGGAAAGGCCGCTTTTTGGTAAAATGGCGGTATTTAAGATCTAAGTGAACACTTTGAGGAACCCGCTTTAGATGAACGCACAACCACCCGGACGAAAGGTCGCAAAACCGCGCAACAAAATGCCGCGCAGAGGCCAAGCGCGCAAGCCCACCCCGCCCGAACCGCAACTCCCCCCTTCCCCCACCCCGCCCGAGGCCCAGCCCGCGGCTCAGCCCATTGAGATGGCGTCCGCGCCCGTTGAGGCTCAACCCGCGCCGATTGCGCAGGAGTCGATGCCGGCGCCGCAACCGAAGCTCGTGTATACCGAGCCTCCGTCCGTTGAGCCGGTCCCGGAACCGCCCGCGCCGATGGAGCCCACCGAGATGTTGCCCCCGCCGCAGGTCGAGGCGGAACTTCCCCGCGAAGAGCCGCAACCGGAGGTGCCGGTCCTGCCTGAGGAGGTGCCCCCGCCCGAAAACGTGCAACCGCGCCAAGAGCCTCCGCGTGGCCAAGAGCAACCTCGCCGCGACGACCGTTGGGACAATCGCCGCAACCGCGACCGTCGCGACCGCAACGACCGCCGTGATTTCCGCGACAATCGTCGCGAGGACCGTCGGGACGACCGCCGCGAGGACCGGCGCGACGCGCCCCGTCCGCCCCAGCCCGAGATGGGCCCGCCCACGCGCGGCCTGACCCTGCTCGGAGCAAAGACCACCGTCTACACGGACCAATACACCCCGGCGCTCCTGGAGGCCTTCGACAATCGCCACCTGGAGAACGACTTCTTCGTGAAGTTCAACTGCCCGGAGTTCACCTCCCTCTGCCCCATCACGGGCCAGCCCGACTTCGCCACAATCTACATCAGCTACATCCCCGACCGCAAGATGGTGGAGAGCAAGAGCCTAAAGCTTTACCTCTTCAGCTTCCGCAACCACGGCGCCTTCCATGAAGACTGCGTGAACACCATCTTGAAGGACCTGGTGAAGTTGCTCGCCCCCCGCTACATCGAGGTCTGGGGCAAGTTCCTGCCGCGCGGCGGACTCTCCATCGACCCCTACGCGAATTACGGCAAGCCCACGACCCGCTGGGAGGAGTTCGCGCGCCAGCGCCTCCTGATGCATGACCTGAACCCCGAGCGCGTGGACAACCGCTGATGGAACCGACCCTCGTTGTTTTCTCCGGCGGGCAGGACAGTACCACCTGCCTGCTTCAGGCCATCGCCGAACGCGGCGCGGCCAACGTCCACACCGTCACCTTCGCTTACGGCCAACGCCACAAGCTGGAAGTGGAGCTCGCCGAAGGTCTCGCCAAGGAACTGGGCGTGGCCTCGCACAAGACCATCACGGTCGACTGGTACAAGGACATCACGCACAACGCGTTGATGGACACGACCACGCCCATCGGCAAAGAGGCGGGCGCGACCTGCCCCAACACCTTCGTGGACGGGCGCAACGCCCTCTTCCTTCTCACCGCCGCCATCTACGCCAAAGGCCTGGGCATCCATGACCTCACCATCGGCGTCTCCGAGGCCGACTACAGCGGCTACCCGGACTGCCGCGAGGCCTTCGTCAAGTCCATGGAGCAGACCCTCCGCTTGGCGATGGATTGGCCCTTCCGTATCCTCGCCCCGCTCCAACACCTCACCAAAGAGCAGGAGTGGGCGCTGGCCGACAAGCTCGGGCGGCTCGACTTCGTGCGGACGCGGACGCTGACGTGCTACGAAGGCATCCCCGGCGACGGCTGCGGCAAGTGCCCGGCCTGCAAACTCCGCGCGGCGGGGCTCGAGGCCTATCTCCGCACCAAGGACGCGCAATGACCCGGCGGCGGTGGTTGGGCGCGGCGTGCGCGGCGGCCCTGGCGTTTCTTGGCGCCGGGTGCGGCGGCGATGCGACGGACGGCGGCGAGGTCGACCTGACCTTCCGCCGGGCGCAGCCCTCCATCAACACCCTCGACCCCGCGCACGGCTCGGACACGAGCGTGAACAGCGCGATGTCGCTCATCTTCCAGCCGCTCGTGGAGTATGACTACACGGCGCGTCCCTACAAATTGAAAGACGGCGCCGCAGAGCGCTGGGAGGTCAGCGAGGACGGTCTGGTCTACACCTTCCACCTGCGCGAAGCCTACTACGTGGACGACCCCTGCTTCGGCGGGGCGCGGCGCCAAGTCAAGGCGCAGGACTTCGTCTACGGCTGGAAGCGCCTGGCCGACCGCAACGTGGGCGGCTCCGGCGAGTGGCTCGTCAAGAACATCAAGGGCATGACCGCGTTCGCCGAGGCCTCCTCCGGCACGGACTCCACCGATTACACCATCGAGGTGGAGGGTATGCGGGCGTTGGACGACCGCACCCTGCGCGTGGAACTCAAGACCCCCAGCAATCAGTTTCTCTGGTTCCTGACGATGTGCTACATGGCGCCCGTGCCGCCCGAAGCCGTGGCGTACTATGGCCAGCGCGGCCTCACCGACCACCCCGTGGGCGCCGGCCCCTACAAACTGCGCGAGTGGCGCCGCAACTACGAGATGGTCTTCGACCGCAACCCGGAGTGGTACGGTTGGCAAGGCGTGGACTTCAACGCCGACGAAGTGCCCTTCGAGACGATCCGTTATCTCATCGTGAAGGACGCCTCAACGCAATGGCTGATGTTGCTCACGGGTCAGTTGGACTTCCTGGAGCAGATCGACCGCAACAACATGGACATCGCCATCGACCCCGACATGGGGCTCTCGCCGGAGCTTCAGGCGCGCGGCATCCGCCTCTTCACCTCCCCCACCCTGAAGGTCTACTACCTCGGCGTCAACATGGACGACCCCGTGCTGGGCGGCAACCGAAAGCTCCGACAAGCCCTCAACGCGGCCTTTGACACCGAAGCGTGGGAGCGCTACTACCGCGGCCGCGTCGAGGCGCTGAACACCGTCGCCCCGCGCCACCTGCCCGATGCCCGCCAGGCGCCCTTCCCCTACGCCTACGACCTGGAGAAGGCCCGCCGCCTCCTCGCCGAGGCCGGTTATCCCGGCGGCATCGACCCCAAGACGGGCAAGCCCCTCACCCTCACCGTGGAGGTCGGCAACGCCACGCAGGACACCACCGAGTCGATGGAACTCCTGGCCTCCTTCTACGCCCGCATCGGCATCAAGCTCGAGCTCTCCGTCAACACCTGGCAAGCCCTGCTGGAGAAGATCCGCCTGCGCAAGGCCCAGCTCTTCCTCATGGGATGGGTCGGCGACTACCCCGACCTCGAGACCTTCATGCAACTCTTCATCTCGCGCAACCAGTCCCCCGGCCCCAACCGCTCCAACTACGTCAATGCCGAGGTCGACCGCCTCTACGACCTCGCCGTCTCCTCGCACGACCCCGCCGTTGTCTCGCGTTGTTGGGAAGGCGTGCAGGACATCGTGCTGGAAGATTGCCCCTGGGTGCTCCTGCACTACGCCAAAGATTTCTCCCTCGTCAACGAACGCGTACGCAACTATCTCCCCCACAATTTCCCCTACGGCATGGAAAAGCACTACCGGGTGCGCCGCCGTTGAGCGCGGATGTGATAGAATATCGCAGACTTTTTCAAGGAACACGCCATCATGACCCTTCAGGAATTGCAACAGGAACACGCGGCCTCCCTCGCGGCCGTCGCCGCCGCCACCGAAACCGCCGCGCTCGACGCCCTGCGCGTGAAATATCTCGGCCGCAACGGCCTCATCCCCGGCCTTGTCAAGCAAATGAAGGACGTGCCGCCGGCCGACCGCCCCGCCTTCGGCAAGGAGCTCGGCGCCTGGCGCGCCGCCTTCGAGCAGGCCCTCGCCGAGAAGACGACCGCCGCGCAGGCCGCCGCCGAGCCCACCGCCGCCTTTGACGTCACGCTCCCGGGCCGCTGGCGCGCCGAGGGTGTCATCCACCCCGTCAGCAGGGTCATCGAAGAGGCCTCGGACATCTTCCACCGCTTGGGCTTCACCGTCGCCGACGGCCCGGACATCGAGACGAAGTTCAACAACTTCACGGCGCTCAACACCGCCCCGCACCATCCCTCGATGGACCCCAGCGACACCTTCTGGTTTGATCCCGAGTTGCTCCTGCGCACCCAGACCAGCTCCGTCCAGACCCGCACCATGCTGGCCAACCCGCCCCCCGTCCGCATCGTCTGCCCCGGCCGTTGCTACCGCCGCGACACCATGGACGCCACCCACTCGGCCAACTTCCACCAGATCGAGGGCCTCTACGTCGATACCAAGCCCGTCTCGCTGGCCGACCTCAAGAGCATCCTGGCCTACTTCGCCCGCGAGATGATGGGGGCCGGCGTCGGCGTCCGCTTCCGTCCGCACTTCTTCCCCTTCACCGAGCCCAGCGTGGAGGTCGACTTCACCTGCCACGTCTGCAAAGGCAAGGGCTGCCGCGTCTGCAAGAATTCCGGCTGGATTGAAATCGCCGGCGCCGGCATGGTCGACCCCCGCGTTTACGAGCACGTGGGCTACGACCCCGACCAGGTCTACGGCTACGCCTTCGGCATGGGTATCGAGCGCATCGCCATGATCAAGTACGGCATCCCCGACATCCGCTACCTCTACGAGAACGACGTCCGTTTCCTCTCTCAGATGCGCTGAAGGAGCCGCCATGACCCTCCAAGACCTCCTTGCCCGTCGCAGCGTCCGTAAGTACGCCGACGCCCCCGTGCCCCGCACCGTCGTGGACGCCGCCCTCCAGGCCGCCATGGCCGCCCCCAGCGCCATGCACTGCGACCCCTGGCGCTGGCTCGTCCTCACCAAGCGCGCCGACCTTGACGCCCTGGCCGACTGCCTGCCCTACGGCCAGATGCTCCGCCACGCCCCACTCGGCTTCATCGCCTGCGGCGACCTGACGGCGGCCAACCGCGGCCAGCTCTCTTACCTCCTGCAAGACGTCTCCGCCTCCATCGAGAACCTGCTCCTGGGCCTCCACGCCCAGGGCCTCGGTGCGGTCTGGCTGGGCATCCACCCCAACGCCGAGCGCATCGCGGCCGTCTCCTCCCGTTTCGGCCTGCCGCCCACGCTCATCCCCGTCTCCGCCGTCGCCGCGGGTTACCCCGCCGAACGTCCCGAGCCGCGCACCCGCTTCGACGCGGACAAGGTGCGTTACCTCTGACGATGGAACCCTGGGTTTCCGACCTTCTCGCGTGGTACCGCTCGCGCGAGCGTCCCATGCCGTGGCGCGGCCATCCCGACCCCTACGCCGTCTGGGTCAGCGAAATCATGCTCCAGCAGACGCAGGTCGAGACGGTCCGCCCCTACTTCACCCGCTTCCTCGCCGCCTTCCCGGACATCCCCGCCCTCGCCGCCGCCGAGGATGAGCCGCTCCTCAAGGCTTGGGAGGGGCTGGGTTACTACACCCGCGTCCGCAACCTTCGCAAGGCCGCGCAACTCCTCATGGCCGAACACGGCGGCACCCTCCCTCGCACCGTCGAAGGCCTCCGCGCCCTCCCCGGCGTGGGCGACTACACCGCCGCCGCCATCGCCAGCATCTGCTTCGGCCTCCCCGTGCCCGTGGTCGACGGTAACGTGGCCCGCGTCTTCGCCCGCCGCAACCTCCTCGATGGCGACTTCCATAAGCCAGCCCCCCGCCGCGCCCTCGCCGACTGGCTCACCCCGCACATCGCCGCGAGCGGCGCCCCCGCCGCCTTCAACCAAGCCATGATGGACCTCGGCGCACAGGTCTGCACCCCGCGCAATCCCCGTTGCGAGGATTGCCCCCTGCGCCCCACCTGCCAAGCCGCCGAACAGGGCCGCCAGGCCGACTTCCCCGCGCCGCCCCCTGCCAAGGCTCTGCCCGAACGCACCGGCGCCGCCCTCCTCCTCCGCGATGCCCGGGGCCGTCTGCTCCTCGCCAAGCACCCGGGCGACCGCCTCCTCGCCGGCTTCTGGGAACTCCCCGACCCCGATGCGCTCCCCTTCCCCAAACCCAAGCGGACCCGCCGTCTGGGCCTCTACCGCCAGACCTTCACCCACTTCCGCCTGACCCTCGAGATCCGCGCCGCCAAGCCCTTGCCTGACAGCCCCGCCCTGCCCGAGGGCTTCTGCTGGGCCGACGACCCCGCGGCCCTGCCCCTCACCACCGCCGCGCGCAAAATCCTCGCCGCCCACGCGGCGTCCACACCCGCTCACTGACGCGGAGGCTGGACCTCTATCCGAAGCTCGGCAATCTTCTCGCGTGAGATGGCGCGGTTGTGCCGTGCCACCACGTAATCCCCGTGCGGCGTCCCCAGCACAAACCCCCACAGTCGATAACCCGAGGCCAACTCCTGCTCCGGTGAGATCTCAGAGAATTCCGCCCACCCGCGCCGCAGAATTCGCGAACGGATCACCTCGAGCGGCGAGAGGGGTGCCGGCGCATCCCGATACGTGGGAATCACGAGCAACGTCGTCCCGGGCCGCAGACTCGTCCCCTTCGGCAACGGCGCGACCAGCAGGTCCGCGTCCGCCCGTGCGTACCACTCCCCCGGGCACGCCTGGCGATTCCTCGGCTCGGTGAAGGTGTCCCGCTCGTAAAGTAATGCCCACGTGTCCGCGTCCAACAACAGACAAAACGGCTTTCCGTAGAACCACGCGACGGCGGGCGTGTTGCAACTCTCCTCACCGCCGCCCCACTCCAGGAAGAAACTCGGCAACCACGTGCGGTCGAACCACGCCAACGGCCGCCACACGCGCACCGTCGGTTCCCGCATGACGCAGTCCGGATTCGCCCGCCACGCGGCGATGACACGCCGGAGCTCCGCCGTCCGCAATGCCGTCATAACACCGGTCGTTGCCACGGTCAGCGCCGCCAACGCCACCAAGGTCGCGGTCAACCGCCCGCGCCAACGTCCCCACGGCACGCGCCGCACCGCCGGCAACGCCGTCTGCACCATCAGCAACCCCGCCACGGCGGCCGGCCACGCGGCACGCGCACGGCCATCGCTCAACAGCCCCGTCAGCGCCACGGTCAGCCACCCCGCCAACAGCGTCCACCACGCACGTTCGTTGAGCGCCAGGCGCCGGCGCCACACCAGCGCGACAACCGTCACCCCCGCCATCGCGACCAGGAGCGGATTCGCCACCGCGCATCGCGCCGCGGCCATCATCGCCCGTGCCGCCGGCACCAACACCTGTCCCTCCGGGAAGAAATTGCGCAGGTTTCCGGCACGCCCCAACGCCGCGGGGGCGAAGACCACCGCCAACGCGCCCAGCCCGAAGCCGACCGTCAGCAGCAGCCGCCCATTGATTGTAAAGCGCCCCCGCGCCATCTCCCGCAACCAATAGACCGTCAACGTCAGGCAGATTGGCAAGTCAATCAGCTCATGCCCACCCGCCGCCAGGAAGCCCAGCGGCAACAACGAAACCATCCACACGTTGCGCCACACAAAGACCGACTCCCCCAGCCTTGGCCGGAGGAAGAGCAACGCCAGCGCCAACGTCCACGCCATCGGCCACAAGTAGTTGCACGCACCGGAGACCCACAGGCACGCGTCCCAATTCAGCGCGAAGACGAGCATCGCCGCCGCCGTTGCGCCCAACCACCGACGCGACCGACCGCCCAACCGCCACACGCACCACGTCAGCCACACCCACACCGTCGCGTTCAGCGCCGCGAAGAGCCAGTGCGGCATCCCCACCAGAAACCGCAACAGGAAGGCCGCCGCGAAGCGCCCCGTGTTGTCCACCAGGCTCGCCCCCGCCCCACTCCAATGCTCCCACGTCAGACGGAAGAGATTCTCCCAGAAGTCCGGCACGCCCACGAAGGTTTCCCACGTGGGAAACTGCCCCGGCGCCAGCGGACTGAGCCGGTAAAACCCGCGCAGATTCGGGAAATCATCCGCCAACAACGGCGTCAACGCCGTCAGGGCGAAAACCGCCGCCCAGACGACCGTCGCCCACATCCACCGCTTATTCATCGGCCCTCACCTCGATAGAAACCAGCTTTTCGCGCGGGATATGGTGATTGTGCCATAAAACAATGTAGCGCCCATGCGTCGTCTCCAGCACGTACCCGAAAAGTTCACGATTCATCACCATCTCATGGCCCGGCGCGACGCCCGAGAAGGTCCCCCACTCACTACGGTCGATAAACTTCGTATACAGGCGGTCCCACAACGTGAAGGGCGGCACATCCCGATAGGTTGGCTTGGCGAGCACCCGCCAACACGCCACGGGCCCCTCCTGCGGCATCGGCAAAACCAAGAAATCCAGCGTCGGGTGCGCATACCACTCCCCTGCGCAGTTCGGCAAACGATTCTCGGGCCGACAAACCAAATCACGAAGATAGAGATTCTCCCAGACCTGCTCATCCAGCGTCTGCCACCGTTCCCCGCCCAGGAATCGCGCCAAGGAATCGTTGTTGTAGGTGCCTCCGCTCCCCCACTCCAGCAGGATCCACAGGGGCCACGATCGGTCAAACCACACCAGCCCCATTGGGGCCTTTGTCGTCAACATCCGCGTCACACCATCCGAACTTGCCAGCCAATCCGCCGTCAGCGCCTCGGCCTCACGATTCTTCCGCACCAACATCACGGTCGTCACCGCGAAGGTCATCACAGCCAACGCCGCCAAGACGGGCGTCACCCACGCCCGCACGCGGCCCCACCTCACCGAGGGCGCCATCGCCCCCGCCGCAAGCGTTCCAAACACCGTCAGCACCCATCCGTTACGGCCCGCCCCATCCGTCAAAACAACCGTCGTCACGGCTGCGAAGAAACAGAAAATCGTCAGCCACCATGCCCGCGCCGACAGCCGCACCCGCCGCGTCAGCAGCGCCACCGCCGCCAACACCACGACCCCAATTAACAGCGGATTCTCTCCGCAACTCCGACAGAAGGCAATCCCCCACCGCAAGGGGAAAATCCACACCCCATCAAACCCCGTCGAAAATCGCCAAGCCTCTTTCGCCCGCCCCATGATCGCCGGCGAGAAGACCACCGCCAGCGCGCCCATCCCGAAACCAACCGTCAGCAACAGACGACCGTTGATTGCGAAACGTCCCCGCACGATTTCCCGCAACCAATAGACCGTCAGCCCAAGGCAAATCGGGATGGCGAAGAGCTCATGTCCGCCCGCCGCCACAAAGCCCAACGGCAACAACACCGCCATCCACGCATTGCGCCACGCAAAGACCGACTCCCCCAACCTTGGCCGCAGAAAGAGCACCGTCAGGGCCAACAACAACGTCGCCGGCCACACATAGTTGCACACACCCGCCACCCAAAAGCAAGCTTCGGTGGACAACGAAAAGACCACCAGCGCCGCTGCCACCGCCGGCCACCAACGCCGTGACAGCCCCGTCACCCGCCACGCCAACCACGTGAAGAGCAGCCACATTGTGACATTCAGCAGCACGAAGAACCAATGCGGCATTGGTGTCACGAAGCGAAGCAAAAAAGCCGCCAGAAAACGCCCCGTGTTGTCGGAGACGCACGTGCTCAGCCCCGCCCAGTGCTCCCACGTCGTCCGCAGGAGATGGCCCCAGAAGTCGGGCACGCCCAGGTAGGTCCCCCACGTCGGGAACTGTCCCGGCGCCAACGGCGCCTCCCGATAAAAGATCTCGATGTTCAAGTAGTCGTCCGCCAACAGCGGCGTCATCGCCGAGATTGCGAAGAACGCCGCACCCATCGCCACGACCCACGCATGCCGCGCGCACCATCCAAGAAACCGTTTCATGCCCTGCATTATACCACACCGCCCCACTTCCCCCGAAAGTGCAATACTACCTCAATACTGTCCGGTAAAAGAAGAGGACCGCAAAGACGCAACGCTTACAGGAAAGCTGGGACGCCAAAATCTCTTCCAACCGACCTAAGCGCACGACAGGCAAAGCCGCCATGCAGAACGACATCAACCATCCTAGTCGTCCTATCGCGAAGCCGGGACACTTTCAAGAAACTGAAGAAACGCAAGGGATGGGCACGGTAGAGAGGCCGTAAGGCCGAACGGTGAAGTGCCCAGGCCCTTGCGTTCCATTCGTGTCTTCGTGGAAACTCCCCTCTTCGGCCGATTTTCGGGAAAAGGCGTTGAAGCGAAGAAAAGGATTGTGATATTATAAATACAAAGGAGCGGGACATGCAGGATTTACTGAGGCGAATGGCGTTTGCCTTTATGGCGATTGTTGCGGGCGTAAGCCTGCTGGTGGCAGTGCGTTGTCTGTTGCCGACTTATCACCAGTGGCAGGATACCCGTGCGCAGCGCGCGGCATTGCGTGCGGAGTCCGACGAATTGAAGCGTCAAATTGAGGAGACGAAGCGTTCCATTGACCGTCTGGAGCGTTCGCCTTACTACGTGGAGCAGCTGGCTCGCGCGAACCGCCGGGTGGCGGATGGCGAAGTGCTGGTGATCTTTGAGGACTAAGGGCAGGGGCCCGATGGTTCCGGATTCTTTGGTGATTTTGGCCGGGCGCGGGGATTACCCCGCGTGTGCCTTGGCCGGTGCCCGCGCGGCCGGCGTGCGGCGCATCGTCGTCATCGGCGTGCGTGGCATGGTGGAGCGGCGGGTGCTCCGCGCGGCGGATGAATCTGTCGTCTTCGGCGCAGGTGAATTGGGCCATGCGTTGGATTGGCTGGAACGTTGCGGCGTACGCCATATGCTCCTGGTGGGGCAAATCACGCCGTTGGCGCTCTTCCGGACGCGCTTCGATGCCTTGACACGCCGTATCCTTTCCGAACTTCCCATCAAGAACGCCCACTCCATCTTCGGACGCATCATCCAAGAGGTGGAGGCGCGTGGCGTGCGCGTGATTCCGTCCTCATGCTTCATGGGGGAACACATCCCCGGCGAGGGGATCCTCACGGCGCGTGCGCCGGATGCCCGCGAAGAACAGGACATCCGCTTCGGCCACGAGGCCGCGATGGGTGTCTGCGGTCTGGACATCGGCCAAACGATTCTGGTGAAGGAAGGCATGGTCTTGGCCGTCGAGGCCTTTGAGGGCACGAACGCCACCGTGCGCCGCGGCGCAAAACTCGGCGGCAAGGGCGCGGTGATGGTGAAGGTGGCCAAGGCCGGCCACGATATGCGCTTCGACATCCCCGTCTTCGGGGAGCACACGGTGCGCCTCTGCCACAAGTGCGGGGTCTCTGCGGTTGCCTTCCAGGCGCATCGTCTGGTGATGATCAATCGCCCCCGCGTCGTGGAGCTGGCCAACCGCTACGGCATCTCCCTGGTCGCGCTCCACACCGATTTGCCCCCCGCGCCTCTGGAGCCTTAATCGAAGGTTTTCCCACCACAAACAAAACGGCCCCCGCCAAAAGCAGGGGCCGTTGTTCAATACTGTCCGGAGAAATCGGCAAGCCTTCTTTTCCCGCGAAAACGCCAGTGCTCGCGAAGCCAGATGGGCTAACGCCGGTCGCTTTGCGGGCTAAACGCCCGCTGATCGCTCCCTCCCGCCCATCGTCTTCGCGCTTGAAGGAGAGAAACAAGGGAGTGGGGCGAAGCCCCACCGACAAGACTAAACTTCTAAGCCTCCAAGCGTCCAAACTTCCTCATCCCTTTTGGCGCAGGAAAGTGGGGCGCGGGAGGGCGCACAACCGTGCGCCCGGCGTTAGCGCCACACCTTTCCTGCAAGATTTGCGTCTTTGCGGTTCCCTATTTTCCCCGGACAGTATTGGCCGTTGTTGTTCAGTCGTGTCAATTTTCCAGAAAGACGATAGAGACGCAAGGGATAGGCACGGTAGTAAGGCGCAACGCGCCGAACGGTGAAGTGCCTAGGCCCTTGCGTCCCTTTGTGTCTTTGTGGAGAAACGTCACGCCTCTTCGGGCGGCAGCGCCTGGGCGATGTAAGGCGAGACGCCCCAGAACTCCTTCAGCGCCCGGTATTCGGCGATGGCTTCTCCAAGGCCCGGGCGGAGACCGCGCTGGGCACGAATGAGGATGTTGCGCCCGGTGGCCTCCTGGGAGACGAACTCCATGACGGCGGTGCGGTAACCGCAGATGCGAAGGACCTGCGCGCGGAAGGTGTCGGTGAGGAGGTCGGCGAGGCGTTCGCGCAGAATGCCATGACGCAAAAGCGCTCGCATGGGGCCGCCGCCGACAAGGGCGTGGTGCAACTCGTGCTGGCAGCAGGGGACGCAGAGGATGCGCTGGGCCTTGGTGCGAACGGCCATGATGAGCGCATCGTCAGTGGCGGTGTCGCAGGCGTGGAGACTCATGACAAGGTCGGGCGTCTGGGGCCACTGGGCGTCCTTGATGTCGGCGCACTGGAAGTCGACCTCGCCCTCAAGACGAAGCGCCTGAACCATGGCACGAGCGCTTTCGACAACACCTTGGTTGCGGTCGATGCCGAGGGTCGTGACCTTGGGCCACTGCTTGGCCTGGGTGAGATAGGCGTGAAGGGCGAGGGTGAGATAGGCCTTGCCGCACCCGCAGTCGACGATGGAGAAGCTCGCCGGCGGGGTCTCCGGCAAGATCGGCTCCAAGGCGCGCAACAGGGCGTTGACTTGATCATACTTGCCGCGCATGGAGGCGCGGATGGTGCCGTCCGCCGCAGCGATGCCGAGGACGCGAAGGAGCGGCGCGGAGTCGAAGTTCGTGAGCGGCTGGCGCTTGGTGCGGTCGTTGCCGGCGGGGACGACCGCGGCCGGCGCGGCCTTGGGTTTGCCGCGGGAGACGAGCGGGGTGCCGCGTTTCCCGATGCGAACGTGGAGGTCGCCCTCCGTGGTGACGAGGTGAAGCTCGCGCTTGCCGGTCTGCGCCAGGATGTCCTCCAGTCCCTTGCGGGCGGCGGGCTCGGTGAGGTTGCGGGTCTTGGATTGGGTGCCATCGCGCATCTCGGCCTGCCAGAGGTCCTGCCCCTTGATGCGAACGGGGCGGATGGAGATGCGGAAAGGCTGACCCTGACGGGTGAGGGTCTGGGTGAGACGGATGAGGCCGGGTGCAAAGACGCGGCGGCGGATTTCATCGGCCAAAGCTTCGGGAAGGGTGTCGGAATCGTCAGTCATGGCAAAAGCGTGGGGTGTGTGCGGCGCGCCCCGGGCGTGTCCCGGGAAAGGCCTGCCGCATATCTCTTAGGGTAGCAAACCGCGGCCACGCGGGGAAGGGAAAATTGTTCTGAGGCGGCCTTGCCGCCTCAGAACAGAGAAGAGAGAATAGAAAACAGTGAACAGAGAGCGCCCCTGCGGGCGACCGGCAGAGCCGTGGCACATCGCTGCGCGGCACCCGAAAAGACACAAAGGCACACAAAGGACACAAAGTGAACGTTTGGAGGCTTAGAAGGGTGATTCTTTTCTGCGTAACCTCCGCCGTACTGTAAGGCACATCGCAGACGTGCCGGGGATACAGGGGCAATTGGAAGTTTGGGAGTTTGGAGGCTTGTGGCACCCTCGTCTGAGTACTCCTATTCGTTCTGACACATTGTCTGTGGCGATTTTTCGAGAAAACGAGAGAAACGCAAGGGATGGGGATAGGGAGTGAGGCGCAATGCGCCGAACGGTGAAGTGCCCAGGCCCTTGCGTTCCCTTCGTGTCTTCGTGGGAAACCGCCCCCTGGAAATTATGGTATACTATCAGAATTCTTGAAAGGATTTTCGGAAAAGGATTTTCGGACATGGATGAAGAGACGCAGGTGAGCCCGGCGGCAGACACGCGATTGACCTCAATCAACGTCGAGGAGGAGATGAAGAGCTCCTACATCGACTACTCGATGAGCGTCATCGTGGCGCGTGCCCTGCCGGACGCGCGCGATGGGTTCAAGCCGGTGCACCGGCGCGTGCTCTACTCAATGCACGAAAACAAGAACTTCTTTAACGCGCCCTACCGCAAGTGCGCCCGCGTGGTGGGTGACGTGATGGGTAAGTATCACCCGCACGGCGACAGCTCCATCTATGACACCTTGGTGCGCCTGGCCCAGTGGTTCAGCATGCGCGAAAAGCTCGTGGACGGCCACGGCAACTTCGGCACCATCGACGGCGACGGCGCGGCGGCCTACCGTTACACCGAGGCCCGCCTGGCGAAAATCTCCAACGAGATGCTCGCCGACATCGACAAAGACACCGTCGACTTCATCCCGAACTACGACAACACCACGGTGGAGCCGCGCGTCCTCCCCGCCAAGTTGCCCAACCTGCTCCTCAATGGCTCCCAGGGCATCGCCGTGGGCATGGCCACCAACATCCCGCCGCACAACCTGCGCGAACTCTGCGACGGCCTCATCCACTTCGTGGCCCACCCCGACGCCTCCATCGATGAGCTCATGCAGTTCGTCAAGGGCCCCGACTTCCCCACCGGCGCCCTCATCTGCGGCCGCTCCGGCATCGAGGCGATGTACAAGACCGGCCGCGGCTCCATCACCGTGCGCGGCGAGGCCGAGGTCGTCCAAGACGGCAAGCATGAGTCCATCCTCATCACCTCCATCCCCTACATGGTCAACAAGTCCGCGATGGTCGCCAAGATGGCCGAGCTCGTCAAGACCGGCGTCATCGAGGGCATCGCCGACATCCGCGATGAGACCAGCCTGAAGGACGGCATCCGCGTCGTCATCGAGCTGAAGCAGAACGCCAAGCCTGGTGCCGTCATCCTCAACCAGCTCTACAAACACAGCGACCTGCAGACCACCTTCGGCGCGAACATGATCGCCCTGGATCATGGCCGCCCGCGCCGCATGACCCTGCGCGACTTCTTCCAGTGCTACGTCGACCACCGCTTCGAGGTGCACACCCGCCGTTGCCGTTTCGAGCTCGCCAAGGCTAAGGAGCGCCTCCACATCGTCGATGGCCTCCTCATCGCCCAGGACAACCTCGACGAGGTCATCCACATCATCCGCGACTCCAAGACCAACGACGAGGCCAAGGCCCGCCTCTGCGAGCGCTTCGGTTTCTCCGACGCCCAGGTCACCGCCATCCTCGAAATGCGCCTCCGCCAGCTCACCGGCCTCGAGCGCGACAAGCTCCTCGCCGAGCAGGCCGACCTCCGCGCCAAGATCGCCGAGCTCCAGGCCATCCTCGAAGACCCCGCCAAGGTCTTCGCCCTCATCACCAAGGACCTCGAGGACATCAAGGCCGCCTACACCAAGGAAGGCGACCGCCTCACCAAGATCGTCCCCATGGCCGGCGACGTCAACTTCGAGGACCTCGTGGCCGACGAACCCTGCGTCGTCACCCTCTCCCACCGCGGCTACGTCAAGCGCACCGCCCTCTCCGTCTACGCCGCCCAGAAGCGCGGCGGCAAGGGCAAGAAGGGCGTCCTCATCAAGGACGAAGACTTCATCGAGCGCGTCTACGTCCCCTTGGCGCACGACACCCTCCTCTTCTTCACCGACACCGGCCGCGTCTACGCCGAGCGCGCCTTCGAGATCCCCGAGACTAGCCGCACCTCCGCCGGCACGCCTATCGTGAACGTCATCGAGGGGCTCCAGAAGGAGGAGCGCATCGTCGACATCCTCTCCATCCGCGGCTTCGATGAGGAACGCTCCATCACCTTCGTCCTGGCCGACGGCACCATCAAGCGCACCGCCTTGGCCGACTACCGCAACGTCAACCGCCGCGGCATCATCGCCATCAACATCGAGGAAGGCAACGCTCTCGTCAAGGTCGCCCTCACCCGTCCCGGCGACGTCGCCTTCATCGCCACCCGCGAGGGCCGCGTCAACGCCTTCAAGCTCGACGAGGTCCGCGAGATGGGCCGCGCCGCCACCGGCGTCATCGGCATCCGCTTCAAGGTGCCCGGCGACCGCGTCTGCGGCTTCGCCGTCCAGGAAGAAGGCGCCCAGATGCTCATGGTCACCGAGAACGGCCGCGGCAAGCGCAGCGACTTCTCCGACTTCTACGTCAACCAAGAGGACGGCACGCTCCGCCTGAACCACCGCGGTTCCATGGGCGTCATCGCCAACCCCGTCAGCGAAAAGAACGGCAAGCTCATCGGCATCGCCGCCGTCAAGGGCGACGAGACCATCGTCTTCCTCACCACCGCCGGCCTCATGATCCGTACCCGCGTGGACGAAATCCCCACCCACGGCCGCACCGCCGCCGGCGTCAAGTTCCTCACCCTCCCCGAGGACGTCACCCTCGCCACCTTCTCCCTCGCCCCCGCTGAGGACGAGGAAGAACCCGCACCCGAAGGGGCTCCCGCCTCCGAAAGCTCCGAGGCAACCCCCGCTGAGAACACCGAGGAAACCTCCGCCGAGTCCGCCCCAGACGGCGAACCCCCCGCCCCCACGGACGGCCAAGACGCCTAAGCCCATCTCGGGCAATCACAGAAGCGGCGGACCTTTCGGCCCGCCGCTTCTCTTTTTCTTTCTCTCCTGCCACCCCACAACCCCAACACCACAAATCGCTCCCTATAGGCCCCCTTTCGAGCAAAGGACACTGCGCTGCGTGAGAATTGTTGTCGTAACTAGTTATAGACAGAAACAGACTACTATTGATTAGACATGAAAATGTTTTTCACTCTGCTGCATAGGCGACATTTTCATCCTTGAAGTATTTTTTGACCCG
>CALXMT010000001.1 GCA_944389545.1 uncultured Kiritimatiellota bacterium | reverse complement strand
GCTTCGGGCTCCATCGGTCGCTCTGCGGCTTCGCCGCTGACCGCGACCGCCGCCCTCCGTTTCGCGCCTTGTCGCTTATAGTATATGGTAGGGAGGCGGCACCCCACCAACAAAAACCGAGCTTCTAATCCTCCAAGCCTCTAAACTTCCCAATTCCCCTTTGAGCGCCCCTTCAGGGGCGCGATAGCGTGGAAATCCCAAGGGCGGCGCGACCAACGGGAGCGATGGAGCCCGCAGGGTTTCCACGCAAGACCGTCTTCGCGGTAAAACTTTCCCCGGACAGTATTGTATTTGAGTGCGTCTGCGCCCCCCTTTTGCTATATTATAAGAAGAGGAGACGTAAGATGGAACCAAGAATTGCCCAAGACATCGCCGACTTCCGTAAGTTGCGGGAGAATGGATGTATTTATGTGGACAAGACCGCGATTCTGCATGAACTGGTCTGTGACCCAACGCGTTCGCTCTACTTCATCTCGCGCCCGCGGCGCTTCGGTAAATCCCTCATGCTCTCCACGTTGGAATGTATCTTTCGCGGCCAACGCGACCTCTTCAAGGGCCTTGCCATCGACAAGTTGGACTACGACTGGGCAGAATATCCCATTCTTCACTTCAATTTCGCCGGAATTCAGTCCAAGACCTTTGAGGCGTTCATGGCGGACTTCAAGACTTGTCTTGAAGAGACTTTCACCGCCGTGAAGGCGCCTTGGAACCCGACGATTTCCCCGGGTGCAAACTTCCGCCGGGCCATCAGTGCGCTCGCGGAACAGTCTGGCAAGCCCGTGGTCGTGCTCATTGACGAATATGATGCGCCGGTGAGTCACGCCTTGTTCGACATCAAGCTTGCCACGGACATCCGTCAGGAACTCTCGGATTTCTACATCCAGATCAAGAACAAAGCCGCGAATATCCGCTTTATGATGATGACGGGCGTGACGCGCTTCACCCAACTCTCCGTCTTCTCGGCGCTGAATAACCTCAACGACCTGACGATGGACGATCGCTATGCCACGCTCCTTGGTTACACCGACGAAGAGTTGGAGGCCAACTTCAGCAAGACGTTGCACCGCCACGCCGAGATCATGGGCCTCTCCTACAAAGATTACCGCGAACAGCTTCGCTGGTGGTTCAACGGCTATCGTTTCTCGCCTGATTCTGAGGCTAAGGTCTACAATCCCTATGCAATTGGGCAAACCCTCGGCGCATTGAAGCGTCGCTTTTTCGGTACATGGATTCGCTCTGGGACAACCTCCGTAGTCTTCAATTACTTCGAGAACAATCAACTCGCCGAGCAAGACTACGAGCATGTCGAAGATGTCTCAGAAGAGGATTTGGATGTCTGTGAACTGGAAGACATCAGTCCTGTCGCCATGCTCTATCAAGGTGGCTATCTCACCATCAAGGATTTCCAAGACGGCGTCTTCACCCTCGGCATCCCGGACGAGGAGGTTCGCCGCGCCTTTAACTCTCAGCTCGTCCAGAAGTTCACCGAGAAAAAAGGAGATGGCTACCGTAATGCCACTTGCCGGGCCTTGAAGCAAGCCGATTTCGAAACTTTCTTCGGCAAACTCTCGGACCTCTACGCCCACCTCACGTATGGTCCTAAAGAGGACAATGTGCAGGAATTCTCCTTCCAACGCATCCTCTATGTTCTGCTGACTTCCAGCGGCTTCTTCCGCGTGACTGCTGAGGACCGTCAGACCAAAGGCCGAGCAGACTTGGTTGCCGAGACTCTTGAACGTATCTTCATTTTCGAGCTCAAGGTCGACGGTACGTCCCAGCAAGCCCTCGACCAAATTAAGGAAAAGGGCTACGCCGAACCCTACCGCCACGCTGGCAAAGAGGTCCACCTTATTGGACTCTCCTTCGATGGCCAAACCCGCCACCTCACTGGCACCGCCGCCGAACCTCTCGCCTAAGGCGAACCTTCTCCATGAAGACACGGGCGCTCCGATGGAGCACCCAGCTGATTGGCTCGTCTGTCGCCCGCAGGGGCGGGCTTGAATCTCCTGCTCCTGGGGGGCTCAGCGGAGTTGCAGAACCTCCTTTTTGAGACCCTATAAGGGTCGGCCTCGGACCACTAAGGGTTTCGACCCGGACCACTATAGGGTCTCGACCCCGACCCCTATAGTGGTTGACCTCGGACCCTTATAGGGTCTCAGAAAGCCCCCTTAAGCGTCTCTCCAAGGGCCCTTTCTTGGCCTCCAGAAGGTACTATATAATAAGGTAGGGGGAAGGAACGTCGGCGCGCCTCCAGGAGTGTCCGGGAAAATGAGGTCCGCGAAGACGCAGGCGCGCTGTCGGAGCAGCCACGTCTTTATGGAAACTTTCCCTCCCTAAAAGGCCTCCTAGCCCCTCCGAAAACTCCCCCGTCAGGGTTTGATTTCGCTCCGTGTTTTTGCAGAAAATTTGACGGAAGGGCTATGGAAGGGGTATACTAATAGCATTGTGAGTCTGGGCGCGGGCAAGATGCGCCGCCCCGATGGTCGGCACAGGTGCACACAAAGGAAGCAGCGACGTTCCATGAGTGATGGTCATTTGCAGAATCTGATTACGGGGGGGGGGGTAGCTCCTCTTGGATAGATGGCGCGCCGCCGCGCACCTTCGCCGCTTGGCTGACCTCCTCCGCTGCTGACAATCTCCTGGCCGAAGTTTCTTTTTTGGTACCGCGCCTGACAGTGGGTGGTCTGGCGTTGTTGCGTGAGCGCTTCAAGCAACCGGTGCGTCTGCGTATTCTCTTGCCTATGGGGGCGCTCCTAAAGGGCGAAGACGCCACGCCGCCGCATTACACGTTGCTGGGCACATCGCCGGCGGAGTTGATTCTGGACAATCAGCTGACGCAGGGTGTGGACGCTCGAGCGTTGCACCGCTGGTTGGGACAGGACTCCATTGAGGTGCGCACCGTGCGCTCCGAAACCGCCCTGCCCTGGATGGCGGCGGTGGGCGAGTCGTTGCTGGTGGGCAATCCCGAGCTGACGCGTGAGTGTCTGGACCCCACGCAGACGATGCTTGAGGCGGGGCTTTTCGCATCGGACGCGGAGAGCCGCGAGGCCCTGGGCGCGGTCTACGAACGCCTGTGGGAGCAGGGCATGGATGCCAAAGCGACACTTCGTACGGCCCTGCAGGTCCTTTACGCCCCCAACGCGCCGCAATTCATCTACTTCCTCTCCCTTTGGCACCTCCTTTGCGACCGTCTGCCGGACTGGCGCAAGGGTCTGGGCACGGACGCGCCTCTCCGTGACTCCTTGATTTGGCAGAAGCTCTACCAATTCCAGCGCGATGGGGTGGTCGCCATCCTGAACCGTCTGAACGAGCCGAAGAAGGCGGCGGAGAAGGCGGCCTTTCGCGGGTGCATCCTGGCCGACAGCGTGGGCTTGGGCAAGACCTACTCCGCGTTGGCGGTGATTCACGCCTTCAAGTTGCACGGCAAGCGTACGTTGGTGATGTGCCCCAAGAAGTTGCGCGAAAACTGGAAGGGCTATCTGGACAATCAGGGGCATCCTTTCGTCACGGGCGACGACACCGACTTCACCTACGACCTGATTAACCACACAGACCTGTCGCACCCCGAAAAAATCGATGTAGGGCGTGGACGGGAGCGTACCCTGGCTCAACTGAAAGAGACGCATTACGATTTAATTGTGATTGATGAGAGCCATAACTTCCGCACTTCCGGCGGCCAACGCTACAAGTGGCTCTTGGACTATTTGCAGACGCATCCGGAGACGAAGCTTCTCTTGCTCTCGGCCACGCCCGTAAGCAACCGCATGGCCGACTTGACCAATCAACTGGCCCTCGTCTATCGTGCGCGGAAGGATGAGCACGGCACGTTCAACGACCCCAATGGCACCTTCAAGAAGGAGGTGCAGAACGTCGTCAGCAATGCAGAGCGCATTGCCAAACGATTCGCCAAGGAACACGCCGGGGAACCCGAACATCTAACCGCCGCCAAACTCAGCGAACGCCTGCCCAAGGACTACTTCGCCTTGTTGGCGCGCACCACCATTGCGCGCAGCCGTGCCGGCATCAAGCAGGCTTACGCCACCGAGGCGAAGAGTCACATCTTCCCCACGCACACCAAATCTTGCTCCTACTCCCCCGGCATCGACACGAGAGACGAAAAACTGAACGTCGAGGAGCTCAGCGCCCAGCTGGAGAGCCTCACGTTGGCGGCCTACGACCCCACCGTGCACCTGCGCGCCAGCATTCAGTGGGCCGAGACGACCAACCTCACCGCCGCCGCACGCCAACACTCCCTCACCGCGCTGATGCGCATGAACGCTCTGAAGCGTCTGGAAAGCTCGGTCTATTCCTTCCGCAAGACGCTCACCGACGCCCTCCAAACGCGTACCGACAAGATCCTGGCGGCAATGGAACGTGGTGTGGTGCCCGTGCCGGAGAGCACCGCCAAGGCGCTCTTGGGCGAGGCGGGGGTCAAAGCGCTGAAAGGGAGCTCGCTTGGCGATACGAACATGGAAGACGACGAGGACGATGAAGAGCTCGCCGAACTTCTGAAGAAGAACCTGGGGTTGCCCCTCGCGACCTACTTCGACGAAACCGCCCTGCGTACGGCGCTGGAAGCGGATCAAGCCATCATCAAGGACATCTTGGCCAAGGTGGCGCCCATCGACACCGAGCTCGACGCCAAGTTCCAAAAGCTGAAAGACGTGCTGGAAGAGAAGGTGGCCCAGCCCCTCAACGTCGACAAGGAGGGTCACCCCAACGTCAAAGCCCTGGTCTTCACCGCCTTTGCCGACACCGCCCAGTATGTGGCCAAAGCGTTGGCCGCGGCGTGCCCTGGGCGTACCATCGCGTGTGTCACCGGTTCCAAGGGAGAAATCTGGGAACCCGGTAAAAAGCCTGCCGGCCTGGACATGAAGAAGATCCTGGCACGCTTTGCCCCTGTGGCGCAAGGTGCACCCAAGCCGGACACACCAATCGATTGGCTCATCGCCACCGACTGCCTCTCCGAGGGACAAAACCTTCAGGATTGCGACCTTATTGTTAACTACGATATCCACTGGAATCCCCTGCGCCTGGTGCAACGCGCCGGTCGTATTGACCGTCTGGGGTCGGGCAAACAGATTCGTGTGGACTTCTTCTGGCCTTTCGAGGATTTGGATCGATACATCGGGTTGGAGCGACGCGTGCGCATCAAGAATGCCGCCGCCGCCACCACCTCCAGTGGCGCTGACGCCCTCTCTGACAATGAGGTCCAAGACCTGGACTACCGTCTGCATCAGATGAAGATTCTCAAGCGCAAGGGCAATGCAGACCCCGATGGCTTCTTCACCGGCGTGGCCAGCGCCCATAGCGACTTCTCCGAATACCTTAGCGAGCTCGACAATTGGTTTCAGGCCGACAAAGGACGCGAACAACAGTGCCGCGAGGCGCCGCTGGGCCTTTGCGCCGTCACCCCCGCGACCCTCACCGAGGCCTTCGCCGGGAGTGTGCTACCGGTGCCGAGACAAGGTGGAGCCATCTTTCTCCTGCGCCGCACGGGCCTTTCTGAAGAGGAGACCCAGGTCAATCCCTTCCGCGACTGCTTCCTGCTCGCCATCGATTCCGCCGGTCACCCCATCGGTACGCCACCCGAGCCCCTCACGCCCGAGCAGACGCTTCTCCTCTTCCGCGCACTCTGCCGCGACCGCGACCAAGTGAATGGCCCTCTCCAGAAACGCTTTGAGGAGTGCGGCACCAAATGGCTCACCCCCATGCTGGAAGGCGCCCTCAAGATTCTCCAAGTCAATCGCGAGACCAACCGCGCCAAACTCCTCCTTGGCGATATCCCCTTCGACTACCATTCCGGCCTCACCGACGACCGCGCCGCCCTCACCCTCCTCACCTTCGCCCTCATCCTCCCGGAGGAAACGGCATGAAGGCGTTGCAAGATCGGGTGATGCGTTGGTTGGGCGTGCAGGAAACGCAGAAGCCTTTGCCATTGACGAAGTCTTTGTTGTGCGAATACGCCAGAGGTCGGAACCTTTGGATAGATAAGAGTGCCTCATGGTTTAAGCAGATTGATGAGGTCGCGTGTTTAACGCGCATCGATTCCATCCTATTGCCTAGATTGTCCAGTTCGGATAAGAATAGGTGTAGAGGGATAGACGTGCTTGGTGTTCGTTTGCGGACGTGGTTGGAGCAGACGGAATTGGAAGCGTTGACGAAATTCTTCGTCGAACTTCTTCTGCTTAATCCTGTAATGGTCATCTTTTATGATTCTTATTCTGGGCGCATGGCCGTGGGGGTGAGAAATCGTGCTGGGGACCCACTCTCGGTCATGGAGTTGATAGAAGAGCCTATTTGGATGGGAAAGGCTTTGCAGGATGCATTGCCTTGCGATGTCCGTACGGCTTTTCTGCGTTTGTGTGAACCATTTGGCAAAGACAGCCTGAATGCCAAGATCCGGGAACTTTCCCTTAGATTAAACAAGGCGACAGGCACGAAACGGAAAGCTTTGGAAAAGCAATTGAGTGAACTCTTGGCGCAGCAGTCCGCCAAGCCAACAACGAATGAGGATACGTGACGATGGAAACCCAACATCTGCCCGAAAAAGCCCGTGAACTCTTGTCGAAGACCGTCAGTGGGGGTACAGTGAATGCCCCTGAAGCTTTGGTGCAGACCGTCCTTCAATGTGTGACGGAAGGCAAGGAGGGATGGTCGGTGGATCTCCCTCGGCTTCAACGCTTGCTCAATAATCGGGCTGGTATCGAACAGCATGAGCGGTGTGGTTTGATATGGGATGGCCGTGATGAGGCCGAGGCGCTTACTCAGCGTGAGACCTACGCATCGTTGCGCCCTGTTCCAGAGCGCTCCAAGAATTTCGAGACCACCCGTAATCTCTATATTGAGGGTGACAATCTGGAGGCGCTCAAACTACTTTTGCCCTTTTACGGTGGAAAAGTCAAAATGATTTATATTGATCCACCTTACAACACGGGTAATGACTTTCTTTATAAGGATGATTTCCGTAATGTTTCGTATGGTCATACCACGGTTCGTGATGCTGATGGTCTGCACGAGAATAAAGCCATATCCGGACGTTATCACTCCGACTGGCTTTCTATGATGTGTCCTCGGTTGAATTTGGCTAAGCAATTCCTTTCCGAGGATGGAGTCATCTTTATTTCCATTGATGATCATGAGCAAGCACGACTCAAAGTCTTGTGCGATGAGATTTTCGGGGAGCGTAACTTTATCGCTATCTATAAATGGAATAAGACGGCGACACCTCCAGCATTGTCCGACAAGGTTCGGGAAAAATATGAGTATGTCCTTTGTTATGAGAAAAAACGTTCCCCAATTGAATATTGTGGAGGTATCGTGACAGGAGGGGATATGCCACTCCTGAATGAAACGAATACGGAGCATGAATTGGAGTTCCCCAGTGAGTCTGTGTTGTTCTCATTCTCTGGGACATTTTTCAAGGGGCAGTACGATAGAGTTACCTTATTGGATGATATCGTTGTCAAAGACGGACGGGCTAATCGATCGGTTCGCTTATCGGGCAAGTTTAAGTGGGTTCAAGAAACGGTTGATAAAGAAATTGCAGAAGGAACGTCATTTATTGTAAAAAGCAAGAAGTTCGCCATTCGATATTGTAGAGTTGGGGAACGAGTAAAACGGCCTTCAGATGTGATTTCCAAGGAAGAATGTGGTGTTGGCACAAATGAGGAGGGTGCCAAGGATATCATCGAATTGTTTGGGACAAACGTGATGAGTTATCCAAAGCCTGTTTCGCTTATTAAGTACCTTATCCCATTTGCGGAGACGCGAAAAGATTCTTTGGTTATGGACTTCTTCTCTGGGTCGGCAACAACGGCGCACGCAGTGATGCAACTGAACGCAGAGGACGGCGGGACGCGGCAGTTTATTATGGTGCAGTTGCCTGAGAGTGTTGAGTTAGGGAGCGCGGCGGCGGAGGCCGGATTCCAGAATATCTGCGAGATTGGTGAAGAACGTATCCGCCGGGCCGGGGAGAAAATCCTTAGTGTGCATCCCGAATTACGCGGGAAGTTGGACGTTGGTTTCCGAGTCCTAAAGATAGGTACACCATTGGCCAATTCTGTGTGCTTCAAGACTCCGGAAGGCTGGGCGGCATCGGATGCTTCGGTATTTGACGCCTCTCCGCTGTCTCAAGATGTGACAGCGGAGGATTTGCTGATGTTTGCGTTGAAAGAGGCGCAGGTTGCGTTGGACGCGGAGCTTCGTCAAGAGACGGTGGCGGGGCTTCCGGTTTGGAGTGCGTATGAGAATGGCATTCTGCGTTTGGTCGCGTATGTCCAGGATGTCATGAACCAAATCCCGGTGGAACAGGCGAAATTAATCGCATTGGCGGAGGCATTGGCAGAACGTACTGTCTTGCCTAAAGCCGTTTTTGTTCCTCAATGGGTCTTCAGCGGTGGGTCTGCCGCGCAACAGAATTTTGCTTCTGTCTTGAAGGCGCATGGGATGGAGTTTCAGACACTTTGAGGTGGACAAAATGACGACTTTTGAGGATTTGACGTATCAGAAGCGCGCGATTGACGCGGTGGTGGAGTGTTTTCGTCATCCCAAGTACAGAGGTTCGCAACCTTCGCGTCCAGTTGCCGAAACCATTCAGCGGAAAGATGAGTTGCCACTTTTCTTGGCTTCGCACATCTATGGGAACGTGAAATGGGCGGAGGATACGCCGATATTGCAGAATCTTCAAGCGATTCAAAACACGAATCACGTGCCCGTGAGCCAGTGCCTACGGCGCGACCCGGATTTGGGATGCTCTGTTTGCTTGGATGTGGAAATGGAGACGGGGACTGGGAAGACGTATGTTTATACAAGAACCATATTGGAGCTCTATCGGGCTTATGGGTGGGATCATTTCATCCTATCCGTGCCGACCATCGCCATTCGTCAAGGTGTTTTGACTTCTCTACGGGAGACCGCGGCACATTTTGAAGAAGAATTGGAAGCCACTATTCGTGTGTTTGCGTATGATTCTTCTGACAATGACACAATAACCAAAGATTTCTGTGGGCAAACCCGAGACGGAGAAGTTCACTTGTTGCTTTTGAATGCACAAAAGTTTAACAAGGCCGCGAAGAACATCATTCATACTGCGCGTGAAGGATTGGGAATGGCTTCAGCGGCGTCTTGTATCGCCAAGACGAATCCTATTGTCATTTTGGATGAACCGCAAAAGCAAGACGGAGTAAAGACACAAGAGGGGTTGAGCGCTTTTCAGCCGATGGTGGTGTTGCATTATTCCGCCACCCATCAAGTGCACCATGAACTTGTTTATCGATTGGGTGCAGAGGAGGCTCTTCAGAAAGGATTGGTCAAGCAAATTGTGGCATTACCGGCAGATCCTCCAAGAGAGCTTACCTTCTCAGGGATTCCTTATGTCAGGAATATTTCCTACAAAGAAGGTAAGGTCTGGGTGCCACGGTTGGAAATCGCATCCCGCCAGAAGGAGGGTGGGCGGTTGGTGACGCGTACAATCAAGCCGGTGTTAGGGGATACGCTGGAGGGGTACGCAGGATATGTCCCCGGGTATGAATGGTTGAAGCTTTATTCCATTGATAAGAGTGATGGAAGGATTGAAATTAAGTCGATATCGCCACTGTCCGGATGGCCGTTGTCAAAGCGGTTGGCCATTGGTGAGGCTGAAGGGCAGGGTTTGGAGAATGAGCTTCGTAAGGCTCAAATCATGGCTGCGGTTGACCGTCATTTAAGGACGGAAGAACAGAATTTCCACCGTAACATTAAGACCTTGACGCTCTTTTTCATCGATCGCGTGGAGAAATACGCGGGCGATGAATCCAGTAGCATGCGAGACGGTATCTATGCGAAATGGCTGGAGGAGGTCTATAAAGAAAGGGCTCTCAATCACTTGTCTAAACTGCCGAATGAGGATGAGGAATATAGAACTTATTTGGAGCGCTCCATTGCCACGCCGGAGGCGTTGCACCATATTCATGGCGGTTATTTCAGTTCAGATCGTAAGCATATGAACAGCGGGGATTCTGAACAAGAACGCGATTATGATGCCATCTTAAACGATAAGGCGGCATTGTTGACCATAGACAAAAAGAGTGCGACAAGCACAAGTTCCATTCGGTTTATTTTCTCACATTCGGCATTGCGTGAGGGGTGGGACAATCCAAATGTCTTTACGCTTTGTTTCTTGAAGGATGCTTCTCAACGTATTGGGACGATTCGTCAGGAAATCGGAAGAGGGCTTCGGATTTGTGTGGATCAGACGGGAAGTCGTCAACGTACTCCAGAGAGTCTGAACCGTCTTGCCGTCATCACAACGCAGTCTTTTGCAGAGTTCATCGAAGAACTTCAATTGGATTCGGCATGCACGAGCTCTCGTCTGAAGGAACTGTTGGAAACAATGGTTGTAGGTGAAGATGGGGAACGCTTGGTTGATGTGGCCAAAAAGGGAAATCGAAAGCCAACGGCATCCATCTTGAAGTATCTTGAGACAATCGGCGCATTACAGAACAATCGACTGACGTCGACGTTCAGGGAGATGTATAAGGAAGGAAAATTGCCACTCCCGCCTCTTTCTGAGCCTTGGAGTGCCTATCGGGAACAAATCTTTGCGGAGTTTGCAAAAATAGATCCGACACCTCCTCAGCCAGAGAATGGCGAACTTCACGAGAAACGACCTTTGCGGCGCCGGCAAGATTTGACAGCGGAGCAACAGACCTTATTTCGTCAGGTGGCGGAGAGAATCTCCATTGCGGTTCGATACAGTCTTTCTTTCGATGACGACAAATTGGTCGATCTGGCGTTCAGCAAGTTTAAACGAGACGCTCTGTTGCCAAAAGAAGAGATTCAAGTTGTTTTTAGAGAGCAGTATCAAGATGTGGAGAATCCACATTCATTTGCGCAGGGAAAACTAAAGGTTTACAAGGTCAGGCGTGTACAAGCTGCACGCCAGGGTAAATTCGACTTGGTTCAGGATGTCATGAATCGCACGGGACTTTCCCGGCAGTGTATCTGTAAGTTCCTCCGGCTCGTTTGGCAACATGCAGATCTTCGTGCAGGTATCGCTCATGACTATGACCAGTTCGTACAAGCGATGGCAGAGCAATTGCGACAAGCGTGGCAAGAACTCGTCTTTGCTCCAGATTCCATTGAATATGTTAGGACTTGTGACCCTCAGAAGACGGCTTTTGAGCGTGTCAATATGTTGTGGGCGCCAACAGAAGAGCATGACGTAAAAACGCTTTTGGAGGGGGAACATCCAAAACACCTTTATGAAATCCTTCCCATTGACACCCGGGATGAGCGGGATGGAAAGGGTACAGAGGGCAGATTCGCAGAAAATGCGGATAAAGAGGAGTCTATTCTGCTTTATGCCAAGATTCCAGACGGTTTCTCTTTCCCCACGCCGATTGGCCAATATACGCCAGACTGGATTGTACTCTTCCGCCAAAATGATCAAGGGGTACACTTCCAATGTCTCTTCTTTGTGTGTGAAACAAAGGGGGGCGATAAGTTGTCCTTAGGAAAAGAGCTAATCAAGAAATTGAGGCCTGAAGAGCGAGGGCGGATAGAATGTATGCAAGCCTTGGCAAAACTATTCTCTGATGAAGAGGGAAGGAAGCCAGACGTGTATTATACAGTTCTGAATGCGACGCCCGAAGATGGAGGTGTCAAAGAGCTTGTCCAAAAGGCGCTTTTTGATTCGTAAGTGTGGTGGATAGCGGCTGCCGTTCGATGATGTAGGGCAGCCCATCACTAAGCCGTTTCCACGCGATGCGGTAGGACGAATAGGACGAATAGGAGCAATAGGACGGCAACTGACGTTGTTCTGTACAACGGCTTCGTCAGTCGCGCGCTTGCCGCGCGCTCTGTTCTCTGTTCTCCGTTCTCCGTTCTCCGGGGCGGCGGCGCCGCCCCATAGGCGGGGTGGGGGGGATTTGTGGTACAATACGCTTTTAACAACCTATGACCACCTTTAGGGAGCGTGACATGGCGATTGAGCGGACGGATATCGCGTATGGCTCGGATGTGTTCAACGAGCGGGCGATGCGGGAATATTTGGCGAAGGACACGGCGGAGGCGTTGTTGCATACGATGCGTGACCATACGCCGTTGGACCCGTCAATCGCGAATGAGGTGGCGCATGCGCTGAAGCAGTGGGGGATGGATCGCGGGGCGACGCATTTCACGCATTGGTTCCAGCCGTTGACGGGGAGCACGGCGGAGAAGCATGACGCTTTCTTTGAGCCGGCGGGGATGGCGGAGACGTTGGCGCGTTTCTCGGGGAAGAATCTGATCATGGGTGAGCCGGACGCTTCGAGTTTCCCCTCGGGCGGTCTGCGGCGGACGTTTGAGGCGCGGGGTTACACGGCGTGGGACGTGACGAGCCCAATCTTCATCAAGCGTCATAGCAATGGGGCGACGCTGTGTATTCCGACGGTCTTCTGTTCGTACACGGGTGAGGTGCTGGACAAGAAGACGCCGCTGTTGCGGTCGATGCAGGCGTTGGACCGGGCGGTGCGGAAGCTGATGGCGTGCTTCGGGGAACCGGATGGGCACGTGACGGTGACGCTGGGGGCGGAGCAGGAGTATTTCCTGGTGGACCGCGCGCTGTGGTTGCGGCGGCCGGATTTGGTGCAGTGCGGCAGGACGCTCTTCGGGGCGTCGCCGGCGCGCACGCAGCAGTTGGAGGATCACTATTTCGGCTCGATCAAGCCTCGGGTCCTGGCCTTCATGGAGGACGTGGAGCGGGAGTTGTGGCGGCTGGGCATCCCGGCGAAGACGCGTCACAATGAGACGGCGCCGGCGCAGTTTGAGATGGCGCCGATGTTTGAGGAGCTGAACCTGGCGGTGGACCACAACATGCTGATCATGGAGACGCTGCGGAATGTGGCGGAGCGCCATGGTTTCGTCTGCCTACTGCATGAGAAGCCGTACGCAGGGGTGAACGGTTCGGGCAAGCACAACAATTGGTCGGTGGCTTACAATGGGAAGAACCTGTTGGAGCCGGGCGGGAACCCGCAGGAGAACGCCATCTTCTTGGCGGTCTTGGCGAGCGTGATCCGGGCGATCGACTTGCATGCGGACATCCTGCGGGCGACGACGGCGACGCTCGGCAACGAGAGCCGTCTGGGTGCGTTGGAGGCGCCGCCGGCGATCATCTCCATCTTCGTGGGGGATGACCTGGCGAAGGTGTTGCAGCGCATCGAGGAGGGGACGGTCTCGACGGCGGGTGACGGGAAGGCGCGGAAGCTGCGCATCGGGGTGGACACGTTGCCGCCCTTGCCGCGGGACGCGACGGACCGGAACCGGACGTCGCCTTTCGCCTTCACGGGGAACAAGTTTGAGTTCCGTGCACCGGGCGCGAGCCAGAACTGCTCGGGCGTGTGCATGGTGCTGAACACCATCGTGGCCGAGAGCATGGAGGTGTTGGCGGAGGCTATCGGAAAGGTGCCGAAGCGGCGTTTCCATGAGGGGCTGGGGAAGGTCCTGCGGGCGGTCCTGAAGGACCACAAGCGGGTGATCTTCAACGGCGACGGTTACTCGGAGGAGTGGGTGCGCGAGGCCGCACGGCGCGGGTTGCCGAATCTGCGGACGGTGCCGGAGGCGCTGGAGCCGCAGATTGCGGAGCAGAACCTGGCGCTCTTTGAGTCGCAGGGCGTGTTGATGCCGACGGAGATGCACTCGCGGCATGACGTCTTTGTGGCGGACTTCGAGCGGAAGGTGCGCCTGGAAGGCAAGGTGGCGCTGGAAATCGCGCGCGGGATGATTGTGCCCGTGGTGGCGCATGAGGTCGCGGGCTTGGCGCAGGCGTTGAGCACGATGGAGCGCGTGGGCCTGACCGCGGGTTCGCGGTGCATGCGCGAGACGGCTGAGGCGCTCGGGGCCGGTCTGGAGGCGCTCCATGAGCGTTGCGCCACGCTGGAGACCACGCTTGCGGGGACGGACTCGCGGGCTATCCAATCCGCGATGGCGGACCTGCGCACGGTGGTCGATGGGCTGGAGACGCGTGTGGATGACGCGCGTTGGCCGCTCCCGAAGTACCGTGACCTGCTCGCTGTCCATTGAGGGGCGGCCTTGCCACCCCGGAGAACGGACGTGCATTTTTCCACGAAGACGCAAAAGGAACGCAAGGGCCTGGGCACTTCACCGTTCGGCCCTGCGGGCCTCACTACCGTGCCCATCCCTTGCGTTTCTCTCGTTTTCCTGGAAAGGCCGCGCAGGAGATTCAGGAGATGCAGGAGATTCAGGACGGCGGCTTCGCCGGTCGCGCGCTTGCCGCGCGTTCTGTTCTCCGTTCTCCGTTCTCTGTTCTCCGGGGCGGCACAGCCGCCCCACAAGGTACTTGCGTGAAGCGGGTGGGCTTTGGTAGACTGTAAGCATAGCCAAGGAGGTCTCATGGAACTCAACGACGACGAGAACCCGAACATCGATCCCACCGCTTCCGCCGTGGATGTGCCGGAAGAGGACGATGCCGAGATCATGCCCACCGACATTGTCTTTGATTGCCCGGAGTGCGGGCATCAGTTGGCGGTGGATTACCGTGCGGCGGGCCTGCAGGTGCCGTGCTCGGTTTGCGGTGCCATCATTCAGGTGCCGATTCCGGACAGCATGCACTTGGATGACCTGGACTCCGACCCCGGTGAGATGCTGCAGCAGCTGTTGCAGACGCGCCGAATGCTCGTGAAGGCCGAGGCCGCGGCGCAGACCGCCGGCGAGAAGGTCGCAGAGCTGACGGAGCAGTTGGCGGAGTATCGCAAGACGTTGCTGGCGGTGCGCGCCCGTATCGAGACATTGCAGGAAGCCGCGGATCTGGCGACCGCCACACGCAAGGACGTGATGGAGATGATCGCCTCGACGGTCGGCGTCAAGTGAGGCTCATGAAGTCCCGAAATACCTTCCGCAATTGGGTGGAGTATGCCACCCTTCGCAGTGTCCAAGCGCTCGTGACCGCGTTCCCCATCCGTTGGGTGGGGGGCGCGTTGCGTGGCGTGCTTTACGTTGTCTTCGGGCTCTTCTGGCCGTTGAAGTCAGAGACGGTCAGTCGTGTGCGGGAGGTCTTTGGGCAGGAGACGCCCATCGGCCGGATCCGCTTCATTGCGCGGCGGTCCGTGTGGAACCTGATGATGAACTTCGTGGAGCTCTTCCATGCGGGGCGGATGGACTTGGACTATCTGCGGACGCACCTGGAAGGGACGGACAAGGCCCGGGCAAAGTTGCGGGCCATCATCGACAAATACGGCGGCGCGGTCATCGCCCTGCCGCACATGGGCAACTGGGACCTAGCCGGTGTGGCGTGCTCACGCTTCGGCATCCCGCTCATGGCGTTGGCGCGGGCGCAGAACAACCCGTACGTCGAAGCGTGGATGCAGCGGAACCGGTTGGAGAACTTTGAGGCGCTGGACCGGCGGCACACGTCGGCCTTTGTGCGCATCGTCCACCACCTGAAGGGTGGGGGCGCCTTCGCCATCCTGCCGGACGTCCGCCACAACAAGCCCGCCGTCCCGGTGACTGTCTTCGGCAAGCCGGACGTGCAGTTGGGCAAGGGCGTGTCGAAGTTCGCGCGCATGGCGAACGTGCCGATTGTGCCTTTCTTTATGGAGCGGTTGGACGCGGACCACCACCGTCTGCATCTGGGCGAGCCCATCTTTCCGGACTTGGAGGCCGATGCGGACGCCGATGCCGTGCGTATCACGCAGCAGGTGTGGGACCTCTTTGAAGCGAAGATCCGCGAGCAACCGGAGCAGTGGTTCTGGTTCAATCGCCGCTGGATTCTGACCCCCCTTTACACGCAAACCAGACATAAACACGGAAGTTGATTCATGATTCTTGTCAACGAGAACTTCGGGAAGCTTCAGGCTTCTTACCTTTTTTCTGAAATCGCCAAGCGCGTGCGCGCCTATCAAGAGGCGAACCCGCAGGCCGCCGTCATCCGCCTGGGCATCGGCGACGTGACGCTCCCGCTCGCGCCGGCCTGCCTGGAGGCCATGCACCGCGCCGTCGATGAACTTGGGCACGAGGCGACCTTCCGCGGCTACGGCCCGGAGCAGGGCTATGACTTCCTGCGCGAGGCCATCGCCAAGAACGACTATCAGGCCCGCGGGTGCGACATCCAGGCCTCTGAAATCTTCGTCAGCGACGGCTCCAAGTGCGACTGCGCGAACATCCAGGAACTCTTCGCCAACGAGGGGATGCGCATCGGTATCCCTGACCCCGTCTATCCCGTCTATGTGGACACCAACGTGATGGCCGGGCGCACGGGCGCCGCCGTCGAGGGCCGCTATCAGGGGCTGGTCTATCTGGAGGGTTCCGCCGCCAACGGGTTCGTCCCCGCGCCGCCCGCCGGTGAGCCGCTCGACTTGATTTATCTCTGCTTCCCGAACAACCCCACCGGCGCCGTCGCCACCCGCGAGCAGCTCCAGGCCTGGGTCGACTACGCCCGTGCCAACAAGGCGCTCATCCTCTTTGACGCCGCCTACGAGGCCTTCATCCGCGACCCCGCGATCCCGCACTCCATCTACGAGATTCCCGGTGCGCGTGACTGCGCCATCGAGTTCCGCTCCTTCTCCAAGAAGGCCGGCTTCACCGGTGTGCGTTGCGCCTTCACGGTCGTCCCGCAGGGGCTGGTGGCCTACGCCAAGGACGGCACGGCCGTGCCGCTCCACCAGATGTGGAACCGCCGCCACACCACGAAGTTCAACGGCGTCTCCTATCCCGTGCAACGCGCCGCCGAGGCGGTCTACTCGCAGGACGGCGTTTGCGAGACGACCCAGCAGGTCGATTACTACCTCGGCAACGCCAAGCTCATCCGCGCCGGCATCCAGGCCCTCGGGCTTGACTGCGTGGGCGGCGACAACTCGCCGTACGTTTGGGTCAACGTCAAGGGTGACTCCTGGGCCTTCTTCGACCGTCTCTTGCACGAGGCGCAGGTCGTCACCACGCCGGGGGCCGGCTTTGGCAAGTGCGGCGAGGGTTACATCCGCATCTCCGCCTTCAACGACCGCGCCAAGGTCGAGGAGGCCATGGCCCGCATCGCCAAGGCCATTCGCTAACTGTGTCCACCGGGCCCGCCGTGTCCCGGCGGGCCTTTGCTTTTGGAGGTTTCCCATGACCGGCAACATGCTTATCGCCCAGAGCGGCGGTCCTTCGATGGTCATCAATCAGAGCTTGGTCGGCGCCGTGCTGGCCGCCAAGGCTTCCACGAAGATTGTCGAGATTTATGGGGCCCTCCATGGCATTCAGGGGATTTTGGACGAGGCCTTCATCGACCTGCGCGCGGAGCCCGAGGAGGTGCTGTTGCGCGTGGCGCAGACGCCCAGCTCCGCGCTGGGGTCTGTGCGCCGCAAGCCGACGCCGGACGACTGCAAGGCCATCTTTGAGGTGCTCGCGCGGCGCAACGTGCGCTACTTCTTCTATATCGGCGGCAACGACTCCGCCGAGACCGCCAACATCATCGCGGAGGAGGCCGGGCGCCAGGGTTATGACCTGCGGTGTTTCCACATCCCCAAGACCATCGACAACGATTTGCTCTGCAACGACCACACCCCGGGCTACGGCTCCGCGGCGCGCTTCGTCGCCTGCGCCGTGCGCGGCGATGACCTGGACAACCGGGCTCTTGGCGGCGTGAAGATTGACGTCATCATGGGGCGCAACGCGGGCTTCCTCACCGCTGCCGCGGCGCTTGCCCGTCAGGACCCCGATGACGGTCCGCACCTGCTCTATTTCCCGGAGCGCCCCTTCACCATCGACCGCTTTGTCGCTGACGTCTCCGAGTGCATGACGCGTTATGGGCGATGCGTGGTCGCGGTCTCCGAGGGTATCTGCGGCGAGGATGGGCGTCCCATCGCGGAGGCCTTTTCCACGGAGGTCGACGCCCATGGCAACCGTCAGCTCACCTCCGGTGCGCTCGGCGAGCAGTTGGCCGCCGTCATTCGGCAGCGTCTCAGCGTCTCCCGCGTGCGGGCCGATACCTTCGGCTTCATTCAGCGGTGTTTCGTGGGGTGTGTCTCGGAGACCGACGCCAACGAGGCGCGTCTGGCCGGGTCGTACGCCGTCACCGCGGCGGTCGGCGGCAAGTACACCAATGGCACCGTCACGCTCACGCGTCTGCCCGGTGTCACCTATCAGGTCGATTATGCCATTGCGCCGCTCTCCGCCGTGGCGCGCAACACCCGCGCCCTCCCGGACAGCTATATCAACGCTGAGGGCAACAATGTGACCGGGCTCTTCCTGGACTATGCCCGCCCGCTCGTCGGGCCTCTGCCCGTCACCGCCCGCTTCAATGCCCTCCGCGGCCATCGACTCTGATGGGGCGCTAGCGCGCCCCGGAGAACGGAGAACAGAGAACGGAGAACGGAACGCCCCTGCGGGGCGACGGGTGGGGCGTAGAGAAAATGGACAAGCCTCCAAACTTGGACAGACTCAACGTTGCGCGGCTATCACAAAGGCCACGAAGGACCACAAAGATACACAAAGCACGACGCAGTTTAGATCACAGAGGCTCACAGAGGAATCCACAGAGGTTCACAGAGAAGGTCTGCCGGGTTTTATCACAAAGGCCACGAAGGACCACCGTGCAGGCGCGAAGCGACAAACCTTCCACGGCTAAGGGGCACAAAGGGGATAGCACGACGCTGGGGCGGGCCGTGCGTGCGCGCAAGGCGCACGTCCGGCCCGGGGGCCTGAGGGGGCATGGCGGGCTTCGCACGCCATGCTTGGGGGGAAGGGGCGCTGGCGCGCCCCGGGGGGCGTTTCAGGAGATGCAGGAGATTCAGGAGATACAGGAGCGCGCGGCAAGCGCGCGATGGGCGAAGGCACTGTGCGTGAGCGGCGTTAGCCCGTCCTATAGAGCCTAGTGGCCCTATAGCGTTGTCAGAGGGTGCTTTTCAAGAAATCGCAGAAACGCAAGGGATGGGCACGGTAGAGAGGCCCGAAGGGCCGAACGGTGAAGTGCCCAGGCCCTTGCGTTCCTTGGTGTCTTTGTGGAACCCGCTCGTTAGGCCTAATTGGGCTTCTTGGGGAGGAGGCGTTCGGCGAGGGGGCGGACGCCGGTGTGGTGCCAGGCATCGAGGGTGACGGTGCCGGAGGGGAAGGTAAGGCGGAGAATGCCACGCTTTTCCCACTGTGCATCATCAACGGACTTGAGGTCGGCGAGGGCGTGGCGGGCGGTGTAACCAAAGGTGGTGACGGTGAGGGTGTCGTCATCCAAGGTGATGCGGGTCTTCCAGCGCAGGAGGACGAGGAAAATCAGCGCCAGGCCGGCGAGGGCGGAGATGGCGGCGCTGATGAACTGGGTGGTGATGCTGTCCGCGCTGTGGGGTGGGGTGCGGAGCACCCGCTGCGCGGCTTCGACGCTGTCCTTCTCGGGGTCGTTGATGGAGATCCACGAGTTGAAGGTGTCGGTGATTTTTGCGGGGGGCTTCACGCCGGCCTGTTGGAAGGCCTCGACGAGGGGGGCGACACCGGTCTGCTGGGTGTTCATCCACTCGGCGGCGGTGCGTTCTTCGGCGGCCAGGCGTTCCGCGACGGGGGCCACGCGGTCGTTCTCGGCAGGGTAGCCGATCAGGCCATCGTAGAGGAACCAGCCGGCGAAGGCCAGCAAGAGCGCGGCCACGCCAAGGAAGCGGGCCGCGTACTCACGGTTGAGCGAGGTGGTCAGGGTGGGCATGGGTCACTTGATGGTGTAGCGGGTGGCCTTGGTGAGGGCCTTCCAGAGGGCGTTCGGGGTCTCGGCGGCGAGGAGAGCCTCGCGATTGGGCTCCTTGAGGAAGGCTTCGGTGAGACCGGCGATAAGGCGCATGTAGAAGGCGCTGACGGCGGCCGGGATGGTGATGAGGAAAACGATGTTGACCGGGGTGCCGGCGGCGTCCCACTTGAAGGGTTCCTTGCTGACGCCGCAGGACATGGTGAGCGAGCCGCCCTCCACGCCGCGGACGTGCGGGAAGGCCAGGCCGTGTTCCATGGCGGTGCTGAGGATGGATTCGCGCTCGAGCGCCGAGGTGATGAGTTTATCGGCGTGGGAGATGAAGCCGCCGGACTCCATCTTGCCGGCGAGGACCTCGATGGCGTCGGCCGCGGAGCCCGCGACCAGGTCCGGCACCATGAGGGTCTCGGCGGAGAAGCGCGAGATGCCGCTCTTGCGGGGCTCGGCACGGGTGGGGGAGGCGCCGACCCACTGCGGGGCGTCGAGTTCTTCGAAGAGGATGCGCGCGCACCCGGGGCACATCTGCAGGGTCTTGCACTGGCGTACGGCCTGGATTTGGCTGATGGGCAAGCGCATGCCGCAGACGGCGCAACAGCCGTTGTGCACGGGCGCCATCATCACGTGGTCGCGATTGTAGAGGCGCTGGAAGAAGGATTTGACGTTTGAGGGCAACGCCTCAATCATGGAATCGATGGATTCGTTGAGACGGGCAAGATGGGCGCCGTCGCCCGTGGCCCGATGTTCATCGCGCACCAGGATGAGGTCCTGGAGCTGGCAAAGCTGATTCACGATGCTTTTCATGGATGCTCCAAAAATAGGGCTCGGACTAGTCCTTGCCGTCACGCCGTCAATTATACCGAACTTCAGACCGCTACGTCAAATGGGGCGGCTTTGCCGCCCTGAGAACGGAGAACAGAGAACGGAGAACGGAGCGCGCGGCAAGCGCGCGACGGATGGAGCCGCTGGACAGAGGTGGAGTGTTTTTCGAGAAACACGAAGGACACAAAGGACCACAAAGAAACACAAAGCACGACGCAGTTTAGAGCACAGAGGCACACAGAGGGTTACACAGAGGAACACAGGGATGGACTGCCAGTTTGTTTTTAAATCACAAAGGACACAAAGGACACGAAGGAAGGCGACGCTGGGGCGGGCCGTGCGTGCGCGCAAGGTGCACGTCCGGCCCGGGGGCCTGAAGGGGCATGGCGGGCTTCGCACGCCATGCTTTGGGTTTGGGAAAACCACAAAAGGCAAACGACGCAGGGAACCGCAGATGTTCCGTCGCTTCGCTAGGAAGACCTTCGGTATCTCACAGATTTGAGCAGATTAAGGGCGTGCTAGCGCACGCAGGACGCGCAATTGGAAGTTTAGAAGTTTGAAGGCTTGGAAGTTTGGACAGGCTTCATGCTGCGTGGCTATCACAAAGAACACGAAGGACCACCGTGCAGGCGCGAAGCGACAAACCTTCCACGGCTAAGGGGCACAAAGGGGACGGCACGGCGCAGGGGGCGGGCCGTGCGTGTGCGCAAGGCGCACGTCCGGCCCGGGGGCCTGAGGGGGCATGGCGGGCTTCGCACGCCATGCTTTGGGGGAAGGGGTGGCCTTGCCACCCCAGAGAACGGAGAACAGAAAACAGAGAACAGAGAGCGCGCGTCAAACGCGCGACGGTGAGGCCATTGAGAAGGCCAAACCTCCAAGCCTCTAAACTTCCCAACTCCCCATTGAGCGCCCCTTCAGGGGCGCGATAGCGTGGAAATCCCAAGGGCGGCGTGACCAAAGGGAGCGGCGGAGCCCGCAGGGTTTCCACGCCAAAGCGTCTTCGCGGAAAAACTTCCCAGGAGACTACCCTTCACATGGGTTTCACGGCGCGGGCGAGGCAGTGGGGCATGGGGGGCGGGACGGGGGCGCAGGAGAAGTCGGTGAGGCCGGCTTGGGTCATCCAGCCGCGCAGTTCCTCGTCGGAGAAGACCCAGCCGTTCTCGGTGGTGAGGGCCATGTTGAGGGCGAAGAGGGCGGAGAAGGGGGGCGTGGTGTGGTCGGGGCCTGTCATGAGGTCGAGGACGTAGAGCGTGCCGCCGGGGCGGAGGGCGTCCGTGGCGCGGCGCAGGATGTCGACGATGCTTTCCGGGGACTCCTGGTGGAGGCAGCCGAAGAGGGTGACGGCATCGTAGGCGGCGGGGGCCCAGGTGTCACGATGGTAGTCGCCGGCGTGGCAGTGGACCCGGTCGGCGCAGGGGGCGGTGATTTCCTTGGCGACCTCGGCGATGGCGGGGAGGTCCACGGTGTCGCAGGTGAGGGTGGGGTCTTGCTGCGCCATGAGCAGGGCGTAGGTGCCGGGGCCGCCGGCCAGGTCAAGGACGCGTGCGCCCTTGGGGAGGTGCAGTTGGGGGACGATGGCGCGGCCGATGCCCAAGGCGCGTCCGTGCATGGCCAGCGCGAAGCGACGCGTGCGCTCGGCATCCGACCCCAGGTGCAGGGCAGGCGCCTCGACAGGATGGCCCGTGCGGACCAGTTGCGTCAAGCGGCCCCATGCGGGATAGACGTCCCGGTTGTAGGCGATGGCCTTGGTCAGATCGTGCGGGGCACCGCGCACCAGGGTTGCGGCCGTGGCGGGTGTCAGGGCGTAGCGGCCCTCGTGCTTTTCCAAGAGGCCGACCGCAACGGCACCATCCAGGAGCAGACGTAGGCCGCGGGTGTCCACACCCAGTTTCGCTGACAATGCTTCGATGGTCGGGTCTGCCGTCTCTTGGATGGCCGTGAAGGCATCCAACTCCAGGGCGGCGAAGAGGACCGCTGAGCCATAAAAGGCGCTCGCCAAGTCTACAATCTGCGGAATCTGCAAAGCCATCATGAACTCCTTTGTGGCGTATTCTAGCATATTCGGGGGGCGCTTCGTTTCTCCACGAAGACACAAAAGGAACGCAAGGGCCTGGGCACTTCACCGTTCGGCCCTGGGGGCCTCACTACCGTGCCCATCCCTTGCGTCTCTGTCGTTTCTCGGGAAATCACAGCGTATGACAAGGCTAGCACGACGCAGGGGAACCGCAGATGTTTCGTCGCTTCGCTAGGAAGACCTTCGGTATCTCACAGATTTTGAGCAGATTAAGGGCGTGCTACCGCACGCTGGATTTTAGAGCACAGAGGCACACAGAGGGTTACACAGAGGCTCACAGAGAAGGTCTGCCGGGTTTTATCACAAAGAACACGAAGGACCACCGTGCAGGCGCGAAGCGACAAACCTTCCACGGCTAAGGGGCACAAAGGGGATAGCACGGCGCAGAGGGCGGGCCGTGCGTGCGCGCAAGGCGCACGTCCGGCCCGGGGACCTGGGGGGCATGGCGGGCTTCGCACGCCATGCTTTGGGGGAAGGGGCGCTGACGCGCCCCGGAGAACAGAGAACGGAAAACGGAGAACAGAGAGCGCGCGGCAAGCGCGCGACGGTGAAGCCGCTGTGCGTGAGCGGCTTCACCGTCCAGTGGTCCTACAGCGTCGCTCGTCAGGAGATTCAGGAGATTCAGGAGATTCAGGAGATTCAGGAGCGCCCCTGTGGGGCGACGGGTGGAGACGGCAAGGCGCGAAGCCGATGGGCGGGAGGGAGCGATCAGCGGGCGTTTAGCCCGCAGCGTGATCGGCGTTAGCCCATCTGACTTCGCGCGCACTCGCGTCTTCGCGGGGAAAAGACCTGCAGGATTTCCCCGGACAGGATTGCTGCGATGCCGCAGGGTATAAAAAAGCCCCGGCGGGGCCGGGGCTTTTTGGGCTTGTCGCGCCGGGACGTCTTAGTAGACGTTGAGGGCGGCGAGGGCCTGGAGGTACTCGTACTTGCGGGAGTAGAACGCGTCGGCCTCGGCGAAGAGGAGCTTGGCCTCTTCGGGGTCCATCTTGGCGAGCTGCTTGAAGCGGTTCTCGGTGGGGGCCTGAGCCTCGGAGAACTTCTTCGAAGGAGCCTTGGAGTCGAGGGTGAGCGGGTTCTTGCCCTGCTTGGCGAGGTCCGGGTTGTAGCGGAACAGCGGGAAGTGGCCGGTTTCGACCGCCATCTTCTGGTGCTCCAGGCCGGTGGCCAGGTTGATGCCGTGCGCGATGCAGTGGGCGTAGGCGATGATGAGGGCGGGACCGTCGTACTCCTCGGCCTCCTTGAACGCCTTGACGGCGGCCTCGGGGTTCATACCCATCGAGATCTGCGCGACGTAGATGTTCTTGTAGGTCATGGAGATGGCGGCGAGGTCCTTCTTCATCTGCGGCTTGCCGGCGGCAGCGAACTTGGCGACAGCGCCGATCGGCGTGGACTTGGAGGCCTGACCACCGGTGTTGGAGTAGACCTCGGTATCCAGGACGAGGATCTTGACGTTGCGGCCGGTGGCGAGGACGTGGTCGAGGCCGCCGTAGCCGATGTCGTAGGCCCAGCCGTCGCCGCCGAGGATCCAGACGGAGCGGCGGACGAGGAAGTCGGCGATGGTCGCGAGCTTCTTGCAGGTGGGGCAGTCGCACTTCTCGGCGATTTCCTTGATCTTGGCGACGCGGGCGCGCTGCGCCTTGATGTCCTCGTCGGTCTTCTGGGCGTCGGCGGCATCGGAAGCCTCCTGGAGGAGGGCCTTGACGTCGGCGGGGGCCTCAGGGTTGGCGACGATCTTGGCGATGAGCTCCTTGGCGAAGGCCTTCTGCTTGTCGCGGGTGATGGCCATGCCGAGGCCGAACTCAGCGTTGTCCTCGAAGAGGGAGTTGGACCACGCGGGGCCCTTGCCCTCGGCCGTCTGGCAGTAAGGCGTGGTGGGGAGGTTGCCGCCGTAGATGGAGGAGCAGCCCGTCGCGTTGGCGATGCAGAGGTGATCGCCGCAGATCTGGGTGAGCATCTTCACGTACGGGGTCTCGCCGCAGCCGGCGCAGGCGCCGGAGAACTCGAAGAGCGGGCGCTTGAGCTGGGAGGTCTTCGCGTTGAGCGGCACGCCGGTGAGGTCGGTCTCGGGGAGGTCGAGGAAGAACTTCCAATTGGCCTCGCCGGGCTTGCGGAGGGTGTCCTGGTTGTAGTGGACCATGGTGAGCGTCTTGCCGGTCTTGGGGAGCTCGGGGCAGACTTTGGAGCAGAGACCGCAACCGGTGCAGTCCTCGACGGCGATTTGGATGGTGAACTTCTTGCCCTTGAAGGGCGGCTTGGCATCGGCGGTCTTGAAGCCTTCGGGGGCGCCGGCCAGCGCGGGCTCGTCGACGACCTTGGCGCGGATGGCCGCGTGCGGGCAGACGGTGGAGCACTTGAGGCACTGGATGCAGGTGGCGTTGTTCCACTCAGGGATGTTGATGGCGATGTTGCGCTTCTCGAACTGGGTGGTGGCGGTGGGCCAGGTGCCGTCGTCGGGAATGGCGGAGACGGGGAGGGTGTCGCCTTCCTGGCGCATCATGACGGCGGTGACGTTCTTGACGAAGTCGGGGGCCGTGGCCGCGACGGTGGCGGGCTTGCGGAGCTTGCCCGAGGGCGCGGCGGGAACGGTGACCTCTTCGATGGCGGCCTGGGCGGCGTCGATGGCGTCCCAGTTGAGCTTGACGACGTCGTCGCCCTTCTTGCCGTAGGCCTTCTTGGCGGCGGCCTTGAGGAGCTCGATGGCCTTGTCAACGGGCTTGATGATGCCGGAGATGCAGAAGAAGGCCGTCTGCATGATGGTGTTGGTGCGGCCACCGAGACCGAGGCGCTGGGCGACGTCAACGGCGTTGACGACGTAGAACTTCAGCTTCTTGTCGATGATGACCTGGGCGACCTCATCGGGGATGTGATCCCAGACGGTCTTGGCGTCATACTCGGACTGGAGCAGGAAGGTGGCGCCGACCTTGGCCGCGGAGAGCATGTCGTACTTCTCGAGGAAGGAGAAGTTGTGGCACGCGACGAAGTCGGCCTTGGTGCAGAGGTAGGGGCTGTGAATCGGGTTGGGCCCGAAGCGGAGGTGGGAGACGGTGAGGCCGCCCGCCTTCTTGGAGTCGTAGACGAAGTAGCCCTGGGCGTAGTTGTCGGTGTTGGAGCCGATGACCTTGATGCTGTTCTTGTTGGCGCCGACGGTGCCGTCAGAGCCGAGGCCGTAGAACATGCACTCGGTGCAGCCGGAATCCTTGAGGAGGAAGGCGGGGATGTCGATGGAGGCGCCGGTGACGTCGTCGACGATGCCGACGGCGAAGTGGTTCTTGGGCTCGGCGGCCTTCATGTTGTCGAAGACGCCCTTGACCATGGCGGGGGTGAACTCCTTGGAGCCCAGGCCGTAGCGGCCGCCGTAGGTCTTGGGATAGCGGATGTCGAGCCAGCCGTTCTGCATGGCATCGCCGATGGCGGTGCGGACGTCGGTGTAGAGGGGCTCGCCGACGGAGCCGGGCTCCTTGGAGCGGTCGAGAACGGTGATCTTCTGGACGGTCTTGGGGAGGGCCGCGGCGAAGGCCTTGACGTCGAAGGGACGATAGAGGTGCACCTTGACGACACCGGTCTTCTCGCCTTCGGCGTTGAGCTCTTCGACGACTTCCTGGACGGTCTCGGCGCCGGAGCCCATGATGACGATGATGTTCTCGGCGTCAGGGGCGCCGACGTAGTCGAAGAGGTGGTACTGACGGCCGGTGAGCTTGGCCAGCTTGTCCATGTTGGCCTGGACGATGGCGGGGACGGCTTCGTAGTACTTGTTGACGGTCTCGCGGCCCTGGAAGTAGACGTCAGGGTTCTGGGCGGTACCGCGCATGGTGGGGTGCTCGGGGTTGAGGCCGCGGGCACGGAAGGCGTTGACGGCGTCTTCGTCGATCATCTCGCGGATGGTTTCCTGCGGGATTTCCTCGATCTTCTGGACTTCGTGGGAGGTGCGGAAGCCGTCGAAGAAGTGGACGAAGGGGACCTTGGCCTGGAGGGTGGAGGCGTGGGCCACGAGGGCCATGTCGGCGCACTCCTGGACGCTGTCGGCGCCGAGGAAGGCGAAGCCGGTCTGACGGCAGGCCATGATGTCGCCGTGGTCGCCGAAGATGGAGAGACCCTGCATGGCGAGGGCGCGGGCGGACACGTGGAAGACAGCCGGGGTGAGCTCGCCGGCGATCTTGTACATGTTCGGGATCATCAGCAACAGGCCCTGGGAGGCCGTGAAGGTGGTGGTGAGCGAGCCGGTGGTCAGCGCGCCGTGGACCGCGCCAGCGGCGCCGCCTTCGGACTGGAGCTCAACGATCTGCGGGATGGTGCCCCAGATGTTGGTCTGCTTGTGGGCGGCCCACTCGTCGGCGAATTCGGCCATGGGCGAGGAGGGCGTGATCGGGTAGATGGCGGCGACCTCGGAGCACGCGAACGCGACGCGCGCGGTGGCCTCGTTGCCGTCACACATGATGAACTTTGACATTGGGATTCTCTCCTTGGTGTGAAAACGGTTCGGGGGCGCCCGTCTCTCCAGGCGCCCCCGAGGGTCTTAGGCATTCGCCTTGCAGAACGCGCGCACGTCGTCCAGCTGGCCGGCGGAGCCGAGCTTGACGTTCTTGGCGGCGATGAACTTGGCGTACTCCTCCATGAAGATCTTGCCGATCGGGCGGAGGTCGAAGTTTTCGGGGTGGTCGCGGAAGTACTCGCGGTGGACGCGGCACCACACCAGGCGGCCATCGGTGTCGATGTTGATCTTGGTGACGCCCAGCTCGGCGGCGCGGCGGAACTGGTTGTCATCGACGCCCTTGGCGCCGTCGAGCTTGCCGCCGGCGGCGTTGATGCGGGCGACCTCGTCCTGCGGGACGGAGGAAGAGCCGTGCATGACCAGCGGGAAGCCGGGGACCTTCTTCTGGATGTCGGCGAGGACGTCGAAGCGGAGGCCTTGGGTGCCGGTGAACTTGAAGGCGCCGTGAGAGGTGCCGATGGCGCAGGCGAGAGAGTCGCAGCCGGTGGCCTCGACGAAGCGCTTGACGTCATCGGGGTTGGTGAGGCAAGCGTCCTTCTCATCGACCGCGACGTGCTCTTCGACGCCGCCCAGCTTGCCGAGCTCGGCCTCGACGACGAGACCCTTGGCGTGAGCCATGTCCACGATCTTCTTGGTGATGGCGACGTTCTCGTCGAAGGGCTTGGAGGAGGCATCGATCATCACGGAGCTGTAGAAGCCGGAGTTGATGCAGTCGATGCAGGAAGCCTCATCGCCGTGGTCCAGGTGCACCGCGAAGACGGCCTCGGGGAAGATCTTGTCGGCGGCGCGGATGACGTTCTCAAGCATCAGCTTGTCGGTGTAGCTGCGCGCACCCTTGGAAATCTGGATGATGAACGGGGCCTTGCTCTCAATGCACCCGCGGAACAGTCCCATGCACTGCTCCATGTTGTTGATGTTGTAAGCACCGACGGCGTACTTGCCATAAGCGTGCTTGAAGAGTTCCTTCGTCGTAACGATCATCGTTCTGACTCCTGGTTCAGGTTGATTGATGGTGCTTAGTATAGCACTTGCCGCGCCAATCGGCAAACGTAAAGATGTTATAGGGCGGCAGACACTGCCGCCCCGGAGAACGGAGAACGGGAGGGGCGCTGGCGCGCCCCGGAGAACGGAGAACGGAAAACGGAGAACAGAACGCGCGGCAAGCGCGCGACGGGTGGGGCGTAGAGAAAATGGACAAGCCTCCAAACTTGGACAGACTCAACGCTGCGCGGCTATCACAAAGAACACGAAGAACCACAAAGATACACAAAGCACGACGCAGGGGAACCGCAGATTTTGGAGAACACAGAGGATCACGGAGAAGACAGAGGGTCACAGAGTCGGGCGAAGTGCTACCGCACGCAGGACGCAGAAGGGGAAGTTTGGAAGCTTGGAGGCTTGGAAGTTTGGACAGGCCTCACGCTGCGCGGCTATCACAAAGAACACGAAGGACCACAAAGGATCACAAAGGGGACGGCACGACGCGGAGGCGGGCCGTGCGTGCGCGCAAGGCGCACGTCCGGCCCGGGGGCCTGAGGGAGCATGGCGGGCTTCGCACGCCATGCGTTGGGGGGAGGGGTGGCCTTGCCACCCCAGAGAACGGAGAACAGAGCGCCCCATCAGGGGCACGCTAGCGTGGAAATCCCAAGGGTAGCGTGGGCAAGGGGTGCGATAGCCAGCCGAGTTACCACGCAAGATCGTCTTTGCGGAAAATCCCGCGGGCGGTGAGAGACGCGGTGGCAGGAAATGTGGTACACTATGCGGCGATTTCTCACGGAGTGTAGCGCAGCCTGGTAGCGCATCTGCTTTGGGAGCAGATGGTCGGGGGTTCAAATCCCCCCGCTCCGACCAATAAAAAAAGGACCCACCTGCGAAGGCGGGTCCTTTTTGTTTGCCGCGTGGGCGGTCAGAGGTTCTCGCCGAGGCCATAGCGCTCGACGACGTAGTCGATGTCCTTGTCGCCGCGGCCGGAGAGGTTGACGAGGATGGAGGAGTGGGGGTGCTCCTTGGCGTAACGGATGGCGTAGGCGACGGCGTGGGAGGATTCGAGGGCGGGGATGATGCCTTCGGAGCGGGAGAGCGCGAAGAAGGCCTTGAGCGCCTCGGTGTCATCGGCGGTGACGTATTCCACGCGGCCCTGGTCCTTGAGCCAGGCGTGCTCGGGGCCGACGGACTGGTAGTCGAGGCCGGAAGCGACGGAGTAGACGGGCATGGCGGAGCCATCGGGGTTCTCGAGGGTGTAGCTCTTGAAGCCGTGGAGGATGCCGGGCTTGCCGAGGGTGAGGGAGGCCGCGTTGTCGCCGGGCTTGGGGCCATGGCCGAGGGGCTCGACGCCGTAGAGTTTGACGGGGTCGTCAAGGAAGCCGCAGAAGATGCCAATGGCGTTGGAACCGCCGCCGACGCAGGCGCAGACGGCATCGGGGAGTTCGCCCATCATGTCGAGGTACTGCTCGCGGGCCTCCTCGCCGACGACCTTTTGGAAGTCGCGCACCATCATGGGGAAGGGGTGGGGGCCGACGACGGTGCCGATGCAGTAGAGGGTGTTCTCAGGGTCTTTGAGATAGGCCTCGAAGGCGGCGTCGACGGCTTCTTTAAGGGTCTGCTGGCCGGCGGTGACAGGGATGACGTTGGCGCCGAGGATCTTCATGCGCACGACGTTGGGGTGCTGCTTGGCGATGTCGACCGCACCCATGTAGATGTCGCAGGGGAGGCCGAAGTAGGCCGCGGCGGTGGCCATGGCGACGCCGTGCTGACCGGCGCCGGTCTCGGCGATGACACGCTTCTTGCCCATGTACTTCGCGAGCATGACCTCACCCATGCAGTGGTTGATCTTGTGGGCGCCGGAGTGGTTGAGGTCTTCACGCTTGAGGAAGATGTTTCCGCCGAGCTGCTTGCTGAGGTTGCGGCAGTAGTAGACGGGGGTTGGGCGGCCCTGGAAGTGACGGCGGATGCGACGAAGCTCGGAAACGAAGTCGAAGGAGCGGCCGATGGTGTAATAGGCCTCGGCGATCTTCTTCATCTCGTCCTTGAGGCGGTCGGGAACGTACATGCCGCCGTAGGGGCCGAAGAAACCGTTTTCGTCGGGATAGTCTTTGAGATAGGTGCTCATCTTCAATCCTGTGGTGTCAATCTTGGGTTTGTTGATTGCGGGAGGCGCGGGCGGCGAACTCCTTGGCCAGAGCGATGTAGGCCTGGGCGCCCTTGGAGGAAGGATCGTATTCCACGACCGGCTGGCCGAAAGAGGGGGCCTCGGAGATGCGGATGTTGCGCGGGATGACGGTCTTGTAGACGAGTTTGCCGAAGTGCTTGCGCACCTCTTGGACGACATCCTCGGAGAGGTTGGTGCGGGCATCGTACATCGTCATGAGGATACCCTCGACGTGGATGGCGGGGTTGGCGCCGTTCTCGCGCAGGCGGCGGATGACGTCGGTGATGACCTGGAGGCCCTCCATTGCGTAGTATTCGCACTGCATGGCGACGACGACGCCGTTGGCCGCGGCGAGCGAGGCGGTCATGAGGATGCCGAGCGAAGGGGGGCAGTCGATGAGGATGAAGTCGTAGACCCCCGCGGTGAGGACGGGCTCAAGCAGGTCGCGCACCACGCGCAGGTGGTCGTCCTGCCGGGCGATTTCGAGTTCCGCGCCGGAGAGGTCGAGTTCGGAAGGGATGATATTGACGTTTTCGAGGGGCGTGCCCTGGATGACGTCGCCGATGAAGGTTTGGCCGGTGAGGGCCGCGTAAAGGCTGGTGCCGGGGGTGGGGCGCAGACCCAAGCCGCTGGTGGCGTTGGCCTGGGGGTCGAGGTCGATGACCAGGACGGTTTTGCGCATTCTTGCCAAGGCCGCTGCCAGGTTCACCACGGTGGTCGTCTTGCCGACCCCGCCTTTCTGGTTGGCCACTGCGATGACTTTCGTCTGTTTCATGCGCGACAGTATAGCACATCGCGGCAGCTTTCGCGGCAGGTTACCTCAGTGACCAATGGTGTGCTCGGGGAAAATTGGGACCGCAAAGACGCAAGGAGGGGCGCGAACCGCTTCGGGCTCCATCGGTCGCTCTGCGGCTTCGCCGCTGACCGCGACCGCCGCCCTCCGTTTCGCGCCTTGTCAGGTAAGAGAATAATAAAGAAGTGAGGCAGTGCCCCACCAACAAAACCAAGCTTCTAAGCCTCCAAGCTTCTAACCTTCCCAACTCCCCATTGAGCGCCCCTTCAGGGGCGCGATAGCGTGGAAATCCCAAGGGCGGCGTGACCGAAGGGAGCGATGGAGCCCGCCGGGTTTCCACGCAAGGCCGTCTTCGCGGAAAAACTTCCCCAGACAGTATTGTGCGGGGGCGTAGATAAACTGAATTGGGGCACTTTTGGTACACTATGGGGTCTATGCAAGCACAGGATGTAACGGTGGTGTCGGCGGCGCTTCCCTCGGCGGAGGCGGCGGACACGTTGTTGGAGTTGATCGACGCGGACGCTTTCACGCCAACGGTGTGTGAGGACATGGAGACGCACGCGGCGCGGCTGGAAGTCTTTTTGGAAGACGCCTCGGCGGCGCTTGGTGTGGCGCAAGCGGTGCGCGACGCGGCGGCGTTGGCCGGGTTCACGGTGGAGCCGACCATCGAGACGCTCCCGGCCGCGGATTGGTCGGAGGCCTGGAAGCGATTCTTTCATGTGGAGCATGTGTCGCCGCGGGTGACGATTCGGCCTTCGTGGGAGGCTTATGAGGCGAAGCCCGGGGAGGCGGTGATTACGCTTGACCCGGGGATGAGCTTCGGTACGGGGAAGCACCCGACGACGCAGGGCTGTTTGCGTTTCTTGGATGGTCTGGCGACGGGCGACCTGTCGCGACCGGTGCTGGACATGGGGTGCGGGAGCGGCATTCTGGCCATCGCGGCGCGGAAGCTGGGTTTCACCCATGTGCGCGGATTCGATTATGACCCCGATGCGGTGACGGTGGCGCAGGAGAATGCGGCGCTCAACGGGGAGACGATTCCCTTTGAGGCGCGGGACTTGGCCTCGAACCTGGACCAGGGCGCGGTGGTGCTGGCGAACATCTTGGGGCCGGTGCTCATTGAGCACGCGGCGGAGGTGGCTTGCGCGGTGTTGCCGGGCGGGGTCTTGGTGGCCTCGGGCATTCTGGAGACGCTTTATCCGGAGGTTCGTGCGGCCTTTGAGGCACAGGGCCTGCGCGAAACGGATTCCCTTCTCATCGGCGAGTGGCGCACGGGCCTCTTCGCCAAACCTGAAACCCCGTGAACGGAGCCTGACATGGAGTATTTCCTGGCAATCGCCACGCTCATCTTCTTTTCCTTCCTGCCTCTGCTGGAGTTGCGCGCCTCGATCCCGGTCGGGTTCTTTGCGTTGCACGCGATGTGGGGGGTGCACATCGACTGGTGGTGGGTGGTGCCGATTTGCATTGTGGCGAACGTGGCGCTCGGCATTGTGGCGTTCGAGATTCTCTTGCCCATCCTGGCCTTTTTCCGTAAGCGGTGGACGTGGTTCCGTGAACGGCTGTGGCCGCACGTGGAGAAACGTCAGCAGAAACTGAAGCCCGTGGTCGATCGTTACGGCGAGTGGGGTCTGGCCATCTTCATCGGCGTCCCGCTGCCGGGGACGGGCGCGCTGACGGGTGCGGTGGGGGCCTTCCTGCTGGGCTTCGAACGCCGCCGTTTCTACGTGGCCAACGTGGCGGGCGTCGTGATGGCCGGCATCGCGGTGACGGCGGTCTGCTTGCTGATCGATGCCGGCGTGGTGGCGGAGGATTCCTGGATCCGCCGGCTGTTCTTGGGCTAACCCCTCTCCACGAATACACAAGGGGCGCTTGCGTGCCCCGGAGAACAGAGAACGGAGAACAGAGAACGGAACGCGCGGCAAGCGCGCGACGGGTGGGGGTGTTTGCCCGGACTTTGGAATCGCTGAAAAGGCGCTGAAGGCGTGTAAAGGCTGAACAGGAGATACAGGAGATTCAGGAGATACAGGAGCGCCCCTGTGGGGCGACGGTGAGGCCATTGAGAAGGCCAAGCCGCCAAGTCTCAAACCTGGAAATCTTGCGTACGGTAGCACGCCCTAAATCTGCCAAAATCTGCGGTTCTCTGGCGTTGTGTGAATCTCTGTGTTGCTCTGTGCAACCCTCTGTGCTCCTCTGTGATCTAAACCTAACGGGCCTCAATCTTTGAAGAAGGTTGCGAGGGCGGGGAGTTGAGCTTTCTCCGCGAGGGCGGCGGCGCGGGCGCGGGCAATCGGCACGTAGGTCAGGAAACGAGGTTGGCCCACGGAGGCCAGGCGGTGGTAGGCACCGATGGCTTGGGTGAGGCGTTGGATACCGGCGAAGGGAAGTTTTGCACGGAGTTCTTCGGCATCGCGGTTGGCGGCCTCGGCATAGGCGCCGATGGCGGCCTCCTGCGCGGCCTCGCCCCAGTCGACGTAGGGGTCGTAGAGGAAGGAGGCGAGGTCGTAGAGGGCGGGGCCGCGGCGCATGCCTTGGAAGTCGATGAGCCAAGGGCGCTTGGCGTTCCAGAGGATGTTGGAGCTCTGGAAGTCGCGGTGGACGAGGACGGCGGGTTCGGCGAGGAGGGTGTCTTGGATGCGCGCGAGTTCGGCTTTGGCCTCGGGCGGGAAGGGCTTGGCGAATTGCTCGTGGAGGGAGACTTCCCAGGCGTAGAGCGCGGCATCGAAGGGCGGCTCGAGGGGAAGATCGCCGATGTCGGCGCGATGGAAGGTCGCGAGCAGTTCCATGACTTGACGGAGCCGGGGTGAACCGTGGCGATGGCCCTCATGGCCGGGCGCCTCGCTCCCGCGGAGGCAATCTTCGCGGACGGCGGCGACGTGACGGTCGAAGGTGTCATCGCCGAGGTCTTCCATCACCAGGAGGTTGGGGAGGTCGAGCAGGACTTTCGGGACTGCGACATGGGCTTTGGCGAGGGCTTTGGCACAGGCGGCGTAGCGGGCGTTCTCGGCGCGGCCCTCGGTCTCGTAGGCAATGGCAATGGCGCTGCGGCGGGGCGCGGAGAGGCGCCAGAAGGTGCGCTTGCTGCCGCGGGCGCCGAGCGGCGCGACGATGGTCTCGTCCACCGGCCACTTGAGGGCGGCGAGGGCTTGGGCGACGGGGGCGGGCTGGGTGTCGGCGGCGCCGGAGGCGTAGTGGGCGAGGGTGGGCAGACGCTTGGCATCGCGGTGGGCCTCGATGTAGGCGGCGGGGGTGCCGGCGTCGTTCCAGTAGGACTCGGGGAGGAGGACGCCGCGGACAAAGCGGTTGGAGAAGGCGGCGTTCTCGAAGGCGTCGACGAGGGAGCAGACGGGGCGGTCGGGAAGGAAGGAGAGGACGTCGGGGGAGAGGAGGCTGACGCCGGTGAAGGTGTAGGTGCGCTCGACGCCCGGGGTGGGGGAGCGCCAGCAGGTGACGCGGTTGGCGTAGTCGAGCTCGACGGTGCGGGGGCCGCGCTTGGGCTCGAGCCAGGCGGCGGCGAAGCGGCCGGAGGCCTCGAAGGCCTCGGCAAGGGGGGCGGGGTCGGCGTGGAAGACGACGTCGCCATTGACGAGCCAGAAGGGACGGCCCTTGAGATGGGGGGCGAGGTTGCGGAGGGCGCCGCCGGTGCCGAGGAGGTCGGGCTCGTGGAGTTCGTGGAGGGTCAGGGGCCCGCGGTAGGCGGCGATGAAGGCGCGGAGGGCCTCGGGGAGCCAGTGGGTGTTGAGGAAGACCTCGCGGACGCCCCAGCCGGCGAGGGTGTCGAGGGTGTGGTCCAAGAGGGGGCGGTTCCAGATGGGGACGAGCGGCTTGGGGGTGGCGAGGGTCATGGGGCGGAGGCGTTCGCCGAGGCCCGCGCAGAGGACAAAGGCAAGGTCAGTCATGGGATTGCTCCGGAAGGATGGGACCGCCGCCGAGGAGGTAGGGGCCGCGGTAGAAGACGCAGGCCTGGCCGGGAGTGACGAGGGTCTGCGGCTCGGCGGCCTCGACGCGGCCATCGGCGTGGACCAGGCAGTCAAAGGGAGGATGGTGGTAACGCGTGACGGCCTGGCAGGCAAGCGGGAAGGTGGGGGGCACGAGCCAATTGACGGGGCCGACGCGGAAGGTTCGCGTGAGGAGGGCTTCGCGCGGGCCGAGGGTGAGGGTGTTGCGAGCGCGGTCGAAGGCGACGACGAAGGCGCGGCCGCCGGTGGCGACACCGAGTCCGCGGCGTTGGCCGCGGGTGTAGTTGGCGAGGCCTTGGTGGCGGCCCAAGATACGGCCCTCGGGGGAGAGGATGTCGCCGGGACGGTCGGTCTCGGGGTGGCGGCGGCGGAGCTCGGGGCGATAGTCGCCGTCGGGGAGGAAGCAGATGTCTTGGCTGCCGGAGGCCAGGCGCGCCTCCGGGATGGGCAGGGCCCAGGCTCGCGCGAGGGAGACGACCTCCGCGCGGGTACGGTCGGCGAGGGGGAAGACGACGTCGGCGAGGTCGTCTCGGGTGAGGGCGTAGAGGAAGTAGGACTGGTCCTTGGCGGCGTCGGAGGCGGCGCGGAGGGTCAAGGCGCCGGTCTCGGGTTCGTGGGCTTTGGCGACGTAGTGGCCGGTGGCCATGGGGCCGTTGATGGCTTGGCGAAGGAGGCCGAACTTGAGGCGGGGGTTGCAGCGGCAACAGGGATTGGGCGTGAGGCCGGCGGCGTAGTCCGCGAAGAAGGGCGCAACGACCTCGCGCTCGAAGTCGGCACGGAGGTCGACCGTGCGCAGGGGAACGCCGAGGGCCTCGGCGAGGGCGACGACGGCCGGCGCGGGCTCGGCGGCGAGGGTGAGCATGTGCCAGGCCTCAACGTCGTGGCCCTGTTCTTGAAGGAGGCGGACGCAGACGGCGGAGTCGACGCCGCCGGAGAAGGCGACGGCGATTTTCATTCGAGGGGCAACTCCAGTTGGCCGGAGATCATCATCTTGTGGGCGCCGGCGCCGTCGGAGGTGTCGTAGACGCAGAACTTGACGGTGGGGAAGCGGCGGGAGAGGACGCGCTCGATGTATTCCTGCACGGCCTTGACGTTGCGGGGGTCGTCGTCGGAGAAGCCGATGGAGATGGGCAGACGGAGGGCGGCCATGCCGGTGGAGTCGAGGATGTGGACCAAGTGGTCGATAAAGTCGCGGATGGCGAAACGCTTGCGGCCCTCTTGAGAGGTGAGTTCGGGGGCTTCCTCGGCCAGGCGGCGGTCGAAGTCGGGGGAGGTGATGGCGTGGTAGCGGTTGAGGGAGAGGTAGCGGCGGAGGACGGCGGTCTGCGAGGGGAAGGTCTGCACGTGGTCGAAGCAGTAGGAGTATCCGCGCAGATTGATGAGCATAATCTCGCGCTCAACGGGGGAGAGGACGCGCTCGATGAAGCGCTCCACGCCCTGGCAGAGGGTCTCGGAGGCGTGGCCGCGGGCCGTGACGATGGCGAAGAGGCGGCCCTCGATGAGGGTCTTGCGGAAGGTGGCGAAACTCGGCGGCGGGGTGCGGCGGCCGGCGGCGATGGCATCGAGGGCGCGGTCGAGGTCGTCCAGGAAGGTGCCCCCGCCGAGCGGCGTGCGCGTGTCTTGGAACTCAACGAAGGCGAGTTCGCGCCGCCCGTGGGGAAAGCGGTAGTGTTCGGTGTCTGCGCGGATGACGCTGTAGGTGGCCGTGGAGCAGACGTGCGGCACCCACTGGCCCTTGCTGTTGAGGCGCTCCATGTGGATGCGCGTGGGCATGCAGAGGACGTTGTCGTCCCAGTCGAAGATGTAATACTTCAGGTCGCGCCCCCGCACGGATTCGTTCACCCAGACGCCATCGACAAAGGCAAGCTTGGCGCCCTCGAAGCGGGCGAGCGCCTCGTCCAAGGCGGAGGTGACGTGCGGGAGGTCCATCAGCGCATGAGGCCCATGAGGGACTGGGTGAGCTTGGCGGCGGTGAAGTCGGCGTGGTGCAGGCCGGGGATGGGGGCCAGTTCCACCACGTCGCAGCCGACGATCTCGCGGTCGGAGGCGATTTCGCGGAGGATGAAGAGGGTCGACCACCAGAGCAGGCCGCCGGGCACGGGCGTGCCGGTCGCGGGCATGATGGCGGGGTCCAGTCCGTCGACATCGAAGGTGACGTAGACCTTCTTGGGGAAGCCCTTGGGCAGGATGGGCGTGGGCGGACCCTTGAGGGCGAGGGTCTCGGCGTCGCTCGCGAAGAGGGTTTTGGGGTTGGCCGCACGGTAGTCTGCCTCGTCTTGGCAGTAGGCGCGGGTGGCGAATTGGGCCACGGGGAAGCCGAGTTCGTGGCAACGACGCAGGACGCAGGCGTGCGAGAGGGGCGAGCCCTCATAGCTGTCGCGCAAGTCGGCGTGGGCGTCGAAGTGGACGATGCCGATCTTCTCGCCGCGCACCTTGTAGGCCAGGGCCGCGCCGAGGGTGACGGTGTGTTCGCCGCCGAGCATCACGGGCTTGGCGCCGCAGTCCAACGCCTCGCCGACGGCCTTCTCGATGGCGTGGAGCCAAGCCTCGGGGTCTTTTGCCTTTGCGGCCGTGGGGCGGACCGGCTTGGCGGTGTAGATGCCGCCCTCGCAGGGGAACTCGCCGCCCTCGTAGGCCTCGAGTTGGTCGGAGGCGGCCAAGATGGCGGCGGGGCCGTTGGCCGCGCCGGAACCGTAGGAGACGGAGAGCTCCATCGGCACGGGGATGACGTGGAAGAAGGCCTCCTCTTTCGCCACGGGGGCGTGCTCGGAACCGAGGAAGGGCGGATATTTCGTGGCCATGTCAGACTCCCTGTTTGCGGGCGTTCGGGCGGCGCACGAAGCGGCGGCCCAAGTAGTTCGCACGTTGGGTGAAGAAGCGGCCCAGGCGCGGCGTGAGTCCGATGGAGCGGTTCACGGCCCAGCCGGAGGCGTTGAGGATGGGGGCGAGGTCGCGGTTGCGCAGACGGAACCACGCCAGGATGACGCTGGGGATGGAGACCACCAGGATGATGCCCAGCACCACGGAGCCGGTCTTCCAGAGCGGCGCGTGCGTCACGGCCGAGGCGATGGCCGCGGCTGCCGAGGCCAAGAAGGAGAGCGAGATGCCCAGCGTCGCCACAGAGGCCATCTGCGAGGCGTTCGAGGCCGGGACCGCGGGCTTGGCCGGTGTTGTCCCGACGGCGGAGGCCTGCGCTTTCGTGGCGGCTGTGGCCACTTGGGTGACGGCGTTGTCCCCACGACCACCGATGAGTTTTTGGAAGGTCTCGGAACAGACCTCGCCAATCTTCCGCCATGGCGCAAAGAAGGCTTCCCACAGACTGATGGTGGTGATGGCCACATGGGAGACAGTCGCTTCCCAGTCCTGCCCGTTCAAATCCACGAAGAGTCCGCGTTTGCCCACCGTGAGTGCGCCGACCGTACCGGCGGTGAAGACAGCCAGGATGGTGCGCGAGGGCTCGTGCTTGCGTTCAAGCGTGCAATAGACCAAACAACACCGCGCGGGCGCGGCAAGCGCCGCATGGGCCTTTTCGCCGCCGTTCTCAACTGGGAAGCAGAGGGAGGCGATGCGACCATCCATGAAGAGCTTCCCGCAGAGGAAGAGCGGGTCTGCGACCGGCGGATAGAGGTCGGACACGTTGACGAAGTTCCGCAGGAAACGCAGGAGTCCACCACGTAGGGCGGCGAAGCGCTCCAGATCGTCGATGACAGCCAGCAATGGAGCATCGGTCTTCGCCTTCTGGAATACGGCTTCTAGTGCTGCACGCTGTGCAGGGTCATCGATGAGGGCAAAGTCCGCTTCCGTGAAAGGAAGGAAGTAGTAGAGCTCTTTGGGGACCTTTTTCCACCAGACGTCGTAGGGATCCCACTCGCGCTTGAGGGATTCCCACAGGTCGCGCGTGAGTGTTGTGGTGCCAAGGATCTTGGCCAACTCGGCGGTCTGATCTGCCCACTCCGGGTTGACGCCTTCTGTCAAGGAGAGTTGCGTCGCGTCCCCGGCGAGGGAAATCGGCGCGTCCTTGAGGGGCTTTGAGGGGTCGTGGGCCAAGGGCGTTGCGGCGTCATAGGCTCGCTCATCGCAGAGCCTGAAGTAGTCGTCTATCTTCTTGCGCAACGGCCAGCGAGACTGGACGTCCTCAAGCGTGAAACGTCCCTTTGGCTTGTCGGCCTGCCACTGCCTCCATTGCTTGAAGAGGTCGTAAAAGAGCGGCAGATGTTCTTCGGCAAGTGTCTGATTGGCGGGACCGACGACCTTCCAAACCAGCTCGGCGTAGGGTTTCAGTTTGCTGTCGAGCGCTTCAACCTCGATGGATGCATCACCATCTCTATCAACGTCAATAAAATAGAACTTGGTGTGGTATTCCCGAATCGCTTTGTCCGTGACGGGCTTCCCGTCGGGGGCGATTTGGGCGAGGAGGTCGGAGAGGGCCTTGCCCTCGGGGGTGTCGTCGCGGAAGTCTTCCTTGACGAGGCCCTCGTAAGGGAGGAAGAGGCGGTCGAAGGAAGCGATACGCGGCTTGAGCCACTCGATGGCCGCGAGCACCTCGGGCATTCGGATGCGGCCGTCCTCGTTCGTGTCGAGATAACCAGTCAGCGGTTCGTTACGCCCATAGATAAATTCGGGGCGGGAGAGGATGGCCCAGTAGGTGCGGTCGAGGTCGGCAAGGTGTTCGATGTCCGCACCGCAGGTGAGGGCGGCCTGCGTGGTGCGGGCGGTGCGGAAGAAGGCGTGGCGGTGCATCGTTTCCTAGGGATGGGCCGCGTGGGCGGCGGCTTACTTGCGAAGTTCGGCGCAGAACTCGGCCATGCGACCGACGCCTTCCTCGATGTTCTCCATCGAGCAGGCGTAGCTCAGGCGGACGCAACGGTCGTTGCCGAAGGCGATGCCGGGGACGACGGCCACGTGCTTGGCCTCGAGCAGGCGCTGGGCGAACTCCAGCGAGCCCATGCCGTATTCCGCGATGTTCGGGAAGACGTAGAAGGCACCCTGCGGCTTGGGGCACTTGACGCCCGGGATGGCCGAGATGAGCGCGTGGATGCGGTCACGGCGCGTCTTGAAGGCGGCGACCATCTTCTGCACCTCGGGCTCGCCTTCCTTGAGGGCGGCGAGGGCGCCCCACTGGGCGAAGGTATTCGGGGCGCTGGCCATGTGGCTCTGCAGGGAGCTGAGGGCCTTGGCGAAGGGTTTGGGCGCGGCGGCGTAGCCCAGGCGCCAGCCGGTCATCGCGTAGGTCTTGGAGAAGCCGTTGACGGTGACGGTGTGGTCGTAGAATTCCGGTCCGAAGGAGGCCATCGAGGCCTGCTCCACCTCGCCGTAAGCCATGCGCTCGTAGATTTCGTCGGAGACCACCCAGAGGTCATGCTTGATGGCGACTTCGCCGATGGCGCGGAGCTGGTCAGGGGTGTACATCATGCCCGTGGGGTTCGAGGGCGAGCAGATGACGACGGCCTTGGTGCGCGGCGTGATGGCGGCCTCGAACTGCTCGGGCGTCATCAGGAAGTGGTCCTCCACGTGCGTCTCCACGAAGACCGGCGTGCCGCCGGCCACGCGCACCATTTCGGGATAGGAGAGCCAGTAGGGCGCGGGGATGATGACCTCGTCGCCGGGCTGCAACATCGTCAGGAAGACCTGCGAGAGGGCGTGCTTGCCGCCGTTCGCCACGATCACCTGGCTCGGCTCGTAGGAGATTTTGTTCGCCGTCGCAAGCTTCTCGCAGAGGGCCTCGCGGAGGGCGGGCAAACCGGCCGCTGCCACATAACGCGTCTTGTTCGCCTCCAACGCCGCGGCGCAGGCGCGCTTGATGCAGTCGGGCGTGTCGAAGTCAGGCTCACCGGCCGCAAAGGCGCAAATCTTTTCGCCCTTGGCCTTCAGCTCCGCAGCCTTGCTCGAGATGGCCAAGGTGGCAGACGGGGGAATAGCCGTGACGATGGAGTTCAACGCTTTCATTCTTATCCTCTCTTTCAAGGGCGCAGGCAAACGCCACTGCGCCGAAAACCAAACAATGATACCAAAAAAGCCCCTGCGCGTTTTATCTTGGAAGATTGGAAGTTTGGAGGCTTGGAGGAGCCACGGAGGTTGGAGCCCGGGCCGCCGCCTTTGGCGGCGATGAGGCCGGACGCTGCGCGGCACCCGCAAAGACTGCCCGGGTGGGAACAGCAGATTGCGCAGATTGGGAACAGATTAAGGGCGTACTAGCGCACGCAGAACAAGGGGTGCTGACGCACCCCCAGAGAACGGAGAACAGAGAACGGAGAACAGAACGCCCCTGCGGGGCGACGGGTGAAACCAGGGGGCAAACCTTCAAGCCGCCCCTCTCCCAAACGCCCAACTTGGAATTTAACTGTGCCCGCCCCTCGCGCGGTCAGCGGCGCTTCTTTTTGTTGCGGGGCTTGCGTTTGACGCGGACGGAGACGTCGTGGCGGAGGCCGACGTGGCGGCGGAGGTGCGCGGGGGAGGAGTCGCGGTCGCGGAGCTGGGATTTGTAGAGGGTCCAACCTGGGGTGAGGAGGAAGGCGAGGCCGCAGACCCACATGGAGGGGAGGAGAAGGTTGTGGTTGCCGGTGAACTCGCTGACCATGAGGATGGCGGCGAGGGGGGTGCGGACGGCGGCGGTGAGATAGGCCGCCATGCCGAGCATGGCGCAGTTGGCCAGGGAGACGCCGAGTCCGGGGAAGAGGGTGGCGAAGAGGGCGCCCGCGCCCGCACCGTAGGCGGCGCCGCTGAAGAGCGCGGGGCCGAGCATGCCGCCGGCGCCGCCGCTGCCGACGGTGAAGCTGGTGGCGATGGCCTTGACGGCGCCAAGGGCCAAGAGCAGGCCGGCGGCGTGGGTGCCGAAGTCGGCGAGCACGCGGTCGTTGGTGTGGAGGGTCTGCTGGATGGTGCCGTAGCCGGTGGAGAGGATTTGGGGGAAGGCAAGGGCAATGGCGCCGACGAGGAGGCCGCCGATGGCCGGTTTGGCCCAGGGGGGCAGACGGAGGCGGCGGAAGACAATCTCGGTCTGGCGGAAGAAGAGGATGTTGAAGCGGACGGCGGCGGCGACGAGGAAGGCCAGAAGCGCGTAGAGCAGGAATTTGGTGGGGGAGGCGAAGGTCTCGCCGGGGGTCAAGAAGACGGGGTCCCAGCCGAAGACGCAGGCGTAGGTCATGTAGGCGATGGTGGAGGCGACCATGGAGGGGATGAGGACATCGCCTTCCAGGTCGAAGCCACGATAGAGAATCTCTGCGGCGAAGAGTGCGCCGGCCATGGGGGCGCGGAAGATGGCGCCGATGCCCGCGGCCATGCCGGCGGCCAGGAGCACGCGGCGTTCGTAGACCGAGAGGTGGAGGACGCGACCGACCAAGGCGCCGCAGGTGGCGCCGATCTGCGTGATGGGGCCCTCGGCGCCGGCGGAGCCGCCTGTGCCGATGACGAGGGAGGAGGCGACAATCTTGACGGGGGCGACGGCCACGGGGATATCGACATCGGAGCGATGGTAGGCCGCGATGACGGCGTCGGTGCCGTGGCCGCCTGCGGAGGGCGCGAAGCGCCGCGCGATGAGGCAGGCGAGGAGGGCGCCCACGGCCGGGAGGAGCAGGGTGGCGAGGGCGGAGAGAAAGGGCGGGATGGGCAGTTTGACCGGGTGTGCGAGGGGGACTTCGCCGTCTGCGAGGGGAAGGTTCGTCTGAATGAGGGTTTCGAGCGCGAAGACGCGGACGTATTCGATGGCGGAGAAGAAGCAGATGGCCAGGAGTCCGGCGAGGAGGCCGACGGCGGCGGCGATGCCGACAATCCGCCCCATGCGCAGGGTCTCGCCCTCGGCGGGAACCCAAAAACGCAACCAACGCCACGACTGCCGACCTCCGCGGAGAAGGTCGGCAGTGGGAATGGAACGTGGCAGGCGGCGCATGGCTGCCCTGGATCAGTCGCGGAGGATGCGGCGGAAGAATTGGGCGAGGGGGATGACGCCGATGAGGTGCCCATCCTTGTCCAGGACGTAGGTCTTGACGGCGTTGCGCTCGGCCAGGTCAGCGGCGATCTCGCGGGCAGGGGTGTCGATGCGGCAGGTGGAGACGTCGGTGTTCATGGCATCGCGGACGCGGATGCGGTGAGCCTCGCGCATGCGGTTGGCCAGGGCCTCCATGTTGGAGTCCAAGTCGCTCTTGGCGCCGGGGAAGAGCTTGCGCAGGCCCTTGGGGATGAAGCACCCGAGGAGGGCGTGCGTGTCAACGGCGCCGACCAGGCGGCCCTCGTCGTCCACAATGGGGATCTCCACCTTGTCGCCGGTCATGATGCTGTCGAGGGCGCCGCCGAGAGGGGCGTTGGCGGAGAGGGAGTCCGGGTTGGGCGTCATGAGGTCGCCGGCGCAGATGTATTCGGGGAGCTTCATCTCGCTGCGGCGGAGGAAGCGGATGATCTCTTCCGGGTCGGTCATGGCGGCCAGACGGTCCGCGGCGCCGGGCTCGCGCAGGAGATTGGCGAGGGCGCGGAGAATCTGCAGGTAACGCGCGGGCTGGTGCTCGGGGACGAGCAGGAGGAAGACGAGGCGGACAGGCTTGTCGGTTTCTGCGGAGGGGATGCCGGCGGGGTAGACGCCCAGGGCGAGGTAGGGGCGATCGATGCCCTCGATGCGGGCGTGCGGCATGGCGACGCCATCGCCGACGACGGTCGGGGAGACGCGCTCGCGGCGGAGGACGGCGTCAATGATGGGCTCGGCTTTGACACCGGGCAGGTGGTTGGTCACGATCCGCCCGGTGAGCGCGTGGATCATGTTGTAAAAGGACGGCACCGTCTGCTCGATGAGGATGTCGCCCTCGGAGAAGAAGGAGCTGAGGTAAATCGCATTCGCTTCGGCCATGATAGGGTTCCCTTCGTTACCTTTTCTTTAAGGATAACACATTTCGCCGATGTCTGCACAAGGGGCGGCTTGCACCGCCCCGGAGAACGGAAAACGGAGCGTGCAGGCCCGGAGGGCCAAACCTTCCACGGCCACGGAAAACAGAGCGCCCCTACGGGGCGACGGGAGGAGTTCCCGAGGAAACGACCAGGCGCGAAACGGAGGGCGGCGGTCGCGGTCAGCGGCGGAGCCGCAAAGCGACCGATGGAGCCCGAGGCGTTTCGCGCTGCCCCTTGCGTCTTTGCGGTCCATCGCTGTTTCCTCGAACATCATTGGGGCCTCAGAGGAGGCCCAGATTGGCGAGCAGACAGTGGGGGAGGTCCTCGATGGCGATGGGGGTGGCCAGAGGCTCACCGAGGGTCGGCGGTTCATGTTTGGCGGGGGAGAAGGGGACCAGGACGTCCTGCCCGCCGAGCTTGCGGCACTGGAAGCCGAACTTCGCGGCGGGGTGGGCGGTACAGCTGTTGGGGCAACCGCTGATGCGGACCTCGGAGGTGACGATGCGGGCGAGGGCCTGGCGCTCCGGGGTGTCGGCGGGGAGCCAAGCGTCGAGGGCGCGGGCCAGACGCTCGCCGATGCGCGGGGAGTCGGCCGCGCCGATCTTGCAGACGGTGTTGCCGATGCAGGTGGGGATATGGCCGACGTAGGAACGCAACGTGAGGTCGAAGTCGGGGAACTCCCGCAGGAGCGCGTCGTAGAGCGCGGTGAGGCACTGCTTGTGGATGCGCGGGACAACGAAGTCCTGCGAGACGAGCAGTTGCAGGCGGGTGAGGCCGAAGCGGCGGAGGAAGTCGCAGAAGCGCACGAGCATCGGCTGGGTGAAGTTGCCGAAGGGCACAAAGAGGCGCACGGCGAAGGTGCCGTCGGCGAGCGGCTCGCAGGCAACGGCCTTCCAGTTCTCGAACCCTTCCGCGGCGGGCACACCCTCGGGCAGGGTGGTCAGCGGGTAGGTCTCGGGCTTCAGGTCGGCCTCGGCGCACTTGGGATAACCGCGCTCGTCCGCCTTGGCGTAGTATTCCTTGAAGAGATTGGTCAGCCCCTCCTCGCCGAGTTTGGCGCGGAGGAAACGGAGGCGTGCGGTGGCGCGGCAGGCGCGGTCGCCGTGGTCGTGGAAGAGGTCGGTGACGGCCATCGCCACGCGGATGCACTCCTCCGCCGGGAGCGCATCGAAGAGCTTGAAAGCCACGCGGGGCTTGTTGCCGATGCCGCCGGCCAGCCAGGTCTCGAAGCAACGCTTGCCGTCCTTCATCACTGCGACGAAGCCGAGGTCCTGGATGGCGCAGAGCATCCGGTCGTCCGCGCGGTCGGCGAAGGCGATCTTGATCTTGCGCGGCAGGGCGTAGGCCGTGTCAAAGGTATAAAAGGCGTCCGCCAAGGCGCGGGCGTAGGGGAGCACGTCAAAGGCCGTGTCCGCGTGCAGACCGCTGTTGGGGTTCACCAAGACGTTGCGGAAGGTGTTGCCGCCGCCGCCCCGGAAACGCAAGCCCGCCGCCTCGCAGTCCGCCAGGCAGGGTTCGACGTCGGTGGGGGCCACACCGTGCAGTTGGATGGCCTGGCGCGTGGTGATGTGCGCGTAGGGCACGTGATATTTCGCGAGGAGTCCGGCGATGGTCTCCAGGTCGGCCAGGGTGATGATGCCGCCCGTCCGGCGGATACGCATCATCACTGCGTCATCCTTTTGCTGATAGATGCCAAAGTTGGAAGAGACGGCCTTCAGTTGGAGCGGCGTGATTTTCTTGTCGTTGAAGTCGGCCCAAGCGCCGATCAATTCGTCGTGGTATCCCATGGAGGTCTCCTCAAAAAGAATTCACCCCATAGTATACCAAAAGCGCCCGCCCCGCTTTGCCGTGCCCGTTGAGTCCTCCACGAAGACACGAAGGGAACGCAAGGGCCTGGGCACTTCGCCGTTCGGCGCGTTGCGCCTCACTCCCTATCCCCATCCCTTGCGTTTCTGTCGTTTCTTGGAAGACCTCAAAGGCATCACAGGAGATTCAAGAGTGCCCCCTGCAGGGCGGCTGTACAATCAATTGGCGTGCGCCAGCACGCCCTTAATCTGTCCAAAATGTGAGAAATCTGCGGTTCTCTGGTCTCCAAATTTTCCCGCAAAGACGCCAATACGCGCGAAGCCAGATGGGCTAACGCCGGTTGTTTTGCGGGCTAAACGCCCGCTGATTGCTCCCTCCCGCCCATCGTCTTCGCGCTTGGGCCGTCTTAAGAAGTCCTTTTGGCGCAGGAAGGTGGGGCGCGGGAGGGCGCACGAATGTGCGCCCGGCGTTAGCGCCCCATCTTTCCTGCAAGAGTTGCGTCTTTGCGGTCCCATTTTCCCCCGGACAGTATTGCCCCAGGCAGTATCGCCTAACGGGAGGGGCTGGGTTGTGGTAGAATGTGTGGGTTATGTGGCGTTACGTGCTTAGACGATTGGCGGAGATGGTTCCGACCACCTTCGGCGTGTTGTTGCTCTCCTTCGTGTTGTTTTACGTGGTGGGCGGCTCGCCCGCGCAGTCCGTGCTGGGTCAGCATGCCACGCAGGAGGCGATTGTCAATTTCAATGCCGAGAACGGCTATGATTTGCCGCTCTTCTTCGGCAATTGGTGCGATATGGACGCGGTGCAGAAGGCGCCGGACGGCGGCACGCGTCTGGCCTGTACCCTTGGCCCGGGCGACTACGAACTGCCCGGCGCGGCGCAGGCCACGCTCCGCGAGACGGCCACGGGCCGCGAGGAGACGCGTGCGGTCGGGGCGGACGGTGCGCTCACGGTGCCGGAGGGATGGCGCGCGGTCTCCGCGGACGGCGTCACCGAGGTTCGCCGCGCCACGCGCCACTTCTTTGATTCCCAGTTCGTCCTCTACCTGAACAACCTCGTCCACCTCAATCTTGGCATGTCCACCGAGACCAAACAGCCCGTCACGGAGGTGCTCTTGCAGGGGCTGGGGCCGACGCTTTCGCTCTCCGTGCCCATCCTCATCTTTGGCTCCGTCATCGGCGTCATCCTGGGATTGCTCTGCGCGGCGTCGCAGGGTGGGGTGCTCGACCGCGGCATTCTGGCGCTCTCCACGGCCCTCATGAGCATCAACTACGTGGTCTGGATTTTGCTCGGACAATTCTTCCTGGGCTTCAAGTGGCCGCTCTTCCCCATCTGGGGTTACGAGAGCGCCTACTATCTGGTGCTTCCCGTCTTCATCGGCGTCATCAGCGCGCTGGGCAGCGACGTGCGGTTCTACCGTGCCGCCATCCTCGACGAAATCTACCGCCCCTACGTCCGCACGGCCGTCTCCAAAGGGCTTGGCCGCGGCCGCACGCTCTTCGTCCACGTGTTGCGCAACTCGCTCATCCCCATCGTCACCTACGTCTCGCTCTCCATTCCCTATCTCTTCACGGGAAGTCTTCTTCTGGAAAGTTTCTTCGGCATCCCCGGCCTGGGGAGCGTCTCTATCAACGCCATCAACTCCGCCGATATGTCCGTCGTCCGCGCCGTGGTCATCTTTGGCGCGCTCATCTATCAATTGGTCAACCTGCTCACGGACATCGCCTATGGCTGGCTTGACCCCCGCGTGAGGGTTGCGCAATGAACGCCGCCGCCGAAACCTCCGCCCGCCGCGGCCCTGGCGCGTGGGCCCGCCTGTGGGGCAACCGCGTCACCCGCCTCTGCATCATCGCCATCGGCCTCTACACGCTGTTGGCCCTCTATGGCGAAGGCGTCTACCGTTATTATAAAGGCTCGCTGTGGGAAGGCGCCCCCGCCTGTCTCACCTGGGCCCCCGAACGTGTCCCGCCCTACAATCAGGTCCACATGGAGAGCCGCTACCTTCCGCCTCTCAGCGTCTCCACCTGGCCCGCCCACACCCTCGCCGACGGCACCGCGGTGCCCGAGACGACGCACCGCTATTGGCTGGGGTCGGACAATCTGGGGCGCGACGTCCTGCAACGCCTCATCCAGGGCGCGCGCATTGCCTTCCACGTCGGCATCATGACCTCCCTCATCGCCATTCCGTTGGGCGTCCTGCTGGGATGTCTGGGCGGTTACTTCGGTGGCAAGATCGACAGTCTGGTGGTGTGGCTCTGCGCCACGGTCTCGGCCATGCCGGGTCTGCTTTTCATCCTGGCCATCGCCCTCATCGCCGGCAAGGGCCTCTTCGGCATCTATCTGGGCATCGGCCTCACCACCTGGGTGAGCGTCTGCCGCAACATCCGCGCCGAGGTCATCAAACACCGCGACCGCGCCTACGTCCAGGCCGCGCGCGTGTTGGGCTACTCCCACGGCCGCATCCTCTTCCGGCACATTCTGCCCAACGTGATGCACATCGTGCTGATTTCCTTCTCCATCCGTTTCCCCGCCAGTGTCGCCACCGAGGTCTTCATCTCCTTCCTTGGCATCGGCGTCCAGGGCGAGCCGTCGTGGGGAATCATGATCAACAACGCCCGCGCCCGTCTGTGGCAGGGCATCTGGTGGGAACTCACCTTTGTCTCGCTGGCCATTTTCCTGCTCGTCCTCATCTTCAACCGTTTGGCCGATGATTTGCGCGACGTCTTCGACCCCGCCTTGCGCAACCGCTGACGTCCGTTTCTTGGGCTTCATTTAAGAAGGTCGCCCAAACGAGATTCTAACATCGCGGCGATAGTTGACTAACGTTGTGATGGGATACTATGCGGCGTTTTCAAGGAACCCCAATAGGGAGAAACGAATGAAACGTTGCATGATGATGGCTTTCGCGCTGATGCTCGGGCTGCCGGTGATGGCGGCCGAGAATGTCGCGCTGGAAGACAAATCCTCCGCGGAGTTCGATTTCGGTGGCGACTTGCGCCTCCGTTACGACTTCACCAACAACCTGCCCGATGAAAAGCACGGCGAGAAGAACCACACGGACTACGCCCGTGTCCGCACCCGCCTCTGGGGCAAGATGACGGTGCAGAAGTTGGAACTCTTCGCCCGCGTGGCCAACGAGTTCCGCTACTACAACTCTCGTGAGAGCGACAAAGGCAAGCAGCGCTTCCCTGACGTCACCTTCATCGACAACTTGTACCTGAAGTACTCCGATCTCTTCGACTTCGTCGATGTGAAGATCGGTCGTCAGGAGATGGCCTTCGGTGGCAAGCGCATCATCAGCGATGGCACCGGCGGTGACGGCTCTCGCTCCAACTACTTCGATGCGGTCCGCTTGACCTTCGACTTCGGCAACAAGCGTACGTTGGACGCCTTCGCGATCTACATGGATCACGAGGATTGGCTGCCGACCCTCGGCCACACGCACGACGCGAAGAGCAAGCACAACAAGTCCTACGACTACGAGACCTCCGGCTACGACCAGGATGAGTACGGCGCGGGCTTGTACTACCAGGATCGCTCCAACGGTGACTTCGGCTGGGACGCCTACTACGTCTTCAAGGTCGAAGAGGCCGCGTATGACTACGACCACGGCTCCTTCATCAGTGACTGGAACGCGCTCCAGGGCAACAACGACGACAGCTTCACGACGCACACCTTCGGCGTCCGCCTGCTGCCCAAGTTCACCAAGAACCTGAGCGGTGAGGCTGAGCTGGCCGTCCAGTTCGGCGATGACAGCCACCTGGCGATGATGGCCTACGGCGGCCTGACCTACTCCCGCAAGGACTGGGCTTGGCAGCCGAAGTTCACCGCCGCCGTGCAGTACATGAGCGGCGATGAGGATGGCTGGGCCGGCGACAACGCGTGGCACCCCGTCTTCAACCGTGAGACCGGCGTGGGCGAGACCGTTGCCCCCATGTTCCCGAAGTACGCCTACAACAACTTCCTCTATCCGCACATCAAGCTCGACCTGGTGCCTGCGGAGAACCAGAAGCTCTCCTTCCAGACCGGCCCCATGTTCGCGCCCACGACTGAGAAGGCCAGCGCCACCGAGGATTATGGCACCTTCCGCGGCTATTACGCGCAGGTGAAGTACTCCATCGCCATCGGCAAGATGATCGACTCCCCGTGGCTGAAGGGCCTGGGCATGGCCTTCCAGGGTGAGTATATGTCCAAGGGTGACTACTTCAACGACGGCGAGGACGACGACGCCCTCTTCGGCCGCATGGAGCTCACCTACAAGTTCTGATCGGTTGGTTCCCCGGGTCGGGTGCAAGCCCGACCGGGGCCTTTAACCAAATCCTCACAATTCATAAACATTCCACGTACGCAAACATGCGATACTGTGGGCGTTCTTTTAACCAAGGAGTAACGACAATGAAGATGAGCATCCTCTCTTGCGCGGCCGCTGCGGCCCTCCTCGTGGCCGGTTGCGGCGACAACGCCAGCAAGGTCACCCTGAACGGCGCCGGCGCGTCCTTCCCGGACCCCGTCTACCAGGCTTGGACCTACATCTACACTCAGACCGGCAAGGCCACGGTGAACTACCAGTCCATCGGTTCCGGCGCCGGCATCAACCAGATCAAGGAAGGCACCGTCGACTTCGCCGGCACGGACGCTCCCTTGAAGGCTGAGGAGATCAAGGAAGCCAAGCTGACCCAGTTCCCGATGGTCACCGGCGCGGTCACCCCGATCATCAACGTCGCGGGCATCGGTTCCGGCCAGCTGAAGCTCTCCAACGATGTCCTCGCCGAGATCTTCATGGGCAAGATCACCAAGTGGAACGACGCCAAGATCACGGCGCTGAACCCCGGCCTCGCCCTGCCTGACCAGAAGATCACCGTGGTCTACCGCTCCGACAGTTCGGGCACCACCAACATCTTCACCGAGTACCTCACCGACAAGTCCCCTGACTGGGCGACCTCCATCGGCGCGGGCAAGAGCGTGAAGTGGCCCACCGGCATCGGCGGCCAGAAGAACCCCGGCGTCTGCAACAACGTGCAGCAGACCGCGGGCTCCATCGGCTACACCGAGTACACCTACGCCATCGAGACCAAGCTGACCACCGTGCAGCTGCAGGCCGCCGATCAGTCCTGGGTGAACCCCGACGCCAAGACCTGGCCGCTCGTGGGCACCACCTACCTCCTGGTGCGCGATGACATCCCCGCCGACAAGAAGGAGGCCCTGAAGGCCTATGTGGCGTGGTGCTTCTCCGCCGACGGCGCCTCCAAGGCCACGGAGCTCCACTACACCCCCCTCACGATGGAAGACGCCAAGCACAACCGCTTCTTCCTCGGCACGCTGAAGGACGAGTTCGTCAAGTAAGCCGCCCTTGGGGTGGGGGCCTCGGCCCCCGCCCCTTCCCCCTTTTCCCTCTTCTGAACCCCTAAAAGACAGTCCTATGAGAGCTTCCGCCTGGAGCGACCCGGTCTTCCGCTGGCTGTGCAAGATTTGCGCGATGCTGTGCGGATTGTTGATGGTCGCCTTTTTTGTCCAGCTGGCGTTCGCGTCGGGCGAGGCGTGGTCCGAGTTTGGCTTGGGCTTCTTCGTCTCCACCGAGTGGGATCCCGTGCGTGACCTTTACGGCGCGCTGCCCTCCATCGCCGGCACCGTTTTCACCACCATCATCGCGTTGGTCATCGCCCTGCCGCTGGCCTTCGTCTCCGCTCTTTTCATCGTTGACGCCCCGCCGTGGCTCTCGCGTCTGTTGGGGCAGGCCGTTGACCTGCTCGCCGCCATTCCCTCCATCATCTACGGTATGTGGGGCCTCTTCGTGCTCGTGCCGCTGATGGACAAGCTGTGGATCGCCCTGGGCGTGGACCACGAGTATGGCGGCTTGGGCCTGCTGACCTCCGGCCTCATCCTCTCCCTTATGATCCTGCCCTACATCTGCGCCGTGATGCGCGATGTCTTCCGCATGACCCCGCCCATGTTGCGCGAATCCGCCTTCGGCATCGGTTGCACGCGGTGGGAGACCGCCCGCGACATCCTGATGCGCTACGGCATCCGCGGTCTGCTCGGCGGCATCTTCATCGGTCTGGGCCGCGCGCTCGGCGAGACGATGGCCGTCCTCTTCGTGGCCGGCAACATCATGCAGGTGCCCGTGGGCTTCCTCGATGGCTGCACCACCATCGCCGCCACCCTGGCCAACAACTTCGCCGAGGCCGACGGCATCCAGCGTAGCGCCCTCTTCGCCCTGGGCCTCATCCTCTTGGTTATGGCCTTCGCCATCCAGGTCCTGGCGCAATACTACCTGCGCATGACCAGCGCCAAACGCGGGGAGAAGTGATATGGAACCGATCTCCAAACCCACCGTCGGCGAGCGTACCGCCCCCACCGGCCCCGCGCTCATCAATCTGGGCCGCCCGCCCTACAAGACCCTCTTCTGGCGCAAGCTGCAGGACAACCTGGTCCAGGCCTTCTCCGTGGCCGCCCTCGCCCTCGCCGTCGGCGTCATGCTCTGGATCCTCTGCACCATCCTGGTGCGCGGCTCCGAGGCGCTGAGCTGGGACTTCCTGACCACCACCACCGCGCCGCACGGCTTCAAGGGCGGCATCGGCAACGCCCTCCTCGGCACGCTCTACATCACCCTCTTCGCCGCGCTCATCGCCGTGCCCCCCGCCATCTGCGCGGGCATCTGGCTGGCCGAGTTCGGCAAGCAGTCGCGCCTGGCCGACGCCTTGCGCTTCAGCGCCAACGTGATGATGGGCATGCCTTCGATCGTCGTCGGCCTCTTCGTCTACATGATCCTGGTGGCGCCGATGGGCGCGAGCTCCGGTCTTGCCGGCTCCGTCTCCTTGGCCATCCTGATGTTCCCCGTGGTCATGCGCACCACCGAGGACATGCTCATGATGGTGCCCGACACGCTCCGCGAGTCCGGTCTGGCCCTGGGCCTCACCCGCTGCCGCGTGACCCTGCAGATCATCTGCAAGGCCGCCCGCAACGGCATGGTCACCGGCGTGCTCCTCTCCGTGGCCCGCGTCTCCGGTGAGACGGCCCCGCTGCTCTTCACCGCGCAGTTCGCCCAGACCTGGCCCAACGCCTTCTTCAACGGCCCCACCGCGAGCATCCCCGTCCTGATCAACAACTACGGCATGTCCAACTTCGAGGACCTTCAGACCGCCGGTTGGGGCGCCTCGCTCGTCATCGCCGTCCTCGTCCTTTCCATCAACATCATCGCGCGTGTCGCTTTCCGCGACAAGAAGCACTAAGGATTCCCTCTTATGGACACCCAACAGGAACCCAAGATCAAAATCCGCGCCCGCAAGCTCTCCTTCTTCTATGAAGGCGGCCACCAGGCCCTCTTTGACAACGACCTGGACATCCCCGAGCGCCAGATCACCGCCGTCATCGGCCCCTCCGGCTGCGGCAAATCCACTCACCTGCGCACCTACAACCGCATCTACTCCCTCCACCGCGGCCAGCGCGCCGAGGGCGAGGTCCTCCTCGACGGCGAGAACATCCTCGACCCCAAGACCGACCTCCTCACCCTCCGCCGCCGCGTGGGCATGATCTTCCAGAAGCCCACCCCCTTCCCGATGAGCGTCTTCGACAACGTCGCCTATCCCCTGCGCCTGCACTTCAAGCTCAGCCGCAAGGAGATCGAGGAGCGCGTCGAGGCCGCCCTCCAGGGCGCCTCCCTCTGGGACGAAGTGAAGGACCAGCTCCGCAAGTCCGGCCTCGCCCTCTCCGGCGGCCAGCAGCAGCGCCTCTGCATCGCCCGCGCCATCGCCGCCGAGCCCGAGGTGCTCCTCATGGACGAGCCCACCTCCGCCATCGACCCCGTGGCCACGCTGAAGATCGAGGACCTCGTCCTCCGCCTGCGCGAGCGCTTCACCATCGTCATCGTGACGCACAACATGCAGCAGGCCGCCCGTATCAGCGACCGCACCGCCTTCTTCTACAAAGGCCGCATCATCGAGGTCGGCCCCACCCAGCAGATCTTCACCGCCCCCAAGGAAAAGAAGACCGAGGAATACATCACCGGCCGCTTCGGTTGAGTTATAATAGTCACCGTAACGCAACACCAGAGGATTCACCATCATGAGAGACCGTTTCAACTTCGAGATCGAATCCCTCAAGCAGCGCCTGCTCGACCTCGCCACCTCCGCCGACCGCGCCCTCGTGCGCGCCATCCGCGCCGTTGACGGCACCGCTGAGGACGCCCGCGCCATCATCGCCAACGACGCCTCCATCGACGCCGAGGAAGTCAGCATCGAGGAAGAGTGCCTCAAGCTCATGGCCCTCTATCAGCCCGTCGCCGGCGACCTCCGCCTCCTCGTCACCGTCCTCAAGGTCAATGGCGAGATCGAGCGCGTGGCCGACATGGCCTCCAACATCGCCGCCCGCGCCATCGACATGGCCGAGGCCCACGTCGAGCCCGAAAACCGCTTCGACTTCGCCCCCATGCTCGAGCGCGCCCACAAGATGCTCCGCGGCTCCCTCGACGCCTTCGTCTGCCACCGCTCCGATCTTGCCCGCAAGATCATCCTGGAAGACGACGCCGTCGACGCCCTCAATGCCGCGCACTACGCCAACGCCCGCGACAAGCTCCTTAAGAGCCCCGCCCAGGCCTCCTACATCCTCGACTGCGTCACCGTCTCGCACTGCATCGAGCGCATCGCCGACATCGCCACCAACATCTGTGAGGATGTCGTCTACCTCGAAGAGGGCCAGATCGTCCGCCACCAGAAGCGCATCGAGGCCTAACCACCCCCTCCCAGGAGAAGCCGTCATGGCAAACATGATTCTGATCGTCGAAGACGAGGAAGCCATCCGCGACCTCATCCGCATCAACCTCACCGCCGCCGGCTTCTCCTGCGAGGAGGCCGAGGACGGCCTGCAGGCCCTCGCCAAGGCCAAGGCCGCCCGCCCCGACCTCATCCTCCTGGACTGGATGCTCCCCGGCCTCGACGGCCTCGGCGTCCTTCGCAAGCTCAAGGCCGACCCCGCCCTCTCCACCGTCCCCGTCCTCATGGTCACCGCCAAGAGCGAGGAAAACGACGTCGTCCTCGGCCTCGAGATGGGCGCCTCCGACTACGTCACCAAGCCCTTCTCCAACAAGGTCCTCATCGCCCGCATCCGCGCCCTCCTCCGCCGCGGCGAGGAAGACCCGCCCGAGGAGATCATCCGCTACGCCTCCCTCACTCTCATCCCCGGCCAGCGTCGCGCCGTCCTCGCCGGCCAGGAGCTCTCCCTCACCTGCGGCGAGTTCGACCTCCTCGCCCTCCTCAGCTCCCGTCCCGGCCACGTCTACACCCGCAGCCAAATCGTCGCTCGCACCAAAGGCGAGGACTACCCCGTCACCGACCGCGCCGTCGATGTCCAGGTCGTCAACCTGCGCCGCAAGCTCGGCCCCTTCGGCGAGCGCCTCGAGACCGTCCGCGGCGTCGGCTACCGTATGCGCGGCTGAGTCCCCTTAGGTCACACTATCCAAACTCCCAACCCTCGTTCCTGCCATGATGAAGCATCGCGACTTAATCTTCCTTGCCTTCCCGCTTAGCGTGTTGGTTCTTGTCATTGTCGCCGTCGGCCTCCTCTTCCACCAGTTCCGCGCCTTCGAGAACGCCTATATCCAGGACGCCCAGGAGACCCTCCGCCAGGACGCCCACTTCGTTGCCCGCGTCATCGACGATGACCTCCGCTCCGGCGACCAAAAGGCCATCCAGGAACACTTCTCTTTCTTCACCGGCAAGCCCCTCCGTTTCACCCTCATCGCTCCTGATGGCAAGGTCGTGGCCGAATCCGATGTGCCCCTCGCCAACCTCGCCAACCACGGCGACCGCCCCGAGGTTCAGGCCATCGATGCCGATGGCGACTTCGAGACTCGCTACTCCACCACCATGAACGCGTGGTTTCTTTACTACGCCATGCCTCTTGAGGATCATGATGGCTGGATTCTGCGCGCCTCCCTCCCCACCGCCGCCGTTGATGCCGCCATCGACCAGGTCCGCATGACCGTCATCCTCGCCCTCTGCGCCGGCCTCATCGTCGCCGTCGCCCTCTTCCTCTACCTCTTCTTCCGCGTCCGCCCGCACTTCAACGCCCTCCAGTCCTCCGCCGTCGCCATCGCCCGCGGCCACCTCGACACCCCCATCGACGTCCCCCGCAACGGGCCCCTCCGCGAGCTCGCCAAGGCCATCGCCGTCATGGGCCGCCAGCTCCGCAACCGCATTGACGAGCTCCGCCGTGAGCGCGACGACTTCGACACCCTCTTCAACACCCTCCGCGAGCCCCTCCTCCTCGTCGCCCCCAACGGTAACATCCTCCGCTCCAACCGCGCCGCCGCCGACCTCTTCGGCGAGGCCGTCGCCACCCCCGGCTTCCGCATCGAGCGCACCGCCTGCCCCGAGCTCATCGCCTACGTCCGCGGCGCCTTCACCGAGCCCACCCTCCATGGCCGCGAGATTCCCTTCGATGACGGCGGCACCCCCCGCGCCCTCCTCGCCCACGCCGTCCGCATGGAGCGCGAAGGCACCCTCTGCATCCTCGTCCTCCTCACCGATCTCACCGACCTCCGCCGCCTCGAGTCCTTCCGTTCCGACTTCGTCGCCAACGTCTCCCACGAGATCAAGACCCCTCTCGCCGCCATCCTCTCCACCGTCGAGACCCTCTCCGAGATTCCCCTCGATGACAATGGCCGCAAGCACTGCCTCGACATCCTCTCCCGTCAGGCCCGCCGTTTGAACGACCTCGTCCAGGACATCCTCTCCCTAGCCGCCATCGAGCGCCGCCAGACCTCCGGCACCAAGGACTTCACCGAGATCCGCCTCGACTCCCTCGCCACCGATGCCATCGCCCTCGTTCAGGACGATGCCGACCGCGCCGGCGTCAAGCTCCTCACCGAGCCCGCCGCCCTCCCGGCCGTGACCGTCCGCGGTGACGCCCACCTCCTCGAGCAGTCCCTCGTCAACCTCCTCTCCAACGCCCTGCGCCACTCCGGTTCCCCCACCGTCACCCTCGGCCTCCAGGTTGAGGACGGCCACGCCGTCATCACCGTCGCCGACCAGGGCTGCGGCATCGCCACCGAGCACCTCTCCCGCCTCTTTGAGCGCTTCTACCGCGTCCACCAGGATCGCTCCCGCGAGAAAGGCGGCACCGGCCTCGGCCTCGCCATCGTCAAGCACATCGCCCTCCTCCACCACGGCTCCGTCGAGGTCCACTCCACCCTGGGCGAAGGCACTGTCTTCACCCTCCGCCTCCCCCTCTGAGGCACTTCCACCCCCTTCTCTCAATCCACCTCAAACCACGCCCCGAGACCCACCGGTCTCGGGGCTTTTTTATTGCTTCGCCACTGTAGGAGTCCCGGGAAAAAGGAAACCGCAAAGACGCAACGCTTACAGGAAAGGTGGGGCGCTAACGCCGGACGCACGGTCGTGCGCCCTCCCGCGCCCCACTTTCCTGCGTCAAAAGGGGATGAGGAAGTTTGAGAGCTTGGAGGCTTGGCTTTTCGCGGCTTACGCCGCTTTTGCACAGCACTTCCTCCGTCGCCCCGCAAGGGCGCTCCGGCTTCTCCTACATCTCCTGAAGAGCGACGTGGGATGGAGAACCGCAGATTGCACAGATTTGGAGCAGATTAAAGGCGTGCTAGCGCACGCAAGACAAGGGGCGCCCCGGAGAATGGAGCTCCCTTCATGTCTTTGTAAAGTCGTGCAACCTTAGGCAAGTGGCTCGGCAACGGTGCCGGTGAGCCGCTTGCCTAATGCGCTCCTTCGTGTTTTCGTGGAAATGCGCCTCCAAGCTTCCAAACTTCCATTAAAAGTGCGATAGCGTGGAAATCCCAAGGGCGGCGCACCAACGGGAACGATGGAGCCCGTAGGGTTTCCACGCAAGACCGTCTTCGCGGTAAACTTCCACGGACAGTATTGGTACTGGTAGTGCCGAGGCGGCGATGTCGCCCCTTATGCTATACTATGAGCAAGGAGTTCGGCATGGTAGAAGACGAAGAGAAGATTGCGCAAGGGACCTATGACTTCCGCGTTATGCGGGAGGATGGATTCCGTTATGTGGACAAGACGGCATTGCTCTATCCGCTCGTCACGCGCGGAAGGGACTCCTTCTTCTTCATCTCCCGGCCACGGCGCTTCGGCAAGTCGCTGATGATCTCAACACTGGAGTGTCTCTTCCGCGGTGAGCGCGAACTCTTCAAGGGCCTGGCCATCGACAAGATGGACTACGATTGGGAATCTTACCCCATCCTCCACTTCAACTTCGGCACGATGGATGTGACGACCCTTGAGACCTTTCAGGCCGGTTTTGTGGCGCGTGTGCAAGAAGTGATTGAGGATGCCAAGGCCACTTATAATCCGACCCTTGCCCCGAACGACAACTTCTCACGTGCAATCAAGGCCCTCGCCAAAGACCGTGGCAAACCCGTGGTCATTCTCATCGACGAGTATGACGCACCCGTGGGCCATGCGCTGAACGACATCGCCAAGGCCAAGGCTATCCGCGCCAAACTCTCCGCCTTTTACGGCGAGATTAAAAACAACGTCGGCAACATCCGCTTCATGATGATGACCGGTGTGACGCGCTTCACGCAACTCTCCGTCTTCTCGGCGCTCAACAACCTCACCGACCTGACGATGGATGAGCGCTACGCCACGCTCCTTGGTTACACCGATGAGGAGCTGGGCGCCAACTTCAGCAAGACGTTGCACCGCCATGCCGAAGTTATGGGCCTTTCCTACGAGGATTACCGCGAAAAGCTTCGCTGGTGGTACAACGGTTACCGTTTCTCTCCGGATTGCGAGGAGAAAGTCTACAATCCCTTTGCCATTGGGCAAACCCTCGGCGCATTGAAGCGTCGCTTCACCGGCACATGGATTTCCACCGGCCAGACCTCCGCTGTCATCAACTACTTCACGAAAAACCAACTCGTCGAGCTGGACTATGAGCACATTGAGGGGGTTTCAGAGGAAGATTTGGACGTTTGTGGTCTGGAGAACATTCAGCCCATCTCCATGCTTTACCAAGGCGGCTATCTGACCATTAAGAAATACCGCCGGTCACGCTTCACCCTCGGCATCCCGGACGAGGAGGTCCGCCGCGCGCTCAACTCCCTGCTCGTCCAAAAGTTCGCCGAGACTCCAAGTGATCGTTACCGCAATCTTACCTGCCAAGCGTTGGAAGAGGCCGACTTCGCCACCTTCTTCGGCAACCTCTCCGATCTCTACGCCCATCTCACCTACGGCTCCAAAGAAGCGCGCGTGCAGGAGTTCTCCTTCCAGCGCATCCTCTACGTCCTGCTGACCTCCGACGGTTCCTTCCGCGTCACCGCCGAGGATCGCCAATCTCAGGGGCGTGCAGACCTCGTTGCCGAGACCCCCGAACGCGTCTTCGTCTTCGAACTCAAGGTCGACGGCACGCCCCAAGAGGCCCTTGCCCAAATCAAGGAAAAGGGTTACGCCGAGCCTTACCGCCACTCCGGCAAAGAGGTGCACCTCATCGGCCTCTCCTTCGACGGCCAAACCCGCCGCCTCACCGGCACCGCCGCTGAGCCGCTTGCCTAATGCGCTCCTTCGTGTTTTCGTGGAAATGCGCCTCCAAGCTTCCAAACTTCCATTAAAAGTGCGATAGCGTGGAAATCCCAAGGGCGGCGCACCAACGGGAACGATGGAGCCCGTAGGGTTTCCACGCAAGACCGTCTTCGCGGTAAACTTCCACGGACAGTATTGGTGCTGGTAGTGCCGAGGCGGCGATGTCGCTCCTTATGCTATACTATAGGCAAGGAGTTCGGTCATGGAAGAAGAGAAGATTGCGCAAGGGACCTATGACTTCCGCAATATGCGGAAGGATGGCTATCGTTATGTGGACAAAACCGCATTGCTCTATCCGCTCGTCACGCGTGGGATGGACTCCTTCTTCTTCATCTCGCGTCCGCGGCGCTTCGGCAAGTCGCTGATGCTCTCCACGTTGGAGTGCCTTTTCCGCGGCCAACGCGAGCTCTTCAAAGGCCTTGCCATCGACCAGATGGACTACGACTGGACTGAGTATCCCGTCCTCCACTTCAACTTTGGCACGATGAAAGTGGAGACCCTTGAGGGTTTCTGCGCAGGGTTGGTGGTACGTGTGAAACAGGCCTTCGAGGAGGCCGGGGTCGTCTATGACCCTGCATTGGCTCCGAATGACAACTTCGCCAACGCAATCCGTTTTCTCGCCAAAGACCGTGGCAAACCCGTGGTTATCCTCATTGATGAGTACGACGCGCCCGTGGGCCACGCGCTGAACGACATTGCCAAGGCCAAAGCCATCCGCGCCGAGCTCTCCGCCTTCTATGGCGAAATCAAGAACAACGTTGGCAACATCCGCTTCATGATGATGACCGGCGTGACGCGGTTCACGCAGCTTTCTGTCTTCTCGGCGCTCAACAACCTCACCGACCTGACGATGGATGAGCGCTACGCCACGCTCCTTGGTTACACCGATGAGGAGCTGGGCGCCAACTTCAGCAAGACGTTGCACCGCCATGCCGAAGTTATGGGCCTTTCCTACGAGGATTACCGCGAAAAGCTTCGCTGGTGGTACAACGGTTACCGTTTCTCTCCGGATTGCGAGGAGAAAGTCTACAATCCCTTTGCCATTGGGCAAACCCTCGGCGCATTGAAGCGTCGCTTCATCGGCACCTGGATTTCCACCGGCCAGACTTCCACCGTCATCAACTACTTCACAAACAACCAACTCGTCGAGAAGGACTACGAGAACGTCGAGGATGTCTTTGAGGAAGACCTGGACGTCTGCGGTTTGGAAAACATCCGCCCCATCGCCATGCTCTACCAAGGCGGCTACCTCACCATCAAAGATTTCCAAGACGGAGTCTTCACGCTTGGCATCCCGGACGAAGAGGTCCGCCGTGCCTTCAACGCCCAGCTCGTCAAAAAATTTGCACAGAAGGAAGACAACCACTATCTCAGCATGGTCAGCCGGGCCTTGAAGCAGGCCGACTTCGACATCTTCTTCGGCAATCTCTCCGACCTCTACGCCCATCTCATCTACGGCTCCAAAGAGGAGCGCGTGCAGGAGTTCTCCTTCCAGCGCATCCTCTACGTTCTGCTGACCGCCAGCGGCTTCTTCCGTGTCACCGCCGAGGATCGGCAGTCCCATGGCCGCGCCGACTTGGTCGCCGAGACGCCCGAACGCGTCTTCGTCTTCGAACTCAAGGTTGATGGCACGCCCCAAGAGGCTCTCGCCCAAATCAAAGAGAAGGGCTACGCCGAGCCCTATCGCCACAGCGGCAAGGAAGTCCACCTCATCGGCCTCTCCTTCGATGGCGCCACCCGCCGCCTCACCGGCACCGCCGCTGAACCGCTTGCCTAATGCGCTCCTTCGTGTTTTCGTGGAAAACTCACCGACCCTTTCCCCTTACCTTATTATATAGTACCTTCTGGAGGCCCAAAAAGGGTCTTTGGAGACACGCTTAAGGGGCCTTTCTGAGACCCTATAAGGGTCCGAGGTCGACCACTATAGGGGTCGGTGGTGAGACCCTATAAGGGTCGAGGGACAACCCTTATAGTGGTCCAAGGCCGACCCTTATAGGGGTCCGAAAAGGGCCCTTTACGGGACCCGGCGGAGGCACTTTGAGGTTCACTCGGCGGTGAAGGGTGGGAGGGCGTTGATGAGGTTGAGGGAGTCGATGGAGAGGGTGACGAGGCGCTTGATGAGGTCGGGGATGTAGCGCGGGTTGTCCGGGGCCCAGAGGTTGGGGTCGTTGATGATGCCGCTTTTGGTGTCTTGGCGCACTTGGTAGCGGTCCACCGCCCACTCGATGGGGCTGCGGCCATTCACCTGGTAGCGATAGGCCTCTTCGGGGATGCCGCGCAGGGTCAGCGTGTTGTTCACGATAAGGATGGAACGGTCTTTTCCGCCCTTCCCGCCGAACTTCATCTTGATCACCCGTGTGTCGGAGAAGTCGCCCCTCTCTTCCAACGGATAGGGCTCCAACGTCTCGTAGTTGAGGTGGAGCGTGGCCAACTGCCGCCCGATGTCGGAGGTTTTCTTGAAATCCTCGTAGCGCTCCACCAGCGGGAGACGCGGCAAGGACTTCTTCAAGTCGGCCGCGAAGGTTTCCCGATAGGCCGGCTGATGGAGGAAACCGTAGACGTAGTAGAAAATCTCTTCCTTCGTCACGTCCGTCCCATAGCGGCTCCGCGCCTGGCCTAACACCCAGTCGCTCACCCCATCATGTCGCACCATGTTCTTATTGAAGAAGTCGCTTTCCCCCTCCGTATACCAATAGAGCGGGAAACACTGGCCATTGGGCATAAGCTGAATGTCTGGGGTGATGTCCGTAATGAGGCAAGCGAACGGCTTGTTCATGCCAATCCCGTTTACGCAAATCACCAGATTCTCTCCGCGTTTCCCCGTCGGAAAGAGCTTGGGGATTTGGTAAATCATGTCGTTCCAGAAGGCTGAAAAGTATTGGAACATCTTGCAGAAGGGGCGATAGACACTGACGCGTGGGAGTAGGAGCGGCTCCCTCCTGCCACGCTGAAAATGCCCAAGTAAGGAGCGGTTCCAGCTGATGACGTGTGGGTCTTCGATAGGCGTTCCTTCGTCTAGGGAACGATTATAAAGGTCGATGGAAGCCTGCATTTTGGCTTGGACCTCTTTGGCGGAGAAGGCGTAACACCAGGGGTCGCGGGCGGTGGCAAGACCACGGCTGAAGGTTACGAAGAAGGACGGACTCTTGGTGTCAAATTTCTTTTCGGGCTCAATTGGGATATAGGCTCCGAAGGCATCGTTACGCTGGTTGATCCAGTCGCCGTGTTCGTTGGGTTTGAGGATGGTGGCGCCATCGAGCCAGGCGGCAGAGAAGAAGGATTGCTGGGCGGCAAGGTCGGCGAGCTTCGTCTTGCGGTTCTTGTAGTCGCCGATGTCGCGGTAGCGGATGGTGGCGTTGCCGGTGTGTTTGCCGGCGGGAAGGCGGACCAGGAGGAGAATGGTGATGGGTGTACGGCACCCTTCGCCGAAAATCCCTTCGCACTCGCGCTTTCGGACTTCGCCGGAGGTGTTGCAGTTCCCGCGGAGGTTGTAGCAGTAGATTTCGTCGAACTCACGGACAAGGGCCTTGCGGAAGGCATCGCAGGCGTTGGAGTCGAGCCACCCGCCATTGGAGACGAAGCCGAGGACGCCGCCGCGTGGGTTCTCGATGACGTTGGAGGCCCAGCGGAAGGCCTTGATGTAGGAATCGTAGAGAGAGTTCTTGTTGATGGCGGAGGAGCCGAGAACGTAGGTGGCCTTGATGTCCGCGTCCAGCTCCGGATAATCCTCGCCCTTGGCGACGGAGTAGGGCGGGTTGCCGACAATGACGGAGATAGGGGTTCGGTTTTCGCGCAGGAGGCGCTGGGAGTTCGCGGAGAAGGCATCATCATCAAGCGTGTCCTGCTCGGTGACTTGGCGCATCCGGAAGGTGTCGCCCAAGACGATGCCGGGAAATTCCTGATAGGTGGACCGCCCGACGAGTGCGTGGTAGACCGTCTCAATATTGAGGGCGGCGATATAGTAGGAGAGGAGGACAATCTCGTTGGCGAAGAGTTCCTCGCGATACTTGCGGCGAAGGTCCTTGGGAGCGATAAGGCCGGACTGGAGGAGGCGCGTGATGAAGGTGCCCGTGCCGGTGAAGGGGTCGAGGATGTTGACGCCTTCATCGGTGAGCTTTTGGCCGAAGTGCTTGCGCAGGGCATCGTCTGCGGAACGAAGGATAAAGTCGACCACCTCGAGCGGGGTGAAGACGATGCCGAGCTTGGCGGCGGTGTCTGGGAAGGCGGCGGCGAAGAAGGTGTCGTAGAGCGACTTGATGAGAGCCTGACGGCAGCGGCCACCATCACGCTCGCCGGAAATGGCCTTGACCTTGCGGGAGATGTTGTCGTAGAGCTTGTCGAGGGTCTCTTGTTCTTCCTTCGTCGTCAAGTCCTGCAACAGGCCTAGGGCGGAGTCCATCGCCTTGGAGATGGGGTTGTGGCGGGAGAAGTCGTCGGAGCCAAAAAGGATGTCGAAGAGCTGCGTGGAGACGCCGTGCTGGGCCAGCATGATGAGGGCGTCGTCGGAGGAGACGGTGGCGTAGATGGCCTGTGTGAGAAACTCGTAATACCACTTGAAGTGGGTCTCGGCGGTGGGATCCGAGGCGACACGTTCGCGCATGACTTCCACGTGGCGGCGGACGATTTGGGCGACCTGCGCGGCAAGCTGGTCGAAGTAGTCGCGCTCACCGACCTTCTTGACGATTTGGGCGTAGACGACCTGCTGGAGGGACTCGACGTCCCAGTTCGGGGGCAGGGGGAAGAGGCCGGGGATCATGTCCTGCCCGTTCTCCGTCACCATCTGGCCCAGACCAGTGTCGATGAGTATTCCGGCGTCGTCGCCGCCCATCGTTTCGGTGCCGGAGATTGCGGCGGTGTCTGTGCCGGGAGGGGTCTTGGGTTGGGCCTTGGTGAAACGCAATCGCTCGATGCGCGCTTGGAAGCGGTCGTCATGGGCGCGGAGGGCGTTGAGGACGGACCAGACGACGGCGTAGCGCTTGTTGTCGCGCATGGCCTCCTCGGGTTTGATGCCTTCGGGAATGACCACGGGCACGATGATGTAGCCGAAGAGTTTGCCGGGTGCGCGGCGCATCACACGCCCCACGCTCTGCACCACGTCAATCTCGGAGTTGCGGTCGGAGAGGAAGAGGACGGCGTCGAGGGAAGGCACGTCCACGCCTTCGGAGAGACAGCGGACGTTGGAGAGAATGCGGCACTCCGTGCCCTCCGTCGGCGCCTTGAGCCAGGCCAGGCGTTCATTGCGCAGGGAGGCGCCCATCGTGCCGTCTACGTGCTGGACCTTGGGGACAATCAGGCCGGCGCGGCGGTCTTCGGGGAGGACGCGCTGGAGCACCTCGCCTGTCTTGGTGAAGGTCTCGGCGGTTTCTTGAGAAGAGGAGATTCTTTGGCAGAAGGCGACGGCGCGTTTGGCGGGGGCGCGGTCGTTCGGGGGGATGAGGTCGGGGTTGGTGAGTTGCTTGGAGAGGGCGTTGACGCAGCCGATCATCTTGATGGCGTCCTGCGGTTCCAGGGCGGTGCCCTCGCCGAGGATTTCCTGCACCATCGCGGGGTCGAAGGAGGCCTCGGGGATGGTCAGCACCAGGACCTTATAGTCGGTGAGAAGGCCCTCGTCCACGGCCTCGCCGAACCCGAGACGATGAAACTCCGCGCCGTAGAGGGCCTCGTCGTCCATAGAGCAGAGTTCGATGGAGTTCTCTTGGGCCTTCTTCTTGGCGCCCTCGCCGTAGAGACGCGGGGTGGCGGTCATGTAGAGGCGTTTGTGGGCGAGGACGTGGGCGTTGTCGTGGACGAGGGTGAAGGCGGAGTCCTTGGCCGGGGTCCCATCGGGATTGGTCAGGCCGGTGATGCCGGTGGTGCGGTGGGCCTCGTCGCAGACGATGAAGTCGAAGGGGAAGGTGTCGCGGCCCAGTTCGCGCTGAACCTGCTCAACGACGCCGATGGATTGATAGGTGGAGAAGACGACGGTGAGGGCGTTTGGTTTGTTGCGGCGGGCGGTCTGGACATGGACGGCCACGACGCGGGGGTCGGTGCAGGCCGGCGCGGCGAGGTCAACGAGGCTCTCCGGCGCGGTGTCGGCGTCGCGGCCCTTCTTCTTGGAGGCCGTGGCGTCGGAACAGACGCAGACGGGCGTGAGCGGCAGACGCGCCTCCTCGCTCCACGAGACGAGGGTTTGATTGAGCAGGGCGATGGAGGGGACGAGGAAGAGGACGAGGCCGCCCTGGGGCAACTCTTGTTCCATCAGACGCAGGGCCGTCAACGTCTTGCCCGTACCGCACGCCATCACCAAGAGGCCACGGTCGTGTGCGGCGAAGTGGGTATGTGCGGCGGCCATCGCCTTGAGTTGGTGGGGACGGGCGTCGTGTTTGACGCAGAAGTCTTCGCGGCCCTTGAGCAGTGCCTCCCAGTCGACCTCCAATGCGGCCAACTGGGCGTAGGCGACCTTCGTCACGGGCGGGGTCTGGTTGCGCAGGGTTTCTTCCGCCGTGGCGTTCCAACGGTCGGTGGAGGCGAAGATGAGGCGCTGGGCGAAGCGGACGGGGCGGGTGTCCCACGTGAAGGTCTTGGAGGAGAGGGCGAGGAAGGAGTCGACGTCGGGTTTGGAGACGGTGGTGCCGGGGTCGTAGCACTTGCACTGGATGGCCCAGTAGTCGCCGAAGTGGGTTTGGGCCACCAGGTCGATGCCGGCGTCGGTGCCGGTCGGCGTCAGCTGGCCGCGTGCGGGGAAGTCGGCCCAGCGCCACACGCGCGCCACCTCTTCCTTATAAAGCGGATGGGAAAGCAGGAGATTGTGAATCAACCCCTCGAAGCGCGACCCCATGGCGGCAAGATTGCCCTGCGCCTCCTCGCGAAAGCGCGCCAATACCTCATCCAACGTCATGCCCATGGCCGGTCTCCTTCGCGCCCAGGGCCGAGGCCACAAAAAAGGCGCGCATCCTTTCACGCATTTATCGGAGGCTTACGACGGCCCTGAGTTAATACGTGAAAAGGAGGCGCGCCGATACCGGCGCACCTCGCCAAACACGTTGTCTAACTCATAGAAGGTCGTAATTTCCGATAAGACAACCTGTTTGCGCAAAGCGCAATCAAGCCGCGGCTCTCCCGCGGCGTGCCCATAGAATAGCAAATTGATTAGAAGTTTGGAAGCTTGGAGGCTTGGAAGTTTGGCTTTCTTGGTGGGGCTCTACCCCACGCCCCGATTTATCTCTTTATAAAAGGCGGCAAGGCGCGAAACGGAGGGCGGCGGTCGCGGTCAGCGGCGAAGCCGCAGAGCGACCGATGGAGCCCGAAGCGGTTCGCGCCTCCCCTTGCGTCTTTGCGGTCCTAGACTTGGTGGCGGGCTCCCACCTCTGGGGCTCCTCCAAGCTTCCAAGCCTCCAAACTTCTAAGCTTCTAATTAGGGGAGGGAGTCGATGAAGGTTTGCCATTCGGCGCGGAGGGCCTGGAGGTCGGGGTCGTCCGGCGTGGCGATGGAGGAGAGGCGGCGGAGCTGGAGCGTGGCGGAGGACTTGACGCGGGAGGGATTCTGCGCGGCGGTCTTGCGGAGGTTGGCGAGGGCCAGGCGAGAGGTGGCGAGGGCCTTGATGCGGGGATCTTTGATCAGCGGGTCGAGGAGCGGTTTGAGGTCGGCGGCCTTGGAGGGGAGGGTGCGCAGGAGGGTCTGGCCGTCGGCGAGGGCTTGGGAGGGATTGGTCTCGATGTTGGCACGGATGGCGGCCTCGGTCTCCTTCGCCCAGTCTTGGCAGCGGGTGAGGAGGGCGCGGGCCTCTTCGCCGGCGGGGCCGGAACGGCGGGCGTGGGATTGGAGTTGGCGGAGGGCGGACTCGATGTTCTGGCCGATCATGAGGCGGCGGGCGAAGTCCTGGTTGTAGCGGAGGGCCATGCCGTCGGCGATGGAGCCGGGGACGGGCTTGGGGGCGGCCTTGATGGCGTCCTTGACGGCCTTTTCGAAGGCGGCGAAGTCCTCGAGGGTGTTGCCGGCCCAGACGACCTCGCCATCGTGGCCGACGACGTAGCCGGTGGGGAGGAGGCTGCCGGCGGAGGGCGCGCCGGGGACGCCGAGGAATTGGTAGGTGGGGAGATTGGGGCACCCGGCGGACTCGAGGACGGCGCGGACGGCGGCGTCATCGCGACCCTGGAGGTGGGAGCCGAGGAAGACGACGCGGGTTTCCTTGGCGAGGTCGTCGGCGAGCTTGGCGACCTTGGGGAAGGCGGCCTTGCAACGGGGGCAGAAGCGGCCGAAATCGTAGATGGCGACGACCTTGCCGTCGAGGGACTCGGGGGAGACTGCGGGGCCGGCGATGTGGTTGTCGGCGGAGAGGCCGGAGAGGTCGAGGGCGCAGAGGGGCGCGGCGACGAGGGCGGCTAGGAAGGGAAGCAGGCGCATGGTCAATCCTCCTCAAGGAAGAAGCGGACGGAGCTCTTTTTGTATTCGCGGGTGGAGAAGAGGACCTTGCCGGGGGGCAGGCCCGCGACGCGGGTGAGGCGCCGGAAGGCATCGAACCCTTCTTGCCAGGAGGTCTTGTGGATCATGGCGTAGAGGTTGAAGGGGAAGATGGGGGAGAGGGGACGGGCGTAGCAGTGGGTCACGTCCGGGTCGGCGGCGAGGCGGCGGCCGAAGGTGTCGGCCTCGGCCTCCGGGACGCGCCAACAGCACATGCCGTTGGCGGCGAAACCGCTGGCGCGGTGGAAGAGGAGTAGGGCGAAGCGGCGGAGGGTGCCATCGGCCTGCCAGGCGCGGAGTTGGGGGAGATCCTCGGGGCGGAAGGGCGCGGCGGGGTCGGGCACGTCGTCTTGGTAGCGGCGGACGAGGGCGCGGAGGGGCTCCGGCGGAATCGGGGCGGGGCGCGGCTCGGCGGGGGCGGCGTATTCGGTGCGCTCGTCGCGGGTCTGGGTGCGGGGGTCGAAGACGACGTCGATTTTGTAGCGGACGAGGGCGGGGAAGGGGATGGGGCGGAGGTCGGCGAGGCGGGCGGTCTCGGCCTCGAAGCGGTCACCGCGGGAGGAGAGGGTGAACCAGAGGCGGGGCAGGCCGGCGTAGTCGGCGGCGGTGACGCCATCGAGGGTCAGATCCTCGGGCCAGCCGCGGAGATAGGCGTGGGTGACGCCGGGCAGGGCGGCGAGACGGCGGGCGGCGGCCTCCTCCTCGTCGGGCGACTGCGGCGGGAGGGCGAAGAGGCAACTGCGGTAACCCAGACGGCGGGCGTCGAAGACACCGCCGATGCGGCGGACGAGGCCTTGGGCGCGGAGGTCGGCGATGAAGCGGAGCAGGTCGGCCTCGGTGGCGCCGAGGGTTTCGGCGAGAGCGACGAGGGGGCGCTCGACCAGGGGCCAGGGGCGCTGGAGGGCGTAGAGCCAGTCTGCTTCTTGGGGGGTCAATCGCATGGGGCGGTGGGTTCCGTGAGGAGTTTGAGGAGCGGGTCGCCGTAGTCGCCGACATCCGCGGGGAGGGGCTCTTGGCCCAGGGCGAGGAGTTCGCGGAGGGTGTCTTGGAAGTCGCGGAGGGTGGCGGCCTCGTCTTCGGGGTCGTCGTAGCGGGCGAAGTCGGCCTGCCCCATGGCGGGGAGCAGGAAGTAGTCGAGCTCGATGGGGGTGTCGGCGGGGATATTGAGGGCGTGGCGGGCGAGGAGACGGTAGAGGGGGAGCTGGAAGCTCATCCACCGGAGGTCGCCATCGCGGGGTTTGGTGTAGTGGGTCTTGTTGGGCGGTTCGCCCTTCTTGCCGGTCTTGTAATCGACGATGCGCCAGGCGCCGGTGTGGCGGTTGCGGTCGATGCGGTCAATTTGTCCGTAGAGGGTGAGCGTGTGGCCGTCGACGTCGAAGGGCAGTTCCCATTTGGGGTCGCGCGTCTCGTGTTCGGTGTACTTGGTCTCCCAACCCTCCAGACGGGACTGCGATTCCAGGCGCGCGGCGGCACGGAGCCGGCCGTGGGCGGCGGCTTGGGCGGCAAGGAGTTCGATGCCGGGATTGCTGCCGTAACGCTCGTAGAAGGCCGTGTCGTAGGCCGTGGTCAAGGTGTCCGAGAGGGTGCCCGGGTCGGTGGCGTCGGTGGTGCGGAGGGCTTCGAGCGCGGTGTGGATGAGGACACCGAAGGCGGCGGCGTCCATGCCGTCTGGGAGGTCTTCGGCGTCGGCGAGGCGGAGGCGGTCGGTGATCCAATAGACGAGGGGCGAGGCGAGGAAGCGGGCGATGGCCGAGGCGGAGAGTCGGGTGGGCGGGGGAACCTCACGCCAGCAGACGGGGTTTTGCGTGAAGGCGAGCGCGGTTCCCGGGGGCGGCGCCGGCGGACGCGGCGCGGGGTCGAGGAAGAGGGCACGGGCGCGGGCGGCGCGGGTGGCGGCGTCGCACCGGAAGAGGAGGCGCGTGGGCTTGAGCCAGTCGCCGCGGAGGTTGGTGCGGGCGCAGGTGAGGAGGAGGTCGCCGGGGTCGCGCCAGGCGGTGGCCGCGACGAGGAGGTAGGCATCGCGGGCGGCGCGGGTGGCGTCGTTGCGGAGGCCCAGGGCGCGGCGGAAGGCGTTGGGGAGGAAGGCGTCCTCGAAGGTGGTGTCCGGGAAGAGGCCTTCATTCAAGCCGATGAGGGCGAGGAGGGGCGCACGCGACCAGAGAATCTCCAGACGGCCCTCGTAGGCGCAGTCAGCGTCCCTGCGGACGGGGCGGATGGCTTCGTCGGCGAGGCGCGCGGCGAGGAGGTCGGCATCGGGCACGTCCGCATCGGTGCGGAGGCCGGCGAGTTCGTTGAGGAGGCCGCGGAGGGCATCGAAGGTCGCGAAGCGGATGGGTTCGCGGGTGGGATCGATGGAGGCGGCGCCGTAGAGGTCAATCAAGAAGGTGCGCGCGGCGGGAACGGGATTGGCGCGGAAGGCGTTGGCCCAAGCCTGGCACTTCGAGAGGAAGTCGCGGAGGGGGCCTTCCGGGGCGAAGCGGAGGGCATCGCGGCGGGTGGAGGGGTTGCGCTCGGCCATGAGCGAGTCGTAGTCGGCGCGGAGGCGCGCGACCGAGACGCCCACGGTGGCGGCGGTCTCGGGGAGGACGAGGAGCGGGAGCAACGCGGCAGGGGTGGGGTCGCGCAGGAGGCCGGCAAGGGCAAGCAACGCGCGGGCGGGGGCCTGCTTGGCGAGGGCGATGGGCTCAGGCTCGAAGACGGTCACCTCGTGTTCGGCAAAGGCCGCGGTGAGGGGCGGCAGGGCCTCGCGGTCGAGCGCGCAGAGGCAGAGGTCAGCCGGGTCGATGCGCCGGTGGGCATCCAGGAAGGCCTCAACGGCGTCGGCCTCGCCCTGCGGGTTCTCGGCGGGACGGAACGCGCCTTCCGGAAGCGGGATGTCGCAGGTGGCCCAGGCTGCCGGGGCCGGCAGGCCGTGGGGGGAGAAGCGGTCGGCATCGGCAGGTTCGGCGAGGACCAGGATGTCGCAGGCGGGGGCGGCGTCGAAGAGGCGCGTGAGGGCGGGCATGAGGTCGGGCACGCAGGCCACGACCAGGCGCCATTCGGCGGCGGCCTCTTGGGGCTGCGGCACGGGGTTGCGCAGGATGGCGAGCTGGCGGTCGGCGGGGTCTTCCAGGCCGAGCGCGGCGAGGGTCTCGCGGCACTTGGTCTCTAGGAGGTCCAGGGCGGCCCAACGGTTGCGCTCGCGGTCGCCGAGGAGCGCCGTCTGGGGGTGGGCGGCGACGGCGGCGAAGTCGAGGCATTGCTCGGCAAGGGTGTCGCGCAGGGCCATGAGGCGGCGGGCGAGGGCGTAGCGCGCGGCGGGGCGGTCAAGCCAGGCGCGTTGGCCGGGGAAGAGGCTGGCGAGCACGGCGTCGGAGGGGTCCGCCTGGCGGAGCCAATCGAAGACGCGCGCCCAGACGCGGAACATCTCGGAGGGGGTGGCGGCCTGGGTCTCGGCGGGCGGCGCAAAGAGGGTGGGGAGCGCCGAGGGCGTGAGGAAGCGGACGCCCTGGAAGGAGCCGTAAGCATCGATGAGCGCATCGCGCAAACGGCGCAGGGCGAGCGAGGTGGGCACGCAGAAGATGAGGCCCGGCGGCAAGGCCTCCGGCCATTGCCCACGGCACCATCGCACCACCCGTGCGGGTGCGGCCTCGGACCATCCGATGAAGTGTCGCGTGGCCATGGGTCAACGGGCGGCCGCGGCCAGGGCCGCGCCGAGGAGCGGGGCGTCGTCGATACGCAGGATGTCGACGGTGAAACCCTTGGGGCCGAGGAGTGCCGCAAGGTGTTCCTTGACGCGGTCGACGAAGGGGATGCAGGCGGTCTTCCAGAAGGTCGAACCGTCCGCGTTGACGCGGATGACGCCAGAGGTCAGGCCCCGGGCGCGGGCGGAGGCGAGGCCGGCGGCGGCGATGTTGATGGCCGCGAAGAGGGCGGCGCGCTCGTAGATTGGGATCAGCAACGCACGCACGGTGCGGGCCTCGCCGGGCGCGCAGAAGAGCACGTCGTCGCGGCGGCCGGCGCAGAAGTCGTCCAGCTCGATGTTGGAGAAGCAACGGGAGTGCACAGAGTCGCGCAGGCCGGGGGAGAGGAGCCCCGCATCGGCGGCGCCGCGGAGGACAAAGGTGCCCAGCTCGCCCAGGTGCGCACCAGAGATGCACCGTTCCCAAAAGCCGTGGCCCGTGCCGTTGGCACGCTCGTAGGCCTCATCGAAGGTGGAGCGGGGGAAGACCGAGAAGTTGCCGCTTTCGCAGTTGATAGGGACAAGCGTGCCCTGGGGAAGGTCCGGCCGCTTGGTGATGCGGTCGGCGCGCTCGGCATAGGCGGTGTTGGAGCCCGTGCCGAGGATGAAGCCCACGACCCCCGCGCACTCCTCGGCTCCGGCGTGGGCATAGGCGGCGAGGAGGGCCGCGACGGTGTCGTTGAGGATGCGGACGCGGCAATCGGCGACACCGTTCGCGGCGAGGGCTTCGGCGAGGTCATCGCGCACGTCGGTACCGACGATGTCGTCGGCCTGGATGCCTTTGGTCCAATAGAGCAGGCGTCCGTTTTCGTCAACGGGATAGGAGAAGCAGTAGCCGAGGGTCTCGCCGGGACGGACGTTGTCGGTGAGCACGTTGCAGAGGATTTGGTAGAACTCCGCGTGCGTCACGTGGCCGCGGGAGCCCGGCATGAAGCCGCGCCGGAGATTTTCCACGGTGGGCGAGCCGGAGGAGCCGAAGCGCACGCGCGCCGAGCGGATGTTCGTGCCGCCGACGTCGAAGGCCGGGACCTCCACGTCGCGGATGGGGCCATCGGGCAAATGGAGATCCGAGGGGATCATCGGGAGCGATCCCTCGCCGCCCAAGCCCTTCTCCATCTCTTTCAAGAAGGCATCGAGCAACGCCTGCGCGTCGATGGCTTTGAGGTCAAGGCCGTTGTCCTGCAAGAATCCCATTGAGCACCTCCTCCGGCACAATGCAGCCGGTTTGCACGTCACCAATGGCCTTGGGCAGGGCGAAGCGCACCCGGCCATCGGCCTTCTTTTTGTCGTGGGAAAGGTATTGCCGCAGTTCCGCCGGGTCGAGCCCCGCGGGGATTTCGGTGGGCAGGCCGAGGTTGGCGAGCGCCTGCGCGAGGGTCTCCGCCAGACCGGGCTTGGCCAAGCCCAGACGTTCGCTGATGCGCGCGGCGGCGACGGTGCCGATGGCCACGGCCTCGCCGTGCGCCACGGTGAACCGGCTCGCGGCCTCCACCGCGTGGCCCACCGTGTGGCCCAGGTTGAGCGCGGCGCGGCGGCCGGTCTTCTCGAAGGGGTCTTCCTGGATGGTGCGCACCTTCACGCCCACCGAACGGATGACCAGCCGCGTGAGGAAGTCGATGTCCCCGCGTTTGGCCGCGAAGGCCCCGAGCATCTCCATCAGCCCCGGGTCGCCGATGACGGCGTGTTTGAGCGTCTCGGCCAGGCCGCAGCGCAACTCGCGTTCGGGAAGCGTGGCGAGGGTCTCGGTGTCGGAGAGGACGGCGCAGGGTGGATGGAAGGCGCCGATCAGGTTTTTGCCCGCGGGCAGGTCGGCCCCCGTTTTGCCGCCGACGCCTGCGTCGACCATCGCCAGGAGGGTCGTGGGCAGGTTGAGCCAGCGGATGCCGCGGAGCCAGGCCGAGGCCGCGAAGCCGGTGAGGTCGCCCACCACGCCGCCGCCCAAGGCGATGACCAACGCGCCGCGTTCCATCCCGGCCGCGAGCATCGCGCCCCAGATGCGCTCCACGGTGGCGAGGGTCTTGTGCTCTTCCCCGGCGGGAATCTCGAAGGCCGGAATCTCACGGCCCAGGGCCGCGAAGACCTTTTCTTTGTATAAAGGCATCGTGTTGGAGTCGCCCACCAGAAGGAGTTGTTTGGGCGTGGGCTCCAACTTTGCAAGCGTGCGCGGCAACTCCGCGAAGGCGTTCGGCGCGACCGTCACCGTGTAGGGCGCGGCCATCCCCGCCACGCGGTAGCGTCCGAACGCCATGAGCACACGCGGCCAGACCTCCTGCGGGCTGGGGTCGCCCGTCAGCTCCACGCGCAACGGGAAGGAGGCGTAGTGCTCCCGACGCTCCTCCAACGTCTTGCGCAGGGCCGCGGCGTCCTTCGAGAAGGGGCGGCTCCCGGCCTTGCGCTCCACGCGCTTGGCGAGCACCTCCGGCGGCGTGACGATGCAGACGATGGGACCGCAGGCCTCGGCCATCGCGCGGTTTTGCGGCCGCAACAGGGTGCCGCCGCCCAAGGCGACGACCGCGTCGGGGCGCTCGTCGCAGAGAGCCCGGAGCGTCTCGGTCTCGGCGTCCCGGAAGGCTTCGCCCCCCGCCTTCGCCACGTATTCCGGGATGGTCATTCCCACGCGTTGCTCCACCAACGTGTCCAAGTCGATGGCCGTCTTGCCAAGCGCCACGGCCAGGTTGCGCGCGCAGGTGGACTTGCCCGTCGCGGGCGGGCCGTAAAGGAAGAGGGTGGGGGATGCCAACGGAATCATAAAGCGAGTTCCTCCTGTTCGGGGCGGGTCTCGGCGAGCAAGGCCTGGGCGTGGCGCGCCGCGGCCTCGCCGCCGCCGAGCATACGCGCGAGCTCTGCGGTGCGGGCCTCCGGCGCGAGCCGCTCGATGCGGGTGACGGTGCGTCCGCCCTCCACCGACTTGCTCACGCGGAAGTGGGTTTGCCCATAGACCGCAGCCTGCGGTTGGTGGGTGATGCACAACACCTGCGTGTCTTCGGCCAGGCGGCGCAACTTTTGGCCCACGCGGCGGCCCGTCTCGCCGCCCACGTTCGCGTCGATTTCATCAAAGACCAAGGTCGGCGTGCCGTCGTGGCGCGCCAGAATCACCTTCACGGCCAACATCACGCGGGCGATTTCGCCCGAGGACGCGATGTCCGCGAGCGGCCTGGGCGCTTCGCCGGGGTTCGGCTCGAACGAGAAGATGACCTTGTCCATCCCGGTCGGCCCCGGTTCGCAGGGCGCCAAAGCGATGGGGAAGGAGGCTTGGGCGAAGCCCAGGTCGCGCAGTTCCGCCGTGATGGCCGCGGCAAGCTTGGGGGCGGCCGCGGCGCGTTTGGCCCGCAGGGTCTCCCCGGCCCTGCGCAACGCGCCTTCGGCCTCGGTCACTTGGTTGCGCAATTGTTGCAACTCGCCTTCCGAGGCGTTGATGGCGTCCAGCCGTTCCTTGTCCGCCTCCCAATGGGCCAACACGTCTTCCAGGGTCGGACCATACTTGCGCTTCAGGCGTTGAATCTGTCCCAGCCGCGCCTCCAGACGTTCCAGACCCTCCGGGTCGGCCTCAATCTGAGAGAGTCGCATGGCGATGGACTTCGAGAGCTCCTGCAACGCCACTTGCGCCGAGGTCAGCTCCTCGCCCCAACCTTCCGCTTCCGGCAGCAATCCGGCAAGGGAACGCAACGCGCGGTGCACCTCCATGAGTTGCTCCGTGAGCGCGCCCTCGCCGTCGGAAAGACGGTCTGTGAGGGCATTGCCGATGGAGAGGATCTCCTCCGCGTTCGCGGCGGCCTTGTGGCGTTCCGTCAGCGGGTCGCCGTCGTCCTCGGTGGGGTTCACTTGGCGGAACTCCTCGAGTTCCTCGACCAGACGATCAATTTCGGCCTTGCGCTCGCCCGGTTCACCCTCGGCCTCCTGCAATCGCGCCTTGAGGGCCAAGAGGGCCTCCCAACGGCGTTGATAGGCCTCCAGCTCCCGATCCGCCCCGGCATAGGCCGTGAGCAGACGCAGCTGGAAGCCCGCGTCGAGGAGCGACAGGTTGTCCGTCGGGCCATGGATATCCGTGAGCAACGGCGCCAACTTGCGCAGGAGCGCGGCGGTCGCGGGGGCGTCGTTCACGCGGATGCGGCCATTGCCGTTCGCCAGGATGGCGCGCTTGAGGATGAGCGTCCCCTCCTCGCAGGGCGGCACGTCCACTTCGCGCAGGATGGCGTCCACCGCACGCGTGTCGGCCAGTTCGTAGACCGCGCTCACCGCGGCCTCCTCGGCCCCCGTGCGGATGGCCGAACGGTCGGCCCGCTCGCCCAAGATCAAATGCAAGGCCCCCATGAGCACGGATTTACCCGCGCCGGTCTCACCGGTGATGACGTTCAACCCCGGGCCGAACAGCGCTTCCGCCGCCTCGACCACTGCCAGATTCTTTACTGCCAGCCGCACCAACATAATGCCCCTTAGGATACCAAAAAACCGCTCATCACGCACCCTTCATCAATCCTGTCCGGGGCACATTTACCGCGAAGACGCAACTATGGGCGCGAACCGCTTCGGGCTCCATCGGGCGCTCTGCGGCTGCGCCGCTGATCGCGCCCGCCGCCCTCCGTTTCGCGCCTTGTCGAGTAAAAAGCAAGGGTGTGGGGCAGAGCCCCACCAACAAAAGCAAGCCTCCAAGCTTCCAAACTCCTCTTTCCCCTGCACCCGCAGGCACGTCTGCGACGAGCCAGGTACAACGGATGATGCTTCCCGAAAAACACTAGAAACGCAAGGGATGGGCACGGTAGTGAGGCCCGGAGGGCCGAACGGTGAAGTGCCCAGGCTCTTGCGTTGCTTCGTGTCTTCGTGGAAACTCCCTGCTCAGATGGAGAAGGAGAAGTCGTCGAGGTCGTCGAGGGCGGGGGGCGGGTCGTCGGGGAAGCGGAGGTCGGCGGCGCGCTGGATGGCGCCGAGGGCGACTTGGCGGCGGGCGTCGAGCGGGCCGTCGAGCCAGGCGCAGTCGCCGCGCTGGCGTTGGAGGAGGGCGTGGCGACGTTCTGTGGGAAGGGCGGCGGTCGGGAGTTCCAGGCGGCGGACGGCGCCGTCGCCCATGCAGACGCGGCAGGCGAGAACGCCTTTGCCCTTGTCGACGGGGCCGATGAGGCGGAGGAAGTCGGGGTCGCCGAAGCCTTCGGCCTGGGGGCCGCCGGGGCGGCCAAAGGCGAGAAGGGCGTATTTCACGTCGCTCACGGTGCGGCGAAGGCGGCGGCAGAGCAGGACGAGGGGGCGGCCGGGACGGAAGCGGCGGACATCATGGCAGACGCCGTCTTGCACGGGGTTGAGGGGGCAGGGGCCGCGGTGGGGGCAGGGCGCGTAGAGCGGGAGGTCGGGGAGGAGTCCGCGGAGGGCGTGGAGGCGGGGGACGCTGGCGCGGTTGGCGGGTTCGAGGAGGAGGATGAAGGCGGGGGCGTCGGTGGCGAGGGCGTCGGCCCAGCGGCGGAGGGCCGCGGCGGCGGCTTGGGGGTCGGGCCAACATTCGTTGACGGCGAAGGAGGCGATGATGAGATCGTAGGGGCCTTCGGGGGTGTAACGGCGGAGGTCGGCGCGGAGGGTCTTGGCCTCGGGAAGGAGCTCCTTGACGGCGGCGAGGGCGGACTCGGACCAGTCGACGCAGGTGGGCTCGATGGGGCCGAGGAGGTCTTTGGCGGCGAGCGAGGCGGAGGCGAGGCCGCACCCGAGGTCGAGGACGCGGAGGGTGCGTTTGGGCCAGGCGGGGAGGCGGGCGAGGATGCCGGCGAGGGCGGCGGAGACGCGGGCGTAGGTCTGCGGCGCGAAGGCGAGAGCGTAGGCGGTGAGGGCGTCCGGGGTGTCGAGGTAGGGGACAAAGGCCTCGGGGCGCTCGGCGGTGAAGGCGGCGGAAAGGGTGGCGACCTGCGGCTCCAGGCGGCGGAGGTCGCGCAGGGGGCAACGGGCAAGGCCCCAGGCTTCGAGCGCGGCGATGCCGGGGGGCGTGGGCTCAGAGGGTGTCATAGATGTCTTCTTCCTCGTCGGGCGGGTCCCAGGCTAGGGGGAGGTTGGGGTCGGGGATGGGCGGCGGGGGCACCGCATCGTAGGTGGCGTCGGTGTCGGCGGCGGGGGCGCTCGCTTGAGGGGCGTCTTCCCCCTGCCCGACGTGTTCGGAGGGCGGCGGGGGGGACGGCTTGGGCGCGGCGAGAATGGGGTTGAGGGCGTCGAGATAGGGCTCGGCGGCCTGCCAGGAGAGGGATTGGAGGCGCTTGCGGGACTGGGTGAGGGTGAAGGCCTCGATGGAGTCCGGGTCGAGCTGTTTGGCGCGGCGTTCGTACTCGCGGAGCCAGTAGGCGCGGACGAGGTCTTGGGCGTAGGTGAGGGGGGTGATGTCCTCGCCGGCGGCGACGATACGGTCCGGCGCGGCGAAGATGCGGGCGAGGTAGTCCTTGAAGGCGGGGTCGTCGTCCGGCGGGGAGAGGGTTCTGGCGCCGTTGAGGGAGGCGGCGACGGCGAGGTCGTAGAGTTTCGAGGCGAAGGGGTTGTGGACGAAGGCGGGGGGCAGGTGGCGGATGAGACACCCCATCACGTCGGGCTCGTGGAAGTGGTGGGCGAGGAGCTCGCAGAGGGCGCCGGCCAGGTTGCGCGAGGCCTCGAGGTCGACAAGGGCGGGGGCGGGCTCCGGTTCGGCGGCATCCTCCGGATAGACGTCCACGGGGGTCTCATCGGCGTCGTCCCAGCTATCGTCGAAGGGTGGGGGTTGCTCGATGGCGACGGCGGGCTGGGCCTCCTGGCGGGCACGGAAGGCTTCGCGGCGGCGTTCGGCCTCCGCGGCATCGGCGCGCAGGCTCTCGAGGTCTTGGGTGAGGGTTTCGACGGGCAGGTGGAGGGCGTTGGCGGCGTCTTGCAGGAAGCGGGCGGTGAGGACGGGCTCCGGGCAGTCGAGGACGGTTGCGACGGCGGCCTTGGCGATGCGCATGACGGCATCCATCGCGTCGGGCGCGGTCTCTTGCTGGCGGAGACGGCGAACCAGGAAGGGCGCGGGGTCCTCGGCGCTGTCGAGACAGGCGCGGAAGGCTTCGGCGCCCTGTTTGCGAAGGAGGGAGTCTGGGTCGTCCTCCGGGGGGAGGGAGACGATGCGCACGGGCATGCCGGCGGCGAGGAAGAGGCCCATGGTGCGGATGGCGGCCTTGACGCCGGCTTTGTCGCCGTCAAAGACGAGGTCGGCGGAGTCCGCGCAACGGCGCAGGAGCGCGACGTGCTCGGCGGTGAAGGCGGTGCCCTGCGAGGCGACGGCGGTGGGGAAGCCGCAGACGTGGCAGCGGATGACGTCTATCTGGCCCTCGCAGACGATGGCGCGTCGAGGGACGGCCTTGGCGATGTTGGGGCGGGCCAGGTGGAAGGCATAGAGCGTGTCGGCCTTCTTGAAGATCTCGGTCTCGGGGCTGTTGACGTATTTGCCGGTGTGCTTGGATTCGCGCAAGAGGCGGCAGGAGAAGGCGATGACGCGGCCCTGCGGATCGCAGATGGGGAAGGTCAGACGGCCGTGGAAACGGTCGTAATAGTTGTCGCCGGGCATCCGCGGGGCGGCCAGCACGCCGGCGGCGACGAGCTCATCGGGCGTGAAGTCGTGGCGCTTGGCCCATTCGAGGAGCGCGCCATGGATGTTGGGCGCGTAGCCGATGCCGAAGCGTTCGGCGGGCTCGCCCCAGAGGTCGCGACGCTGCAGATAGTCGCGGGCCTCCTGGGCCTCGGCGGTCTGCTCCAGGCACCGACGATAGAAGGCGGCGAGCTCTTGGTTGATCTGGTAGAGGCGGGCACGGGCCTTGGCCTGCGGGTCGAAGCGCTCCTCGATTTTTACGCCGGCGCGCTCGGCCAGCTTGCGCACGGCCTCCACAAAGGTGATGCCCTCCATCTTCTGAACGAAGGAGATGGCATCGCCGCTTTCGCCGCATCCGAAGCATTTGTAGAAGCCGCGGTCGGTGTTGATGACGAAGGAGGGGGTCTTTTCTTTATGGAAGGGACAACAGGCCTTGACGGATGAGCCGGCGCGCCGCAGGTCGACGCCGTATTCGGAGATGAGGTCCGCCAGGTCGATGCGTGCCTTGATTTCGGCGAGGGCGTTGGCATCAATGCCCGCCATCCGAAGGCTCCTTGATGCGCACCGACACCTCCGGGTTCGCCTTCACCGAGACATGGAAGCGGTCGGCCCAGAAGTCGGAGGTCGAGGCAACGATGGGGTTGCCCTCGGCGGTGGCCTTTTGGAAGCGCTCGGCGCGGTCTTTCACCATCCAAACGATGCTGGCCGCTGCGCTGATGAGGAAGAGGCCCTTGGCCGCCCCGACCAGTCCGCCCAGAATCGCGTTGAAGGGTTGTGGAAGGATGAAGGAGATGATGCCGCGCGCCAAGATGGCGATCGCGAAGTAGACCACCACCCCCACCACAACGATGGCGAGCGCGCAGTAATAAGACGCCGACGGCCCCGCGGACTCGGCGAGCACCATCATGGCGCCATTGTAAATGGGCTTGTAGCCAAAGGCGATCACGCAGATGGCGGCCACAAGCCCAAGCAGGGGCGCGACCTCGCCGGAGAAACCTCGAATGACGCCTCGCAACAGGAAGAAGCAGAAGGCAATTCCGATGACGCCCATCCAGAGATCCATCACAGCGCTCCTTTGATTTCTTCGTCGGTCAGGTAGCAGGCGGGGTCTTCGCCCCAGATGTCGCCCGTGGCGGCCTCGCCGCGCGCCCGGAAGTTGCCCCCGCAAATGGAGAGGAAGCGGCAGTCGCGGCAACGGCCCTTCACATGAAGCGGCTTTTCGCGGAGTTGCGCCAGGAAGGAGCCTTCCGGCGGGTTGCCCCAGATCTCCCCGAAGGGACGCTCGCGGACGTTGCCGAGCGGCTTGTCGCGCCAAAATTGGTCGGGGTAGACCGTGCCATCCCACGAGACGCAGGAGAGGCCGTTGCCGCTGGAGTTGCCGCCGTTCATGCGCAGGAGACGCAACACATCGTCGGCGCGGGGATTGCCCTCGCGCACCATGCGAAGCCAGAGGTAAGGCGCATCGGCGTGGTTGTCCACCGTGAGCACTTCCAAGGGGGAGCCGGCGTCAAACGCAGACTTTGTCTCGTCGATGATGCGGTCGACGGCGGCGCGGGTCTCCGCGTGGGAGAGGTCGTTGGCGCGGAGATTCGCGCCACGTCCGGAGTAGACCAAGTGATAGAGGCAGATGCGTGGGATGCGTTCCTCGCGCATGAGACGAAAGATGGCGGGGATCTCGCGGACGTTGTCGCGTGTGAGGGTGACGCGCAGACCGACCTTCACGCCGGCGTCGCGGCAGGCGCGAATGGCCGCGAGGGAGCGGTCGTAGGCGCCGGGCACGCCACGGAAGGCGTCGTGGGTTTCGCGCACGCCGTCGATGCTGATGCCCACATAGCTCGCGCCGATGGCCTTGATGCGCTCGGCGATGGCGGGGGTGATGAGCGTGCCGTTGGTGGAGAAGACCACGCGGCGGCCCTTTTCGCGGGCATAGGCCGCCAAGTCCAGCAGGTCGGGCCGGGAGAAGGGTTCGCCGCCGGAGAAGAGAACGACCGGGCACCCGAAGTCCGCAAACCCATCGATGGCGCGGCGGCACTCCTCGGTCGTCAGTTCTTTGGAGACATCCGGCTCGCCGGCCGCATAGCAGTGCTTGCACTTGAGGTTGCAGCGCTGGGTGATGTTCCAGACGACGATGGGCTTCTTGTCCCGCGAGAACTGCAACAAATGGCTGGGCAGGTTTGCGCTCAGACGGCCATAACGCAAGGGGTCCGAGGCCTCTGCCTGCCCCATGTAAAGCTTCGAAATACCAATCATGGTCAGTCTCTCGGCAAGCTGTCGACGAACTTCCGGTAGGTCTCGGTCGCGTTTGGCATGAGGGCCAGGCAATACTCGCCCCACACCCGTGCGTCCGCACCCTTCTGTTGCGCGTAGAGGATACGCATCATCAGGTCCGCGGCGGAGAGGTTCTTGGGCTGGGTGAGCAGGAGCGGGCGGAGGAAGTTGGCCGCGTCGCCATAACGCTTCATCGTGTACGCCAGGCGGGCCGCTTCGTAACGCGCCTCCGGGGAGGTCGACCGCAACACCAAGGCCGCCTCATAGGCCTCCAGCGCGTCGCTTTGGTGGTTGTTCTGCGTGCAGAGCCGGCCCAAGGTGAGCGCGGCGTCGAAGTTCGCGGGGTCGGCCTGGGTGGCCTGGCGGGCGTAATCCTCCGCGCTGCGCCACCGCTTGCGGTCCATGTTCTCCCGCGCTTTGCGCAGGTATTCCGCGCCTTTGCGGGTGTTGCCCGGACTGGGGGGCACTTGGCGGAGACGGTTCAGGTTGCTCTCCAGACGCGTGATCCAAGTCTTCGCCTTTGCGCGCTCCGGCGTACCTTCCGGCAACGTCCGCTCGGCCAGGCGGAAGTAGTCCAGCGCCGACTGCCGCAGACGCAGGGGCTCGTTCACGCAGAGCAGACCCAGATTGTAGAGCGTCAAGGCATCCTGCGGGGCCTCGCCATAGGCCGCCAACAGCATGGCCAACGCGCTGTCCGCCCGCTTCTGCTTCGCGTAGAGCCGTGCCAGACGGGACCGGACCCGCGTGCGCAACGTCGTGTCGTCCGAGGTCAGAAGCGCACGATACGCCCGCGCGGCGGCGGTGAAGTCTTGGCGCGCCTCAGCCGCCATGCCGGAGAGTTCCCGTGCACGCTCTGCCGTCGGGCCTTCCCCTTCCAACGTCAACGCCTTGTCCGCACAGGTCTTGGCATACTCCAAATCCTGGGCGCCCAGTGCGCATTGCGCCAGGTTCGCATAGGTCATCGCGTCTTCGCCGGAGACCTCCAGCAACCGCTCATACGCCGCAATCGCCTTGCCATATTCGCCGGCGGAATAAGCCGCTTCGGCCTCGGCGGACAGCCGTTCCGGGGTGTCCGGGGCGCACCCGGCGAAGAACGCCGCCACGGCCGCCATCGCAATCAAGCTCGCAAATCGTCTCATGTACACTCCAAATTGTCGCCTCAAGTATACCAAAAAAGCGCCCTCTTCCGTTTCACCAATAGTGCCCGGGAAAAGTGGAACCGCGAAGACGGTCTTGCGTGGAAACCCTGCGGGCTCCATCGCTCCCTTTGGTCGCGCCGCCCTTGGGATTTCCACGCTAGCGCGTTTTAAATGGACGTTTGGAAGCTTGGAGGCTTGGAAGTTTGGTTTTATTGGTGGGGCTCTGCCCCACACCCCGACTTCTCCTCTTTTTTATAAAAGGAACAAGGCGCGAAACGGAGGGCGGCGGTCGCGGTCAGCGGCGAAGCCGCAGAGCGACCGATGGAGCCCGAGGCGTTTCGCGCCCACCCTTGCGTCTTTGCGGTTCCAATTTTTCCGGACACTATTGGCTTGCTCAGTCGAGGCTTGCGGGAGGGGAGGGTTTTTGCTACCATATGGGCCCGTTTATGGCGCATTTGCCATATGAGCAAAAGAAGGCAGGTTCTATGCAGCGTTCCGACATTAAAAAGGTGCTCATCATCGGTTCTGGCCCCATCGTGATTGGGCAGGCATGCGAGTTTGACTATTCCGGGACGCAGGCATGCAAGGCTTTGCGTGCGCTGGGTTACAAGATCGTCTTGGTGAACTCCAACCCCGCCACCATCATGACCGACCCGACGATGGCGGATTCCACCTACATCGAGCCGTTGAATCTGAAGCGTCTGGAGCAAATCATCGCCAAGGAGCGTCCCGATGCCATCCTGCCGAATCTCGGCGGGCAGACGGGACTGAATATGTCCTCCGCGCTGGCCAAGGCCGGCATCCTGGACAAGTATGGCGTGATGGTCATCGGCGTGAACCTCGACGCCATCGAGCGTGGCGAGGACCGCGACATCTTTAAGCACACGATGGAGCAGCTCGGCATCGAGACGCCTCGCTCGGGCATCGCCAACAGCGTGGCCGAGGCCGAGAAGATCATCGCCGAGATCGGTTACCCTGTTGTCATCCGTCCGGCCTACACCATGGGCGGTGCGGGCGGTGGCTTCGCCTACAACATCGAAGAGCTCGACGCCGTGGCGCGCAAAGGCCTCGACCTTTCCATGACCCACCAAATCCTCGTGGAAGAGTCCATCAAGGGCTGGGAGGAGCTCGAAATCGAGGTCGTGCGCGACGCCAAGAACCAGATGGTCTGCGTCTGCACCATCGAGAACATCGACCCCGTGGGCGTGCACACCGGCGACTCCTTCTGCGCCGCCCCCATGCTCACCATCGCCCCCGAGCTGATCGACCGCCTCACCAAGATGGCCTTCAAGATTGTCGAGGCCATCGGCGTCATCGGCGGCACGAACGTCCAGTTCGCGCACGACCCCAAGACCGGCCGCGTCGTCATCATCGAGATCAACCCCCGCACCTCGCGCTCCTCCGCGCTCGCCTCCAAGGCCACGGGCTTCCCCATCGCCCTGGTCTCCGCCAAGCTCGCCGCCGGCATGACGCTGGACGAGCTTCCCTACTGGCGCGACGGCTCGCTCGAGAAGTACACCCCCTCGGGCGACTACGTGGTGCTGAAGTTCGCCCGCTGGGCCTTCGAGAAGTTCCGCGCCGTCGAGGACAAGCTTGGCACGCAGATGAAGGCCGTTGGCGAGGTGATGAGCATCGGCAAGAATTACAAGGAAGCCCTCCAGAAGGCCATTCGCGGTCTGGAGAAGGGCCGTTACGGCCTGGGTTGGGTCGGCTTTGAGAAGCTCACCCTCAAGGAACTCCTGGAGCGTCTGCGCACGCCCAGTAGCGAGACCCACTTCCTGATGTACGAGGCCCTCCGCAAGGGCGCCACCGACGAGCAGATCTTCGACGCCTGCGCCGTGAAGGCTTACTTCGTCCAGCAGATGCGCGAGCTCGTCCAGCTCGAAGAGAAGATTCTGGAGTACAAGGGCACCCTCCCGCCGGACGACCTCCTCGTCCAGGCCAAGAAGGATGGGTTCGCCGACAAGTATCTCGCCAAGCTCCTGGGCATTCGCGAGAAGGCCATCCGCGAGCGCCGCGAGGCCCTCGGTTGCGTGGAAGGCTGGCACGCGGTGCCCGTCAGCGGCGTCAAGGACCGCGAGTACTACTACTCCACCTACAACGCGCCCGACGAACTCAAGCTCGACCACAATCCCAAGAAGGTCATGATCCTCGGCGGCGGCCCCAACCGCATCGGCCAGGGCATCGAGTTCGACTACTGCTGCTGCCACGCCGCCTTCACCCTCCGCGAGATGGGCTACGAGACGGTCATGGTCAACTGCAACCCCGAGACCGTCTCCACCGACTACGACACCTCCGACCGCCTCTACTTCGAGCCCGTCACCGTTGAGGACGTCCTCCAGATTTACCGCAAGGAGAACCCGCTGGGCATCATCGTCCAGTTCGGCGGTCAGACCCCGCTCAATATCGCCCGTGAGCTCTCCGACGCCGGCTGCCGCATCCTCGGCACCTCCATCGACAGTATCGACGTGGCCGAAGACCGCGACCTCTTCCGTCACATGATGGACAAGCTCGGCATCCCGATGCCCGAGAGCGGCATGGCCTCCAACATCGACGATGCCATCAAGGTGGCCAATTCCATCGGCTACCCGCTGATGATCCGTCCCTCCTTCGTCCTCGGTGGCCGCGGCATGGAGGTCATCTACGATGAGCCCATGCTTCGCGAGTACGTCGCCAAGGCCGTCGGCGTCTCCGAGGATCGCCCGCTCCTGCTCGACCGCTTCCTCCAGCACGCGTTGGAGTGCGAGGCCGACGCCGTGAGCGACGGCGAGCACGTCTTCATCCCCGCCGTCATGGAGCACGTCGAGCTGGCCGGCGTCCACTCCGGCGACTCCGCCTGCATCATCCCCTCGGCCAACATCCCCGAGGACTGCCTGGCCACCATCCGCGACTACACGCAGAAGATCGCCAAGGCCCTCAAGGTCTGCGGCCTGATGAACATGCAGTACGCCATCGAGAACGGTAAGGTCTACGTCCTCGAGGCCAACCCCCGCGCCTCCCGCACGGTCCCGCTGGTCTCCAAGGTCTGCGCCATCCAGATGGCCGCCGCCGCCACCCGCCTCATGCTCGGCGCCGACTTCGACAAGATCGGTCTGCGCCACGGCAAGATTCCCTACTACGGCGCCAAGGAAGCCATCTGCCCCTTCGACAAGTTCCCGGAGGTTGATCCCGTCCTCGGCCCCGAGATGCGCTCCACCGGCGAGGTGCTCGGCCTGGCGCGCGACCCCGCGCTCGCCTTCTGCAAGAGCCAAGAGGCCGCCAACGCCCCGCTCCCCGAGAAGGGCGCCGTCCTGGCCTCCCTCTCCGTGAAGAACGACGAGTCCGCCGCCGCCCTCAAGGCCTTCGCCGACCTCGGCTTCAAGCTCTATGCCACCCCCGGCACCAAGCGCTTCTTGGACGCCGCCGGCATCGAGAGCGAGGCCGTCGCGAAGATCGGCAAGGGCCGCCCGAACGTCCTCGACCTCATCCTCAACGAACAGGTCGACCTCGTCATCAACACGCCTAGCCCGCGCCGCGACGCCTTGGCCGATGGTTCCTCCATCCGCAAGGCCGCCCTCAAGTATCGCGTGCCCTACATGACCACTCTCGCCGCCGCGGAGATGGGTGTCAAGGGCATCGCCGCCCGCCGCGCCGAGGGCGAAGGCCCCGTCGAGTCCATCCAGGAATACCACGCCTCCATCGAATATTGAGGCCTCCTGCAGAACATTGAAAGCGCCCCGAGCCTCCCGGCCCGGGGCGCTTTTTTTGTAATGGCGCAAGATTGCCCGGGGCAATAGTGTTCGGGGAAAATGGAGACCGCAAAGACGCAACTCTTGCAGGAAAGAATGGGGCGTTGACGCCGGGCGCACATCCGTGCGCCCTCCCACGCCCCACTTTCCTGCGCCAAAACACTTGAGAGACGGACCAAGCGCGAAGGCGATGGGCGGGAGGGAGCGATCAGCGGGCGTTTAGCCCGCAAAGCGACCGGCGTTAGCCCATCTGGCTTCGCGCGCACTGGCGTCTTCGCGGAGAAAACGCTCGGGACAGAGCAGAGGATGGCGTTCGTTTGTACGCAGGGTAGGGAACGGAAAAGGAAATAGGGGACAGAATTGACACGGATTTGATAAACTACGCGTATCATGAGTCAGTTGACCTATTTGATTGCCTTTTTGGCGTTGATTACATTGATCGCGGTGGTTCAAGTCGTGGCGCGGCGCATCCATGTGCCCTCGGTGGTGGCGCTGATGGTCACGGGTATCATTATTGGACCGAGTTGCTTTGACCTCCTTTACGTCATTGCGGATTGGACAACGGTCGGGTTGACGGCCGCCAAGACCACCTCGGCTACGCTCTATCACGTGGTGGAGGCGCTTGGCTTCTTGGGACTTGTCTTCTTGATGGCGTTGGCCGGCGTGGAGACGAATCTGCGTCTGTTGGCGAACGAGCGCAAGGCCGTGGCCACGCTCTCCGTCCTCACCTATTTGTTGCCCTCGCTGGCGGGCTTCTTCGTTTACTGGCTTTTCGCCCCGGAAGGAAGCGCCTGGATTATTCCGGCGGTGGTCTATGCCTCGCTCTTCGCCTCGCACGACGTTGGTATCGTCTTCCCCGTGTTGCGCGAACTTGGCCTGATGAAGTCGCGCTTCGGCGTGACGGTTCTTTCGGCCACCATCGTCACGGACATCCTCTCGCTCGTCACCTTGGCCGTCTGCATTCAGTTGCACGCGATGACGGCGACCGCGACCGGTGGCGGCATGGCTTTGGTGCAGAGCATTTCTTTGCTTGAGCATATCGATACCTCCGCCCTTGGCGCGTGGTTCACGCCGGCCTTCCTGGGCGTGATTGTCCTCTTCCTGACCGCCGTCATGCTCGTGGTGCCGTTGCTCTGGCGTATCGTGGAGTGGGTGGTGCCGCAGACGCACGAGACCAAGCCCACCTTCTTTGTCCTGGTGGTCCTCCTGATGGTCCTCTTCGGCGAAATGATCGGTATCAACCTCATCGTGAGCGCCTTCGTCACGGGCATCGCCGTGGCGCGTACGCCGGGCTTCCGTGACCCCAAGGATGGTGTCCATGACAAGCTCGAGGCCATCGGTTTCGGCCTCGTCATCCCCTTCCTCTTCCTCTGCTTCGGCTTCCAGGCCGACCTCAAGACCTTCTTCGGTATGGCGAACGGCGATGTGGATGTCGTTCGCGGCTGGTTGCTGGCCGGCGCCACCGTCCTCGGTCTGGTCGCCAGTAAGGTCGGCAGTGGCTGGTTGGCCCTGCGCGCCTCCGGGTTTGATGGCCGCCAGGCCTTCTGCGCCGGCTTGATGACCGTGCCGCAGCTCTCCGCCACCGTGGCCGCCGCCTTGATTGCCACCAACCTCGGTATCCTCGGCAAGGAGTTCTTCAACGCCATCGTCGTGCTCTCGCTCTGCACGGCCATCCCCTTCCCGCCGCTCGTGCGCTTCTTTATCGTCAAGGGTCACGTGCCCTTCGCCCGTCACCGCAAGGGCGCCACCGCGGCGGACGAGAAGGCCGTCAACGAGCTCGAACACCTCGACCTCACCGTCTGAGGAGCGCGCCATGGCCGAACCTTTATTGGAGATTGAGGACCTCAGCGTCACCTTCCGCACGCCCGGTGGCGAGATCACGCCCGTCCCCGGCGTCAGTCTCCACGTCAATCCCGGTGAACGCGTCGCGCTCGTCGGCGAGAGCGGGTGCGGCAAGTCCGTCACGGCCCTCTCCGTCACGGCCCTCCCGCCCACCGATCGCGCCCACCGCACCGGGCATATCCGCTTCGCCGGACGTGACCTCCTGGGCGACGCGAACGCCTTGCGCGAGGCCCGCCGCGGCGGCATCGCCTACGTCTTCCAGGACCCGATGGCGAGCCTCAACCCCGTCCTCCGCATCCGCGACCAAATCGCCGAGGCTCTTCCCCCGATGCCCCGCGCGGCGCGCCGCGAACGTATCCTTTCTCTCTTGACGGACGTTGGTTTGCCGGACCCCGCCCGTGCCGCCGATTCCTATCCCTGCGGCCTCTCCGGCGGCCAATGCCAGCGTGTTATGCTCGCCATGGCCCTCGCCGCCGAGCCTCGCCTCTTGATTGCCGATGAACCCACCACCGCGCTTGACGTCACCACCCAGCGCCGTATCCTCGGCGTGATGGACGAGCTTGCCGCCAAGCGTAACATGGCCGTCCTGCTCATCACGCACAATCTCGGCATCGTCGCCAACTACATGCAGCGCCTCTACGTCATGTACGCCGGACGCATTGTCGAGAGCGGCCCCGTCCGCGACGTTCTCTCCGCCCCGCGCCATCCTTACACGCAGGGTCTCCTCGCCGCGGTTCCCTCCCTCCGCCTCGACAAGCCCCGCCTGCAGGACATCCCCGGCACCGTCCCGCCGCCCGGCCGCTTCCCGCCCGGTTGCGCCTTCGCGCCACGGTGCCCCCGCGCCACCCCCGCTTGCTCCGAGGCCGTCCCGCCCCTCGTCACGGAAGGCCCCCGCGCCGTCCGTTGCATAAATCTCCCGCAGTAAGCCATGATTTACACCCCGCTCACCCTCAAAGCCATGCAGGTCGCCTATGCCGCCCATCATGGACAGCTCGACCGTTGCGGCGTTCCTTATGTCTTTCATCCCTTCCACCTTGCCGAACAGATGACGGACGAGACGACCACTTGCGTCGCGCTCCTGCACGATGTTGTGGAAGACACCGACATGACCTTTGAGGACTTGGCGCGTGACTTTCCTCCGGAAGTCGTTGAGGCCGTCCGCTTGCTGACGCACGCCAAGGATGTGGACTACTTTGACTATGTCCGTGCCATTCGCGGCAATCCCATCGCCACCGCCGTCAAACTCGCCGACCTGGCCCACAATTCCGACTCCGCCCGTGCCGCCCTCACCCCCGGCACCCCCGAATCCCGCGCCGCCCGCCTTGCCAAATACGCCAAGGCCCGTGCCCTCCTCCTCGATCAATAGTGCCCGGGGAAAATTGGGACCGCAAAGACGCAAGGGGAGCGCGAACAGCTTCGGGCTCCATCGGTCGCTCTGCGGCTTTGCCGCTGACCGCGCCCGCCGCCCTCCGTTTCGCGCCTGGTCGATTTCTCGGGAAGTCTATCCCCGTTGTCCCGCAGGGGCCTTCAAGTCTCTAGTTTCCGTTCTTCGAGGCGGCGTAAACCGCCCCTAAAAGCCCTCTTCGTGAAACCCTTAAGGGTGTGAGGTCGACCACATAGGGTCTCAGAAAGCACTTGGCAAGGGGATGGAGAGGAGGCTTGGTATCACCTATCGCGCCTTTGCGGTTCTCTACTTGCTATGGACACTGCTGAGGCTACACCTACTCCTCGCTCTCCTCATACTCCCAGAAAATAAGAAACTTCCAATTCAGCGTGGCACCGTCTGGGAAACGATCTGAGGCTCGGGCGTGTGCACTGTAAGAATCTGAAACCTTGTAGACGCCATCCTCCATCGAACAATATGACCCTGCCGTCCCTAACGCGTAAAGTTCCATACCGCTCCCATAATACCCGACCCTGCACCCCACCACCTGCTCCCCATCAAAGCGGAGCGTGATGCCTTCCTGTTCCACGTCCACCCACAGATAGACGCGAAACGTCCACGCCGTCCCACCCTCCGGATAATCCCCCCGCGGGTCCCCTTTGACGATGCTCCCCTGCTCAAGCGTCCGATAGATCCACGTCTTCTCTCCCACGCTTGCCGACTCCAAGACCAACAACCGCGGCACCAACCGTGTGGCACCCATCGCCATTCCCGCCGCAAATACCGCCATCACCATGCAGATTATCCGTTTCATCGCCTACTCTCCTTTCCTGAATACAACCGACTTCACGGCAAATAAACCCGCCGCCGCTGACGTTGCTCCCACGTCTCACCAGGGGCCAGATTCCGTTTCGTGTCAAACTCCAAGTTCGTGTCATTCGGCACAGGATTGAAGTAGACGGTACGAAATGAAAACTCTTCATTGGTGATATTGGTGGTTGGATAAATCTTCCCGTAATGGGCCGAAACAATTTCTCCGGATTCTGAGACGACACTTCGCACCCTAAACACGAGGTACTGCTTATAGGGCAAAAAATGATACCTATCTTCGGAACCGACCAAACGCAACTGTGTCTCAAACGGACGCGTCAGGTCGACTTGATAAGTGGAATAAAAATCTGATTCCTCTATTTTGTCACAAAGTTGTACGCCATCCATTGGGTTAGGAAATGAGAGATTCACCGCCATGACCTCTTCCCACTTGTCCTGCCGATTCTGACGGGGTTCCAATTCAAGGGAGACAAGCATATCCAAGTGTTTTCCATTTCCGTTTGGCGGAAGCCACTCCATGAGCTCCAAGTCAAGGCCCCATGTCTCCCCTTTCGGTGGGGACTTCAGTATTACGCAAGAATAGGCCTTCATCGGACAAGGATTTCTGATGTCCCGCAACACCTCTGTCTTGACATAAGGGTCTCGCCAACGATAAGAAAAGAACCCCTCTTCAATTGTCTCATGATATGGCGTTGGTGTTCGGATATGTCGTTGTGTCGGATAGTACCCATCTTTTCTCAAAATATAGTCGCCGTCCGTGAAACACCGCGCAGACAACTGGACGTTCCCCTCCTCATCCGTAGTTCCGGAATCTCTGTTCAAGGCAAAAAGTGCCGATGCCGGTTTCCAAAAACCAAGATGTGCCTCCACGTCCTCGATTGGCCGCCCCTGCTCATCCACGACATGCAATTGAATTGTCGCGATAGCGCCATCACGCATAAGCGCCATGGCAAGAGTCTCGGCTAAACCAACATGGGTAAACAAACCAACAAGAAACAATAAACTCAACCTAGTCATATAAACCGCCTCTTTGAAGGATACTTAAAGTGTTCGTTATTGTTATGGAGCAAAAGTCCTGCGTAAAGAATAACGCCGTAATTGCGACTTGGCGGCTTGGTTCTGTTTCGGGTTAAATTCCAGATTGGTGTCGTTGGCGCGTGGATTGAGATAAATTGCCCCAATGGTTAATTCCGGACCTCTGGCATCGATGATTGGATAGATTTTCCCATAGTGCGTCTTGAGGATTGTGCCATCGTCAGCCACTTCGCTTCTGACACGAAAAACAAGATAGTGTGATAAAGGAAGTACCTCATGAGGAAAAGCGGGAACCTTGAGTGTCAATGTCTGATGAAAGTGGAGGGATTGGTCTACAGTATATGCTGAACGTAACGCCGAGAACGGAAACGCCTCACAAATGCAAATACCATCGCCTTGTTGTGGGAAGAAAAAGGTGATGGAGGTTGTCTCCCTCTTGATTTTCTTGCCATATTGCCGTTCTTCTGTATTGAGACGAATTTTGACATCCTCGCATTTTCCAACCCCATAAGGTGCAACCCAATCCCCTTTCCAAAGGTCAAACCCAATTAACTTGTCTCGTTCCGGCACAATGGCATCAAACAGCTGATACGCAATCATAGGGGCCGGGGCTTTGATGGGACGTAACGTTTCTTCTTGTACATACGATTGTTTCCATTTATAAGACAACAAAGATTCTTCAATCGTATCCGTGTTTACGCTAGGCATCGCGAATGAACGCGTTGTGTCATAATATCCCTCTTTTTGCAATCGATAATGACCATCTGTGATACAGGGAAAGGACAATCTTACGAACCCCTTCTCATCTGTTACGGCTTCGTCAGTTCCATTCTTGTTAGGCGCAGGCATCCAACTTTCGGCAGAGGCGGAAACACCCTCCAGCGGCTGTTTCTTTTCGTCTATTACATGAAGCTCAAGTGTCGCAATTGCACCTTGCCGCCACACATCAAAAAGCAGATTATTGGCTTGGCACCCACTTGAAAGAAATACCATGGCCACCAGAATGCTCCATTGCTTCATTTAAGTCTCCCTTGCGTTATAACTCGATGGAAGAGTGCCTGTGAGAGTGGATATGCTAAATCTTTGATGTCCGAGTGTAACCATCGTGCCGTTGAGTCACGTCCTGAGGCCCCACCTCTTTGTACGCCTTTGGATGTTGTATTGGCCATATAACGTTGGAGATCATATTGGTCTTCGCGAGAAATCGGCGTTATCTCTACCCTCCCTGTTGCTTGGGAGAGGGCGGGGATGCCTTGAGCGAGGAGGAGGTCGCGCTGGGAGAGAATGGCAGAAGCGTCGGCGCCAAGGATGAGTGGTGGATTGTGCAGAAAGAGCGGATTAGTGCGCAAAATATCATCGGAAAGCGTAGTGGCATCTTTGGGCTTAGGAAGTCCGTCCTTTCGATCTTCCTCGAAGCCCCAGCCCATGATTTTGGTGTTCATCATGATGATACCGAGTGTCTTTGCCACGCGGCCTTTGTAGGCTTCCTGCTTGTGCCAGGCATAACGCCCTAGGCTATCCAACATTCCTGTGATCGGCCTCGGTGTCGAGGGACTCAGTTCCAAGACTTCATCACCAGACTCAGAACCTGAGCCGGCAGAATAATAGTTATAGACCTCCACGCCGCGATTGCCAGTCACGTCTTTGAAGCGCCCCTTCCAGGTGAGTTGCGCCCGGGCCTCATCCGCCGCCATGGGCAAAAAACCTTCATGCGGCAGGAAGTGGCGATGTCTTGGCTTATTCTTAAAAGGACGTATTCTCATAGCCCTTTTTCTCTTTTGAAGTCTTTTCTTTCAAGGATTTGTCTTTTAGTAAATCTGCTTTGTATCGCTTTGGCATCAGGTTCTGTTTGGGGTCGAACTCGATGTTGGTATCGTTTGACGTAGGGTTAAAGCCGCCCCCCGCAAAAAAAAGACCTCTTTTACTAATGTGTATTCTATAACAAATAGACCCATAATTCGCCGTAACGACTACACCGTCTTTGTTCACCTTGCTACGAACACGAAAAGCTAAATACGTATTAGGGCGAAGAAAGCGAGAAGGAGATTCTTTTTGTCCTATTGTTAAAGTAAGTGTTGAAAGAAAAGGTTTTGAGACATCTACTGAATAGTCTGTCAAGAAAGAAGAATCCATACTTGCCGCACAAACTTGTACCCCGTCACCTGGGTTAGGGAAAGTGAAGGTAACACCTTTGATTTCTTGCCACTTTTCTTGCCTATTTTGCTTGTCTACCAAATGGAATGACAGGATAACATCAGTTTGCTTACCTTCTCCATAAGGAGGGACCCAATCCAAGAGCTGTAAATCTAGTCCCAATGGAATGTCATATCGAGGCAACGTTATTACTTTTCCTGCATAGAGCCAACCAGGAATCGGATTGCGGATTGTCTTGAGTGTAACATCCAAGTGGGTAGGTGCCCACTCCTTGCGTTGCCAAAAATGTTCAGGAGCTTCTGCCGGTAATTGAAACAGGACGTTGTCTTTGGTTACATAGTACCCCCCTTTTGTGATACGAAATACTGCATCACAATACCCCTTTTCACGAAACAAGAGATTGCCATTTTCATCTGAATAATCGGAGACTTCGGATTCTGTATTTGATACCGTTGACCAATAAAATGCTTCTCCAAGCGCACCTTCGACAGGAACGCCATGCTCATCCCGCACCGTTACCGTGATTGTTGCCGGAGCGCCTTCATATTGTAGCTGTCTTTCATACGAACTCACTGCAAGAACAAGACCATTTATGCAGATTAAAAGGCCAAGCAGTCCTAGTCTCATTTCAATCCTCCTTGTTTGACAATCTCATCAAACAGCACTTTGACAAATGGATACGCGAGAGTCTTCACATCAGAATGCAACCATCGCTTACCTAAGCGTTCCACTCGATTGACCCATTGTACAGAATGTCTGGAGTCCACATAGATGTCTTGACAATCTATTTGACGGGAATCGTCAATTCCGGATAAAAAGCTTCTTCCTGTGGCTTCACTCATCGCCGGGATTGCGGAAGATAGAAGAAGATTACGTTGCTCCAAAATCGGTTGCGCATCATCGCCAAAGACTGTCTGTGGATTGCGACAGAAGATGGGACTCTTTCGGAAATCTTCATCTGACATTTTCTCCGTATCTTCATTAGTCTTCTGCGGCTCTTCAAATCCCCAGCCCATCTTATCAGACGCCATGAAGGCAAACAAAGACACATCGCCTCGTCCCTTCCAACACTCCTGTTTCTGCCATGAGTGACGTCCTAAGATGACATTGTCAGAAACAATGTCTACAAGTGGCCTTATCGGATTCCACCAGACCCATCCAAACCCAGAGGTCGGCCTTGGTGTCATCTCTGCAAGCTCAAACACCTCATCGCCACTTTGCGTTCCATCTCCCGCGGAATAAAAGTTATAAACCTCCACGCCACGATTGTCGAGCACGTCCTTGAAGCGACCCTTCCAGGTGAGTTGCGCCCGGGCCTCATCCGCCGCCATGGGCAAAAAACCTTCATGCGGCAGGAAGTGGCGATGCCACAGGGCAGCGTAACTCTTCGGCGGATAAGCGTCCCATGCGTCATGAATCAGCCCCTCGGGTACGCCATCGATAGAGAAGTCATAGGTCGGCGCTTCCGTGTCGTAAGCCTCAGCAGGGACCGCGGAGTTGAGCATGAAATAGACATCCACCGGGGCCTCGTGGTCTTGGATGGCGGATGAGACGACCATATTGCCCAAACTATGCGCCATCACAATCTTTTTGCCAGGAACGTTACGCATGACATTGGCAAATGCCTCTGCCGCATTAAATGCATTTACAACATTCGTGTAATAATCAGGAAGGCCACTTTGTTCGTCTCCATTCCATGTAACACCGTAAAATCGTACGTTCATTCCTAATTGCCAGAGACGTTTAAAAATCGTATTGCACCAAGCCACCGAACCAGACTCGGAAACATTATACCCATGTACAAAGAAAACGTTCACGTCTTCTTCTGAAACTCTGCTTGTCAATGTATTAGACCGTAAATCAATGACGGAATAACGAGCTTCTGGTTGCAGACTTTCTAACCCACATGCGGCAATGCGAATCCCATCCTCATCTGTTTCCTCAATAGACTCATCCATAAGAGACAATGATATTGACAATAGTCCAATCGTGCAAGTCTCTATGAAGCAGTAGGCCTCTCCTTCTTGTAACTGTTTTAGGACTCCTTCTGGGCAAGTTAAAGGCGTCTTGTATAACCATGCCATATCCGCTTCCCAAGCGACTTTGTCTCCATCTTCACCAAAACATTGAGCGCTTGTTGTATCGTCTCCATTGTAAAACCGTTCCACTATTGTTGCATCACCATGACACCAAAGAACATTCGCGGCTTCATCAAGGGAACAAGATAGTCCAAATGTAGCACTAGAATGCTCGCTTAAAAAGTATTTTACCGCATCCCCAAGCAAGATTTGCATGGGAAAGAAATCTTCCATATCGCTTTGACCATTAACCCAACCATCCATAGCATTCCGGGGGTCGGTCTTTTCGAATCTTTCATCCAGTTTAGTGTACGACAAATCAGACCCATCATTGATTCCTTTTTCTTTTTCAAAGTCGGTATCCAGATTAGGCCAGACTTGTAAGGGGACACCTCGTTCAAACGAGTCTATATCATTCCCATCCATTACTCGATCACGGTCGTAGTCGGGGACGAGCTTGGCATCGAAGTTATAAATAAAGATGGTTTTCCCTTTGCCGGGGAAAGGCTCGTTGTTTTCAACTCCATAGATTCCTTGCAGTCTGTCCGGGTCCTCTACAAGGACAGACGACGCCTCTATCGGCACTTCCACTTTCAACGTATAGTCACGGTCGACCGTTTTATCAGGTGCGGTGGCGACATGGCGCATGGTCACGGCATAGACGGAATCGGGACGCAGGAAGAGTGTATGCGTCTCACATCGGCCATATTCCTCGTTGCGCAAAATCTTGGTTCCACCACCTTCGCCAACAAGTTGTGTGATTTCAAGCGCGTACTTTTCCGATTGGCTGTCGCTGTGGTCGCCGAAATAAAGAGAAACTTTCACCCGACTCTCTGCGACGCCGCCATCCGTGGCATCGCTGGGGTCACTGCTTTGCCCGATTTCCACTTTGTCCTTCACACCATCGCCATCCGAATCCGAGTCGTATGGGTTCGTGCCGTAGGCGGCCTCGTCTTTGTCCTTCAGGCCATCCCCGTCCCTATCCCAGTCTCCGTTGTTTTGAGTGGTGGGGTCATAACCATAAAGATGCTCCCAACCATCGCTCATGCCGTCGCCATCCGTGTCGGGTTCGAAAGCATTCAGCCCGGCGTCGAGTTCGGCGCGGTCGTTGAGGCCGTCGCCATCGGTGTCGGCACGGGCGGGGTCGGTGCCAAGGGAGAAATGATAGGTCAACGCGTCACCGGCGATGACGGCGAGAGGCGTCTTGTTGCCCACGGAGAAGAGTTCCGTGCCACGACCTCCGGCGGGCTGGGCGCCGATGATTGCGTCCGAGGCGTCAAACTCGCCCTGAAGCGTGGGATAACGCACCTCGATACCGCCGCCAACCTCTCTCGGCACAGACACTTGAATACGTGCCAAGGTGGAGGAAGGTTCAATTGTGGACCAAAGGAGCACTTTTCGTTCCTTGGCCAGGTTGAGGCACTCAATAACGACCCGGTCCCCCAATACCCCCGCACGCACTTGGGAGAGATACTCCGGCACCAACGCCAAATCCGCCCAGTAGAGTGCAAAGGTGGGGAAGCGCGGATCCAACAACGCATCCGCCAAGGGCTGCGCCTCCCCGGGCTCGTCCAAATCCGCCACGCCGGCAGGCACAAAGGCGAGCAGACCATCCGCGTGATAGGCCACGCGAGGATAGGCCACACCGCCAATCGTCACGGCGGCGGGCAAGTCCAGATAGACCCATCCATCCTCCTTCTTCCCCGCGAAACTCACCCATTCCGTCACACCCGAGACATCCATCGGTGGCAACCCGGACCGCCGCGTCACCCGGTCACCGACCTCATCTGCGTCGTTCAACCCATCGCCATCCGAGTCCGTCGCCGTCGGGTTCGTTCCCAGACGATACTCCGTCAGACTGTCCAAGCCATCGCCGTCTGGGTCACTTGCACCATCGTCCACAAGCGGGTCAAGCCCATGCAACCGTTCCCACACGTCCGGCAGTCCATCGAAATCATCGTCCGGACCTGGCGCGGAACGGCCCACCGCGACCTCCTCGCCATCGGCCATCCCATCACCATCGGTGTCCGCCACCATCGGGTCGGAACCGGAACCAAAGTCGAAGCGTACGGCATCGCCCATCGAGGCTTCGGCGGACAGCATCTCCACAAACCGTCCATCCGGACGCCGCGCACGGGCCTTCGCCTGCACCAACTTCCCCTGCAACGTCGTGTAACGCACCTCCACGGCGCCCTCGCCCTCCACAAAAAGCACCTGCACCCGTCCCAACGTGCCAGAGTCCTCCCCCGACAAACCGAAGTTCTCAAAAGAGAGTGCCATGGCCGGTTTCTCCTGCCACGTGCCGATTTCGGCAAAGATGCCCGCCAACCAAGTCTCCTCCCAGATTACGGGACCTTCCCATAGCCGTATCGTGAGCGGAGCTTCCCCCTCCAACGTCAGCCTCCCCGCCTGCGACACGCGCACACGGTCATACCGCCGCCCGCCCAGCCGCACCGCAAAGGGAAACGCCATCTCTCCGCCGTCCGCCACAGCCCTCCGTTCCCCACCCAACACCGCCGGTCCGCGCTTGGCGAAGACCGTCGCCCAGCCCATCTCCGTGCGGTCCTGCAGACCATCCCCATCAGAATCCGCAGCGCCGGGATTCGTGCCATAGGCCAACTCCAGCGCGTTCGATACGCCGTCCCCATCCAAATCCCCCGCCGCGCCGTTTGCCCCCTCCCCCGAATAGGGGTCAAGCCCATTCAAGACCTCCCACCCATCCGGCAAGCCATCGCCATCCGCATCCGCGATTGTCGCATCCATCCCATAGAGATAGATTTTGCGCCAATCATCGATCATGCTCCCCGCCGTGTCCGCCTTCATCGGGTTTGTCTCGAAATAGGCCACCTCCATCCCATCCGGGATGCCGTCGCCATCGGAATCTCGCGTAGCATCCAAAAACTTCCAGAAGTAGAGCGGCTCCTTGCCGTCCGGCCCCATCGGCAACCCAAAGGTCGCCCATCGGCGGCGCTCCGTTTCCACCCGCCCAACATACTCCCATGGCTCCGTCAACTCCGGCTTCCCCAGAACATCCACATCCGCCCCATCCGGGTTGCACAACGCAAACGCCATCGTCCCTGCCGTAGGCTTCATCTCCCGCACCGCAAAGACCCACGGCAACTCTTCCCCCTCCTGCGCGGCCTTCTCCAGCTCTTCCAATCGCGCAGCCTCCTCCGCGTCCAACGCCGCCTGAAAGGCCTCGACCTGTCCCGCCGCAACAAAGGTATACGAAAACCCCAAACGCTCCCGACCACGATTCTCAAACCACTCCGCCCGCCGCGTGGGGTCCCCCGCGATAAAATCCGGCAAGGTGCCATCCTCCGTGTAAACGGCAAGCGACCACGCCTCTGGGTCAAACCCCGCCGGCACCGTCTGCGCATGCAACGCCACTCCGCCGCAATGCGTCACCCACTGCCGAGCGCCATCCTCGCCCACCCACTCCGTCACGCGCACCTCCCAGGCCGGCACCCCGCCCACCGTCACCGAAGGTGACACCACCTCCAGGCACGCCGCCAACGCCGTTGGCCATTCCTCGACACCCTGCCCCAAATAAGCCACTGCGCCACGCGGCATCGGCGGCACCCACCGCGCCGACTCCGCCAACCCTTCCGCCGCCGACGCCACCCGCGTCTCCCAAGCCGACCACGCCACCCCCGGCACCTCCACCTAGGTCCACGCCTCCGCCATCCCCATCGACAGTTGCCCCTCCGCGCCCAAAGCCATCCCCGCAACGACACCTGCCGCCGCGAGAAGCGTTCGTTTAATGTTGCTAAAAGCCCTGGACATGTTCTTATCTCACATACGAAATCATTCTAACCCATTCTTATTGCTCCGTCAAGGCGTGCCAGTCGAGTCCGGGGAAACGGGAAAGTGTAGAATTACATCGTACGGTTTTGCTTGCAATCTACCCACAGATTGTTGCAGATTTTGGCGTGCTGGTACACGCAGGACGCACCAGGGAAGTTTGGAAGTTTAGAGGCTTGGTCTTCTTGGAGCCTCGCCCGGCGTTCCGTTTTCCGTTTTCTGTTCTCCGGGGCGGCATAAGCCGTCCCTTGTGCCCAGGCCCTTGCGTTCCATTTGAGTCTTCGTGGAAAACTTCCCCGGACAAGATGCTCCCTGACCGACCCTAAAAGCCCCCTTCGCGAGACCCTTAAGGGTTCGAGGTGAGACCCTATAGTGGTCGGAGGTCGATCCCTATAGTGGTCCGCCCTCGACCACTATAGGGTCTCAGAAAGGACCTTGTAGGGGCCTGACGTGAAGGCTTGCCGCCGAGCATTTCGATCTACGGTCATTTGTCGCTCTTGCGGCGGTTGCAGTCGCGGCAGAGCATCTGGCAGTTGTCGATGACGGTATGGCCGCCTTGCGACCACGGCGTGATGTGGTCGGCTTCCATTGCCTTGATGTCGAAGTGCTTGCCGCACTTGGCGCAGATCCCCTTCTGGCGTTCGTAGACCTCGCGCTTGGTGTTGTCGTCGAAGGTTCGGATGTTCAGATTCCGCTCATCGCCATCGAGGACGTAGGCATAAATGCCCACTTTCTTCTGCACGTCGCTGTCGGCCATCAAACTGGCGACTTTCGCCTCCAAAGCCTTGGCGTCGAGCGTTTGTTCGCCGAAACGTGCGTAAAGGTTTCCCCAGTCCACTTTTTTCATTTCCTTGCGGTAAGTGGGGAAGGTGGCCTTGACCCAAGTGATGACGGCATTGAAGCGCAGCCACAGGGCGGTGGCGTTCGCGTCGTGCTGGTGGGTGGCCATGTAACCCTCTGCGCAGCCGTTGGAAATCCAGGCCAGCGCCGTCGCCAGGTAATCCTGCCGTTCCACTTTTCCTTCAAGGTAGTCCGCGCCAAGTTTCTGCGCCACGCACCCGCGCTTGCTGAAGTAACGCTTGGCATCCGTCACGAAGGGGCCGCAGTAGACGGCATTGAGCAATTCCTGCTCGTAGAGGCGCTCGCCGGCGATGTTGATCACGCGGAACCACGCCAGCTTCTCGCTGTCTGTCCCCTTGCAGACGTAGACCATGAGCGGGTAGTCCAAGATGACGGCTTGTTCGTCGTCCGTCAGGTTGTGGAAGAAGCGCATATTGTGCGAGAAGTCGCCATTGACGTATTGGCATAGACTGACGGTGCGCTGTTGGCCGTCGATCACCTCGAACGTCCCGTCCTCGCGGTCGGCCCAATACATCACGTTCAGCGGGTAACCCTGCGTCACGGAGTCGATCACGGCCTCACGTTGCGCATCGCTGTAGACGAACTCACGTTGGTAGGGTGGGCGGATGTCGAGTTTCCCTGCGTACCCGCGCACGCCCTTTTCGCCATCATTCTCGTACCCTTCCGTCAGCTCCCTGACGGTGATCTGCCTCAACTTGATTTCCATCTCACTTCCTCCTGCGAATCAGAATGCGAGCATAGGTTTCTTTGCCTTGCAACGTAAAGCGATGTCCGTAGTGTGGGTTGTCGGGGACGTATCGGTCCAAGCCGACAATCTCGAATTGGTCTGGGCAATACTTGTCCAGGAAGGTAATCGGGACACCCATGATGCCATCGTAATCCAGTGGGATGTCGGAGGTCTTCTCTACGTTGATGGCAGGATAATTGTCGTATTGCGGATAGGCCTCTGGCGAATATGTCTTATACAAGATGAGGGGGGCGTGCCGTTTGGGGATGTCGAGGTTAGTGAACCACGTTACGCCGGATACGCGAATCATTCCCTCTTTGTGGGTGCTGGCCGTGGCGATGTCCTCGTACTCGGAGATGAAGAAGCCCGCGTTCCCTTTGAAGCCGTAGCCTAGCCACAGCTTGTTGTTCTTTAGAAGTGGGAAGACTTCTTTATAGGTAATGGCGTTTTGGTGGCCGATAATGAGGAACTTCTTACCGTATTCAATCAGTTGGGCGAGGTATTCTCTGAAGAGGGAGAAGGGAGGGTTGGTGACGACGATGTCGGCTTGCTTGAGGAGCTCGACACACTCCTGGCTGCGAAAGTCACCGTCTCCTTTGAGCGGTTTGATACCAATCTCCTCAGGGTCGGGGACGCGGTTGCCATTCTTGTCGCCCCAATACTCTAGCCAGATGGCCTGTTCGCAGTCGTTCCTACTAAAGAGATCCGCGTCTTGGTTCTTGTAGCAGGTGGTGATGAGGCGATGAAGGCCGAACGCTTCAAAGTTCATCGCGAAGTAGTGGAAGAAGTTGGACACTCGCGGGTCATCGCAGTTGCAGAGCACCGTCTTGCCTTTGAAGTGCGACTTGTAGTGCCGCAACTCGTTCTCGATGTCCGAGAGTTGCGTGTAGAACTCATCTTTCTTCTGTTTGTTCGCCTGATTCAGTCCTGTGTTCCGGGCCATAAAAACGCGTCCTCCGTTGCGGCTTACGACCGGGACCTCGGATGCCCGTAACCAAGCACGCAAACGAAGGACGCGCCAAAACGGCGCGCCTTCGCTTGACTCGTTGCTTGGTTACTGCGAAATTTCCGAGGTTTCGTCGTAAACAACTTGTCAGCGCAAAGCGCAAAGTATTCCACGGCTCTCCCGTGGCGTGGCAATAGAATAGCACATCCGGGCAGGGGCGTGCGCAAAGTGTTATTGAAACGCTTTATGGAATTGGAGGGCGGCAGGGAGGGGGCGAATGTGCTATACTATCGCGCGATTTTGACTTCCTTAAAGGAGCATACAATGGCTAAGCTGACCGCCGACGCGTTGCGCGAGATGTATCTGAAGTTTTTCGAGAGCAAGGGGCACACGATTATTTCCGGGGCCTCGGTCATCCCCGAGAACGACCCGACCGTGTTGTTCACGACGGCGGGCATGCACCCGTTGGTGCCCTATCTGCTCGGCGAGCCCCATCCGGCCGGCCGTCGCCTGACCGACGTGCAGAAGTGCGTCCGCACCGGCGACATCGACGCGGTGGGCGACAGCGCGCACCTGACCTTCTTCGAGATGCTCGGCAACTGGTCGCTGGGCGATTACTTCAAGAAGGAGGCCATCGCCTGGAGCTTTGAGTTCCTCACCACCAAGCTGGGGCTGAAGCCTGAGGACCTCTACGTGACCGTCTTCAAGGGCGAGGAGGGCATCCCGCGCGACGACGAGGCCATCGCCTGCTGGAAGGCGCAGGGCATCCCCGAGAGCCACATCTTCCCCAAGGGGCGCGAGGACAACTGGTGGGGCCCGGCGGGCGTCACCGGCCCCTGCGGCCCGGACACCGAAATGTTCCTGGACACCGGCAAGCCCGCGTGCAGCCCGGACTGCGGCCCCGGGTGCCATTGCGGCAAGTACATGGAGATCTGGAACGATGTCTTCATGCAGTACAACAAGACGGCCGAGGGGACTTACGAGCCGCTCAAGCAGCACAACGTCGACACCGGCATGGGCGTCGAGCGCACCATCTGCATGATCAACGGCTACACCGACGTCTATGAGTCCGAGCTCTTCCTGCCGTTGCTGGAGCGCATCCGTGCGCTGACCACGAACGAGTTGCCCGAGGAGAAGCGCATCCGCGCCGAGCGCATTATCGCCGACCATATGCGTACGGCGACCATCATCCTGGGCGACCCCAAGGGCGGCGTGAAGCCCGGCAACGTGGGCGCCAACTACGTCCTGCGTCGCCTTATCCGTCGCGCCGTGCGTTACGGGATGGACTTGGGCCTGCCCGCAGGCTTCACCGCCGAGATGGCCGACCTGGTCATCGGCGTCTACAAAGGCTTCTATCCCGATCTGCTCGAGAAGCGCGAGTCCATCGTGGCCGAGCTCACCGCCGAGGAGAACCGTTTCGCCAAGACCCTCACCCAGGGCCGTCACGAGTTCGAGAAGGTCGCTGACGTCATGGCCCAGCATGGGCAGACGCAGATCTCCGGCAAGACCGCCTTCAAGCTCTACGACACCTACGGCTTCCCGCTGGAAATCACCCAGGAGCTCGCGGCCGAGCGCGGCATGACCGTCGACGTCGACGGCTTCGCCAAGGCCGAGGCCAAGCACAAAGAGGCCTCCAAGCAGGGCGAGGGCGTCTTCAAGGGCGGTCTGGCCGACCACTCCGAGCAGACCACCCGTCTGCACACCGCCACGCACCTGCTCCACAAGGCCCTCAAGATTGTCCTGGGCGACCACGTGAACCAGAAGGGCTCCAACATCACCGCCGAGCGCCTCCGCTTCGACTTCTCCCACCCCGAGAAGATGACCAAGGAGCAGCTCGAGCAGGTGGAAGACCTGGTGAACGAGCAGATCAAGCGCGCCCTCCCCATCACCTGCGAGACGATGGCCATCGAGGACGCCAAGGCTTCCGGCGCCACCGCCCTCTTCACCGCGAAGTACGGCGAGCAGGTGAAGGTCTACAAGATGGGCGACTTCTCCAAGGAGGTCTGCGGCGGCCCGCACGCCAACAACACCTCCGAGCTCGTGGCCTTCAAGATCCTGAAGGAAGAGAGTTCCTCCGCCGGCGTGCGCCGTATCAAGGCCATCATCGGCGAGCCCGCGCTGGAGAAGCGCAAAGCCATCGGCAAGTAAGCTGTTGCTTGAACATTGAGTACAGGGGCGGTCCCGGTTCGCCGGGCCGCCCTGTATGTTTTCCACGAAGACACAAAAGGAACGCAAGGGCCTGGGCACTTCACCGTTCGGCGCGTCGCGCCTCACTACCGTGCCCATCCCTTGCGTTTCTGTGACTTTCGCAAGAAAGCCATCAGGCTTCGCGATAGGACATATAGGACAAGGGGCGGCTTATGCCGCCCCGGAGAACGGAGAACGGAAAACGGAAAACGGAGCGCCCCTGCGGGGCGACGGGCGAGACTCCAAGAAGACCAAGCCTCCAAGCTTCTAAACTCCCAAACTTCCCTAATGCGTCCTGCGTGCGATAGCACGCCATAAATCTGCTCAAAATCTGCTAAATCTGCGGTTCCTTCACGCTGGCAGTCTTTCTCTGTGTTCCTCTGTTCTCCTCTGCGATTCTCTGTGTCTACAAAACTTCCCCGGGCCCCCTGGACGCCACTGACTTGTTTTCGTGGGGTGGGGGAAGTGTGGTAAAATAGTGCACCATGGATATTGAAGAACAAGCAATCAGGTATTTGTTTCAGAGTGAGCCGGAGAAGGTCTTCGGCGCGCCTGAGATCATCAAGACGCTGGGTCTGCGTGGAAAGGCGGCGAAGCGTCTGCCGCAACTGTTGCGCGAGATGGTGCGCAGCGGGGAGTTGGTTGAGAAGCGGCGCGGCCATTACCGCGCGGGAGCCGGCTCGGGAACGATGACGGGCACGGTGCGCTTGACGCGCAGCGGCGCGGCCATCGTGACGGACGAAGAGACGGGCAAGCAGGTCTTTGTGGAAAGCCGCGACGTGGGTCGGGCCATTCAGGGCGACCGCGTGACGGTGGCGTATCGGCCCGGCGACCGTTCGGACCCGGTGGGCGTGATTCGCTCCATCGACGAAGAGGCCGTGCGCGACGTGGTGGGGACGGTGCGCCGCGTGGGCGGCGGGGGACTCTCCATCTCGCCGTTGAACCCCATCTATCGGAGCGACTTCACGGTGGTGGGCGACCCCAAGGGCGCGCGCCCCGGCGACCGCGTGGTGGTGCGGATGCGCCGCAACGGCGAGGGCCGCGACGAACGCCTGGAGGCGGAGATTCTGGAGGTCATCGGACCGGAGGACAAGCCGTCCTTGGACACGGTGGCCATCATGCGGCAGTATGAACTGCCGGAGGAATTCCCGCGCGAGGTGGTGGCCGAGGCCGAGCAGGTGGCGACGCTCCTGCACGAGCCCGGCGAGCGCCTGGACCTGCGCGACCGTTTCATCCTGACCATCGACCCGGCGACCGCGCGTGACTTCGACGACGCCATCAGTCTGGAGCACGACGACCAAGGGCGCCGCGTGTTGGGCGTGCACATCGCGGACGTGAGCCACTTTGTCCGCCCCGGGAGCGCGCTGGACCGCGAGGCCTACAAGCGCGGCACGAGCGTCTACCTCATCGACAAGGTGGTGCCGATGCTCCCCGAGCAGCTCTCCAACAGCGTCTGTTCGCTGATGCCGGGCGAGGATCGTCTGACCTTCTCGGTCTTCATCACCTATGACAAGCAGGCGCGGGCGGTGGACGTGCGCTTCGCCAAGAGTATCATCCGCTCGAAGCAGCGTCTGGCCTATGAAGAGGCGATTGCGCTCTTGGAGGGGCGTCCCACGGAGATCGTCTGCGGGCCGCTCGACCCGCGCACGCAGCCGATGCTCCGCGAGACCCTGGAGCTGACGCGTCAGCTGAAGAAGATCCGCGAGCGCAACGCCGCGTTGGAGATGGCCTCGCAAGAGGTGGAGATTGAGTTGGACAAAGAGGGGCGGATGGTGGGCATCCATGCGGCCTCGAACGACGAGTCGCACCAGCTCATCGAATGCTGCATGGTGGCGGCCAACGAGGCCGTGGCCCGCGAGTTGTTGACGCACCAGGTGGCCATCCTCAACCGTCTGCACGAGGCGCCGGACGACGAGAAGATTTCCAAGCTGGAGGTGGAGCTCCGCAAGCTGGGCATCCGCCCGCGCAACCTGCGTGAGCCGAAGGAACTCGCCGCCCTCCTGCGCGACACCGCCGACCATCCGTTGCGTTACCACATCCACACGTTGGTGTTGCGGTCGCTCAAGCGTGCTCTTTACTCCGCGAAACAGCACGGACACTTCGGTTTGGCCCTGACCTACTATTCGCACTTCACCTCGCCCATCCGCCGTTATCCCGACCTGGTGTTGCATCGTCAGTTGGCGGAGTATCTCGCCGGGACGGGCCGCCAGGGTCGTCTCGACCAGGGTTGGTTGGACCGTGCCGCGGCCCGCGCCACCGAACGCGAGCAGCTCGCGGACGAGGCCGAGCGCGCCCTCACCGAAATCAAGAAGTACCGCTTCCTGCAGGAGCAACTCGACGCTCGCAAACCGCAGGACTACGAGGCCGTCGTTGTGGCTGTCAAGCCCTTCGGCTTCTTTGTGGACGTCATCGACCTGCAGGTCTCCGGTCTGGTCCATGTCGCGGGCATTTCCAAGCAATACGTGGTCTTCAACCCCGCCTCGGAGAGCCTCAGTGCGGGCAAGCTGGTCATCAAGGCCGGCGTCAGCCTGCGGGTCTTCGTCACGCGGGTGGACTTCCCCGCGCGGCGGCTCGACTTCGGCTACGTGCAGGGCAGCGCGGTGGACCGTTGGAACGGCGGCCGTCACGCCGAAGAGACGCGTCTCGCGGCCATCGCCAAGGAGCGTGGGCGCAAGCCGCGCCTCCCCAAGCCGCCTAAACCCGCGAAGCCCAAGGCCGCGAAACCCAAAGCGCCCGCCAAGAAGGGCAAAAAAGGCAAGGGCAAGGCATGAAGCGCGCGTCTTACCACAATCACACCGTCTTCAGTGACGGCGCGGACACGCCGGCGGACTTCATGCGTCAGGCCGTGGCCCAGGGCATCGAGATTCTCGGTTTCTCCGACCACTATTACCGCGAGGGCCCCGGCGCACAGACTGCCCCCGAGTGGGCGCTCCAACCGCGTCTCGATGAGCGTTACTTCGAGAACATCGCCGAGGTTGCGGCCCATGCGCCTATCGAGATCCGTGTGGGCCTGGAGTTTGACTGGCTGGACGGTTCCGCTGCGTGGTACGAGGCCCCCGCCAAGGATCCGCGTCTGGACTACGCCATTGGCTCGGTCCACTTTGTGGGCAAGCAGTCCATCGACACTGACCGCGCCTTCTGGGGGAGTCTCTCGCCCGAGGAGGTCAACGAGACCCACCGCCGCTATTGGCTCGCCGTGCGCGACATGGCTGAGAGCCGCCTCTTCGACATCGCCGGCCATATCGACCTCTGCAAGAAGTTCGCCTTTTATCCCTCCGAGGACCTCACGCCCATCATCCGCGACGCGTTGGATGCCGTCAAGGCCGCGGACATGGTGGTGGAACTGAACACCTCCGGGTGGGCCAAGGACTGCCGCGAGTGCTATCCTAGCGATGCCATTCTCCGCGCTTGCTTCCACCGCGAGATTCCCGTGACCGTCTCCGCAGACGCTCACCGCGCGGCCTTCGTCTGCGCCAACTTCTCCCGCGCCTACGACCATCTGGCCCGCGCCGGCTACCGTGAGATTGCGCGTTTCCGTGGCCGCGAACGCTTCTTTGAATCCCTCGAACCCTGACCGAGACCCCGCCCATGTCGCCCTATTTGCTTTGGCCGCTCTCCATCATCCTCGCCCTCTTCCTCTTCAGCTTCGCCGTCTTCATCCATGAGTTCGGCCACTTCCTCGCCGCCCGTCTTTTGGGCATGAAGGCCGACGTCTTCTCCATCGGCTTCGGTCCCGCGCTCTGGAAGCGCACCTTCCGCGGCACCGAGTGGCGTTTTTCCGCCATTCCCTTCGGCGGCTACGTCTCTCTGCCCCAACTTGACCCCGAGGCCATGAAGGGTATCCAGGGCGACCACGGCGAGTCTCTCCCCCCTGCGCCGCCGTGGAAACGCATTATTGTTGCCTTTGCCGGCCCCTTTGGCAATCTTGTCTTGGCCGCGGTTTGCGCCGTCGCCATCTTTTTCTTCGCCCCGGATGAGGCCATCGGCGCCTCTACGACCGTCGGCATGGTCGAACCGGACTCCGCAGCCGACCAAGCCGGAATCCGGCCCGGCGACCGCATCCTTTCCGTCAATGGCAACACCGTTCGTTCCTGGACGGACTTCATCGTTGAAAGCTATCTCAACGGTGGCAAGGACGCGACTGTAGATGTCGCCGTACAGCGCGGCGAGAAAACCTTGACCCTCTCGGCTCGGCTCGACACCCAGCCCGATCCAAACGAAGAGGTCTACATCATCGGTGGCCTCTATCCTGGGCCTTTGGATATCGGCATTGGCGACGTGGCGCCCGGCTCTCCCGCCGAACAGGCCGGCCTCCGCACGGGAGACATCATCCTCACCATTGACGGCAAGCCCTTCGTGGAGCACCTCGACCTTCTGCTTGCGCGGCGCGACCCCACCGCACCCCTCACCCTCACCGTCCGCAATGTCGAAGAGCCCAAAGACGCGGCGCCCCGCTCCGTCACGCTCACTCCGGTCACGCTTGCGGATGCCCCGGCGCACTTCACGCAGCCCCCGATGCTCGGCCTCTCTTTCCGGCCGATTGACGCGTCGGCTACGACCGCAACCGATGACCCGTCCGCCTACAGCTTGGAGTGGGTGGTGCCCGGGTCTCCCGCCGCCCTTGCCGGCATGAAGCCCGGCGATCAAATCCTCGCGGTCAATGGACAGCCCTTCACGAGCCTCAAGACCCTCACCCAGCGCGAGCAGCCGGAGGTCCCCGTCACTCTCACCTTCCAGCCCGTGGATGGCGGCGCCTCCCGTACGCTCACCTTGACCCCTGCCGTTCCTCCCTCTATCGGTATCGCCATCAGTCCCTATATCAGCGGCCACATGCAGTGGATGGCCGAACGCGGCGTGTTGGCCCAGCTCAACAGCGACGCCATGAGCGTGGTGCGCGTGCTCAAGGCCCTCACGGTTCCCAAGAGCGAAGGCGAGGCCAAACGCGCCGCCTCCGGTCTCGGCGGCCCCATTATGATCTTTAGTATCTTCGTGCAAGTCATTCAGAACGGTCTCTGGGTCTGCCTGGGCTTCCTCCGCCTCATCTGCGTGAACTTGGCGCTTCTCAACCTCCTGCCCATCCCCGTCCTTGACGGTGGCCACATTCTTTTCGCACTCTATGCCATCGTGCGCCGCAAAGAGCCCTCCGCCCGCTTCATCGCGGTCGTCACCAACGTCTTTGTCGTCCTCTTCCTGCTTCTCTTCGCGGTTTTCATTTACCGCGATTCCATGCGCCTGATCTTCTGAGGAGACCCGCCATGACCCTTCGCACCCAGACCCGTCCCATCCATGTCGGCCCCGTGCAAGTCGGCGGCGGCGTCCCCGTCTCCGTCCAGACGATGGCCAACGTCCCCACCACCGACGTCCCCGCCGTCCTCGCTCAAATCCGCCGCGCCGACGACCTCGGGTGCGACATCTTCCGCGTGGCCGTTCCCGACCAGGCCGCCGCCGAGGCCCTGCCCGAGCTCGTCGCCCAGAGCCCCCTGCCGCTCGTCGCCGACATTCATTTCGACCACCGTCTGGCCCTCGCCGCCATTGAGGCTGGCGTCGCCGCCCTGCGCATCAATCCCGGCAATATCGGCGGCCCCGACCGCGTCCGCGCCGTCGTCGAGGCTGCCCGTCCCCGTCTCACGCCCATCCGCATCGGCGTGAACGGCGGTTCCCTCGAGAAGGGGCTCGTTGCCAAATACGGTTCCGCCACCCCGGAGGCCTTGGTCGAGAGCGCCCTTGGCCACGTTCGCCTGCTCGAGGAACTGGACTACCACGAGATTGCCATCTCCGTCAAGGCCTCTGACATTCCCCGCACCATCGCCGCCTATCGCCTCTTGGCCGACCGCGTGCCCTATCCCCTCCATCTGGGCCTCACCGAGGCCGGCACCGCCCTGCGCGGCACCGTCACGAGCTGCGTTGCCCTCTCGCGCCTCTTGGAGGACGGCATCGGCGACACCATCCGGATTTCCCTCACCGCGCCCATCGAGCAGGAGGTGCGCGTTGGCGTCGAGCTTCTCCGTGCTTGCGGACTTCGCGCCCCCGGAGCGTGGGTCACCAGTTGCCCCACCTGTGGCCGCACACAGGTCAATCTCCAAGCCGCCGCCGAGCGCGTTTCCGATGCCCTTGAGGCCTTCTACCGCGCGCACCCAGACGCCAAGCGCCTCCATGTCGCCGTCATGGGGTGTGTCGTCAACGGTCCCGGCGAAGCCCGCGAGGCCGACCTTGCCCTCTGTGGCGGCCGCGACGTCTTCGCCCTTTACCGTCACGGCGAGCACCTGGCCACCTTGCCGCCCCCGGATGCCATCGCTGAGCTTCTCCGCTTGGTCGAACAGGAGGCCCGGTGAGCGGTCTGCGTGTCCTCGTCATCACTCCCACCTACAACGAGCGCGAGAACCTGCCCGCCTTCGTCTCTGCCGTTCGCAAGGTCTTGCCTGACGCCGACATCTTAGTCGTGGACGATGCCTCGCCCGATGGCACCGGTCTCTTGGCGGAAGGCCTTGCCGCCGCAGATCCGCGCTTGACCGTTCTTCATCGTCCCGCCAAACAGGGACTGGGCCGGGCCTATCGTGCCGCCTTCCGACTGGCGTTCGCCCGGGGGTACGACCGCGTCATCCAGATGGATGCCGATTTCTCCCATAATCCCGAGGACCTTCCTCGCCTCCTCGCCGCCGCCGAGTCTGCCGACCTTGTCATCGGCTCTCGCTACAGCCAGGGTGGCGTTCGCGTCCTCAACTGGCCCCTTCGCCGTCTCTTCCTCAGTTACGGCGCCGGCCTCTATGTTCGCCTCCTCACCCGCTTGCCTGTGATGGACCCCACCGCCGGCTATAAGTGTTTCCGCCGCGAAACCTTGGCATCTATCCTCCAAGGCCCCAGCGCCGCCGAGGGTTACGCCTTCCAGGTCGAGACTACCTACCACGCCTGGCGCGCCGGGTTCCGTATTGTCGAAATCCCCATCGTCTTCGCCGACCGTGTTGCCGGTCGTTCCAAGATGTCCCTGGCCATCGCCTGGGAAGCCATTCGCCTCGTCCTCCGCCTCGCCATCCGCCACCGCTGACTTAGGACCGCAAAGACGCGAGGGGCATCGCGAACCGCTTCGGGCTCCATCGGTCGCTCTGCGGCTTCGCCGCTGACCGCGACCGCCGCCCTCCGTTTCGCGCCGTGAGATAAGAAGTCAAGGTGTGGAGCGGAACCCCACCAACAAAACCAAATTTCTAAACCTCCAAGCCGCGAAACTTCCCGATTCCCTTTTGAGCGCCCCTTCAGGGGCGCGATAGCGTGGAAATCCCAAGGGCGGCGCGACCAAAGGGAGCGACGGAGCCCGCAGGGTTTCCACGCAAGAGCGTCTTTGCGGTAAAACTTCCCCGGACAGTATTGGTGTTGGAGAGACCTTTAAGGGGGCGCTCCGAGACCCTATAAGGGTCCGGGGTCGACCACTATAAGGGTCCGATGTGAGACCCTATAAGGGTCGGTGGTCAACCCTTATAGTGGTCCAAGGCGAGACCCTATAGGGGTCCAGAAGGCACCCTTCTGTGGGGTTGGCGGCACTGAGGCGTGGAAGTGCGTTACAGGGGGCTGTTGTGGCGAATCCACACGGCAGTCTTCGTGAGAACCGCTCAGATCAAAACTTGCATGGATACAACAAGTTAGAGCCACCGCAAGGCGGTGGCTCTTTTCTTGCCATGCTGAAGGGGAGTCTTAGCAGGGCTTAATGTATGGTTAGGGAAGTGTGGTCAGTCTTGGTATTGGCGGGCGACGCGGGAGCCGATGGAGCAGATGATGTCGTAGGCGTGGGTGCCCTTGAGGGCGGCCCAGTCTTGAACGGGGATTTCGTGGTCGCCGTCGCGGCCGAGGAGGGTGACGACATCGCCGACTTGGGCCTCGGGAACATCATCGAGGTTGACGGTGAGGTAGTCCATCGAGAGACGGCCGAGGATGGGGACGGGGACGCCACGGATGAGGACGGAGCCGCGGTTGGAAAGGGCGAGAGGGAGGCCATCGGCATAGCCGGCGCAGACGGTGCCCACGCGCATGGGGCGGCGGGTGCGATAGGTGTGGCCGTAGCCGATGGGGGTGCCCTCGGGGAGGTCACGAATCTGCGCTAGGCGGGTGGTCATGGTGAGGACAGGGCGCAGAGGGACGCGGAGGGACCCGGCGGCGTCGAAGGCACCATGGAGGTTGATGCCGCAGCGGACGAGGTTGAAGGGGGCGGCGCAGGCGGCAGGGGCGTTGTTGATGGCGTCGGAGTTGGCGGCGTGGACCCAGCGGAAACGGTGGCCGAGGGCTTCGGCGGCGTCGAGGACGACACGGAAGCGGCGGAGTTGCTCTTGGGTGAAGGCGGAGGCGCTTTCGTAGGCTAGGGGGAAGTGGGTGAAGAGGCCTTCGATGTTCAGGTTGGGGAGGGCGAGGAGGTCGGGGAGCAGGGCAGAGACGCGGTCCCAGAGGAAACCGGCACGGCCCATGCCGGTGTCGAGAGTCAGGTGGCAGACGGCGGTGCGGCCTTGGCGCACGGCCTCGGCGGAGATGTCGCGGGCGGCCTCGAGGGAGACGAGCGGAAGGGTGACGCCGGCCTCAATCATGGGGCCGATTTCATCGGGGAGGATGCCGCTGAGGATTTGGATGGGCACGCCAAGGTCGGCCAAGGCGAGCGCCTCGAAGGGTTCGGCGACGGCGATGCGCGGGGCGCCCGCGGCGACGAGCGCCTTGGCGATGGGTCCGACACCCAGTCCATAGGCATTGGCCTTGAGCACGGGCATGACGGCGCAGGGCGCGGCCACGCCGCACACGGCGCGATAGTTCTCGGCCAACGTACCGAGATTGACAGTCAAAACAACACGATGTTGCATGGTGGGGGAGAAGAGAGGAAAACGGAAAACGGAGAACGGAAGCGCCCTTACGGGTGACGGGCGAGAGTTGGGCAGAGGGACTTTACTGTTTGGACTTGGAACAATCCGTCGCGCGGCGTGCCGCGCGTCTGTTCTCTGTTTTCCGTTCTCTGTTCTCTTTATTACGCGCCGACGCGGGGGACGGCGGCGATGAGGCGCTTGGTGTAGGGTTCCTCGGGGTGGAGGAGAACCTTTTCGGCGGGGCCGCGCTCGACAATCTCGCCCTTGAACATCACGATGATGTTGTCGGCGATGTGCTCGACGACGCCGATGTCGTGGGTGATGAAGAGGTAGGCGAGGTGGTATTTGTCCTTGAGCTCCATGAGGAGGTTGAGGACCTGCGCGCGGATGGAGAGGTCAAGCGCGGAGACGGCCTCGTCGCAGATGATCATCTTGGGCTTGAGGGCGATGGCGCGGGCGATGCAGATGCGCTGGCGCTGGCCGCCGGAGAAGGCGTGCGGGTAGCGGAACATCGCGTCGGGCTGGAGGCCGACGTCGCGGAGGAGCTCGGCGGCGGCGTCTTGCGCCTCTTTGGGCTTGATGAGGTCGTGGACGAGCATGCCCTCGGTGAGGATGTCGAGAATGGAGTGGCGGGGATTGAGGGTAGCGTGGGGGTCTTGGAAGACCACCTGCAGGTCGCGCCGGTATTGGAGGAGGTCCTTGCCTTTGAGGGCAAAGACATCCTGCCCCATGAAGTGGACGGAGCCGCTGTGGGGCTTCTCCAGGCGGAGGATGGTGCGGCTGAGGGTGCTCTTGCCGCACCCGGACTCGCCGACCACGCCGAGGGTCTCACCGGCCTCCATGGTGAAGGAGACGCCGTTGACGGCCTTGACGTAGCCGGCGGTGCGCGCGAAGATGCCCTTTTTGATGGGGAACCAGGTGCAGAGATCTTTCACCTCGACGAGCGGCGGGGGGGCGCTGGGGGCCTCCGCCGCGGGGACGTCCTGCGCGACCGTGCCGCCCACCGGGAGGGTGGGGGCGACGGGGGCTTTGAGGGTGATGATGCGCGGGTCCTTGTTGCCGAAGGGATTGGTCTGCTGCACGGCCATGGCGCGCTCCTTGCCCGATTACGAGCGGTAGTTGGGGGCTTCCTTGGTGATGGTGACGTCGTGGGGGTGGGCCTCGCGCACGCCGTTGGCCGTGACGCGGTAGAACTGGCCACGCTCCTGGAGCTCGGCGATGGTGCGGCACCCGCAGTAACCCAGCGTGCTGCGCAGGCCGCCGCAGAACTGCGTCATGATGCGATGCACAGGGCCGGAGTAGGGGACCATGCCTTCGATGCCCTGAGGCACGAGCTCGTCGTCGGTCTCGTTGTCCTGGAAGTAACGGGCGCGGGAGCCTTTGCCGTTCTTGAGGGCGGCGAGGGAGCCCATGCCGCGGTAAACGACGTACTGGCGGCCGCCGTTGAGAATCTTCTCGCCGGGGCTTTCTTCGCAACCGGCCAGGACGGAGCCGAGCATGACGCAGTCGGCGCCGGCGGTGATGGCCTTGGGGACGTCGCCGGAGAGCTTGATGCCGCCGTCACCGATGACGGGGATGGAACCCTCGAGGGCCTTGCGGGCGTTGTAGATGGCGGTGAGCTGCGGGATGCCGACGCCGCAGACCACGCGGGTGGTGCAGATGGAGCCGGGGCCGATGCCGACCTTGACGGCGTGGGCGCCGGCGTCGCGCAGGGCGATGGCGGCCTCGGAGGTGGCGATGTTGCCGGCGATGATGTCGATGTCGGGATAGTGCTTGGCGATCCAACGCACCATGTCCATGATGCCCTTGGTGTGGCCGTGGGCGGAGTCGACGACCACGACGTCGACCTCTTCCTGGGCGAGGCGCTCCATGCGCTGGTAGTCGCCGGAGCCGCCGGAGACGGAGGCCGAGACGCGGAGGCGGTGCTTGGCGTCGCGGTTGTAGGCGGGGTTCTGGTTCTCGATGAGCTGCTGGACGTCGGTGTAGGAGTAGAGGCCGGCCAGGCGGCCGTCCTTGTCCACGAGGGGGAGCTTGCCGATCTTGTGCTCGCGCATGATGCGGTAGGCCTCCTCGAGGGAGGTGCCGGGGGCGGCGGTGACGGTGGCCTTGGTCATGACGGCGGAGAGCTTCTCGCTGCCGCGGTCGGAGTAGCGCAGGTCTTTCCCCGAAATCATGCCCACCAGGCGGTCCTGGTCGTCGAGGATGGGGAAGCCGCCGAACTTGAGGCCGCGGCGCTTCTTCTCGGAGAGGAGGTAGGCCACCTCGTCGTTCTGGTGGAAGCAGACGGGGCGCTCGATGAGGCCGTTGAGGTAGTGCTTCACGCGGGCCACCTGATGGGCCTGCTCTTCTTCGTCGAGGTTCTTGTGGATGCAGCCGATGCCGCCGGCGAGGGCCATCGCGATGGCCATGGGGGCCTCGGTCACCGTGTCCATGGCGGCGGACATGAAGGGGATGTTCATCTCTTGGCGGCTGGTGAGGCGCGTCTTGAGGGAGGTGTCGTCGGGGAGGAAGTCGGCGTACTGCGTCACCAGGGTCACGTCGTCATAGGTCAGGCCCTCGAAGGGGAATTGCGCCATGAACCGGTCCAAGTATTCGTTCCGCATATGAAATCCTTTCTGCTACGCTTTCCTCTTATTATATAGCAAACCGCCCGTTCAATTGCAAGAGGCTTCCTTGAGCGTGTGTTATAAGTGACGTAATCACAAACATAAGACGTCTCATGGTAAGGGAAGAGATTGGTTTGTCCACCTGTGTACGCGTTGTGTGGCTAGCAATGGGCTTTTCGTAGGTTGGGTCGGTACTTGGCGATGATGCCGCTATATTCCGTCTGTCGCCGTCTACCGATGGAGGCGCGCGCGATGTCCCCGGACGCGTCTGGGTAGACGCCGTGCGCGTCCTTCTGTCTCGCGCTCGTCGCCTGCGGGTCGACTTCGTTGTTGACTTCCGCGTTCGGATTTGCGATAGTAGTGGTGTCAGAAGGGGTCGCTCGGTTCGCATTCTGCGTTCTCGGTTTTTCTTCCCCTCTGACATTTTTTATTGCCTGCTCGAGAACGTCTCTGGCTTTGCCGATTGCGATGACGACATCCGCCGCGTCTTTCTTCCCTCGGTCAACGTAGGCGATGCTCGCGTTCTCTTGGCCGACCTCCTGCCAGATTTGTCGCATGGCCTCGTTCCAGATGTCGGCGTATTGCTCCTGCGAGAGTCCGCCCTTCTTGGCCTTGCTCTTGTCGGAGAACTCGTTGGTGTAGACGATGCTGAAGCCGTTTTCTATCGCCGTATCGCCTCGCCTTCCGCCGCTGACGGAACCATCCGCTGAGGGAGGAGCGCGCGTTGTGTTTTTCGAGCTCTTCTTGGGAAACCTCTTGCCACCGTTTTCGCGGGTATGCTACAGTAATGGTGTCAAGGGCGGAGCCGGTCTGCGGCCTTTCATACGGTCGGGTCAGCGGCTCCGTCTTTGCGCTTAAGGAGTAGAGCGTTGTTGTTTTGATGCTCTCGAGTGTGGCCGCTTTCTTCCACGAGTTATCCTTCGCGATGATTGAGACGAGGATGGTTTCGTCCTCTGTGTCGATAATCGCGCAGAGCGCGTTTATTGTTGCCGCCTTGTTCGTTTTGTCAGTCCAGCTGTCGACGAAGACGACGTCTCCCTTCCGTGCTTCTTTGGCGACTTCCAATCCGTCTCGGCGTGTGGCGTAAGGAACCTTCGGCAAAAGAAAAAGCCCTGGCCGGGTGGTCGGGGCTTTTTGTGGGGTTGGGGGCCAGGCTTATTTCGCGAGGGCGGCGGCCTGTTCCTTGGCGGTGGTGCGCTGAATGTGCCACATCTGGATGATGGAGAGGGCCTGGGAGACCGTCCAGTAGAGGCAGAGGGCCGAGGGCATGGAGTAGAAGAAGAAGAGCATCATGATGGGCATCATCCACGTCATCATGCGTTTCTGGGCGGGGTCGCCGGTGGAGGGGCTGAGGTGCGTCTGCAGGCCCATCGTCACGGCGGTGAGGATGGGGAGGGTGTTCAGCGGCAGGGGCAGAACGCCGGCGAAGAGGTTCTCGGGCTGGGTGAGGTCAGAGATCCAGAGGAAGCCGGCGAAACGGAGCTCAACCGCGGAACGCAGGACGATGAAGAGCGCGATGAAGATGGGGATCTGGATGAGGAGCGGCAGGCAGCTGGAGAAGGGGTTGACCTTGTTGTCGCGGTAGAGCTTGAAGGTCTCCTGCTGCATCTTCTGCGGATTGTCCTTGAACTTGGCCTGGATTTCCTTCATCTGGGGCTGGATGGCGGTCATCTTGCGCATGGCCAGCGTGCTCTTACGGGTGAGCGGCCAGAAGATGATGCGGACCAACAGCGTGAGCAGGATGATGGCCACGCCGTAGTTGGGGATGAGGGCGTAGAAGGCGTTGAGCACCCAGAGCAGGAGGACGCAGATCCAGCGGAACCACGCCCACCAACCGAAGTCCATCACGTCCTTCGCGTCAGCGCCGAAGTCGGCCAGACGGGAATACTCCTTCGGGCCGACGTAGAGACGGGTGGTCATCTCGTGCGTCTGGCCGGGCTGAAGGTGGATGGCGGGCTGGTTGATGGTCGCAGAGACTTCGTTGATGTGGAGCTTGTCCTGGCGATTCTCGCGGGCGACGGTCAGGTTGACGGTCTCGGGCGACTGCGGCTGGACCAGCGCAACGAAAAAGCGATTCTTCAGCGCCACCCACGTTTGATTGGGGAAGGAATTGGTCTTGGAGAGGGCCACGCCCGTGGGGTCGGAGGCCGTGCCGCACCCCAGGAAGGCGCTGGGCGCGCCGAGCAGATCGCCGAGGCTGCCTTCGAAGTGTTCGGCCTCGCTTTCGCCGGCGGCCATCAAGTCGGCACCCAGGATTTCGTTCCCTTGGTTCGGCAACATGCAACGGCCGGCATTGAAGGTATAGGCTGGCAAATCCGCATTGTCGGTGGCGGAGAAGGCATCTTTGACCGTCACGGTGTAGGCATCGTCCAACGTGATGGTGCGCGTCACGGTGGCGCCGGTCTTCAAGGTCGCGGTGGCGATGAGCGTGCGGTCGTCACGCTTATCGAGCGCATAAATCAACGGGTCGGTCTCGCCGGGGAAGACGAGGTTGAGCAGGCTCCCCGTCTCCATGACCACAGGGCCGGAGCCTTCCTCGTTCTTTTCGGGGTAATCCTTCAGCTCGGCTTTGGTCAGCTTGGCGCCATAGTTGGCGAAGGAGAGCGTCACCTTGTCGTTGGAGAGCGTTTGATAGGCGAGCGGCACGGCCGGCGGCTGAGGCGCGGCGGGCGTTGTCTCGGCCTTGGGGGCGGCCTGCTCTGCGGGAGCCTTGATTTCGGCGGGCTTGGCGCCGGCTTCGGGCGCGGATTGCGCCTGTTGGGCCTGATTCGCCTGTTGCGGCACAGGTTCGGCGGGCTGCTCCGGCTGGCGCATCTGCAGGAAGATGTAGCCCAAGAGCGCGGCCACCAACACGGCCACCCAGATCTTCTCGGTCTTATTCATCGGTCGTTCTTTCTTGTTTGCGGCGCCTCGGGGGAGGCACCGGGTCATAACCGCCCTTACAGAAGGGGTTGCATCGCAAAATTCGCCACAGGCCCAGACCCAATCCCCGCACCGGCCCATGTGTCCGCAGGGCCTGCACCATGTATTCCGAGCAGGTGGGCGAGAAACGGCAATTGCCGTAACCCACGAGACCGTGCAGGGCCTGCTGATAGAAGCGCACCATCGCCACCATCGCCTCCGTCAGCGCCTTACGCATGGTCGTTGCCCTCGGCCAGGAGCCCTGCCTTACGGCAAAGCCAAAGGAGGTCGCGCCGCGTCTGGTTGCAATCTTGCCCCGCCAGGCGGCTCCGCCCCATCAGCACCAGGTCAAACCCGGGCTTCAGCCCCGGTCGCTCCAGGCGAAAGGCCTCACGCATCAGGCGGCGGACCCGGCTGCGCGTCACCGCCAGGCGGAAGACCTTCTTGGTGGACACCACCCCCAGACACGTCTTGTCCAAGCCGTTGGGAATCCACTTCAACACCATCGAGCCGCAGGCCTTCGAGTCCCCACGCTCAAAGACCACCGCATAGCGCGCGCTCGGCAGACGATACGGCGCAAAACGAAAAAAAGGAGGCAAGCCATCGTTGCCTCCCGCGTGCCCGTTCGCATAAGCGTTGCCGCTCATAACGACTGCACAAGTGGGCGATTGGCCCCAAATCCTTTAAGCGTGCACCAACGCCTTACGACCCTTCGCACGACGGCGGGCCAGAATCTGACGGCCGCCCTTGGTGGCCATACGCGCACGGAAACCAATCTTGCGCACGCGCTTGATCTTGGAAGGTTGCCAGGTCATCTTCATGGGTTAAATCCTCTCTCAAAAGGGGTAACTGAAACAATTGCGCGAAATAATAGCAAAAAATTAGATCTACGTCAAATCGCTTTATCGGCCACCCAGTGCGTTTGGGGAGAATGGGGTCGCAAAGACGCAGGCGCTCCGACGGAGCGCCTGCTGATTAGCTGAATTGGCTGATTAGCTGATTGGACGGCGGCTTCGCCGCTGACCGCGCCCGCCGCCCTCCGTTTCGCGCCTCCCTTCGCGTCTTTGCGGTTCCACCTATTCCCCGGACACTATTGGCCCGAAGGAGGGGGTGTGGAAACAAAACGGCCCCGCGCGAGTGCGTGGGGCCGCTTTGTCTGGGAGCAAGGTGCGATGTCAAACCGCGAGGCGGGCCAGAGGGGTGAGGAGTTTGGCCGACTTGCCGTCCGTCACCAAGATGGCGCGGGAGGTGCGGAAGGAGACCCATTCACCGCCTTGGCGGACGCGGATGATGCCGGGGGGGCAGGCCGCGACCATGGGCTCGTGCCGGGCGAGGACGCCGAGCTTGCCGACGGAGGTGGAGACCTCGACGGCGGTGATGTCGTCGCCCTCGATGAAGACGCCGGAAGGGGTCTCGATGCTGAAGTGGAAGGGCGTATCCATGGGGTTGCCTTACTTGCCTTCGGCCGCTAGCTTGCGGGCCTTTTCGCGGACGTCGTCGATGGAGCCGGCCATGTAGAAGGCGGCTTCGGGGAGGTCGTCGCACTTGCCGTCGAGCACCTCGGCGAAGGAGCGGATGGTGTCCTCGAGCTTGACGAACTGGCCGGGGATGCCGCTGAACTTCTCGGCGACGTGGAAGGGCTGGGAGAGCAGACGCTCGACCTTACGGGCGCGGGCGACGGTCATCTTGTCGCTTTCGCTGAGCTCGTCCATGCCGAGGATGGCGATGATGTCCTTGAGTTCCTTGGCGCGCTGGAGGAGCTGCTGGACGCCGTTGGCGACGCGCATGTGCTCCTCGCCGACAATCTCGGGCGCGAGCATGGAGGAGGTGGAGGTGAGGGGGTCCACGGCGGGGTAGATACCCTTTTCCACGATGGCGCGGGAGAGTTCGGTGGTGGCGTCGAGGTGGGCGAAGGTGGTGGCCGGGGCGGGGTCGGTGTAGTCGTCTGCGGGGACGTAGACGGCCTGCACGGAGGTGATGGAGCCGGACTTGGTGGAGGTGATGCGCTCCTGGAGTTCGCCCATTTCGGTGGCCAACGAGGGCTGGTAACCGGCGGCGGAGGGGATACGCCCAAGGAGGGCGGAGACTTCAGAACCGGCCTGGGTGAAGCGGAAGATGTTGTCGATGAAGAGGAGGACGTCCTGGTTCATCTTGTCGCGGAAGTGCTCGGCGATGGTGAGGGCCGAGAGGGCGACGCGGGAACGGGCGCCCGGGGGCTCGTTCATCTGGCCGAAGACCATGGCGGTCTTGTCAAGGACGCCGGCGTCGGCCATTTCCTGGTAGAGGGAGGTGCCTTCACGGGTACGTTCGCCGACGCCCGCGAAGACGGAATAGCCGCCGTGGCCCATGGCGATGTTGTGGATGAGCTCCTGAATCAGAACCGTCTTGCCCACGCCGGCGCCGCCGAAGAGGCCGATTTTGCCGCCGCGACGGTAGGGGGTGAGCAGGTCGATGACCTTGATGCCGGTGACGAGGATTTCGGCCTCGGGGTTCTGGTCGGTGAAGGAGGGGGGCTCGCGGTGGATGGGGTCGCGCTCGTCGCACTGCACGTCGCCGTGGCCGTCGATGCCTTCGCCGAGGAGGTTCATGACGCGGCCGAGGGTGCCTTTGCCGACGGGCATGGACATGGGGCGGCCGAGGTCCTTCACTTCGGCGCCGCGGACGAGACCGATGGTGGAGCCCATGGCGATGGCGCGGACGCGGCAGTCGCCGAGGTGTTGCGCCACCTCAAGCACGAGGTTGAATTGCTTGTCGTTGAGCAGGGGGTTGGTGGTGCGCAGGGCGGTCTGGAGGCGGGGGCGGATGCCGGAGTCGAACTCGATGTCGACGACCGCGCCGAGCACTTGGATCACGTGCCCGATGTTTTCCTGGGGAGTCTGGGTGACGTCTGCCATAAGGTGTGTCCCTTCTCAGTTCAGCGCCTCTGCGCCGGAGACGATTTCGGTAAGTTCGTTGGTGATGGCGGCCTGGCGGGCGCGGTTGCGCTGGGTCTTGAGGTCTTTGATCATGGTCTGGAGGTTCATGGTAGAGTTGTCCATGGCCATGACGCGTGCGGCGAGCTCGCCGGTCGCGGAGTGGAGCATTGCGTAGTAGATGGAGAGCTGAATCCAGAGGTAGACGATGTTCTCCAAGAGGCGCTCGTCGTTGGGCTCGATGTTCTCCGGCAGAGCCATAGGCTCGGCCTTGACCTTCGGCACGGGCGGGCGGGCATCGGGCAGGAGGCGCTCGGTGCGGCAGTCGTTCGTCATGGAATTGACGAAGTGGTTGGAGATCAGCCAGACCTCATCGTAGAACTTCCAGTGGAAGAGGCGCATGACGAACTTGGCCACGCGGTCGGAGTCCTTCACGTCGGGGTGGCTGGAGGCGGGAATCACCTTCGAGAGGCCGGGGAACTCGTTCTTGAGCACGCCGTAGGCCTTTTGGCCGACGTAGAGGTGGTCGATCTTCGCGGCGCGGGCACCGTTCTTGGCGTGGAACTCCTTGACGGCGCGGACGACGGAGGTGTTGAATCCGCCGCAGAGGCCGCGGTCGGCGCTCATCACGATTAGGAGGATCTTGCTGTCCTTCTCCGGCGGGGGCTGGAGGTAGCGGTGCTTGGCGAAGCGGGGCTGCATGACCACGTTCGCCAAGGCGAAGAGGGAGCGCGTGAAGCCTTCCGGCTTGGCCAGGTCGCTCTGCACGCGATGGAGGTGCGAGCCGGCGACCAACTTCATGGTGCCGGTGACGCGCCCCATGCTGGCCATCGAGGCCAAACGCTCGTTATACTCGCGCAGACTGGGCATGGCCGATTACTTCTTTTGCTGGAAGGGCGTGAGCACTTCCTTCATGAGGTCGTCGAGCAAACCCTTGAGCTCGTCGTCCAACACGGGGCTCTTGCGGAAACGCGCGTCATAGGCCTGGCCGGTGGCGGACTCGCTGAGGGCGACGTGGATGGCCTTGAGGGCCTCGGGCAGACGGGTGACGGGGATGCGGACCAGCCACTTGTTCGTGCCGGCGTAAAGGTCGGCCACCTGTTCGGCGACGGACTTCGGGCTGCCGGGCATCTGGCGGATGGCGTGCATCAGCGCGCGGCCGGTGGCCAGCTGCTCCAGCGTGCCGGCGTCGAGGTCGGACGAGAAGGAGGAGAAGGCCTCGAGTTCGCGGTACTGCGCCAACATCACGCGGAGCGGGCCGGCGACCTTCTTCATGGCCTTCACCTGGGCGTCGCCGCCCACGCGGGAGACGGAGATGCCGGGGTTGATGGCGGGGCGCTGGCCTTCGTGGAAGAGGCCGGCCTCCAAGAAGATTTGGCCGTCGGTGATGGAGATGACGTTCGTGGGGATGTAGGCGGAGATGTCGTTGGCCTGGGTCTCGACGATGGGCAGGGCGGTCATGCTGCCGCCGCCCTTCTCGTCGGAGAGCTGCGCGGCGCGCTCCAGCAGACGGCTGTGGAGGTAGAAGACGTCGCCGGGGAAGGCTTCACGGCCCGGGGGACGGCGCAGGAGCAGGGACATCTGGCGGTAGGCCTGGGCGTGCTTGGTCAGGTCGTCATAGATGACGAGGGCGTGGCCGCCGCGGTTCATCCAGTATTCGGCCATGGCGCAGCCGGCGTAGGGCGCGAGGTACTGCAACGGGGCGGGCTCGGAGGCGTTGGCCAGGATGATGGTGGTGTATTCCATGGCCCCGGCGTCTTCCAACTGCTTGTGGAGAGCCGCCACGGTGGAGAGCTTCTGGCCGATGGCCACATAGAAGCAGTGGACGTCGCCGCCCTTCTGATTGAGGATGGCGTCGATGGCGATGGTGGTCTTGCCGGTCTTGCGGTCGCCGATGATGAGTTCGCGCTGGCCGCGGCCGATGGGGGTGAGGGCGTCGATGGCCACCAGACCGGTCTGCATCGGGGTGTCGACGTTGCGACGCTCGATGATGGAGGCTGCGGCGGCCTCGACGGGCATCTGGGCGTCGGCGGCGATGGCGCCCTTGCCGTCAAGCGGGCGGCCGAGGGCGTCGACCACGCGGCCGGTGAGGGCGGGGCCCGCGGGCACGGAGACGACGCGGCCGGTGCGGTGGAAGCGGTCGCCTTCGCGCACGTTGATGTCGCTGTCGAGGACGGCGATGCCCACCACGTCCTCCTCCAGGTTCAGCGCCAGGCCGGCCACGCCGTTCTCGGTCTCGACCAGCTCGTTGTACATGACGCCTTCCAAACCGTCCACGCGGGCGATACCATCGCCGACGGTGAGCACGGTGCCGAACTCGGTGGTGTCGATGCGCTTGTCCACGCCTTCCATGCGTTGGCGCAGGAGGGCGGAGAGCTCATCGGGTTTCAATTGGGTCTTCATCGATAATCATCCTCAAAGTGCAAAGGCTTGGCGCAGACGACGCAGACGCCCCGCCAGGGAACCGTCGATTTGGGTGTGGCCCGCGCGCACCACCAGGCCGGCGCCCAGGCGCGGATCGACCGTCACGGTCACGCGCGTCTTCGCGCCGTAGGCCGCGAGGGCCTTCTCGCGCAGACTGGCCTCCGTTGCGGGGGTGGGGGGCGCGGCGAAGACGAGCGCCACGTCCAACCGTCCCTCGGCCTTGTCCGCGAAGCGGCGGAAGCTCTTGACGACGTTTGGCACCGTGCCCATCAGGCCGTTGACGGAGAGGGCCTCCAGCAAGACCAGGGTGGGCGGGGCCATCGTCTCACCCCAGACGGCGTCAATCTGTTTGCGGTGCTCCGCGCGCGGCAGACTGTGGAAGGCGTGCGCCCAGTCGCGGAAGGTCTTGGAACCTTCCCACTGAGCCGCCAACGCGTCCATGTCTTCGCGCACACGCCCCAGGCAACCCATGTCCGTGGCGGCTTGCACCAAGGCGCGGGCGTAGGGGCGGACGGCTTCCTCTTCGTTTACCATCGTGTGCCTCAGCCGAGCCGCACGTCGGCGGCGATCTTGTCTTGATAATCCTGCCGTTGCGCGTCGGTCAGCAGACCGGGGAGCATCCGTTCCAGGGCGGCGGCGATTTCGCCACCGGCCTTTTCGGAGAGCTTGCGCATGGCGGCGGCGCGCTCTTCCTCAAGGGCGACATCCGCGGCGCGGCGCTTGGCGGCGATGGCCTCGCGGGCCTCGGTCTCCATCTCGGCGATGTGCTTGCGCGTGGCGGCGGCGATGGAGTCGGCTTGGGCGCGGGCGTCGCGTTCGGCGTCGGCGATGGTCTGGGCGGCCTTGGCGTCGGCCTCCTCGGCGGCCTTGCGGGCTGCGGCGGCATCGTCGAGGGACGAGCGGATTTCCTCCTCACGGCTCTCGAGGTAGCGCAGGATGGGCTTCCAGAGGAGCTTGCCCAGCACCACGAAGGCGATGAGGAAGGCCAACCACGTGAGCGCAACAACCAGCTCGTTGAAGTTCATCACCGAGCTGGTGTCCGCGCTTTGCGCGGCTGAAGCCAAAATGAACGGCGTCTCCATATGAACGCCTCAGGCTTACTTGATGAAGGCAAGCACGACGGCGAAGAGGGCCACGCCTTCGACCAGTGCCGCGGCGATCAACATCGCGGTCTGCAACTTGCCCGACATTTCAGGCTGGCGGGCCATACCGTTCAAGGCGCCCCAAGCGGCCAAACCAATGCCAATGCCCGCGCCGATAGCCGCAAGACCCGCACCGATTGCACTCATGTTCGTATCCTCTCTGTTGTGTCAGTGTTGGGGATGAACCATCATCCCGATGAAGACCGCCGCCAGCATCGTAAAGACATAGGCCTGGAGGCAAGCGACGAAAAGCTCGAAGAAGTAAAGCAAAGAGGCGACGAGGACGGTGGGGAAGGCGTACCATCCCACAATCGCCGTCATGGCGGCCATGATGTAGAGCATGATGTGCCCACCCATCATATTGGCAAAGAGACGGATCATCAGCGCCGCCGTACGCGTGAAGAAGGAGATGACCTCCATTACAAACATCAGCGGACGCATCGGCCAAGGCAGTCCGCCGGGCAGGAAGGCCGCGAGCGTTCCGCGCGCGCCACCCATCCAGACCGTTGCCACCAAGGCCACACCGAAGAAGATAAGCGAAAGTGCGCCGGTCACGTTGATGTTACCCGTGACGCAGGAAAAGATGGGAATGAGCCCCAGCAGGTTCGACACCAAGATAAAAAGGAAGAGCGTGCAGAAGAAGGGAATGAAGCCGCGTCCGGAGCCCTTGCCGCCGAAGTTCGGCTCCACCATCTCATCGCGGATGAAGATGACGTACTTTTCCATCAGCAGGCCGAAGCCGCTCGGCACCTTGCCAATCTTCCGCCGCGCCAGGAAGGCAATCAAGCACAACACCAACACAACGACCAACAACATCACGACGTCGTTGTGGAAGATGGCCAACTTAGGGAAACCGAGATTGGAAATCCACTCCGAGAAGGTGCTCGCGTCCGGGGTCCCCTCGTGGTGCATCACGTGGTGATCCACATATTGCTGGAAGTAGGCCAAGCGTTCTTTCATGCCACGTCCTCGTGTGAAAAGATGAAACAAACTATACCGCTTTCATTCCCTGTCCGTCAAGCAAAATTTAATGAATTACTAATCTCTAGGATAGGTGTTTCAGGGGCGTGAGACATGGGCCTTTCGGGCGCCTGTTTTGCTCGGTTGCAAGAGTTCACGAAATGTAGGGAATTATGTCGTTTTTCATCCTGCCTGAAGACTGCGGTTTACCTGCAGAAAGGGATGCTTCTGTTGGTATTCGGAGCTTGTTTTGAGGCTGGTGAGATTAGTGAGTGTTTGGGGTCTTGGGGAATTTTCTGGAGGCCGCGCGGTGCAATGCGCCACAAGCGTTCCATAGAGGCTGTCATACCATAGAGGAACGCGGATTTCGGAATGACTCTTTGTGTTACAATTTGTGTTACAATAAGGAAAGAATTGACGGAGCCATAATATGACAAAGAGGCGAATGAGGTTTGGGTTTGCGTGCGCAACGGAATCGCCGCACTTTGGACAGTTTATGAATCGTTATTGTGCGCGTTTAGTCTTACGCGTACTGCTTGTCTTGGTTGGCATAAGTCTCGCCGGATGCGTGCGTTTGGCGCCCGTTGTCGAGGCAGGAGGTGTTCAGACGGGCTGGGGCGAACGATGGGATCGGCGCATCGGTCTGGAGGCAATGGCGATCGACACGAGAGAGAAGGCCGCTTCCGGCGAGCCAATCCCGGACTATGCGCTCACGGGACTTTCCCTCTGCGGCGTCTGTTTGGAGACCCAGACCGCGAGGGTGGACGGTGTCTGCATGCGGCTTATCTCTGTGCCAACCTCGGTTGTTCGTGGTTTTGACGTTTCGGTGTTGGGAGGGAACCGGGCGGTGTTTGGCCTTCAATGCACTGCGTTGGCCGGGTTTTCCGGGCCGACGACCGGCGTCAGCGTGGCGGGGTTGGTCAATGCCGGCGTGGGTGGTTATGGATGGCGTGGGGCGTTGTTGGCGAACTTCCTGGTGGACTTTTCGGAATGCGGTTTGGTCGGCGCGGAGACGGCGCTCGTGGCCAACACCTGTTCGGGCACCCTTGTCGGTGGGCAACTCGCCTGCCTCAATTTCGCGCAGGAAGTGCAAGGGGCACAAGTGGGCGCGTACAATTCGGTTGCACGTCTCAATGGCGTGCAGTTCGGTCTCTTCAATGTCGCGAAGGAGGGCTCCGGCGTGCAAGTGGGCCTCCTCAACTTCGATGGGCAGGGCTCGTTCCCTTGGCCTTTGATTCGCATTCTCTGAATCGAAGGGACGGGGGCGCGTCCAGTAGGCATGGTCGACGGCGATGGGGTGGGGAGGGTTTTCAGGGGTGGGATGGATGTGGTATCATGAACGGCGTTGGAATTTGGAGCGAGCGCCTATATGAGCAAGGATTCTGAATCGCGTACCATTGTGTTGCCTACCGTGGCGCCTTCGGGCGGGGCGGGGCAGAAACCGCGTTTGCTGGTGACGGCGGGGCCGTTGGAGGGGCGGGAATATGTGATCTCGAAGTTCCCCTACACCATCGGTTCCGGTCTGTCGAACGACCTCTCCATCGCGGATCCGACGGTGTCGCGCCGTCATTGCGAGATCGTTTGCGACGAGCGAGGGACGCTGACCATCAACGACCTCGGCTCGACAAACGGGACGAGCATCGAGGGCGTGAAAGTGTCGTCCGCGAAGCTGGCGCCGAACACGGAGGTGCAGTTGGGGCGGACGCGCCTGGTGGTGCCTTCGGTGCAAGACCGTCCGGAGCTGACCATGAGTGCGCGCGAGCAGTTCGGCCACAGCATCGGGCGGACGCCGCTGATGAAGCATGTCTTCCTCTTGGCCGAGCAGGCTGCGGCGAGCGACAGCCCGGTGCTCATCTTCGGTGAATCCGGGACGGGCAAGGAAGAACTGGCGGGGGACATCCACGAGGAATCCGACCGCGCCGACAAGCCCTTCATCGTCTTGGACTGCAATGGTTTCGACTCACTGGAGACCGCGAAGCGGGAACTCTTCGGCGATGGTCAGACCAAGGGCGCGTTGGAGCTGGCGAGCGGGGGAACGCTCTTCGTGGATTCGTTGGCGCGGATGCCGGCGGACGTGCAGCCGTTGCTCCTGCGAGCGGTGGAGACGCGCAAGGATGTGCGTTTCATCGCGGCGGCAAAGGAGAACCTGGGCGATTTGGCCCGGGCGGGTTCCTTCTACCAACCGCTGTATTATGCGTTGGCGGTGATCGTGATTGAGATGCCGGCGTTGCGTCGGCGCCGGGACGACATCCCTCTGCTGTTGCGCTCCATCGCGGAGCGGCTGAAGGTGAGCGAGTCGTTGCGGGCGTGGTGCGAGCAGCCCTCGACGTTGGCTTTCCTGCGTCGCTACAACTGGCCCGGGAACATCCGAGAATTGCGGTCGCTCGTGGAACGACTGGAGGCGTTGGGACGGATTCCGGCGGACTTGGGCGCGTTCCTGCAGGGGCAGGGCCAGTTTGAGCCGGAGGAAGAGGTCGAGAACCAGGCCTTCCAAGTCTCCGCGGACAGACCCTTCAAGGACATGAAGAATGCCCTCATCGAGGAGTTCGAGCGGAAGTACCTGAGCGATTTGTTGGCGCGCAATGCGCAGAACATCTCGCAATCGGCGCGTTCCGCGGGCATCGAGCGGGCCTATCTGCAACGGTTGATCCGTAAGTACGGCATGCGCAACAGCGACTGAGGCAGGGCCATGGGTTACATCACGCAACTGCGCGGGACATTGGCGGAGAAGGCACCGGCCGGAATCGTCATCGATTGCGGCGGGGTGGGCTATGGCGTGACGGTGCCGCTCTCGACCTTCGACCGTCTGCCGGCGACCGGCGAGGCGGTGACGCTGAAGATTTTCCATCAGATCCGCGAGGATGACGAGGCGCTCTTCGGTTTCGCCACGGCGCGGGAACGGCAGTTCTTTCAGTCGCTGCTGGGCATCACCGGCATCGGACCGAAGCTGGCGTTGGCCGTGCTCAGCGGGCTCACCCCGCGCGAGTTGGCCGCGGCCATCGCGGAGGGGGATGTGCGTCGCCTTTCCTCCATCTCCGGCGTGGGCAAAAAGACGGCCGAGCGCATCATCGTGGAGCTGAAGGATAAGGTGGATCCGTTGGAAGCCTTGGCAGGGCGCGGCGGCGAGGCCGAAGAGGCGCCGCCCGCCTTGCGCGATGCCATCCTGTCGTTGGTTGCGTTGGGCAACAAAGCCGAGGACGCGCGGGCCATGGCCCAGGCGGCCTATGAAAAGGACCCGAAGGCCTCGGTGCAGGACTTGATTCGATTGGCGCTCCGCAAGTGAGGAGGAGAACGATGATTTTACACTTCACCAAGATGCATGGCGCAGCGAACGATTTCGTGATGATCGACGACCGCGAGGGGACGGTGCCCTGGCAAGACTACGTGCTGATGAGCTTGCTGGCGGCGCGGCGCACGGGCGTCGGCTGCGAGGGTATCATCCTGATTCAGCAATCCAATCGTGCGGACTTCCGGATGCGTTTCCTCAATCCGGACGGGACCGAGGTGGACATGTGCGGCAACGGCGCGCGGTGTGCGGCCTGGTTCGCCCACAAAATCGGCGCGGCTCCGCGCTCCATGACGATGGAGACTTCGTGTGGGTTGCTTGATGCGGAAATTCAAGATGCCTGCAATGTGAAGGTGTGGATGCCGGAGGCGACCGCGCGCAGTTATGGGATGGTCATCCATGTGGACGGCCGTGCCGTGGAGGGGGACTACATCAACACCGGCGTGCCGCACTTTGTCATCCGCATGGACTCGCTGGATGGCGTGGACGTGGTGGGATTGGGACGGTCTATCCGTCTACACCCGGCCTTCGCGCCCGAGGGGGTAAACGTCGACTTTGTGGCCCAGCGCGATGCCGATCACCTTGCCATTCGCACGTATGAGCGTGGCGTGGAGGCCGAGAGCGGCGCCTGCGGCACGGGTGCGGTGGCCGCCGCCGTCACTGCCGTCGAGGCCCACGCCGGCACCTTGCCGATGGCCGTTCGGACGGGTGGCGGCTTCATTCTGACGGTCGATGCCGATTGGCGCGCGAACCATTGCACCGGTCTCACGCTGACCGGTCCCGTCAAAGAGGTCTATCAAGGCACCATCGACCTCGCGTTGCTCGGCAACGATCTGGCCAACCTCGAATGAACTTGATTCTGCTTGCCCCCGAGGAAATCGCGTCCGGTCGGTGCACGCTGACCGATGTGCGCGCCAACCACCTGCGTACCGTGCTTCATGCCGAGCCCGGCGACCGCTTCCAAGCAGGGGTGACGGACGGTCCCATCGGTACGCTCACTGTCGTTGGAGTGGGGGAGGACGGCGTGACGGTGGATTTTTCGCCGGAAGGCGAGGCCCAGCCGCCGTGGTATGACTTGGTTCTGGCCTTGACGCGGCCGCGTCAATTGCGGCGAATTCTCTTCCAGAGTGCCACGCTTGGCGTGCGTGACCTCTTTTTGGTCGGCGCGGCGAAGGTGGAGAAGAGCTACTTCAATATGCACCTGCTCCGTGAGGAGGAGTACCGCCCCGTCCTTTTGGAAGGCCTCATGCAGGGCAAGACCACGGCCGTGCCGCGTGTGCGTCTCTTCCCGAAACTGCGTGACCTGTGGGACGCGCTTCCCACGGCGGGCTCGCGCCTCATCGCGAACCCCGCGCCCGAAGGTGCGCCGGCCCCTGCGCTCGACCGTGCCGCGCCGCCCATCATTGCCATCGGTCCGGACGGCGGTTGGAGCGAGGCCGAGAACGCGGACTTTGCGACCCATGGCTTTGTGCCCATCTCGTTGGGCCCGCGCCCCTTGCGCACCGACACCGCCGCCGTCGCCCTCCCCGCCGTCATTGCCGACAGACTCCGTCGGGCTTGAGTTCCTGCCCAAGGCGCTATTCCGAAATTCCCTTTGCTTAAAGATGAGAAGTCTGCAGACGCCGTATGGCTCTGCAGACTTTTTGTATTATGCCAACAGGGTTTATTCCACTTGAAGGGGTGTGGTGCAGAGAGAATCCGGGAAGGCTATTGGGACATCCTCCTAAGGGGGGGGGCTCGGAGACCCTATAGGGGTCGGAGGTGAGACCCTATAAGGGTCGGGGTCGAGACCCTATAGTGGTCCAAGGCGAGACCCTATAGTGGTCCGTGAGCACCCACTCTGGGGGCTTGGACGGAGCGTGGCAGAGGCAGGGAAGACGGTACCCATTGTCCGGATTGCCCGGAGGAGATCACAGGTGAATTTAATGGGGTGTATACAACCGTACTGCGAGAAGAAAAGCGAAAGGAATGTTGAGTTTTATGGCATGGATGTGCTAGACTATCGTCATGAAAGCCGTTGGAGGATTCGCGATGAAGCGTTTGTTGACGTTTGCGTGCGCGCTTGGGATGGCCTCGTTGCTCCAAGCCGAGTATCTGTTGCCCGAAACGATCTCCCTGACCCCGGATGGGAAGGCGTTGATCATTGGTGAGAAGGGGGCTGGCAAGGTCTCCATTCGCGACTTTTCCGGCAAGGAGTTGGCATCGTATGATGCCGACATCGCGCCGTGGTGGACCTTTGGCTTGGGAGACAACCCGACCCTGCAGGTGACGGGTGCGACCATGTCTCCGGATGGCTCGGACCTCTTTTATACCGCGGACAACGGCAATGAAGGACGTCTCTTCAATAAGGCCGGCGATTCCGTGGTGACGGGCAACTGCCCGATGACGCCGACCGTCTCACCGGACGGAAAGTACGTCTACGTCTGCAACCGTTTCGACAACAACGTGCAGAAGTACGATGCCAAGACGCTGAAGCTTCTGGCGACGGCGCCGGCGTTGCGCGAGGCGAATGGTTGCGCGCTGGGCAAGGACGGCAAGTTGCTCTTCGTCATCAACCTGCTTCCGACCGATGCGGCCGAGCCGGTGGGCTATGTGGCCGCGAAGGTCACGGTGGTGGACACCGAGACCTTCAAGGTGATCGACAACATCCACCTGCCTGACGGTTCGACGGGCGTGCGCGCTGTCACGGCCTCACCCGACGGCAAGTTCATTTATCTGACGCACACGCAGGCGCGTTACCAACTCCCCACCACGCAGTTGGAGCGCGGCTGGATGAACACCGCAGCCCTCTCGGTCTTCAATGGCGAGACGGGCAAGTATGTGAACACCGTGTTGCTCGATGACGTGGACCTGGGCGCGGCCAATCCTTGGGGCGTCAGCGTCTCTCCCGATGGTAAATGGTTGGTGGTGGCCCATGCGGGCTCGCGCGATGTGAACGTCATCGACCGCGCCAAGATGCACGAGCGCCTAGACAAGGCCGCCGCCGGTATCAAGGTGACCGAGGTGACGCTCTCCGCCGCCGATGTGCACAACGACCTCTCCTTCCTCTCCGGCATCCGCTTCCGCGTCTCGGTGACGCCCGATGGCCCTCGCGGCATCGTCGCCACCAACGACAAGGCCTACGTGGTGTGCTACTTCGCGGACGCGCTGGTGGAAATCCCCTTCACCGACCGCGTGGTCAAGCCCACGACCATTCCTCTGAACGGGGAGCTGATTGACCTCTCGAAGGATCCCGTCCTGCGCGGCGAGATGCTTTTCAACGATGGCACCAAGTGCTTCCAGCTGTGGCAGAGCTGCGCCTCTTGTCACCCCGATGGCCGCGTGGACGGTCTGAACTGGGACTTGATGAACGATGGTATCGGCAATCCCAAGCAGACCAAGAGCCTCTACCTCTCCCGTTGGACGCCGCCCACGATGATCACCGGCATCCGCAAGGATATGTTCCACTGCAACCGCGCGGGCTTCCACCACATCCAGTTCTATGATGCCGTGGAAGAGGACGCCAAGTGCGTCGATGCCTACGTGATGGCCATGAAGCCCGTCGTCTCGCCCTACGCCCGCGAGGAGAACAAGGCGGCCATCGAGCGTGGCAAGGCCATCTTCATGGACCCCAACAAGGCCGACTGCGCCAGCTGCCACATGCCTGACCACTACTTCACCGCCGCGGTCGACCCCGAGGACGGCTCGAAGTCCAAGATCTACGACCTTGGCCTGGGTACGGGCGAGGAACTGGGGCAGACCTTCGATGTGCCGACGCTCAATGAGGTGTGGCGTACCGCTCCTTACCTTTATGACGGCCGCGCGGCCTCCATGCTCGCCGTCCTTAAGGATTGGAACAAGGCCGACCAGCACGGTGTCACCAATGATCTCACCGAGCAGGAACTCAAGGACCTGGAGCTCTACATTCTCTCTCTGTGACGGAAGGAACGCCTCGCCATGCTGACGAATCTCAACGGAACCCTCTGGCCCACGCTTGAAGCCCCCGGGCGTGGTATCGAGATCGCCCGATGCGGATGGGGCACGCCCGATGCTCTTGCCGCCGCGCAGACGGGTGAGGTCCCGGCGCTTTGGCTCTGCAATCCCAACGCCGGGGGATGCCCCGCCGTGGCGCAACGTCTCTTCGTCTCCAAGGGCACCGTCGAGCCCATCTTTTATGAGGGGCAACTCGTTGGTTCCCGTTTCGAGGATGACCAAGCGGAATTCGTGATGCTGGCGGGTGTGGGGCCGAGCGATCCCACGGCCCCGCGCGCGAATCAAGCGGCTTCGGCCTTCGAGAACATCGAGTCCATCCTAAAGAAGCAAGGCTTCACCTTCCACGATGTCGTACGCACGTGGCTTTACATGGACAAGCTGTTGGAGTGGTATGACGAGCTCAACCGGGTGCGCGACGCCTTCTTCGAGAGCCGCGGTATCTTTGGTGGATTCGTCCCTGCCAGCACGGGCATCGGCAGCGCCAACGTCACCGGCTCGGCCATCATCACGGCCGCCATCGCCATGCGCCCGAAGTTGGGGTCTACGGTCACCCGCGCCATGCTTGAATCTCCGCTTCAGTGCTCGGCGTTGGACTACCGCAGCAGTTTTAGCCGCGCGGCGGAAATCGTGACGCCCGAGGGGTGCATCGTCTTCATTTCCGGCACGGCTAGCATTGCTTACGGCGGTGAGACTGCCTATGTCGGCGATCCGGAGAAGCAGATAGCCCTCACAATGGAGGTCGTCAAGGCCATCCTCGGAACGCGCCAGATGGGGCTCCAGCACGCCACCCGTGCCATCGCCTATATCAAGCGCCCCGAGTATCGCCCGATTTGGCAGAAGTGGCTCGCCGAAAACGGGCTGCCGGCGGACTTCGCCCAAGAGATTATCGCCGACGTTTGCCGCGACGACCTGCTCTTTGAGCTTGAGCTTGACGCGTTCAAGCGCCTTTGACGCGAGACGTCGGGGCTCTCCTAGCCGGAAATGAAGGGTAAAATCCTCCTGCACACGTGTTGCGGTGTCTGCGCATCGCATTGTGTGCGTGTGCTCAAGGAGGATGGTTGGGAACCGACCCTCTTCTTCTTCAATCCGAACATTTATCCGCACGAAGAGTATCTCCGCCGCAAGGCTGCGGCGGAACAGTTGGCCCAGGCCGAGGGCATCCCCTTAGTGGAGGATACGCCAGACCACGAGGCCTGGCGTGAGGCTGTGGCGGAGGGTTTTGAGGATTGCAAGGAGGGTGGGGCGCGGTGTGCGCGGTGTTTCCGTTTTTCGTTGGCGCGGGTTGCGGCCCGGATGCGGGAATTGGGGTGCGAGGCTTTCACCACCAGTCTCACGGTTTCCCCGCACAAACGCAGCGCGTTGCTTCACGCCATCGGGCGCGAGGTGGGTGGCGAGGCCTTCGTACCCTATGATTTCAAGAAGAAAAACGGCTTCTTGGACTCTAATCGTCGGGCGGCGGAACTAGGTCTTTATCGGCAGATTTATTGCGGGTGCGAATACTCCGTGCGTCATCGGGAACCCTTTTCCGTCGCGATTCTCGGAATGGGTTATCGTGGCGGTGTCTACGCCCAGTGGGCGTTGGAGCATCCCGATGATTTGCGCGTGGTGGCCATTGCCGAGCCGAATCCCGCGTTGCGTGCGCAGTGGGCGACACGACTGAATCTGCTTCCGGAGACGGTCTTTGAGGATTGGCGGCAGGCGCTCGAAGTGCCAGGCCTGGAGGCTGCCATCGTGGCCTTGCCGGACCGGTTGCATTTTCCGGCGGCGGAGGCGGCTCTCGCCCGGAGGTTGCATCTCTTGCTAGAGAAACCCGTTGGTGCGACGTGGGAAGAGTGTGTGAGCCTTGACGCGGCAGTGCGTGAAAGCGGCCGCTTGGTGCAGGTGGGGCATATCCTGCGTTTCACGCCTTACTATGAGAAGATTGCCGAACTCATCCATGGCGGGGAACTGGGGCGCTTGGTGAGTATTCGTCATCTGGAGCCGGTGGGCTATCGTAAGGCCGCGCACGCCTTTTGCCGGGGTTCTTTTGGGCAGACCTCCAAGACCACGCCGATGATTGTGCAGAAGTGCAGTCATGACTTTGATCTCTTTGCGTGGTGGGTCGGCAAACGGTGCGTCTCCGCGCAGTCTTTCGGCGGACTCAACCATTTCCGTCCGGAATGTGCGCCGACCGGGGCCGCTTCGCGTTGTCTCGATTGCCCCGCCGCCATTGAACGTAATTGCCCCTATTCCGCCATCAAGTTGTTGCGCGAGGGGCGCGACCTGCTTTACGCCATGCACGACGCCACACCAGCCGGCATTGAGACCGAGTTGCGAGAAGGTCCCTATGGGCGGTGTGTCTACGCGTGCGATAACGATGCCGTCGACCACCAAATCGTGACCTTGCTCTTCGAAGGCGGCGTGACTGCTCAGCATTGCATGGAGAGCTACACGTGGGGCCGTGACCGTGAGACCCGTATCTTTTTGACTAACGGTGAAATCATCGGCAATGCCCGTACATTGGACATTTACCGTTTCTCCGACCGCTCGCATATCCATTGGGATGCCGCGCTTGAGGCCGGCGGCGCAACCCATGAGAGCGGTTATGTGATGGGTAACGGCGGGTTGCTTCATGACTGGGTGTGGACCCTTCGCACCTTGCCGCCGAGCCTCTATCCGGACCGTTTCCACGAGAGCATCCAAGCCCACGCCATGGCTTTCGCCGCAGAGGCCTCCCGTCTCTCTGGCGGCGACCCCGTTCCTATTGCCACGTTGTGAGCCGCAAAACAAAAAGCCCTCGAGTGTTGTCACCGAGGGCTTTTTGTGTGTAAAGTCGACTCTCCTCAATCCTTAAGCGTCTGCAAGGGGGCAGGTCTGGCAGGAGAGGGCCGGGTTGGCGCAGAAGTCAGCGTGGATTTGGAGGAGTCCCTGTTGGTGGAGACCACCTTTGGGAAGGTCGCGGAGGGAGCCGGAGAGACGGAGCCAGGCTTCGCGCATGGGCTGGGAGATGTCTTCCCCGGGGAGTGCATCGAGGGAGGACGCGGAGAGCGTTCCCAGAGCTAGGCGGTAGGGCACAAAGAGGTTGGTGACGATGGCGTGAGCGCGGTTCGCGCCGATGAGGGCACCCTTGAGCGCGAGCGGTTCGCAGAGCAACGTTGAGGCTTCAACGAGTGCTTCCGGCAGGTTTCCCAGCGAAAGGTCGAGCAGTCGGTCGATGCGATGGAGCACGCCGACGGCACCAGCCAGGCGACGGAAGGGATGGTTTTGCGGACGAAGCGCGCGGAAGTCCCATTCGTAGGGGCGAAGCGATGGGGGAAAACCGCTGTCCCACCAGAGGTCCCAGAGGTCGCGACGTTCTTCTTTCAGTAAACCGGAGACGCCGGCGAGGATGGCGAAGCGCCGCAAGGAGGGAAGTTGTTGCAATCGCGCAAAGGGAATCTCCTGCGCCAGACGCCGAAAGGGCGCGACGTTGCGACGATAACCCATCGCACCCAGAAGGGCTTCATAAAAGGCTTGGAAGGGATCTCCGGCGCGAAGGGCCTCAGAAAAGGCGCGGCTCTTAACGAGGAGACGATAGGCCCCGGCGGACACGAGCAAGCGGTCCAATCCCCCAGGTTCGCCTTCCAGGCGCAGACGACAAGGCCGCGGGTCTACATTGTCTGCCTGCGGAGTGGGGAGGGCCGTGAAGTCGATGGATTTGCCCTGGCGTTCGGCGAAGGGGGCGAGCGCGAGAGTCGGAACGGCCGCAGGAAGTGTCTTTGCGGGCGGCCCTGGCAGCCAGGTGACATGGAGGATGACGCCCGCATAGGCCGGGTCGGCGGCGTGGCCGTGCACGTCCCAATCGGCGGGGCGCAGATGGAGCTCCACATCGCCGCGGCGAAGGGCACCCCCGATGGAAAGCAAGGCATCGCGGAAGTCCGGCCCGGCCGTACGGTTCCAGTGGCCAGGATCCAACACTTCGACCGGTGTGCCATCCAGGAGGGCGAGGTCTTTTGGGCGCGTGGGACTTTGCCAGAGTGCTTGGAGGCGCAACTCGGTGGGGGCCTCCGGTTCCGCAAGCAGATGGGCGCGGCGCAAAAGTGCCGCGTAGGGCTCGGCACGTTCGACGAGGGTGGTGAGATGCCCGCCCTGTTGATTGGTCTCGCTTGCCTGGCTGTTCATCGCATCCTGCGTTCAGTGTTCGTGCGCTTGGTTCACAGCCTTCAGCGCGGAGGTCGCGGCCTCGGAGGCCAGTTCCGCAAAGGGGCGCTTTTCCGGCGGGTGGACGTTGTCGGGGGTGCCCAAGCCGCGTGAGAAGGTGTCGAGGTAGATGGTTCCGGTCTCATCGCAGACTTTCTTCTGGAGCGCACGGTAGGGGGCCCAGGGGCGATTCATGACGGGCAAACCCACCATCAGCACGGGGGCCTTGTCGCCGGCGATGCCTTGCAACGTCTCCACGGTGGCGCGGATGGTCTCCTCCATATATGGCTCAGGGAGCGGTTTTTCCGCTTGGCCGCCGAGCGCGGTCGAGGCGTTGGATTCGCCTTGATACCATAGCACGCCGGTGAGCGGAAGCCCGAGCAGACGCGCAAGGCCCAAATCCCACAGCACGCCCACACGCCATCCTCTGCTCTCGCAATCTTGGCGGTCGGCATAGACGGTTTTGACCCAGGATTCCGGGAAGTCCTCGTTTTGTTCGAGGGGTTTTCGGTTGGTGAGGATTCGCAGGAGCCAAGGATAACGCGGCTTGCCGTTGGCATCCACGCTCGCCATGACGGAGGCAGGAAGGAAGGCTTCGGCGGGGGCTCCGCCGACATCGACCAAGAGGAGGGCGATGGGTTTACCCGTGGCTTCGGCTCGGCGAATGGCGAAGGAGACGGCCAAGGCGCTCCATTCCTTGGCGTTGGCGGGGGTGATGCGGCGCCACTGGCCGGTGACGAAGTCCCAGAGGCGGATGTCGTGCTTGGCGGTGGCGGCGGCCTCCGTGTCGGCCCCGGCGCAGCGGCCGAGCGTCCAGAACATGTTGGATTGGCCGGCGCAGACCCAGGTTTCGCACCGGCCGGCGATGTCGGCGGGGATGGCGACGGGCGCGGCGGGCCAAGGCGTGGCCCAGCCGGTGTGGTTGGCGGGGCGGGCGGCGGTGGCGGCGGGCGGCTCCGGCGCGGGCGCGAGGGCCTTGGCGACGGTCTCCGCGATGACCGCGGAGGCCTCGGCGTCGGGATGGATGTGGTCAGGGAAGTGCTTGAGGAGCAAGGGCAGGAGGGGCGTCTCCATGTCGATGGTCGTGGCGTTGGCGCGGCGGGCGGCCGCCGCGATCTCGGCCTGCATGAGGAAGGGCTCCGGGCTGCGGTAGAAGGTCTGTCCCGGCGCGAGCGGGGCGAGCTTCCCCCAGACGTAGAGTTTGGGCTTGGTGGGGAGCGCGGCGTAGTCGTTCAGGAGCGCGAGGTACTCGTTCTGGAAGGTGCCGGGGCGCTCGTCCTCGGTTTTCAGGAAGGCGCCGCAATCGTTGATGCCAAGGTTGCAAATCACGATGTCGGGTTGCCATGCCAGCGCGGCGCGATGCTCCGGCATGTGGCGGAAGCCACGCATCGTGTTGCCTCGCCGGGTGTGAAGGTAGATGCCGCGACCGGGATTGCCAAAGTTGCGCACCTCATAATCCTCGCCCAAGAGCGCCTGAAGGCGGGCGGGATAGGCCTGTGTTGCGCGGTTGGAGAGGCCCGTCCCATAGGTGATGGAGTCTCCGATGCAGGCCACGCGGGTGACCGCTTGGGCGAAGCAGGGCGTAACCAACGTCACGATGAGCAAAACAATCGTTCTCATGGTTTCGGTATTCCTTTGACAAATGGGTGGCGCACCACGACTAGCCTGCGTGCATCTTCAGAAGAACCGTTTTCTGGAGAAGAAGATGACGGTGATGAGCACCAGCAGGATGGCGATGCCCACGATGGCCGCGAAGCCCCATGGCCCTTGGCGGAAGGGTAGCCAGGTGTTCATGCCGAAGATGGAGGCCAACAACATGGGCACCGTGAGCACAATGGTCATGGAGGTGAGGAACTTCATGACGTTGTTCAGGTTGTTGCTGATGATGGAGGCGAAGGCGTCCAAGGTGCCCGTCAAAATGTTGCTGTGAATGGAGGCCATTTCCAGGGCCTGCTGGTATTCGACGCGGACATCCTCGAGCACGTCCAGGTCGTCCTCGTCGATGTCGAGCTGGCGGGTGGTGCGGATTCGCGAGAGGAGGATGTCGTCGGCCTTCAGCGAGGTGGTGAAGTAGACCAACGACTTCTCGATGTTGAGCAAGCGCATCAAGCCTTCGTTGGAGATGGACTCGTGCAACTCTTGCTCAACGAGGTCGGCGCGCTGGCGGATGTCGCGCAGGTAACGCAGATAGAGGATGGCCGCATGCCAGAGCAGGTGGAAGGTGAAACGGAACTTCTGCTCAGGCGGGCAGACGCGGCGGATTTGGTCAAGGAAGGAGGCCGCGATTGGGGTGGGGCGGTTACAGACGGTGATGACGGCGTTGGAGGTGTGCACCACGCCCAACGGCAGGGTGTTGAAGGGGTGCAGGTTCTCGTTCGGCTCATGGTAAGGCACATGGACGACGATGAGCACCGTGCCGTCATCATCCACATCGAGACGCGGCCGTTCGTCTCGGTCGAGCGGGTCGGAAAGGAATTCGCGCGAGACGCCCGTGAGGGTTTGTACGCGGAGGATTTCCTCGGAAGAAGGGTCGGCCAGATTAATCCAGCAGGGCCCATCCGGCGTGACCACCTCGCGGAGGCTGCCGTCCACCCACTGATAAATCGTCAGCATGTCTTCGTCCCTCCCTTTGTGGCATAGCGTTTCATCAACGCCGTCTCGTAGGGTTTCTGCTTGTGCGTGGAGATAAAGGAGTAACCACGGAAGACCCAGAGCTTACGGAGCTTCAACATTCCCAGGAAGATGCGCGCGCGGCTTTCGGGGAAACCGTTTGGACCATCCATAAAGCCATCCTTGCCATCGTGGTAATGGCGGTAATAGTGCTTATAGACTGAGGAGAGGTCCGAGACCCAGAGCAGGCGCTTCACCCAACGCGGGAACCATTTTTGGATGCGCACGCCGGATTGAAAGTCCACCAACGCAGGCTTATCCCCGGGCAATACCATCACGTTCTTTGCGTTGCGCGTGTCCAAATGGGCCACGCCACGGCGATGCATGGCGCACACCAGGCGCTCCAACTTGAAGAAAAACGAGGTGGGCAAATGTCCAACGCCCAATTCGTCCCATCGTTGGTTGCGGTCGCCCAAAGAGATGCCCTCCAAGAACTCCATGCCAAAGGCATAGGCATCCACGCGGAAGACCTTTTGCGGCACGCCTTCCAGGCCTTCCAACGCCTTGAGGAGGCGATACTCGTGGCCAATCATCCACCGGCCCCAGGTCCAACGGATCCACCAAGGGCTTTTGCGGAAATCCTTGATGACGAAGGCGCCCTCAGGCGTCTCTACGCGCCAAACACGCGCATTGCCGGCACGCCCTTTGCTGAGGCAGACCGCATTGCCGTTTTCCCAACTTGCTCTTGTGATGCCAAACGCCATCTTTCGCACTCCGATTTCCACCATTGTACCACATCTATCCATACCGTGGCGAAACGGCAAGAAACGATCAGTCGTGTCCGGGGAAGTTTTCCACGAAGACGCGAAGGGAACGCAAGGGCCTAGGCACTTCACCGTTCGGCGCGTTGCGCCTCACTACCGTGCCTATCCCTTGCGTTTCTAGCGTTTCCCTGAAAGCAACGCGCTAGGGCCACAGGACGATTAATACTGTCCGGGGATGTTGGGTGACGGCTATTGCCCTGAGGGGCGGATAGGGTGCTCCCATGCTTTGAGGGGGACGGGGGCACGGACGGGTAGGTCGCGCGAGGAGTTACCGACCGCCACCGTGAAAATGCCGGCCTCGTGTCGCCACCCATGCAAGGTTTCATCCCAGTAGGCGAAGGCGCGGTGCGGCAGGTCAAAGGTTAGGGTTTCTCTTTCACCGGGGTCCAAAGTTATCTTCTGAAAGGCGGCCAGTTGGCGCGGGGCACGGAAGACTGCGCCGGAGACGGGCGGCTCCACGTAGACCTGCACGATAGCGGTGCCGGTGCAGTCGGAGACGTTCTCAATGTCTACCGAGACCTCCACGCCATCTTCGTGGGTCTCCACTTCCGGCACGCCGTAATCAAAGGTGGCATAAGAGAGCCCATAACCAAAGGGGAAGAGCGGAATCAATCCTTTGGCGTCGAACCAGCGGTAACCAATCAGAATGCCTTCACGGTGATAGACCACGTCCGCATGATAGTCGTGAAGCGCGTGCGCGGGCGAATCCTCCAACCGCCGCGGCCAAGTATGGACAAGTCGGCCCATGGGTTCGTGTTTGCCGAGCAAGACATCGGCGAGTGCCCGGCCACCTTCTTGGCCCAGGAAGGAGTGGTGCAACAGCGTGTGCGCGCGATCGATCCAGGGCATCTGAACCGGCGAGCCTGATTGCACAATCACCACGGTTTTCGGGTTCACCCCCAACAGTGAACCGATGGTCGCGTCATCTTGAGGCAACAGGCGTAAATCCGGGCGATCACCGGCCTCGCATTCCAAGGCTTGTCCATGGCCCTTGCGGTTGCCCGTCACCAACAAAACCACATCTGCAGTTTTCGCCGCCTCTGCGAGCTCTGTGTAGCCTGCGCCATTTTCAGAAGGCAAACGCCACCCAAACTCCAAAATCGCCACTCCTTTAGCTTGGCGGTAGTCCAGTGTTACATCGTATTCTTTTCCGGCTTCCAAGCGAATGTTTCCCGAGACGCGTCGCCGGGGACCATCCGGCCAGGCATCAATGACGGTGATACCGTTGATTGACAGGCGGCATCCATCATCCACCGTTATTCCGAAGAGATATTCCCCTGTTTCCGGGGCGCGAAGACGGCTCTTCCATCGGACGGAGAAGGTCTCTGCAGTGGCTTCTGCAGCGGTCAATTGCGGCGTGCGGGAGAACCCTGTCGATTGTGGTTCCCCAGCCAAATCGTCATTCCCGAATCGCTCCCAGAGCCACCCACGGTCAGTCATGCCGACGTCTGCGTGCGCATCCGGGTTTTCCGTCAGCAGGCAACTGTCCGGGATGGCCGTGAATGAGGTTGGCAATGCGGGGAAGGGCTCATGGACAATTTCAACACCCGGCAAAGCCTCCCGGAGCCCATCCAGCAACGTGATGTCGTAGGGCGGTTTTCCTTCTGCGCTCCAGCCCTCTCTGCAGAACCCCTGGTTGGCAATGGCGCCCACCACCAAGACTTTTCGCACTTCTTCTGCCTTCAGCGGCAACACGTTGCAGTCGTTCTTCAAGAGTGTCACGGAGGCCGCCGCGATTTCTCGCGCCAGCGCTTGGTGTTCCGGCGTGTTGATGCTTCCTTCCTCGCGACTTTCACTGTCTAACTTATGCAATTTTGCTTGCACGTAGAGCACGCGTCGCGCCATGTCGGTCAAGCGTTCCCGGGGAACTTTCTTTAACCGCACGGCCCAGAGCAATGGCAAGCGGAAATAGCGGATGGCGCGGCCGGCGTTCATCTCCACGTCCGTCCCACCGTTTGCACCTGCGATTGTACTTTGCAGAGACCCCCAGTCTGTCACCACTAGTCCTGGGAATCCCCATTCACCCTTCAAAACGGAGTTGTTCAACCAGCCGTTGTGGCTGCAGTGAACCCCGTTCAGTTTGTTGTACCCGCTCATCACGCACAACACGCCGCCCTCTTTGACAGCTGCCTCGAATGCCGGCAGATAGAGTTCGCGCAACGTTCGGATGTTTAGTCGCGCGTCCACGTTGTTGCGGTTCAATTCCTGACTGTTCACGGCGAAATGCTTCACGCAGGCCGCGACATCTTTGGATTGAATGCCTTGAATCACCGGGACGACCAGGCGTGAGGCCAGGCAGGGGTCTTCGCCCCCCAGATATTCATAGTTGCGTCCGCAGAGCGGGGTACGGGCCAGGTTTATTCCGGGTCCCAGCATGACGTCCTTGCCCCGGGCGCGAGCCTCCTCGCCCAATGCCTCTCCGAAGCGTTGGGCCAACTCCGGGTCCCAAGTCGCCGCCAGGGCGGACAGGGCGGGGAAGACTGTCGCGGCATCGCGTAAATCGTTCGCCGCATAACGGTGGGAGAAGTCGGCCCGCGTCAATTCCGCCCGGACGGTGTGGGGGCCGTCAGAGAAGGCGAATTCTTCCGGGATCCCGCGCCGCGGGTTGGCCGCCACATACATCGTTGCGGAGCCATGTGTCAGCGCCACCTTTTCGGCATCAGACAGACGCTCCACCACGGTCTCTGCTTGCGCTCGGGCGTCCATGTCCACCGGCGCCAACTCCGGCGTCGAGACACACCCTGCCAACGCCGTTGCCAGCAGCAACCACGCGACACGAAACGGTTTCCGCTTTGAACGCCTTTCCATACTCACAGTTTACCCTATCTTTCGTCTTCCCGCAAGCACTTATTCTTTTGCGTTTGGTGCCGTTGGGGGAAGCGGGGGGGATATATAAAAAGGCGCGTCTCTGGCGCGCCTGAAAAGGGAATAAGGAGCAACTGACCGTGCTTAATAGTGAGGCGGCGGAGGCTCTTCGGAGAGGGGACGGAGGTTGAGGTCGGCCTCGTGTTTGGCCTCGTGGGCTTCGATACGCGCCAGAAGGCGCTCGTGGAGACGGTTGAGGCGGAGGATTTCCTCGTTGAGGGCGTCCAAGAGTCGGTCTTGCTCGGTGACGATGGTCTCAAGCTCGATGATGCGGCGTTCGAGGGTTTCGTTTGTTTCCATGGCGGGGGCCTCACAGGAAGATGGCGCCGGGGTCGTCCTCGGTAGGTTTGGCTTCGTGCAGGGCCTCGGCGGGGGAGTCCGCGTGTTGGCCGCAGAGGGCAAGCACCCAGCGGTTGACTTGCACGCAGGCGGAACGGGTCAGTCGGCCATCGCCCTCGGGGAAACCGGAGAGAATCAGCGTATGGCCTTCCTCGATACGCCGCAGGGCGCCGGCGCCGGGATGGCAGAGGGCCATCGGGTAGGGAAGCAGGCGCACGAGGCGCAACTCGGGCAGGCGTGCCAGGCGCTTGGCGGCCTCGGTCTCACCATGGGAGATGAAGCCGCCCACCAGAACGGCGCCTTCGCGCACGGCGGTTTCCAGCTCGGCAAGGCGGTCGGCCAGGGCCTGCGGGGTGAGACTGCGAGAGAGGATGACGGGTTCCAGGCGCGGGGCATCGAGCAGGGCGAGGTCACCCCATGCCATCCACGTGGTGTCGTGGGGCAGATTGGGATGGTCCGCGGGACTGGGCTTCACGGCGCGATTCCGAAGGGGGCGAGGACACGGTCGAGCACGCCCTGGGTCTCGGCGATGGCGACGCCGTAGTTGGTGATGGGGACTTGCGCGGCCTGTGCTTGGTCGATGCGCCAGCACATGAAGGCGCGGTTGATCATGCATCCACCGCAGTGGATGATGAGGGCGTAGCGCGAGAGGTCTTTGGGGAAGTCCTTGCCGGAGGCGACCTCGAAGGAGAGATCCTTGCCGGTGCGCTCGCGAATCCAAGCGGGAATCTTGACGCGACCGATGTCTTCGTCTGCGGCATGGTGGGTGCAGGCCTCGGCGATGAGAACGGTGTCGCCATCGCGGAGGGTGCGGATGGCGCGGGCGCCTTTGGCGAGGGCGGGCAGGTCGCCTTTGAGGCGTGCCATGAGGATGGAGTAGGTGGTGCAAGGGACGTCCGGCGGGAGCTCGGCGACCATGCGGCGGACAACCTGGGAGTCGCAGACGGCGAGGTCGGGGCGGAGGCGCTCGGCGGCCTCGCGGATACGGCGCTCGGTGACGACGACGGAGAGGCAGTCGCGGTCGAGGGCATTGCGCAGGACGTTGACCTGCGGGAGGATGATGCGGCCTTTGGGCGCTTGGGAGTCGATGGGGATGATCTGTAGGACAGTGCCGCCGGGCGGGACGATCCCATCGAGAGGGGCCGGGGCGGCCTTGGCATTGCGCGGGAGGAGACGGGAGAGCGCGGGCTTGAGCGCGTTGAGGAAGGTGTCGCGGTCGGGAGACGCGACGAGGGTGGCCGCGCCGGTCTCGCGGAGGGTCTCGAGGAAGGCTTCGGAAGGAACGTGGCGGTCGGTCTGCGTCACCACGATGAGAAGGGGTTTGCGCGTTTCGCGGGCCAAGGCCAAGAGGTCGGGGTCCGGGGGCTGACCGTCGTCGGCGACAACGCCGAGGACGAGGTCGGCACGGGCGATGGCCTGCTCGGTGCGGGCGCGACGGGCGGGGCCGAGGGTGGTGGGGTCGTCCCAGCCGCCGGTGTCGAGCCAGAGGATGGGGCCGAAGGGGAGGAGCTCCATCGTCTTTTCCACCACGTCGGTGGTGGTGCCGGCCTGGGGGGAGACGATGGCGACGTCTTGGCCCGCGATTCGGTTGAGCAGGGAGGATTTGCCGACGTTGGCACGGCCGACGAGGGCGATGGTGAGGCGGAGGGATTTAGGCGTTTCGGTCATTGTCGCCCCTTTCGTAGGCCACCCGGGCGGCGTGGGCCACGAGGGTGAAGGCCATGACCACATTGAGAGAGTTCTTGCGCCCGTACATCGGGATGCGCATTACGGCGTCGCAGGCGCGCACAACGTCCGGGTCCAGTCCGAAACGCTCGCTGCCGAGGGCAATGGCGCAGGGAAAGTCCCAATGCCAGTCCTCGAGGGTAGGGGCGTCCGGCACGGTCTCCAGGGCGATGACTTTGCGACCTTGGGCTTGAAGGGCGCGGACGGCGTCGAGGGTGTGCGCCTCGCGACGCCAGGGGACCCAGTCTTCGGCGCCGAGTGCGGCGGACTTGGCGCGGCCGTCGTCGGGCGCGGGGGTGTAGCCGCAGAGGACGGCCTCGGCCACGCCGAAGCAGTCGCAGACACGGAAGAGCGTGCCCACGTTGATGGCGGAACGGAAGTTGTCTGCGATGACGGTGAGGGGGAGGCGCGGGGCGGGATCGGCGAGGGGGGCGCGGTCGGTGGAGAGGATTTCGATGTCCGTCACTTTGACGCGCTTGAGGAAACGCTCGCAGGGCGCGAAAAGCGCAAAGAGGTCTTGGCGCGTCATACCGGGGCGGCAGAGTCGGGCCAAGTCGGCCAGATGCGGCACGTCGGCGCAACGTTCGCGAAGGAAACGGGCGAGGTCTTTGACGGCGGCCTCGCGGAAGCGGGGCTTGTCCCAGCCTTGGTCGAGCGCGGTCAGGCGCTTGTGGGTGTCGCGCCAGGCCTTTTCGATCGCTTGCTCGGAAAGCGTGTCCATCTCAACGCAAGAGAAGGTAAGCCCCGCCACCTAAGCCAACGACCAGGCAGTAGAAGCCGAAACGCCAGAAGCCGTGACGACCGAGGAGTTTGACCATCCAGGCCACGCTGAGGTAGCCCACGATGGCCGAGAGGCCGAAGCCAACCAAACCCATGGACCACGTCATCCCCGCAAAGGGGCTGGGCTCGTCGGGATTGGCCAGGGCGCGGAAGAGGTAAAGTCCGTTGCCGCCGATGATCACCGGCACCACCATGAGGAAAGAGAAGGCCGCGGCCTTGTCCGTGCCAATGCCCAGGAAACGCGACATGGCGATGGTGCTGCCACTGCGCGAGACGCCCGGGAGCATGGCCACCGCCTGGGCCACGCCCATCAGGAAGGCACGCAGGGGCGAGACCTCGCGATTGAGCGCGTCGCGCCCCCACAGGCGCGTCGCCAGGAGCAGACATCCCGTGAAGCAGAGCGCGCCGCAGACGAAGAGCGGACTTGTCGCCGCCCATTCCAGTTCGTCTTCAAAGAGAAGCCCAAGCGTGACGGCGGGAATCATTGAAATCAGCACCGCCAAAGCGAAACGCCAGGCCTCTGCCTCGCGCCGCCAGAGGCCCATGCAGGTCTCCGCGATAAAGCGGCGGTAGTAGAGCAACACGGCCACCACCGTGCCGCCGTGGAGGAGCACCTCTACACCCAGCCCCTCGAGCGCGTCAAAGCCCAAGATGGCCTTGCCCAACGCCAGGTGCCCGGAAGAGCTCACGGGAAGAAACTCGGTGAGGCCTTGCACCACCGCGAGAATCGCCATTTGCAGGAGGTCGCTCATATCAATACGCCAGGGTTTCGGCCCACTCCTCGGCGGAGTGGCGCGCGTTGTTCGGCGCCACCACGGCCATGGCCAGGGCGCCGGGTTGCAGAAGAGTGTGGGCCACGGCTTGGACGTCGGCGGCGGTCACGGCGCGATACTCCGCGAGCACGGCCTCGGGGTCGGGCTTGATGCCGAAGAGGAGTCGGTTAGCGGCCCAGCCGATGGGCGTGCCGTCCATGCGCAGACGGAAACGTCCGCAGAGATAATCGCAGGTCCGCCGCATTTCGGCCGCGCCGACGGGCTTCTCGATGAGGCGGCGGATTTCCGCGAGGATGGCCTTTGCGCAACGCAGGGCCTTGTCCGGGTGGCAACCGGCCGTGATGGCGAGGGCACCGCAGTCGGCGTAGAGCGTCAAGTCGCTGCTGACGCTGTAGCAGAGACCGCGCCGCTCGCGGATGCTTTGGAAGAGCCGTGACATCATCGTCTCGCCGAGGAGGCAGGAGAGGAAAGCCATCGCGGGACGCGTCTCTTTGTCGGCGATGCCGGGTGCGCGCCAACCGAAGGCCAGTTGCGTCTGCTGGATGCCGCGACGGGTAAGGGAGAAGGGATCGAGGGGGATGGCTCGCGTGAAGGGCTCCGGCTCGCGCAGGGTGCGGGGATTGCGCAGACGCCCGGCGAGACGTGTTACTTTCTCCACGCAATCCTCGTGCGTCACGCGCCCGGCGAAGGCGAAGACCGTGCGGCGGGGAGCGTATTGCGTCTTGCGGTAAGCCAAGATGTCCGCGCGCGACATCTCCAACACGTTCTGCTCTGTCCCTGCGATGGGACGGCCGAGGGGATGGCCGGACCAGAGTTGTGCGGCCAAGCGCTCCATCGCCACGCAGTCGGGTTGGTCGTCGTACATCCGAATCTCTTCGGCGATGACGTGCCGCTCGCGGTCAAGCTCCTTCGCGTCGAAGGTCGCATTGTAGAAGAGGTCCCCGAGCACATCCAGCGCCAGGTCGGTCTTGTCGTAGGGCACGCGTGCGTAGTAGCAGGTGGAGTCGCGGTCGGTGTAGGCGTTGAGCGTCCCGCCCTGGCCTTCGATGGCCTGCGAGATGGCCTTTGCCGTGCGCGTGGGCGTTCCCTTGAAGAGCATATGCTCAATGAAATGGCTTACGCCGTTCAGCGCCTCGGGCTCGTTGCGACTCCCCACCCGTGCATGGATGGCGATTTGCACGCCCTCGGAGTGCGGCTTTTCCAACGTCACCACTTGGATGCCGTTGCCCAACGTTGTGGTTTTCAGCGTGTCCAACATAGCTTACGCGTCCAGCAGACGCTTGGTCTCCTCCGGCCAGAGCGTGTCGTCCGGCGTCTCCAAAATCAAGGGGATGTTCTCAAAGCGTGGGTCCCGGGCAATCGCCAGGAAGGGCGCCCAACCCAGATAACCCTTCCCCAGGGACTCATGGCGGTCGTGGTGCGAAGCCAACGGCTCCTTGGAGTCGTTCAGGTGCATACCGCGCAGGTAACGCAACCCCACGGCCTTGTCCACCCGCTCAAAGAAGTCCTGCAGGCCGGCCTCGGAGGCCAAGTCAAATCCGGCCCCATAGGCATGCGCCGTGTCCAGGCAGATGCCGATGCGCGTCTTGTCCTCCACCCCAGCGACGATGCGCCCCAGTTGCTCCGGGTCCGCACCCAGATAGGCCCCCTGGCCGGCGGTGTTCTCGATGACCACCGTCACGCCCCGCGTCTCCGCCAACACCTTGTTGATGCTTTCGGCCACGCGGTCGCAGGCCGCTTCCGGGGAAATTTGGTTCAGGTGCGAGCCCGGGTGCACGTTCACGCGGTCCAGTCCCAACGTCTCGCAACGGCGCACCTCGTCGAGCATGGAGGCCAGACTCTTGGCGTGCTTCTCTTCGTCCGGATTCGCCAGATTGATGAGATAGCCCGCGTGCGGCAACACCTGTCCGGGCGCATAGGGCGCCGCGGCCAAGGACTCCTTGAAGTGTGAGATTTCACCCTCCGCCAGGGGCTTGCCCACCCACTGGCGCTGGTTCTTCACGAAGAGCGCGAAACCCGTCGCTCCAACGGCAAGCGCATTCGCCACCGCCGCCGCGGGTTCGCCCGCCGCCGAGACGTGTGGGCCGATGAACCGCATTGTTTAGGCCTCCGCGTTGAGCTTCGCCTTCACGGTGGCGCCGTCGATGACGAGTTCCGAGCCCTTCGCCGCCTCGTTCCCCGGCAGGTCGTACATGAAGTCCGCCATCACCTGCTCCATGATGGAACGCAGACCACGCGCACCGGTTTTGCGCTTTTGGGCCTCTTCGGCGATGGCCTTCAGCGCGTCGTCCGTGAAGCGCAGGGTCACCTCGTCCATCGCCAGGAGCTTCTGATACTGCCGCACGATGGCGTTCTTCGGCTCGGTCAGGATGCGCACCAGCTCTTCGGTCGAGAGCTCGCCCATCTTCGCCACCACTGGCAGACGTCCCACGAACTCCGGGATGAGACCGAAACTGACCAGATCCTCCGGCTGCACCTGCGCCAACACGCGGTCCTGCGCCTTGCGCTCGGCCTCCTCGGAGTCCACAAAGCCGATTGCCTTCTTGCCCAGACGCGCCTTGATCTTCTCGTCCAGCCCGACGAAGGCACCGCCGCAGATGAAGAGGATGTTCGACGTATCCACAGCGATGTACTCCGCCTGCGGATGTTTGCGCCCGCCCTTCTCCGGCACGTGCGCCACCGTGCCCTCGATGATCTTCAGCAACGCCTGCTGCACACCCTCGCCGCTCACGTCGCGCGTGATGGAGGTGTTTTCGGTCTTGCGGGCGATTTTGTCGATCTCGTCGATGTAGACGATGCCGCGCTGGGCCTGACGCACGTCCATCCCGCAATTCTGAAGCAGGTAGAGCAGGATGTTTTCCACGTCCTCGCCCACATAGCCCGCCTCCGTCACCGTCGTCGCGTCCGCGATGGCGAAAGGCACCTTCAGCAGACGCGCCAGCGTCCGCGCGAACAACGTCTTGCCGCAACCCGTCGGCCCGATGAGGAGCACGTTGCTCTTCTCGATTTCCACGTCCGCGAAGTCGTCCCGCTTCCCGGACTCCTTCTGCTCCAGACGGCGGTAATGGTTGTGCACCGCCACCGAAAGCAACTTTTTCACGCGGTCGTGACCCACGATGTATTGGTCCAGGAACGCCTTGATCTTCGCCGGCGGCGGCACAGACAAAGGCTCCAACGCTTCCTGCCCCTTCCCGCGGCGTCCGGCCTGAACGGCCCCGCCAGACAACAGGAAGTCGCGGACTTGCGCAAACTGCGGATTCGTCATCAACACACTTTCCGTCACGGACTCCATGCACGAATGGCACAGAACGGACTTCCCATCCATGCCCACCACGCAATGATCCGTGTCCGTGGATCGCCCACAGAACGAACAAACCAAATCCTTCTTGCCGCGCTTCGTTGCCATTTACGCTACATCTCCGATAGAATCATCAAACAGAAGCAACTAGTATACCATAAATAGACAGGCCTCCCCAAATAGAGAAAATTTCAGCGCAGGCGGAACGGGTGTCGCGCCTTACATCGTGCAACTTTCTTTCAGTCTTGGAAAGGTTCAATAGTGTCCGGGAAAAAGGCCCGCCAAGACGCAACTCTTGCAGGAAAGATGAGGTGTTAACGCCGGGCGCACAGTCGTGCGTCCTCCAGCACCCCACTTTCCTGCGCCAAAAAGACTTCTAAAGACGGCCCAAGCGCGAAGACGATGGGCGGGAGGGAGCGATCTGCGGGCGTTTAGCCAGCAAAGCGACCGGCGTTAGCCCATCTGGCTTCGCGCGCACTGGCGTCTTTGCGGGAACATGGAGCCTGTCGATTTCTCCGACAGTATTACGCCTCCCCTTTTGAGCGCCCCTTTTTAGGGGCGCGATAGCGTGGAAATCCCAAGGGCGGCGCGACCAACGGGAGCGATGGAGCCCGCAGGGTTTTCACGCAAGACCGTCTTCGCGGAAAAACTTTCCAGGAGAGTCTAGGAGGGTTATTCAAAAGAGAAAGTGGGGCGCGGGTTTGCTACAATGATTATATGCAAATGACGAATGGAGCAAGGTGGAATTTAATGCGGGTGCCCGCTGTGATTCTTGCGGGAAATAAGTGTCAGAAGTGTTTTCTGTCTGAGGAGGTATCGTGAGATTGCCGGAAGATGTGAAGCAGGTGCGGTGGGCGCTGGGGTTGAGTGGCGGGGCGGATTCCGTGGCGCTGTTGCTGAAGTGTCTGGAAGCGGGTGTGCGACCGGTGGCGTTGCACTTCAATCATGCGTTCGCGGATGAGAATGGTGACGAGGCGGAGGCGTTTTGCCGGACGCTTTGCGCGGCGTTGGGGGTGGAGTTGATCGTTGGACGGCGACAAGTCGGCGCACAAGAGCGTGGTTCCAAAGAAAGCCGTGCGCGGGCGGCGCGGATGGCGTTCTTTGCTCGGGAAATCTCTGCGACCGGTTGTGTGGGCATTTTGTTGGCGCATCAGGCGGATGACCGGGCCGAGAATTTGGTTCTGCGCTTGGCGCGGGGGTGCGGGGCGGAAGGATTGTCCAGTTTTGGATGGGGCGGAACGGTCCCGGGTGCGCCGTCTTTGCGCGTGTGGCGGCCGTTGCTTGACGAGACACATGCGGAACAAGTGGCGTGGCTGGAGGCGCGGGGGCAATGCTGGGTGGAGGATGTGTCGAACGCGGACGTGACGATTCCGCGCAATGCCATTAGGCATGTGTTGGTGCCGTTGTTGCCGCATTTCACCTCCGGGGCGAATGCATCTGCGGATTTGTTGGCGGAGGAGTCGGCGTGCTTGACGCGTTTGGCGGAGTCGGCGACCGTGTCGTGGACGGAACAGACTTTGGAGTTGCGTCCGGAGACAGACCCTGTGTTGGCACGGCGAGCTCTGCGGAAGTGGTTGCCGAACGTCATGACGCGACAACAAACAGAAGCCTTGCTGGCGTTGTCGGCGAACGGAGTGACGCAAGTGGAGGGTGGAATCAGGGTGAAGCGCGTTGGGGCGTGGACGTGGGTCAGGCTTTGACGAAAACGTCGCGGACGTAGTCCATGAAGCGTTCGCGGAGGGCGGGGAGGTCCTTCGCGGATGCATCGAGCGCCCAGAGCGCGAAGTCTAACTTCGGCCTGAAGGCGAAGGTTTGGCGGAGACCGGGGTCAAAGGCATCGAAGTGTGCTCTGCCTTGGAGGTAAATCCAGTGCATCGCCTCCACCTTTTGCTCGAAGCCATCGAAGAAGGCCGCGGCGCATTCGTTGAGGGTGCAGGCGTCTTTGTGGGTCATCCAGTAGTCACCGAGAGCGGTGGCGTATTGTCGGAAATAAAAGCGATAGGAGTCGAGGAGGTTCGCCTCGTCTTGGGCGAGGTTGGGCCATCCCATGGTGCCACGGATGGAGCAGACCTGTACGTGAGCCGGCATCAGACGGTGGCGGAAGGGGTCATAGGCGAATTCGAAGATTTCCTTCCCGATACCAAAGCGGCAGGTCGGCGGAGGACCGGCAATGTATTTCTTGGCCACCATGTTTTGGGCGGCGGCGCTACCGTAAAGGCGTGCCAGGGCGATGATGACATCCGGGACTTCCGGGCTATCAAAATTTTCGGGATTGCTTTTGAAGAGAATCGGCGGGATGGCATCCAGGGGATTGCCGGGGCTACGGGTGCGCAAGAAGAACGGTGCGGTGCGGCGTCGGCCACCAGAGGCATCGGTGAGGAGCTGAAAGGCTGGATAGTCCGCGCCAAGCGCACGGAAGACGTTTGCGCGGGTAAGCAGATAATCGGCGTAGCCGGCGCGGACGCTACCAAGATGTTTTTGGATGAATGAGACGGGGACGGGCAGACGATTGGTTTTGGCCACAATCTCGCGCGTTTGGCTACGGCTGGTGGAGAGATCCTTGGAGGAGCGCACTTCATAGACGTTGACGTATTCCATGCGCTCGTTGAGACTGAGGCGGCTGGTGAGGTGTTGAATCACCTCCAACGTCTGTCGATCTGCCCCTACATGCGGGATGGGGCGATTTTCTCCGCCGGGGCCATGGCTGAAGGAGGCGCCCGGGAGCGCCACGCGGCGTGCGTCAAAGTCGACTTGGCCAGGGGTTGTGTCGTGAATGTCGTCCGCCACGTAGGTGTAAAGGGCCCGGATGGTCGTCTCTGCGTTTAGGTCGGCGTAGGTGGGATCGGTGAGGAGGCGGCGGTAGAGCAAGGCGAGCCCGGCCAACGTGTCGGCCATGTCCTCGTTGTTCATGCGGCCGAGGGTCATGCCTTCGATGAGGCGCTCCAAGGCGGGGATGAGGAGACCCTCCGCGTCCTCGCGGGAGAGCCCGAAGAATTCGACGGCATGCCGTCCTCCACCTGTTTCACGCCGCATGGCGTTTGCGCTTTCACCGGGGGCCATTGAGGCCCATTCCCGCAGACAGGCCAAGGTCTTGTCGGGTTCGGTCCGTGCCAAGTCCGCCAAGTGGGAGAATTCCTGGACAGTGACCCAATGGACGCCACGGATACTGACATAGTAACGCGCCGCGGTGTCCACGCACAACCACGCCTTGTTCACGGCCTCTCGCATCTCGGAGAGGGTGTAGACGCGGGGGCGTACGCGCCAAATCTGCCCGAGTCGCTCGGTATAAGCCAATGCCTCCGGGGTGCGCTCACCGAAAATGACCTCGTTTAGGCCAAACCCTTGGTCGGCGAGCCACGTTGCGGCCTCTACAATCAAGGCGAAGTCGGTTTCGCGTTGCAAGAGTTCGACCACGCCACCGGAGACATTCGCAAGTACAACGCGTTTGGCCAAAACCTTCGAGCGATTGGACTTGGGGACACGGCAAAACGACTTGCCCAGAGCGCCGGTGAAGAGGGGTGTCAAAATAGTCCCAAAGTAGCCCGTGCCCAATGCACATAGCCAACCCCGTCTGCCAATGCGCAAGTCTTTGCGTTCTATCAAGACCATCGAGCGCCGTCGCGTCCGGGCGCTTGTGAGCGTTTCTGGCTCGCGCTGCAGGAGAAAGAGGTCGTTGCCCAAGGAGAAAACATCGAAAACACGCGACTCCACCGCGCTTTTGGCGCAAGCGATGCCCAATCGCTTGCCAAGCCGTTGCACTCGCCCAATCATTCGCTCACATGCATGCTGTGCCATCGTGTCCTCACTTCTATTTAGAGTCTATCACAATCGTTTTCATTTGTGAAGACAAAGATAAGCGTCCGATACGGTTCGGGAAAATAAAGGACTTGCAAAGGCTCAAGGGAGGCACGAAACGCCCGGGCGTTATCGGTAAGATACCTGTGGTGGTCTTTGGGGAAAAGGTGTGAATCGCAAAGCGTCAAGAACCTTGGAAGAAGAGGGAGGACAAGGTGCTCAACACCCACAGGCAGAGTAAGGTCACGGGGATAAAGAGTGCGTCAGGGGAGAGTGCAATCATACACCAGACAATTTGCAAGGGAATCATGTGACGAATGTGTGCCGCCACCAAGGCGGGGATGTTGCGCCGCAACAAGACAAACGGCAACATGAGCGCAACCGCGAGCAGAGGCGGCCACAAGGGGCTTCTTTCTGTGATCCAGAAGAGTGGCACCAGGCACAGCGTGAGCAATGCGGGAGACCACCGGAGCCAGAACGAAGGGGAGACGTTGGGGTTGGCCTCGTTCCGTGCAACGATGGAAATCAAAAGCGTATAAATCACAAAGAAGCCAATCGCCACGAGCATCAGTCGGTTTTGCACAATGGCTTCTGGAGAGGCCACACAGAGTGCGCCGAACAGGACATTGACGCCTCGGCAAGCACCCATTGTGAGGACGCCCAGGCCGGGGATGCGTTTGGCAAGCACATCGTAGAAGACGATAAGGCCGAGCAGGATTGCGGCACAGGCCCAATTCTGCCACGCCAAGACGATGCCGAGTGTCCCCAACACGGGCGTTACGGCAAAGACGGTACGAAGGGAAACGCGGCCGGAGGGGATGGGGCGCTGGGGGCGCTCACGGGCATCCACCCGCGCGTCCACGGCATCGTTGAGGAGCAAGCCGGTGGCATAGAGGCACAGCGAGGCCATGATGGTCAGGCAAATGGGCCAAATGCCGTGGCCGAGTCCGCCCATCAAGCACCATCCGACCAAGACATCGCCGGGGACGGTGAAGAGGTTGGGCACCCTTAAGAGTTCCAACCACGCCTTTGTCTTTTGTGCGACCATGCCCAGGAACCTTGTCACCAGACGATTTCTCTGGACTCAAAGACTGGACCATCCACACAGACCCTGGCAAGCACATCAGCGCCATCCTCGCGACGGATTTTCTGGACGCAAGCGAGGCAAGCCCCCACACCGCAGACCATGTGTTTGTCGAGCGAAAGCCACCCCTTGATCCCTGCGGCGATGGCACGTTCGCCGACGGCGCGGAGCATGCCGTCCGGGCCACAGGCGTAAAGCTCGGCCTGCGGTTTGTCTGCGAGCGCGGCATCGAGCGGGGCCGTGACGAGCCCCATGGTGCCACGGCTACCGTCTTGCGTGGCGATGCGGACCTCCCAACCGGCCTCCTCGAAGCGGTCGGTCTCAAGGATGTCCGCCGCCGTGCGGCCACCCACGAAAAGGATGCCCTTGCGCGGCAGGCGCGAGGCCAGGAACCAGAGTGGCGCCACACCGTATCCGCCACCGATGAGGTAGGGGATGCCCTCCGGATTCAGCGGGAAGGGGCGTCCGATCGGGCCGAGCACGGGAAGCTCCGTGCCAACGGGAAGCGCGGCCAGATGGCGTGTGCCCAAACCGACGGTCTTGTAAAGGATGTGGAGGCGGCCGGTCACGGGGTCCGCGTCATAGATGCTGAAGGGACGGCGTAGGCGCGCGGCATCGAGCGACGGCACACGGACATGCACAAACTGCCCCGGCTTGGCCTCTGCGGCGATTGCGGGCGCCGCAAGGGTCAGCACTTGATAACCCTGGGCGAGCGGACGGATGGAAAGGATAAGGGCGGTCTCGTCAATCATGATTGCGGTTCCGATTTGGCCATTGGCGGGGTGGGGAGTGATACGGTTTGCGGCGGCAACCCGGCCTCTGGGTCAAGCCCCAAATCTTGCTCTATGGGCTGCGGGGCCACGGGTTGTTGCGGCACGGGTTGCACAGGGGGCACGGATTGTGCCGGTGTCTGGGGCGTTTGCGCGGGTTGCGTGTGAGATGTTTGCGGCGCCGGGGCGACGGACCGTGTCACGGCCGCATAGCCGTGGCTCTGACGAATCTCGCGAATCTCTTGGTTGACAACGGAGGCGGAGTCCAGCTTCCCGGCCTTAGTCAGCTCGGTCTTGCGTTTCTCCATGTCGGCCAAGTAGTCGTTGTAGACGATGGATTTGGCGGTGTTTCGCTTTTCGGCAACGGCCTGCAGGCGCTGGAGGAAGGTTTCCTGAATCTGGCGCAGACCGTCCGGGTCCTCTACGATGTTTTGCGCCGTGAGGGTGTTCTCCGCCTCGAAGCGCGAACGCTCAAGGGCCACGGCTTCCCAAGCGTTGAAGTTCCCGGACTGCTGGAAGGTCGTGATGAGGTTGTTCAGGGCGGCTTCGTAGTCACTCGGCCAGTCCCCGAGGGCCTTGTTGCACTCTTCGTTGATGGCACGCAATTTGCCGCGTAACGCTTCGCGGGTCGCACGCAACTCTTCGCGCAACTGCTCGGTTTCGGCCAAAGAGGTCTCGTCACCCAGGAAGAGGTCGTTCTTGGAAGCCTTCAAGAGGGCTTGTGCGGCCATCACCTCCGGCAAGGCTTGGATGCGCTTGACTTCCTCTTGCACGAACCCGGCCTTGTCCATCTCGCCTTGTTGGGTGTAGGTTTTGCTCTTTTCCTCTAGGGCCTCGCGATACTTCCGGGTGAACATGCGGGTCTGCCGGGCGGCGAGGATTTCCTGTTCTTCGTGGCGGCGGGCCATGCGGAGCTTGATGCCGGCGAGGAAGGGCGGATCGTCCGGCAGGGGGGCTCCCAGTTCGTTGGTCTCGGTGTAGGCGTCGATGGCGCGTGTCGTGGCCACCACGCCATCGTAGTTGCCGGCTTTTTGCGCATTGTCTTGGGCGGTCTTCAGTTCGTCCCAATACTGTGTGAGCAGGTCGTTGTGCTGCTCATGGCGGCGACGTTCGATCTCGGCAAGGCGTGTGGCGAAGTGTGCACGCTTCTCTTCCAAATCGTCCGGCAATGGGGGCAACGCCTTGGCTTCGGGTGCATTGATTGCCCAGTCAGGGCGTTTGGCAGGTCCTTGGGCAGAACGGAAGTAGTCATCGAAATCCTGTTTTTCCGTGAATAGGCTCGCGTAACGCGACATCAGGAAATGGATGCCGGGAATGTGTGCGATGCCGCGTGCGGGGGTGTAAAGCGCACCGGAAACCGGGCCGAACGTTCCATCTGCCAATCGTGCGGCAATCGGCATGGAGAGCAGATAGAGGACGATAAAGACGGCGATGCCCCCGCCCAAGGCAATCTTCCGGAAGCGCCGAGCATGCACCAACACACGGGTGCGGACGTCTTGGTATTCCGGGTTGTTGCCATAGGTGGCGGCAAGGTTTTCCGTGAGCCGCCGTGCGGTGGACCAATCGCGGAGGCGGATGCATTGACGGATGCGGGCGAGGTCACGCGCCAAGATTTTGTTGGGGATTTCCCGCAACTCCTCTTCGTAAACCATCGCGTCTTCGTTGAGTGTGCGGAACTCCTCGATGAAGGATTGGGCGCGTTCGTAGTTTTCGGCCTTGAGCTCATTCGGGATGAGTGCGGCCAGACGATTGCGCCGGGCCACCTTGCGCTCGGCCTCTTCAACGCGGGCGTGTGCATCGCTGAGCATCTTTCGTCCGGTCGGCCCGGCGGGCTCGAAGCCGTGCAGACGCCCTGCGATGGTGGCGATTCGCTCGAAGTGGCGGTCTTCCCACGCCTGGTCCATCAACGCGATGATGGAAGAGACGTGTTCGTACATTCGGCAATCTGCGCCGCAACTGGGGCAATACTGCTGCCCGACGAAAATCTCCGCGCCGCACTCTCGGCAACGTTCACTGCCGTCCCATCCGCATTCCGCGCAGAATTTGGTGGAGATGGGGTTTACCGCGTCGCACCATTTGCATCGCCACGTGGTCTTGATGGTGGGTGCCACCGTGCGCCCATGGCTTGCGGCCTCCGTGAGGGCCTTCACAAAGTCTTGCGCCGTGCGATAGCGTTGCTCGCGGACGGTCTCCAGACTCCGCCGCATCACTTCGCGCAGGAAGGCAGGCACGTCTTGCTCGCGGTAATAGCGTGGGTTGCGCCCGGTCAGCAGGAAATAGAGGATGGCGCCCAACGAATAGATGTCCGCCCGCACATCGCTGCACGAGGCGTCCTGTTCCAGTTCCGGCGCGGAATAACCCAGACTGATCAGTTTCTCGCCCGGCACGGTCAGCTCGGCCACCTGCGTGCGCCCCTCCTGAGGGGAGATCCGCGCCAGGCCGAAATCGACCAACTTCGGCTCCATCGAGGGGTCAAGCAGGATGTTCGCCGGCTTCAAGTCGCGATGGATGACGCCGCAACTGTGCGCATAGACCATCGTGTTGGCGATTTTCAGGATCATCGCCACCGCTTCATCCGCCGTCATCGGCCCGTTGCGGTTGATGAACTGTTCCAGCGTCAGATTTTTGGGCGGCTGGGAGTCCTGCCCGGCGCTCACGACCTCCGTTCCCGCCGGCCCGGAGACGTACTCCATGATGATGTAGGGCCCCAGCGCATCCTCGCCCAATGCATAGATGTGGACGATGTGCGCATGGTTCAGCGCCGCCACCGCGCGCGCCTCTTGCAAGAAGCGTTGCCGCAGGATGGGGTCCGCCAAGGCCTTTTCGTTCAGGCGTTTGATGGCCACGTAACGCCCGAGTCGCCGATCCCGTGCCAGATAGACCACGCCCATGCCGCCATCGCCCACCTTGCCGCAGATGGCATAGTCGTCCATCGGCCCATGGTGTTGCGCGGGGTCATCGTGCAAGAAGTCCGTTGCCGTGACCTCATCGCCGGGCCGGATGGCCACCGTTCGCGTGGGGTCGATGCGCACCGTTTTGTCGGTGGATGCCGTGTTGTCCTGCTGGGGTGGGGGCGTCTGCGGAGTCTCGTCGGCCATGGTGGCTCTCCGGTCAAGGCTGGCGTTGATAGGTGGTCGGATCCTGCGGCACCACGTCGAAGTCGGGCTTCCAATGCGGCGAGGCGGAGTAAAACGTCATCGGTGTGTCATGCGTGATGGCTTCGATGACCTTCTCGTCGAATCCGTCCTTGCGCAGTTGCGCCACCACCTTGATGAGCGACAGCGGATCGCTGATGCCCCAGTCCGCCGAGCCGTTCACGATCACACGTTCGTGCCCATGCTCCTTGATCATCGCGCTCACCCGCTCCGGCGAGAGCTTGGAGTAAGGATACACCGTCATGCCCGCGTAGCAACCGCTCTCCAACGCCAGACCGATGGTTTCTTCCACGTTGTGGTCGATGTCGATGCGCTCGCACGTCAGACCTTCGCCCTTGATGATCTCAAGCACGCGCTTGATGCCTTTGAGCTTGTTGAAGTGCGGCAGGTGCAACACCACCGGCATCTTCCGCTCCTCGGCCATTCGCAACTGCCGCACCAAGGCGTGCTCCTCGTTTTCCGTGATGTTGTTGAAGCCGATTTCGCCCAATGCCACGCACCGCGGATGGTCGAGGTATTCGCCCATCCCATCAATCACTTCATCCGCCAGCTTGCGGTTCTCCGCCTCCTTCGGGTTCATCCCGATGGCGCTCCAATGGTCGATGCCATATCGCGCCGCACGCGTGTGCTCGAACTCCAGCGACAGCCGGAAATAATCGAAGAAAGAACCCGCGTAGCGGCGGTTTTCCCCCAACCAGAAGGACGGCTCCACGCACACGCGGATGCCATTTGCGCGCATTGCCATATAGTCGTCGGTCGTTCGCGCAATCATGTGGATATGGGGCTCAATGATCGGTTTCATGCAAAACCTCCTTGCAAACGCCTTCTATACTACCACAAAATCCCGCCTCCCGTTACACCCGTGGTGTCCGGCAATACTGTCCGGGGAAGTCGGCAAGCCTTCGTTTCCCGCGATAACGCCAGTGCGCGCGAAGCCAGATGGGCTAACACCGGTCGCTTTGCGGGCTAAACGCCCGCTGATCGCTCCCTCTCGCCCATCGTCTTCGCGCTTGAGCCGTTTTCAAGTCCTTTTGGCGCAGGAAAGTGGGGCGCGGGAGGGCGCACGACCGTGCGCCCGGCGTTAGCGCCCCATCTTTCCTGTAAGATTTGCGTCTTTGCGATTCCATTTTCTTGGGTACTCTTGAGGTGAGCGAACGCGGCGGGGAAATGTGCTATAGTAAAGATAACGAAAGGATGGTGCCCATGAAAGGTACGTTGCTCGCGATTGTTGGGAGTTTGGCGTTGACGGCGGTTGCCGCACCGCCAACGATGAATTTGTCCGGGGAATGGCAGGTGGCGTTGGGCGACGCAAAGCCTGTCGCTGTGACGTTGCCCGGGACGTTGGGTGACGCCAAGCTGGGGCCGGCGGCCGAGAAGGCCGTCTATGGCGCACTCACGCCGCGTCACCAGTATGTCGGCCCGGCCACCTACACCAAGACCATCACGGTCACGCCGGAGATGACGGGCGACTACGAGCTCTTCATGGAGCGCGTGATGTGGAAGAGCACGGTCACGCTCGATGATACGGCGCTGGGCTCCTGCGACTCCCTTGCCACGCCGCACGTCTACGCCATCCCGGCGCGCTTGCTGACGCCCGGCACGCATACGCTGACCATCACGATTGACAACTCGCTCATCCATCCCATCGGCGAGAAGAGCCATAGCTACGGCGATTCCATGCAGACGCGTTGGCATGGCGTCATCGGTGAGTTTGCGCTTCGCCCCCGCAACCCGCTCCGCCAGGCGCGCGTTTTCGCGCCCTTTGGCAACGAGGTGACGGTGCGTCTGCCCAAGTTGACGCACCCCGTGAACGACACCATCGAGGGCCTACAGATTGAGGGCAAGCCCGTTGTGGCTGAGCTTGAGAACGTCCCGGCTGAGATGGTGAAGGCCACGGCCGATACGCTTGTTCTGCGTGTCCCGGGCGCGAAGCCGTGGAGTGAGTTTGATCCGCAGCTCTACACGCTCGTCCTGCGCTGGAACGGCTTGGAACATCGTATCCGCTTTGGCTTCCGTTCCTTCGAGGTCAAAGGTAACCGCCTCTACATGAACGGTAAGCCCTTCTTTGTGCGCGGCAACACCGAGAACTGCCACTTCCCGCTCACGGGCTATCCGGCGATGGACAAGGCCACGTGGTTGCGCATCTTCTCCATCCTCAAGGACCAGGGCGTGAACCAGATTCGTTGCCACTCGTGGTCCGTGCCGCAGGCGGCTTTTGACGCGGCGGACGAGCTGGGCCTCTTGGTCTCGCCTGAGATCGTCTGGATCGACGCCAACTGGATGACGCGCGACCACAAGTATCTCAAGGGCATCGGCAAGGGCCCGAAGGACGTGGACGACTTCATCCACAACGAGCTCTTCCGTATCCTCGACGCCTATGGCAACGCGCCCTCCTTCTTCTCCATGAGCGTGGGCAACGAGCTTGGCGCGGCGGACTTCAACCTGCTCGGCAAGTGGATGGAGGAGTGCCGCGCCTACGATGGTCGCCACCTTTACGCCGCCTCCTCCGCGCGTCAAATCTCCTCCGGCGATGACTTCTATATCACCCATAACTATCCCGGCGTCGGCATGATGCGTGAGCGCCGCCGCGACGGCACGGACTGGGACTACGAGGACGTCTACCGTCGCACCAAGCTCCCCACCATTGCCCACGAAATCGGCCAGTGGCCCGTCTTCCCCAACTTCGACCGCGAGATTCCCAAGTACACCGGCATTCTCCGCCCCTGGAACCTGGAGAACCTCCGCGAGGACAGCGCCAAGGCCGGCGTCTTGCGCTTCAACGATGCCTACGCCCGCGCTTCGCTCATGACCAACCGTCTGATGTACAAGGACGAGATCGAGAGCTTCATGCGCACGCCCTCCTGCGCCGGCCTGCAGTTGCTCGGCGTGCAGGACTATTCCGGCCAGGGCGAGGCCCTCATCGGCTGGCTTGACTCCTTCTACGATGTGAAGCCCGGCGCTGAGCGCGCCGTCCCTGTGGCGGACTACCTCGCGCCCGTCGCCATGCTCGCCCGGTTCCCCAAGTACACCTGGCGCAACGACGAGACCTTCATCGCCAAGCTTGTGGTTCATAACTATGGCCCCGAGCCGATCAACGGCCCCTTCACCTGGTCCATCCCGGCCCTTGGTCAGAGCGGCTCCTTCGGACAGACCGTCCAGCCCGGCGCCGTCCAGCAGGTGGGCACAATCTCCTGCACGCTCTCCAACCTCAAGGCCCCGGCCAAGATTGAGCTGACCTTCGGCGACAACAAGTGGCCCCTCTGGGTCTATCCCGCCGACGTCTCCGCCGATGTCCCCGCGGGCGTCACCCTCACCGACGACCCCGCCGAGGCCAAGGCGGTCCTCGCCAAGGGCGGTCGCGTCCTCTTCGACGCTCACGCCTGCCCCAACCCCAAGGCCACCGTCTTCTCCTCCTTCCGTCCTGTCTACTGGGGCACCACTTGGTTCCCCGGCCAGCGCCAGACGACCCTCGGCATGGTGGTGCAGGACAAGAGTCCCGCTTTCGACGCCTTCCCCACTGAAGATTGGCAGGACTGGCAGTGGCAGCACCTCGTCAATGGTGCCACCACCTTCCGTATCACCGGCGCGAGCGAGGACTTCACGCCCCTGGCGATGCCCATCGTCGACTTCCACAAGCCTGCGCTCGCCGCGCTCCTCTTCGAGACCGCCGTTGGCCCGGGCAAGCTCCTCGTCTCCGGTGTTGACCTCACGTCGAACCGTCCCGAGGCCAAGCAACTTCGTCGCTCCTTGCTGGACTATGTCGCCTCCGACGCCTTCGCGCCTAAGGCCGCCATCGCCGAGAAGGATCTCTGGGGCCTCTTCTACGATGCCCGCGCGAACCTCGCGCCGCGTCCCGCCGAATACAAGAACGCGGTCGTCTACATCGAGTGCGCCGCGCTCCTGAACCGGCAGAATCAAGACACCCCGTGGGAGGCCAAGCGCGACCGCGCCGAGCTCGTCTCCGGCACCTATACTATCACCGGTAAGGGCCTTCGCACTTGGGCCGACAAGGATGGCAAGTATTGGGTCGGCGATGATTTGACCATCACCCTCAAGAACTGCTCCAACGTCCGCGGCAAGTTGCTCGTTCGCTTCCGCGACCCCAACAACAATGGCCGCACCGCCAAGGGTTCCTTTGACGGCAACCGTTCCTTCAATGTCCCCCGCCACGCCAAGGGCAAGGGTAATCCGGACGGTTCCTATTGGGTGGAACTCCCCGTGGACATGGAGGACTTCCTGGACGGTAAGTTGGAGCTTCGCATCCAAAAGACCTCCGGCCCCAACTTCATGATCGACCGCCTCATCATCCTCCCCAACGAGGCTTAAGACCTACTCGTGTCCGAGGAAGTTTTTCACGAAGACGCGAAGGGAACGCAAGGGCTTGGGCACTTCACCGTTCGGCGCGTTGCGCCTCACTACCGTGCCCATCCCTTGCGTTTCTTCAGTTTTCTCGGAAAGTCTTCACAGACGAAGAGGCGCGTCAAGCGCCACCTAAACAAAGAGGCCCCCGGCATTGCCCGGGGGCCTTTTTGTTGGCCTGGGAAGTTCTCCACGAAGACACGAAGGGAACGCGCTGGCCTATAAGATGGTGACAGATGCCACTCTATGTAACGGCTTCACCCGTCGCCCCGCAGGGGCGCTCCGTGGCCGTGGAAGGTTTGGCCCTCTGGGCCTGCACGCTCCGTTCTCCGTTTTCCGTTCTCCGGGGCGGCGCAGCCGCCCCTTAGGGGCGATAGGTCGCCACGGATTCCGGCGTTTCGCTGACGGAGATCGCCGTCACCGGCAGGCCCCTGTCGTGCAGTTTCTGGAAGAAGTGTGCGGCCAGGCACTCGGAGGTGCTCCGGTGCGGCAGGTCGTAGACGCGCAGGCCATGACGGCGGAGCGTGGCTGCGATATCGCACTCGACCTCCGACTGCGTGTCGCAGAGGAAGGCGTGGTCGCAGGGGCCGACAATTTCTTCGTTGAGGACAGTCTTGAGCTCCTTGAAGTCCATGACCATGTCCTCGGGTTGGCCCTCGAGCGGCGGGACGTTCCCGAGCTCGACGGTGACGCGATAGGTGTGGCCGTGGAGGTTGCGGCACTGGCCGCCGTGTCCGGTGAGGAGGTGGGCGGCGTCAAAGGTAACGGTCTTGGAGACGGTGAGCATGGCGATTCCTTTCAGCGGCGGCGACCGGGACGCGGGAAACGCGGCGGTCGGGCGGGCGCGGGTTTGGCGGCACGCGGCGGCGGGGTGGGGCGGGGTTGCCGCTTGGGGCGGACGGCGTCTGCGCCCATGGCGGTGCGGGCGGCCTCGGAGTGGAGGGGGTGGTCGAGCTGTTGCGGGATGGACTTGCCGATCAGCCTTTCGATGTGGCGGAGGACCTCGCGGTCGTGCGCGCAGACCAGGCTGATGGCCTCGCCCTCGGCGCCGGCGCGGGCCGTACGTCCGATGCGGTGGACGTAGGTCTCCGGCTCGTCGGGCAGGTCGTAGTTGATGACGTGGGTCACATCGTCCACATCGATGCCGCGGGCGGCGATGTCGGTGGCTACGAGCACCTGGATTTTCCCGGTGCGGAAGGCTTCAAGCGCGCGCTGGCGGGCACCTTGGCTCTTGTCGCTGTGGAGCGCGGCGGCGGGGAAACCGTCTCGGTTGAGTTGCTTGGCAAGACGGTCCGCGCCGTGCTTCATGCGCGGGAAGACAATCACGCGGAAACACTTGGGCGAGTCGAGCACCCACTTGAGCAGGGCGAACTTGTTCTCCTTGTCCACAAAGAGGACGCGCTGGCGGATACGCTCGACGGTCGGCTCACCGGGGTCGATGCGCACGGTCACGGCCTTGCCGCGGATGAACTGTTTGGCCAGGGCCACGACCTCGGGCGCGAGCGTGGCGGAGAAGAAGAGGGATTGCCGCTTGGCGGGGAGACGGTCGAGAATCTTCTTGATGTCGGGCAGGAAGCCCATGTCCAGCATGCGGTCGGCCTCGTCGAGCACCACCGCGTCAATCGCGTCGAGCGCGAGGTGGCGCTGCAGGCAGAGGTCGAGCAGACGCCCGGGTGTGGCGACCAACACGGCGACGCCGTGCCGAATCGCCTCAATCTGCGGGTTGATGCTGACACCGCCGAAGACGACCGCGGTGGGGATGGCCAGCCCCTTGGCGTAGGCGGCCAGGTTCTCGCCGATCTGTGCGGCCAGTTCGCGCGTCGGCGCCAGGATGAGGACGCGCGGATGGCCGGGACGCACCGTGGCATGGGCGGCGGCCAGGCGGTGCAGGAGCGGCAGACAGAAGGCCGCCGTCTTGCCCGTGCCGGTCTGCGCACACCCCATCACGTCGCGGCCATCGAGGACGGGCGGGATGGCGGCGGCCTGGATGGGCGTGGGCGTCTTGTAGCCCATCGCCGCGATGGCCTTGCGCAACGCGGGGTTCAGTCGTGCGAAGACGTCCTCAGCCACGGGGCTTCCCCTTTCCGAAAGGTTTCTTCCCGAAGGGCTTTTTGCCAAACGGTTTACGCTTGCCGAAGGGCTTGCGGCCCTTGCGCGGCCCGCTATGCAGGTCCTCGCTCGGGTCGGCGAGGGCGGGGTTCAGCGGACGCCCGTCAAAATCGGCGTCCTTGAGCGCGGAGAGGACGCGGCGGCCCAGTTCGGCACGGACGTCGAAGAAGGCGAATTCGCGCTTGATGGCGATGGCGCCGATGTCCTGCGCCGTGATGCCGGCGTGCTCGCACGCCAGACGGACGACCGCGCCTTCGCGCAGACCGTCCAGCCGCCCCACGTGGAGCATGATGCGCTGGCGCTCGCCAAAGGCCGCGTTGCGTTCCGCGCGGCTAGGCTTCTCCGCGGGGTTGAGGTCTTGCGCGTCCTCGTAGGCTTCGATAAGCGAAGAGAGACGGAGCTGGAGCATGCGGGCGAGCACCTCTTCGGGCGGAAGCCCGGCCACCATCGGGGTGACGGCGGGGAGGAGCTCGCGGATGGCGGGGCTGACTTCCGTCACGCCGTGAATCTGCTCGGCCATCCAGAAGACGTGCTTCTGGCGCACCTCGTCGGCGGTCGGGATGGCGCGCCGCTCGAAGCGCAGACCGCAGATTCGCTCGATAAGGCGCAGTTTGCCCGCGTCGCGCGGGGTGAAGAGGACGATGGAGACGCCGCTCTTGCCTGCGCGCGCCGTGCGGCCGCTTCGGTGGGTGTAGACCGCCGGGTCGTCGGGCAGATGGTAATGGATGACGTGCGTGATGTCGTCCACGTCCAGCCCGCGCGCCGCCACGTCCGTCGCCACCAGGATGCGCACGGCCTTCTCGCGGAACTTGCGCATCACGGAGTCGCGCTGCGCCTGGGAGAGGTCGCCGTGAAGTGCCTCGGCATAGACGCCATCGTGCATGAGGGCCTCGCTCAGACGCTGCGTGTCGACGCGCGTGCGGCAGAAGACCAAACCATACATCTCCGGCACAAAGTCAATCACGCGGCGGAGCGCGTTGTAGCGGTTCCGTTCCGCCACCGCATAGGCATGATGGGCGATGTTGGCCTGGGCTACGTTCCGCTCGCCCACGGTGATTTCGAGCGGGTCCGTAAGATAACGTTGGGCGATGGCCTCGACCTCTGGTGGCATGGTCGCCGAGAAGAGCCACATCGAGGCCTCCTCCGGCGTCGCCTCTAGAATGAAGGTCAACTCGTCGCGGAAGCCCATGTCGAGCATCTCGTCTGCCTCGTCCAGCACGCACACGCGCACGTCGGAAAGGGAGATGGACTCGCGGCGGATCAGGTCGCAGAGACGTCCCGGCGTGGCCACCACCACCTGCGCCCCGCGCTCTAACCTGCGGATTTGCTGGCCGATGGGCGCGCCGCCGTAACAGGCCGCCACGTGCACCTCGGGCAAAAACTTCGCGAAGCGCGCCAGCTCCTCGCCGATTTGCAGACACAGTTCACGCGTCGGCGCCAGAATGAGCGCCTGCGGCTTCGGCGAGCTTCCGTCGATTCGCGCGAGCAAAGGCAAGCCATAGGCACAGGTCTTGCCCGTGCCCGTCGCCGCCAACGCCACGCAGTCCGGCGTCGGCTCGGCCAACAGCCGCGGAATTGCCTCCGCCTGAATCGGCATCGGTTCCGCAAAGCCCAAGCCCTCAATCGCCTTCAGCAATGCCTCGGGCAAACCCAATTCCTGAAAACTCGCCATGGATCTCCTTCCTAAAAAGTTCGCGTAGCATACCAAAAAACGCCGTTCCCTGCCCACATCCACCCTTTTCGCCAAACAAGAAACCGCAGCTCGCCACAGATTTTGAGCAGATTGGGGGCGTGCCAGCGCACGCAGGACGCTCCAGGGGAAGCTTGGAAGTTTGGAGGCTTGGAGGTTTGGTTATGGCACTCCGTCCTATTGGTCCTATTCGTCCTATTGCAGACTCCTCATCATAAAGTGCAGATTCAGTTGTCAAAGATCAGCGCGTGAAGGTTTGATAAACACGTCACGCACCTTTGTCAAAGACCTGTCATTTGCCTTCCCGAAATCAAGTTCAATTCTAGACTCTATGACAAGATATAACATCTCCCAAGCTTGTCATTTGATAAACACCTCTTGTAATACCTTGGATACTGTGCCGTGTGGTTCCTTTTTAATAGGCGGAGACTTACCTTTCCTGGATGGTCATCCGCATCATGCTGAACCCGAAGTCTGTGGACATGGAGGGCGTGACGACGCTGGCGCAGGCGCAGGCGGCAAACGAGCAGCTGAAGCAGGGCATCGAGGAGCGGAACAGGCAGGCCATCGCGGCGTGGGAGGCGCGGACGGGGCTGAAGTATGACCCGGAGTGGCGGGAGCACGTCTTGCGTCCGGACGGCCCGTTCCGCGAGAGCACGGGCAGCTATATCCGAGAGGGGACCATCCGCAACGGCGAGTGGAACGGCGAGGTGCGCGAGTATAAGAACGGTGTTCTTCGCAAGATCTCTAACTACAAGAACGGCTGGGAATCCTTGGCGCGCAAGCTTTATCGGGAGGATGGCACGCTTGCGCTTGACCGCTCCCTCAACGAGGACGGCAATATTGTGGATGTCCATTATGGCGAGGACGGAAAAACCGAAGACTACCGCCTTGTGCTAGACAGGCATAGGAAGGTTCTCTTCGACAGCCGCAACCAGCCGCAGGAGGCGCCTGCGGAGCCGGCGGCACAGCCTGCAACGGCGGCGAAGGAGTCGTTGGAGGACAAGTCTATGGAGGCAATCGTCCAGGACATTCGTACCATCAGGGCGACGCTTCGCGCGGACCACACGAGTCCGTTGCTGGAACCCGGCGCGACTCAACAGAAAGACGGCACCGTTCTTCACGTTAAACCAGAGAACTGGGGCCGAGACGTACGCGTCTATCGCACCAACAAAAATGGCGAAAAGGTTGGCGAAGAGAAGGCGTTTCGCCGTATTTGGAACGACGCCGTAACCGGCAAACCTGAATTCGACGACTTCCTTACGCTCCACGAGTCGACGCGTTACGACGACAATGGCAACCCCGTTGAGAGTCTCTCATATGATCCGGATGGCCGCATCCACGGTCGCGAACGTTTCCGGTCGTGGCGGGATGAGAATGGGGAGTGGCACATCAAGTCCGTCGACTCTTTCGTTGTAGACGAAGACGGGGTTTATATTACTCGTGAGGGGAAGCCGACGGAACTCTTGCCGCTTGACGTGCTTGGCGAATCGCGCGGGCAGGGCGTCAACACGGCCTTGTCCGTGGGCGGGTTTGGGCTGAACGCGAACGCGCGTGCCGAGATGGAGAAGGTGCGCAAGCAGTATGAGGGGACGGACAAGTGGATGAACGCCCCCAACGGCGAGCCCACCAACCTCACCGAGGAACAGTGGCTCCTCGTCCGCACGCCCTCCTTCAAGGCCTGGTTCGGCGACTGGGAGAACGACCCGGCGAACGCGAGCAAGGTGGTGGACGAGAACGGAGAGCCGTTGGTGGTGTATCACGGTTCCGAGAATGCGGGTTTCACAACCTTTGACAGCGACTACTGGGACGAGGGGATGCTCGGCAACTTCGCCTCTTCGGAAGAGTTTGTCGCGTCCACATATTCCGGCATCGGCATCTTCAAGGGAGACCCCGATACGCCTCTTGTACGTGGGCCTGCATTAAACAGCGAAGATGAACCGGACTCGCGCCCCGGCAATTACGCGCTCTTCCTCAACATTCGGGAGCCGCTTGTCGTGGACGCGCAGGGACACAACTGGAACGACATCCCTGCCGAGGGCAAGGACGATTACGTCGAGGCGAGCGACCTCACAGACGAACAGCTCCTCTCTCTCAAAGAAGACGCGTGGCCGCCAATCGACATCGAACTCGAATATGACGAGGATGGCAACCTTGAAAGATGGAGCCATCTTGAGCTCGCAGAGGCAATTGAGGAGAACTACGTTCAAGAGGAACTCGACGAAGATGAGAACGTCGTCGGCTACTCAACGCCGCTTTTCCACAAGGACACGCTTGAGACGACGACTGCGCGACAGCTCACCCAGTCAACGCGCGACATCTCCAACTGGGCGCTTCGAGACGACACCGGGTGGGATGGCGTCATCTTCCGAAACGTCATCGACATGGGGCAATACAGCGACGGAGGGCGTATCAGAAAGGCGTCCGACGTGTTTGTCACGAAAGAAGGCCAACAGCTCAAGTCCGCCGTGCGCAACACGGGCAACTTCGACCCGGAGAACCCAGACATCCGTCTTAGCGTCGGCGAGCGGATGGGGCGGTGGGATGACAAGCGCGTTGGGACGATTGACCGCATCAACAGAGAGGCGTTGAAGAGGGATCTGGAGATGCCGGTGCCGTTCGCGGGGAGCAAGCGGACGATTCTGAATGAGCATCCGGAGTTCTTCAAGGCGGTGGGCGAGGCGGCCATCCGCAACGGCGGGAAAGTCATCGACGCGTTCGCCGGGGCGGGGACGTACACGGCGGGGCTTGGGCAATTGGGTGCGTTGCCGAAGGGGAGCGTGCTGAACGAGTGGTCGGCGGCGCGGTATGTGATGCACAAGATGTTGGCCGAGCGGCCGGAGGCGATGGCGCGTGCGGCGGAAGAGCTCGTGACGCGGTTCGCCAACAGCCCCGAGGTGGCCGAGGTGCGCCGCCGCGTGGCGCAGGCGAACAAGGACGGCCAGCACGTGGTGAACATCAACCAACCCGTCATCGACTGGTTCTATGACGAACTGAACGGCAAGCACGGCACCGTCTACGTGGACGGGACGGGCAACACCGAGTACGGCGACGCGGCTTTGCGTGCGACACCCGAGAGCGCGGCGCTCTACCACGTGCTTCAGTCCATCATGTCCGGCGGGTTCCCGGTGAACTTCGTCTGGAAGAATGGGGAGCTGAAGATTGACGTGGCCGGGGGCAACTTCCGCTCCGGGCAGGTGGGGCGCATTACCGAGAAGAACGCCCAGACCAACAGGTGGCGCATGGCCCAGCCGGGCAAAGGCGTCTTTGACCCGGCGCACTACACCAAGCGCATTCGCGAGACGGGGCGGATTTACCGCGAGGCTGGCGTGAAGGTGACGCGTGGGGATGGCTGGGCACTCGTCAGGACGGCCAAGCGCGGGGATGTGGTGTTCGTGGACCCGGCGTATCTGGGCACGCAGTCCTACGGCGGCAAGAAGAACGTGGACGCCAACGACGCCAACGACAAGGACATCGCGATTGGACGGCTGGTCGACCTTGTGAACTGGGCAGACGCCAACGGCGTGAGCGTGGTATACACCAACGAGTTCAGCGACAAGAGCGCGATGGGCGGCATGAGCCAAGAGGACTACGCGCGGGTTTGGGAAGAGGCGCGGGACCGGATTGGCGCGGACAAGGTGCGCGTGGGTTATGTGGAACGCGGGGCACAGGGCTTCGGCAAGCGCGGAGGCAAACGCGCGGACGTGATATTCGTGACGGGCGCGTCGAAGGCGGCGCTGGACAAGGCAACCGGTAACACAGCGCTCTCCGTGGGTTCTCGTCCGGGCCCTGCGCCGAGAGTTGAGCCGGGCGGGGACGTGCGGGAGGCCGGGGAGGGTGCGTTGGCGTGGCTGCGGCGGAAGTTTGTACACGCGCAGACGCCCGTCTTCGACGCAGTGCGGCGGGTGATGGGCGTGGGGCGGGAGCCTCCGGACGCGTTGAACGTGGAGGCGGCGGCCAAGAACGTGCACGGCAAGATCCGGGCGCGGCAGGAGATGCTCCAGCGGGCGTATCTGGAGCCGCTGAAGGCCATTCTGGCACAGCCCGGGATGGACAGGAAGCGGTTTGACGACTACGCGCTGGCCCTGCACGCTCTGGAGCGCAACCGGATGATACAGGAGCGCAGCGTGGTGGTCGACCCCACGACCGGAGAGGTGGTCGACTTGGGCGTGGAGGCCGGTTCCGGCGTGACGAACGCGTGGGCCGAGCGGGTGATACGGGAAATCCAGCGCGACCCCTTCGCGGAGCAGTACAAAGAGGCCGCGAACATCTTGGCCGAGATGAACCGCTTTGTGCTGCGCGGGGCGGTGGCCGACGGGTTGCTGACCGAGGCGCAGGCGCGGACGTGGATGCGGCTGAGTCCGCACTACGTGCCACTGAAGAGCGGCGGCGCGGCGCCCGGAGCCATCCACAAGCGGGCGACAGGGCGGTTCACGCGGCCCGACAGCGTGCTGGTGAACTCCATGCGGCAGGCGTACGCGACGGTTCGCAACGGCGAGCTCAACCGCGTGAACAAGACGATGGCCGACTGGATTCGGGCGTACGACCCCAACGGCGAGCAGGTCGGCGGGACCGTGCCCGAAAGCCACAAGCACGCAAAGATCAAGATGGCCGACCCGCAGTACGTGCCCAAGGGGAGCACGGCCGAGGCGTTGCTGCGGGAGCGCGGGATTCGGCTGGTCGAGACCGAGGACAAGGGCGGCTACTGGGTGGACACGGGGGTGTTGCCCAATGCGCTCAAGCGGGTGGTGCGCGAGAGCGTGCCGCAGGGCGACGACATCGTGACCTTCTGGGAGAACGGCGAGCGGAAGTTTATCCGGTTTGAGGGCAAGCGCGGGCGCGACGGGCAGGCCGAGAACGAGGCCGCGCGAATCGCCGACGCGCTCAACTTCAAGAACGTGCTCCACAAGGAAGGCAAGTTCTGGGACGCCATCCGATGGCTGACCCGGTGGAAGGCCAACGTCTCGACGAGCTGGAACCCGACGTTCATCGTGCGCAACATGGGCGCGGACGTCTTCAACACCGCCAACCTGATGATGATTGAAGGGAAGTACGCCGAGCTGGCGCAGACGATGCGCAACTACCCAGAGGCACTTCGGACCATCGCGCGTCTGCACTCCCTGCGGCGCGAGGCCGGGGACAGCAAGATGGAGCGGATGTTCGCCCGATGTTTCTGTGCAGTCTTCTGTTGGTGATTGTGCGCTGATTGTGCGCCGTTGACTTGTTTGTTGTTTTTGCTGTTTGCTATAATTGCGCAGTCTTCCAGGAGAAACTGCAGAGCATGAAAAAGCGATGGAAAATCAGAGCTATGAATGTGTGTGGTCGCTTGGGCAAGGTGGTGGCCGGCGGTCTCGGGGGTCTTGTGAGTTCGAGGAGGGGAGGGACGCTTCTCCTTGCATTTCCTGTAGGCATGGATTTGTACTATAATGTAACACGTAAGCAGAAAGGATCGAGATGATTTTCAACACACAGAAGATTGTAGATGCGCGAGCATACGCAAAAAGACGCTGCAAGGCGACGATACAGAAGTCTGGGAAACTGGGCTTCACGGCGAACGCCGCGGAGTTGATGAAGCTTGAGCAAGGCGCGAGATTGCTGGTGTCGGAGTGCAACAATTCGGACTTGGCGGTCGTCGTTTTGAAAGGCACGCAGGATGAGAGAGGATTCAAGGTTCGCAAATCCGCGACTTATTTCACGGTGGACATGAAGGCGTTTTTCGACCAGCGTGGCATTGATTATCGGAACGCCGAGTACTCGGTGGCCTATGATATTGTCATGTTGGACGAGACGTTTGAGGGGCAACCGGTCTTTAAGCTGACGCGCCGCTTGATCAAGCGACGCGGGAAGCAAGAGGAGGACAGTCCTCTCTAAACAAAAAGCCCGGGCGCAGAACGGATCCACACCCGGGCGCCTGCGAGAAGCTAATACGCTATCTTCACAGACCTAGCAATCTTTAGGATAGCACGTTCGCTTCTCGCAGGTCAAGCGGCGCAGGGGACAGGTGATTCCCTGGCCGCTGGATAGCGACACTGGAGGAGCAGCGATGCATCCTACTGGAAGTGCGCGGTTGAGTCCGCGCGAACCCTCGCCTTGTGGGCGGGGAATACGTGAATGGGGCGGCTCTGCGCCGTGCTCGTTCGGGTTGGCTCTCCTGGCTTTGGTTCGCCGTCATACGGCGGACTTGGCTGAAAGGAGGGCGTGATGGGAAAGGGGCGAATCAAGCGTTACTTGAACACGTACGCAGGGCCGCCAACGCGATCGTTGGTGGACAATCTTCCATCTGTAACCAAAGAGTTTCCTCTCTCTTCGAGTGGATATTTTGGTGTAAAGGGGAGTACGGGAAAGGTCCGGCGGATTAAAAGCGATAATCCGAACAAGACTGCGTGTCGGTTCTTTGAGCAGATTGCACAAGGAGCGGGTGAAGGAAAGGATTTGGGTGATGGGAAGGGAATTAGAGTTGTGTTGACTGATGGCACAACTCTTGTGTATCGTGAGGTTTCATCTTCTGATGGAAGCCCGGCAGTCGATATCAACCTTGTTCATCGTATAGGCTCTGTGGTTCGGTCGCAGAAAATCCATTTTGAGAAAGGGAGGTAATCATGAAACAGGTAGAGAATCTGCTTTCGGAAACATCGTTGGAGGCCCTTCGGTCACTGAAGGGGGAAAAGCTAGTCGCGATTTTCACGGATAATCGTTGGTTGCGGGATGGCGCGTTTGTCTCTTTTGTGGTGCGAACCGAGGTGGGGGATGTCATCGCGGAGCTTCATGACGAGGGCTTTCGCCATCCGCTTGTTTACGACCCAATCACGAACAGCTATGACATCACGCTGATGACGGTGAGGCGTTGCACGCGCTCAGAGACAGAGGGGCGAATCGGCGACATCATCCATCCCGACAAGACACGCATCCCCCTTCATCGACGTGCCCATCGCATCGGCAAGAGGATTGAGCGTGTCGTGGTGCTGTTGGAAAACTTCTGGGCAAACGACCCGCGTGAGAACCCGGATGACCCTGTCGATCTGCCGGAAGAAGACTGGGTCTATGTGCGCGAACCGCGTGCCATCGCCCTCGTGCTTGAAGACGAGACCCTGCTGTTCGACAAAGGCGGTTTGGGCTGGGGAACCATCTGGGACATCACGCGTACCCCGGGCAAGGAACTGAGGCTTCCGGAGGATTTTACGGACTATGAGGCAATTGACCTCTGAAAGGAGAAGGACAATGGCAAGCAGACAGTTGGACAGGCTCTTCCTGATCGATCTGATTCAAGACGCGCATTTCTCGCATTTTGAGGAGAATCCGTTGGTACAGGGGACGGTTTTGGAGGCGGCGCCCAAGGCGGTGATTGGTTACGATCATCGCAACGATGCGCACGACGCGGAGACGTGGTTGCACTTCTACGTGCATGACCACCGTTTCCTGCCGCTCTATCAGCCGCAACGGAGCCAGGAGATCTTGAGGGTTCTCAAGACCTATGGCGGCGTCTTTGGCGTAGACCATAGTGTCTATCGGGACCTGCCACTCCCGGAGCAACGGTACAGCGTCTATCTCAACCGCGTGACGGACCACTGGTTCGAGCGCGAGGGAATCCGTGTGGTGCCGAATGTCTCGTGGGGCGATGAACGCTCCTACGACTTCTGCTTCGAGGGGCTTCCCGATGGCACCTCCATCGCGGTCTCGTCGCACGGGTGTATCCGCGCGAAGGTAGACAAGGCCATCTTTGTGGAAGGCTTCAAGGCCGCCATCTACCGCCTTCGTCCGTACAACGTCTTTCACTTCGGCAAGATTCTGCCTGAAGTGGAGGCTTTCGCGGCGGAGGAAGAGGTGCCGCTCCTCCGCCTCCCCACCCGCCAGGAACGCGCCTTCGCCAAGCAAGCCGTTTTTGGGAAGGAGGCATGATGGACAATCAAGAAGTGAGGCTTTTTCGCGAAACCATCACGTATGGCGATGCAACGGTACGCTTCCGAAACAGGTACTACTTCTTCAATGGGCCTTGCTTTGACAAACGCAAGCGGAAGTCACACTTTGAGGTCTATCGCCTCAAAGGAATGCGAGAAGGAATCGACGTGGTCTTCTTTGAGACCGTCCAAGACTCCCCGGAGGCGTGCATAGAGGCCTTTCTGGAGGCCGCGATTTGGAACGGGCATACGTTCTGGGAAGTGGCCAAAGACATGCACTGGGTGTAAGGGCCGTCTCGACACTGGGGCGCTAGGTTTGACGGGGGAGGGGAGAAAGTGGTAGTGTATCAGCCATCACCTGCGGGAGAGCCGCAGGGGTCAACGTGCAGCACGCACGAATGATTTGCTCGGTCTGAAGTCCGGAAAACTTACGCAAGAGCAAACGTTCGGGTGTGGCATGCGTGGATACGTATGCCCTCCCGTCTGTTTCTTGCAAGGCAACTTTCCGGACGCCCAGACCGAAACAGACGGGAGGGCGCCTTTATGCCACGCAGGAAGAACGCGAAGGTCAATGAGCCGCAGGGTGATGCTGCGGACACCTATCTGCACGTCGAGCACAAGCGTTCCATCTTACCGGCGGCGAACGAGACCAACAGCGTTCATGAAGTCGAGCCGCCCGCGGACTACGTCATCGACCCGCACGACATCCCGCGCCTGTGGTGGTATCAAAAGGGCGAGGATGTGGTGGAGGTGCCGACCTTCACCATCCATCAACATGAGGCTGTGAACCCTAGGCGTATTCTTGAGGCCACCTTCGAAGATGACCGGCAGGGTTACATCCAAGAGGAGATGTTTGAGCAGACGGAGTTTGATCGGCGTAATCTGCGTGCGGAGCAGATTTATTCTTACGATCACACCATGCAGTGGACGAACCGCATGATTGCGGGTGATTCCCTTTTGGTGATGAACGCCCTGCTCCAACATGAACGGTTGGCCGGACAGGTGCAGTGTATCTACATGGATCCGCCCTACGGCATCAAGTTCGGCTCCAACTTTATGCCAACCATTCACAAGCGTGACGTGAAGGACGGCAAAGACGAGGACATGACCCGCGAGGTGCAGATGGTCACGGCCTTCCGCGACACCTGGAAGTGGGGCATCCATAGCTATCTCACCTACCTTCGTGATCGCCTCATCCTTATGCGCGAGCTGCTCGCGCCCAGTGGCTCCATTTTCGTCCAAATCTCGATGGAGAACGTCCACCGCGTGCGTTGCCTCCTCGATGAGGTCTTCGGCCCCGACAATTGCGTCTCCATGATTACCTACGCCACCACGAGCGGCAACGAATCCGGCACCCTCGACCGCGCCGGCGACTACATCCTCTGGTACGCGAAGAATAAGGCGCAGGTGAAGTATCATGAACTCTACAAGGAAAAAGTCTTCGGCGGTGAGGGTACTGGAGCATATAAACGAATTGAACTAGCTGATGGCACAAGAATGTCCATTAGTGATTGGGAGAAACAACATGGGCGTAAACTCGCCGACCTGACGAAGGAGGGTTGTCGAGCGTATACGCTCGCCGACCTGACATCTCAAGGGAAAGCCAACGAACCACAGCCATTTACATTTGAAGGTTCTGTTTTCCTCCCAGGGAGGGATAATCATTGGAAACCGACATATCCTGAAGGGATGGAGCGACTTTATAAGGCCAATAGAATTGAGCGTGCGGACAAAATGATTCGATACGTACGATACTTAGATGATTTCTCATTAATGTCATACAATAATTTTTGGACAGACTGCGGTGGGGCTTCTGACAAAGTATACGTTGTCCAAACTTCTAAAAAGGTCATCGAGCGTTGCATTCTGATGACGACGGAGCCGGGGGATTTGGTGTTGGACCCGACGTGCGGGAGTGGGACGACGGCGGTGGTCGCGGAAGAGTGGGGGAGACGGTGGATCACGATCGACACGAGCCGCGTGGCGTTGGCGTTGGCGAAACGTCGGCTCATCACGCAGGTCTACGATTGGTACAAGTTGGCGGATGAGAAGCGGGGCATTGACGGCGGATTGGTCTACAAGACGGTGCCGCACGTGATGCTGGGCGACATCGCCAACGGCGTGCCCTCGAAGGAAGAGACGCTGTGGGACAGGCCGCTTGTTGAGAAGGGGAAGGTGCGGGTGACGGGGCCCTTCACGGTGGAGGCATTGCCCGAGCCCGTGATCGAACCATTGGAAGAGAAGCCCGAGGAGGGGATGGCCGCGGGGAAGAGTTTGGAGGAATGGGTGGCCGAACTGCGGACGGCGGGCATCCAGACGGCGACCGGCAAGGAACGGTTGCGCTTCAGTGCGCTGGAGGTCTCGGGGACATACACGTGGTTCCATGCGCAGGGGGTGACGACGGACGGGACGGAGGCCCTGGTGTGCATGGGGAGCGCGTCGGCGCCGTTGAGTTCGGCTATCGTACGCAATGCACTTGACGAGGTACGTTTGGTCGACCCTCGCCCGGGGCTGATCGTCTTTGCGGCCTTCCAGTTCACGGCCGAGGCAGAAGCGGATATCGCGGCGTGTAAGGTGAAGGATGCGCAGGTCTTGGCCGTGCATATGAACACTGATTTACAGATGGACGATTTGCTGAAGAAACAGTCTAAGAACCAGAGCTTCGTCTTGGTGGGCCAGCCCGACGTGCAACTGAAGATGGGGGCGGATGGGCGCCTGACGGTGGAGGTGCTGGGCTTCGACTACTATGACCCCGTGAAACAGGTCATGGTCACCGGCAGTCCAAAGAACATCGCCATGTGGATGGTGGACGGCAACTACGATGGGCGGTGCGTGAACCCGCAACAGTGCTTCTTCCCGGGCACGGACGTCTGGGAGAAGTTGAAGACGACGCTGAAGGGAACCATCGTGGTGCGGTTGAAGGCCTACCAGGGGACGAAGAGTCTGCCCTTCAAGCCCGGCGAGAACCTGAAGGTGGCGGTGAAAATCATTGATGAACGCGGCTTTGAGAGCATCCGCGTCTTTCCGCTGACGGCGGACGGTCGGCCCCGCGGGGAGGCGGCGCGATGAGCCTGATTCTGAACAGTCCTTACGCAGAGCCGACGCGCCACTGGGTGCACACGCCGGGGACGGTCTCGCTGACGAAGGCCGAGGGGCGGCGCGCGCCGGGGTACACCAAGTTCAGCACCAAGAGCCGGGGCGACGGCGAGTTCGTGCCGTTGTGCGCGGTGGAGGACATCCGCGGGAAGATGAAGGCGTGGCGCGAGGCGGGGTGGCCCGGGGTGACACCCGTCACGCGGCGGTTGCTTGAGCGGTGGAACGGGGTGGGGGACGAGGAAGGGGTGATGGAGCCGAGACCCTTCTTCTGCCAGTTGGAGGCCATTGAGACGTTGATTTGGCTGACGGAAAGCGCGGAGGCCGAGCGGCAGGGGCTGTGGGGCGAAGACACTAAGCAATTGCATGGCGACGGAGGCCCCTTCGAGCGCGTCTGCACCAAGCTCTGCACGGGCGGCGGCAAGACCAAGGTCATGGCCATGCTCATTGCGTGGCACGCGTGCAACAAGGCGAGTTATCCGCAGGACAAGCGCTTCTGCCGAGACTTTCTGATTGTGGCGCCGAACCTGACCGTGCGTGACCGGTTGGTAGGGCTTGACCCCGCGGACGGAGGCGAGTATGGCGGCTATCTGGTGCCGGACGAGTTGGCCGGCGCGTTGTCACAGGCCCACGTGCGTATCCTCAACTGGCAAGCCATGCAGTGGGAGGACGAGAAGAAGTTGAGCAAGAAGCGGAGCGTGGACAAGCGCGGGCCGTTGAGTGACAAGGCGTATGTCCGTCAGGTCTTGGGGCCGGAATTGGCCAAGGCCCCGCGTATCCTGGTACTCAACGACGAGGCCCACCACGCCTGGCGTCTGCCGCCCACGGCCAAGGCCGGCGATTACAAGGGCGTGGGCGAGGAGAAGGACGAGCACACCGTCTGGGTGGGCGGACTTGACCGTATCCACCGCGTCGTTCCCATCCTGCGGTGCCACGACTTCTCGGCTACGCCCTTCATCCCCTCGGGCAAGATGAGCAAGGAGGACTTCCTCTTCGGATGGATTGTCAGCGACTTCGGGTTGAACGACGGCATCGAGGCCGGGTTGGTCAAGACCCCGCGGATGCCCTACAACGCCGCAGGGGCCATCAATCCAGAGACCGGTCTGCCCGAACTCTACGATCTCTACGAGGCCAAGGGCATCAAAGAGTCCATTGCCGAGGACGTCGATGTCGCCACGCCTTTGCCGCCGACCCTTGCCAACGCCTATTCCCTGTTGGCGGAGGATTGGCGCAAGACGGCGGACAAGTGGGCGGAGAACCATGTGCCCACGCCGCCGGTACTCATCAGTGTGGTGAACAACACGGTGACGGCGGAGCGCATTGAGCGGCACTTCCGGTCCGGCGGCAACGCGACCCTGGGGCAGGCCCAGGAACTGTGCGACGAGACGCGGCTCCTGCGTATCGATTCCAAGGTGATCGAGAAGGCCGGCGCGGCGGGTGAGGCCCTGCGCGAGCGCGTCGCCACCGTGGGCAAGCCCGGCAAACCGGGAGCGGATGTGACGAACCTCATCTCCGTGGCCATGCTTTCGGAAGGGTGGGACGCACGCACCGTGACGCACATCCTGGGTTTGCGCGCCTTCACCAGTCAGTTGCTCTGCGAACAGGTCATTGGGCGTGGGTTGCGACGCGTGAGCTACGATGTGGATGAGGAGACGGGATTGCTCCAGCCGGAGTACGTGCAGGTCTTCGGTGTACCCTTCCGTTTTCTGCCCTCCGAGGGCGAGAGTTCAGGCGACCCGCCAAAGCCGACCTATCCTATCGCCGTGGTACCGGGGCGTGAGGACGCCGAAATCGCTTGGCCCAACATCGTCCGTATCGACACGAACGCGGATCCCGTGCTGTCGCTCGAGGATGTGCCGGAGCTGACGTTGGAGCCGAATCTCATGGATTCCGCACAGATGGCGCAGACCCTCGGCGAATGGATGAAGGTGGGGCCGGACGACCTCTATACACTCGACATCGCCCAGGCGCCGCGTCGGCAGACGCTCCTCTTTACGATGGCGAAGGCGTTGCTGGAGAGTCCGGCCTTTGAGAAGAAGCGAAAGGAAATTGCCGTGCCGCGGCTCTTTGCCGCGTTGGTGCGGTTGGCCGAGGACTTCATCGTCTCGGAGAAGTGCCACTGGGAGGACAACCTCTTTTGGCAGAAGGTCGATCTGGAGACCCCGGAGAAACGGTTGGCCTACGCCTATCAATTGGGCTTGGTGGTGCAACACCTCTTGGAGTATCTGACGCCGAAGGAGAAGCAGGTGCTCTCCATTGTGCGGGACAGCCGTCTGCCGACGCTTTCCACCGCGAAGATGCGCACCTGGCACACCACCAAGGAACCCAAAGTCACGGGGCCGAAGAGCCAAATCGGCGCGGCGGTCTATGACAGCACGTGGGAGCAGAGCGTGGCCGAACAGCTGGCAGGGATGGAGGCCGTGCAGGCCTATGTCCGCAACGACCGCCATGTGGGGCTGCGCGTCCGCTACGTGTCGCAGGGGCTCACGCGGCTCTATATCCCCGACTTCATTGTGCGGCTGAGGACCGGCGAGACGGTGGTGTTGGAGGTCAAGGGACAAGACGACCGTACGGCCAAGGACAAGCACGAGGCGCTGAAGCGTTGGTGCGAAGCCGTCACCGCGCTTCACGACTTCGGCCCCTGGCGCGCCGCCCGCGTGATGTCCGCCAACCCGATTGCCCTCCACGAAGCCCTTGGCGTGTGAGTGGAAGTTTGGAAGCTTGGAGGCTTGGAAGTTTGGAGGAGCCTCGGAGGTTGAAACCCGAGCCGCCGCCCTTGGCGGCGATGAAGCTGGATGCTACGCGGCTATTACCGTGCAGGCCCGAAGGGGCAAACCTTCCACGGCTAAGTACACAAAGAACCACGAAGGTTCACAAAGACTGCCAGAATGGGAAACCGCAGATTTGTTGCAGATTTAGGGCGTGCTAGTAAGGGGCGCTGACGCGCCCCGGAGAACGGAGAAGGGAGCGTGCAGGCCCGAAGGGCCAAACCTTCCACGGCTACAGAACGCCCCTGCGAGGCGACGGACAACGCCCCGTCCAAGCCTCCAAGCCTCCAAATTTCAAGCTTCCCTGGAGCGTCCTGCGTGCGGTAGCACGCCCTTAATCTGCCAAAATCTGTGTCACCGAAGGTCTTTCTAGCGAAGCGACGAAACAATCGGCGGTTCCCTTCCTGCGTCTTTACGGTCCCATTTGCTTCCGACAGTATTAGGTTCTCGTTACGCCGAGTGGTAGGGATGTGGTATACTATGCACTTCCTGAAGAAAGGAGCGAAAGCAAATGTGGGATTACACCGAAAAAGTGATGGACCATTTCCGGCACCCGAGGAACGTCGGGGCCATTGAAAACCCGGACGGGAAGGCGACGGTGGGGTCGCTGGCATGCGGCGACGCGTTGACCTTCATGTTCAAGTTGGGACCGGATGGGCGCATCGCGGAGGCGAAGTTTCAGACCTTTGGGTGCGCGAGCGCGGTGGCTTCGAGCTCTGCGCTGACGGAGATGGTCATCGGCAAGACGTTGGAAGAGGCCGAGAAGATCACGAACAAGGACATCGCGGACTATCTGGGCGGCTTGCCGGACCAGAAGATGCACTGCTCGGTGATGGGCCGTGAGGCGCTTGAGGCGGCCATCCACAACTATCGCACGGGCGAGGAGAACGTGGTGCAGGTGAACGACGAAATCGTCTGCACCTGCTTCGGCGTCTCCCGCGCGGAAATCGAGCGCGTGACGCGCGAGAACCACCTCCACACGGTGGAAGAGGTGACGAACTACTGCAAGGCCGGCGGCGGCTGCGGGATGTGCCGCGACCGTATCCAGGAAATCGTGGACGAGGTGAACCATGCGCAGGCCGCGGCGGCGGAGCCCCCGAAGCCGGCGAAGAAGATGACCACGCTCCAGAAGATCAAGCTCATCGAGCAGACGCTCGAGGAGCAGGTGCGCCCCGTGCTGAAGAAGGACGGCGGCGACGTGGAGCTGGTGGACGTGGACGGGGACACCGTCCGCATCGCCTTCCGCGGGATGTGCGCGGGTTGCCGGAGCGCGGCCATCACGCGCGACAACCTGATCGCGCACGCGCTCCATGAGTTCGTGGACCCGGCAATCGAGGTGGTGATGGAATGAGCGACGCACCTTTGGTCTATTTGGACAACAACGCGACGACGCGTCCCGCGCCCGAGGTGGTGGAGGCGATGCTTCCCTTCCTGACGGAGCAGTGGGGCAACCCCAGCAGCATGCACGCCTTTGGCGGCCGGGTGGCCAAACCCGTGGCCGAGGCGCGCGAGCGTGTCGCGGCCTTTCTCAATGCGGAGCGCCCGGAGGAGGTCGTCTTTGAGGGGTGCGCCACGGAGGCCGACAACCATGCGCTCTTTGGCGTGGCGGCGGCTTGGGGACGCCCGGGGACGATCATCACGAGCCGGGTGGAGCATCCGGCCATCCTGGGGCCCTGCCTGCGCTTGCGCGAGATGGGCCACACCGTGGTGGAAATCGGCGTGGACGGCGAGGGGCGCTTTGACATGGAGGCCTATGAGGCCGCGTTGGCCGCGCATCCGGGGCCGAAACTGGTCTCGGTGATGTGGGCGAACAACGAGACGGGCGTGCTTTTCCCCATCAAGCGCATCGCGGAATTGGGTAAGGCCGCCGGCGCCATCGTGCATACCGACGCGGTGCAGGCGGCCGGCAAGGTGCCGCTGGACGTGCGCGATGTGCCGGTGGACCTGCTCTCCATCGCGGGGCACAAGATGCACGCGCCCAAGGGCATCGGCGTCCTGTACGTCCGCCGGGGCACGCGCATCAAGCCCTTCGTCATCGGCGGGCATCAGGAGCGTGGCCGCCGCGGCGGCACGGAGAATGTGCCCTACATCATCGGCATGGCCAAGGCGTGTGATTTGTCGGCGGCGGCGTTGACGGACGGTTCCGAGGCACGCATCCGCAGTCTGCGCGACAAGTTGCAGACGGGTCTTCTGGCGATGTGCCCGGACAGCCGCGTGAACGGCGGCGGGGCCGAGCGCGTCTCCAACACGCTGAACATCTCCTTCGAGTACATCGAGGGCGAGAGCGTGCTCTACCACCTCAGCGACCTGGGCATTTGCGCGAGCAGCGGTTCCGCCTGCGCGGCGGGAAGCCTGGAGCCGAGCCACGTGATTCGCGCGATGGGCGTGCCCTTCACCGCCGTGCATGGCTCGATTCGCTTCTCCCTGAGCCGCTATACGACCGAGGCGGAGATTGATTACGTGCTCAAACACTGCCCGGAAGTGGTGGCCGAGATGCGCGCGATTTCGCCCTTCGTGAAGCACTGAGCGCAATTGTGCTATTCTATAGAAAAGAAAGGACGCAAGATGAAACAGTTTTGGATGGCTTCCGCCCTTGTCGCGACCGCCGGTGTGGCGGGTGCGCAGAATGGCCCTGTGGTGACCGCGCGCGATGACGCGCCCGTTGCGCTGACCGAAGAGGACGCGCAGGCCGGGGTTGTGGCGGACAATGATGACGGCCAGTCCGAGGGCCGTTTCTATCTCGGCGCCGGCGTGGGCGTCATGCGCGTCCATAACCCCAGCCATCCTGCGCCGGGGAGCGACCTGCGCGGCGTGCAGCCCTCCGTGGTGTTGCGCCTGGGTTACGATTTCGCGGACAGCCCGTGGAGTCTGGAAGGCTTCGGCTCGTTGAGCCGCGCCACCAAGATGGCGAAGGGTTCGGAGAGCGGTCGCACCATCGTTGGGGTGGGGGCCGAGGCCCTGTGGCACTTCGATCGCTATGCGCGCTTTGATCCCTTCCTGGCCGGCGGCCTCTCCTTCTACAGCGGCAACAAGTCCTCTCTGTGGCAGGACGGCAAGCGCGCGCACTTCTTCGCGCAGGCCGGCGTCGGTGCGTTCTACCACCTCACGGAGAACCTCTCTCTGCGCGGCGACCTGCGGTGGCACGTGGCGCTGGATGAAGACTTCATGCACTTCACCTCGGCCGATGTCGGCTTGACGTGGTTCCTGGGCGGCGAGGGGGATACCTCCGCCGACACCTTGGCCCCCTTGTCCGAGCGCGGCCCGATTGAGGCCGGCGCCGCGCGTTACGACGAGGCCAGCGCACACGCCGAGAAGTTGCGCGATGTGACGCCCGTGGGCATCGGCGACACGATGCTTCTGGAGTTGCGCGTGGGCTTCGCCAAGGATACCGCCATCATTCAGGCGTCTGAGCAACCGGTGATGGACGAGCTGACCCGGATGGTGCTGGCGGCATTCGAAATCAATCCGCAGGCCAAGATTGAGATTCATGGCCATGCCGACCGTCAGCATGGGTCCGACCACGACTACAACCAAGCGCTCTCCGAGGCGCGCGCCAAGAGCGTGCTGACCGTTTTGGCGCAGAACGGCGCGCCCGTCGACCGCATGACGACGCAGGGGCACTCCTTCGATCAGCCGTTGGCGCCTGTGGATTTGGACAAGGGCACGCCGGCGAATCGTCGCGTGGAAATCGTCATCAAGGGCGTCACAGAGGCGGAGCGTGAGCGCATCCGTGCCGCTGTCAAGTAAGGACATCCATGGGGGCCTCTCAGCACGTGGGCAAGAAGGGGGTAGGGGCGGTCGCCGAGGCCGTTGCGGCGGTCCTCGTATCGCCTTGGACCTTTTTCGCGAGCAAACTTCAGCGCTATATCCTCTCCTCCTTCTTGGTGGCTGCGGGACTCACCGCGCTGGTGTTGACCTTTGTGCTCTCGGTAGGCTTCCTCTTTCAGGTCATCCAGTTCATCATCCGGGGCGTGCCTGCGACGTTGGTGCTCCAATACTTGGCGGCGTCCTTGCCGGAAGTGTTGGGCTTCACCGTCCCGCTCGCGCTGATGGTCGCTTCGTTGTTGGTCTTCGGGCGCATGAGCGGCGACAGTGAGGTCGCGGCCATGAAGGCCTGCGGCGTCAGCTTCCTCTCCATCATGCGCGGCCCCATCATCGTGGGCTTGCTCTGCGTGGGACTCGGCTTCTACCTGCAGAACTACGCCATGCCCAGCGGGCACTTCGTCCGCAGGACGCTCTCCTCGCGCTTGGCGGTCGAGGCGGGGACCGACCTGATTGAGCCTGGTCGCTTCATCAACGAAATCAACGACGTCTCCATCTTTTGCGACAGCAAGAGTGAGGAGGAGGACGAGCAAGGCCCTTACACCGTGCTCTATGACCTCGTCGCCATCGATCGCAGCGACGGCTTCTCGCGGGAGATTCGTGCCGAGCGCGCGGAAGTCCGCATCGATGGCAGTGACCTGCTCTTCAAGCTTTACGAGCCGCGCATCTCGCCGATGGCCGAGGACAACCCCAACGTGGCCTCCGCCAAGGTCTTGCCGTATCGCTTCAAAAACGTTGTCACCCGTGCCCGCGAGTATCACAAAAAGCCCAAGGACTTCACCTTCGGGGAGCTCCTCGCGGCCGAGCGGGACGCGAAGGATGCCCTGAACCGGGCCGAGGCCGCCGAGGCCGCCGGCACCCCCATCGAGGGATTCTCCTCGGAAGCCGCGGCCATGTGGCATTCGCGCCTCCTCTTCTTGCTGAACTATCGCATCGTCTGGGCCTTTTCCGCCCTCTGTTTCGTGCTTGTGGGCATTCCGCTCGGGTGCCAGGCCATGCGCAAGGACTCCTCGCGCGGCATGGCGTTGGGCGTCGGTGTCGGCATCGCCTTCTTCCTTGTTTTGTTGCTTTCTGAATCCCTGGCGGACAAACCCGGCGCCTTCCCCTGGCTGCTCGTGTGGGTGCCCGTGCTGATCTGCCTGGGTGTCGCCGCCTATCTGATCCCCAAACACCAGTGAGGTCTTCCATGTCCATCAGTCCCCTTGCGTTTGTCTGTGAAGGTGCCAAGATCGACCCGACCGCCGAGATTGGGCCTTTCGCCTATGTTGGTCCCGATGTCACGCTTGGCCCCGGCGTCAAGCTCCATCACCATGCGACCGTCGAGGGACACACCACGCTGGGCGAAGGGTGCGAGGTCTTCCCCGGCGCCTGCGTCGGCACCAAGACCCAAGACCTTAAGTGGCAGCCCGGCATCGTGACCTACGTGGAAATCGGTCCCCGCACCGTCATCCGCGAGTGCGCCACCATCCACTCCGGCACCTTCGATGGCACCAAGACGGTCATCGGTTCCGACTGCCTCATCATGGCCTATTGCCACGTCGCCCATGGGTGCGTCCTCGGCGACCACGTCATCATGTCCAACGGCGTCCAGGTCGCCGGCGAGTGCACCATCGAGCACCACGCCGTCATCGGCGGCACCTCGGCCATCCTCCAGTTCACCCACATCGGCGCCTACGCCATGGTCGGCGGCGGCACTCAGCTCCGCAAGGACGCCCCGCCCTACATGGTCACCATGGGCACCGAAAACCTCGTCGTCCGCGGCCTCAACTCCGTCGGTATCCGCCGCCATGCCGGCGAGTTCAGCCCTGAGGCCTACGCCGCGCTCAAGGACGCCTACCAGATTCTTTACTCCGAGGGTTCCACCCGCGCCGCCGCGCTCGAGCGCATCGCCAACGAACTTCCCCAATGCCCCGAAATCAAGCACCTCCTTGATTTCTACGCCAACGCCTCCAAGCACGGCGTCGCCTAAGGGGCGCATCTGCTCCACGAAGACACGAAAGAACGCAAGGGCCTGGGCACTTCACCGTTCGGCCCTCCGGGCCTCACTACCGTGCCCATCCCTTGCGTTTCGTTGTTTTCTTGGAGCGCACTTCACGATGCGGTAGGACGCATAGGACGACTAGGACGGCGGCTGACGCCGCTTGATATTCAACCCTTTTTCCCCAAAGCATGGCGTGCGAAGCCCACCCCGCTTCCTGCGTTGCCTTTTTGGCACGTCGCAGACGTGCCGGGGGTGCAGGGAGAACTTCTCCCTGCCGGGGTGTGGGGCAGCGCCCCACACCCTTTCATTCATTCTTTCTCTTTTTATTTTTCTTTGTGACCTTTGTGTCCTTTGTGATTCCCAAAACACTCTGGCAGTCCTGCGTGCGGTAGCACGCCCTTAATCTGCTCCAAATCTGCGTAATCTGCGGTTCCTCTTGCGTCGTGCCGCTCTGAGGCTTTCACCTTTTCCCGGGCTTTACGGATTTTGCTTCGGTGGCGGCGGTGAGAGTGTGGTATACTAATCGCCATGCAAAAGACTGAGCACAAGGATTTGCGGCCGGATTGGGATACCTATTTCATGGAGATTGCCAAGGTCGTGGGGATGCGGGCGAATTGCTCGCGCCGGAAGGTGGCCGCGGTGATCGTGGCCGACCGCCGTATTATCTCGACGGGCTACAACGGCACGCCGCGCGGCATTCGCAACTGCTTTGAGGGCGGGTGCCCGCGTTGCTCCGGCGATGTGAAGAGCGGAGCCTCGCTGGAGGAGTGCGTTTGCGTCCACGCCGAGCAGAACGCCATCTGCCAGGCGGCCTATTACGGCATTCGCCTGGCCGGCTCCACCATCTACGTCACGCTTACCCCTTGCCTGACCTGCGCGAAGATGATCATCAACGCCGGCATCCGCGAGGTCGTCTACGCGGGCCAATATGCCTTCGATGCACAGACCAAGGCGCTCTTTGACGAGGCCGGCGTTGTCTGCCGTCACTATGAGCCGCCGACCGAACGGCCCTGGGAGGCGTGAGCGTGCGGAGAACGCTTGCGGTTCTGGTGGCGACGTTGGCGTCTGCGTCTGCTTGGGCGGCGGTGAATGAGGCGGCCATTGAGCGCTTCAAGAGTCTGCCCGGCCCCATGCAGTCCGCGGACGGCACGCTCTATGTTGCCTGTCAGTCCCCGGAGCGCGCCAACCTGCGCTGGCCCGTTTTGCGTTTTGCCGAGGGCGTGCGCGAGAATCTTTCGGATGCCTTTGTCCCGCTCGGCACGGCGGATGCACCTTTGTTGATTGTCCTTGGCACGGAGACGAACCGTGTGGAGTCCGTGACGCGCCGTTCCGTCGGGGCCGCGGACGGGTTCTCCCAACTTGCCATCCATGTCCCCAATCCGGAGACCGTCGATCTGGAGGTCTTCCGGGAGCGTATCGCGGAGGCGTTGTTGCGGGAGCGGGCCCGTGCGGTCGCCGGCGCGTACGCCTCTTTGCAGTGGCCGGAGTGGTTTGTCCGCGCGGTCGTCGATGCCTCACGCGGCAACGTCTGGCGTGCAGAGGCCTACGAAAAGGCCCACGACCTCTTTGCAAAGGGCGGCCTGCCCCCCATTGACGCCTTCTTCACGCCCAACGCCAACCCGCCGCGTGAGGTCGCGGCCTTCTTTGCGCAATGGGTCCTTGAACGCAACGCCTCGGAGGCGGACCGCACGACGTTGCTTACCGCGCGCTGGGTGCGGCCCGCGATTTTGGGCGCGGCCGAGGATGATGCCTGGCCCACGTGGTTCCGCGCGATGGAAGACACCATCTTTGTCCCCGGCACGCTCACGCGCTCGCAGTTTGAGCGGTGGTCGAAGTTGCTCACGGAACCCAAGGACGCGCAGGATGCAGTCCGCATCAGCAACGACCTTACGCGTTATGCCGTTGGTCGGCCGCAGGCCTTTCGGGATTTGACCGCCCTTTACCTCGGCGCTTATGGCGCGTTTGCCACCGGCGACACGGAGACCTATCGCCTCCGCCGCGCCGAGGCCGATTCCTCCCGCAATCTGCTCGCGCACATCCTTTCCCTCAAACCCATTCTCGAAGACACCCCGCCCCAAGGGAACACAGCCCCATGACCACCCAAGCCTCTGACACCGCCACCACCATCGGCAAAATCAATCCGGACGTCCTCGCCTTCACCGAGGGCAAAGACCCGGTTCTCGACCTTGCCCTCGCCGAGGTCGATTGCCTTGGCACCGCCGCCCACGTCACCATGCTCTCGCGCATGGACTTCAAGCCCACGCTCTTCACCGAAGAGCAGCGCGTCGCCGTCCTCCGTGCCCTTAAGGACATCATTGCCGAGGCCCGGCGCGGCGACTTCACCATTACCGCCGCCGACCAAGACGTCCACCTCGCCGTCGAGCGCCGCCTCACCGAGCGCCTGGGCGACCTCGGCAAGAAGGTCCACACCTGCCGCAGCCGCAACGACCAGGTCGCCGTCGACATCCGCCTGCACGTCCGCAACGAGCTCAACGCCCTCACCGGCGAACTCGCCGACCTCGCCAAAGCCCTGCTTGCCCTTGCCGAGACCCACAAGTCCATCCCCTTGGTCGGCCGCACCCATCTTCAGCCCGCCATGCCCAGCTCCGTGGGGATGTGGGCCAGCGGTTACGCCGAGATGCTCTTGGACGACGCTTACCTGCTCGAGGCCGCCTACAAGACCAACAACCTCTGCCCCCTCGGCTCCGCCGCCGGCTACGGCGTGCCCCTGCCCATCGATCGCCAGCTGACCAGCGACCTGCTCGCCTTCGAGCGGCCCCACCACAACGTCTTCTATGCCTCCTGCGCCCGCGGCAAGGACGAGGCCGTCCTCCTCGCCGCCTGCTCGCAGGTCATGCTCTCGCTCTCGCGCCTCGCCGAAGACCTCATCCTCTTCTCGATGCCTGAGTTCCGCTACTTTACCCTTCCGCGCGACCTCTGCACCGGTAGCTCCATCATGCCGCAGAAGTACAATCCCGACGTCCTCGAGCTTATCCGCGCCAAGGCCGCGCTCCTCATCGGTCAGGCCACCTCCGCCAACGTCATCCTCAAGGCCCTCCCCGGCGGTTACAACCGAGACCTGCAGGACACCAAGGAGCTCTACATGGAGGGCCTCCGCGTCACCCGCGCTTCCCTCCGCATCATGCGCCTGATGGCCGAGAACCTCACCGTCAACCCCAACGCCTGCCGCGCCGCCTTCGCCGAGCCCGGTGTCTTCGCCACCGACCGTGCCCTCGAACTCGTCGCCGGCGGCATGCCCTTCCGTGACGCCTACCATCAGGTGCGCGACCACCTCGAGGATCTTCGCGGCATGGACCCCGATGTCGTCATCGCCCAGAAGACCCACCTCGGCGGCACCAATGGCCTCGACTTCACCCTCCTCCGCGGTCGTGCCGACGCCCTCGCGAATCAGGCCCAGGCCGCCCAAGCCAAGGTCGATGCCGCCTTCGCCTCTCTCATGGATGTCTGAACCGTCCCTTTGTTTTCTCCAGGAGATTCAATCATGCGCAGTGACACCGTCAAGGCCGGATATCAAAAGGCCCCCCACCGCTCGCTCCTTCGCGCCGCCGGCGTGAAGGGCGAAGACTTCCCCAAACCCTTCATCGCCGTCTGTTCCTCTTACACAGACGTTGTTCCCGGCCACTGCCACCTCCGCGCCGTTGCCGACCTCGTCAAGGAAGAGATCCGTGCCGCGGGCGGCGTTCCCTTCGAGTTTGACACCATTGCCGTCTGTGACGGCATCGCCATGGGCCACGCCGGCATGAAGATGTCCCTTCCCAGCCGCGAGCTCATCGCCGACAGCGTTGAGACCATGCTCCGTGCCCACTGCTTCGATGGCGTCATCTGCATCCCCAACTGCGACAAGATTGTCCCCGGCATGGTGCTCGCCACCCTGCGCGTGAACATCCCCGCCATCTTTGCCTCCGGCGGTCCCATGCTCCCCGGCGTCAACCCCGTCACCGGCGCGGCCTCCGACCTCAACACCGTTTTCGAGGCCGTCGCCGAGTACAAGAACGGCAAGATCACCGAAGATCAGCTCACCGCCATCGAGTCCACCTCCTGCCCCGGTTGCGGGTCTTGCTCCGGCATGTTCACCGCCAACTCCATGAACTGCCTCTGCGAGGTGCTCGGTCTGGCGCTTCCCGGCAATGGCACCATCCCCGCCGTCGACCCGCGCCGCAAAGACCTCTGGCGCGCCGCCGCCCGCCGCATCGTCCAGATGGCCAAGGACAACGGCCCGCTCCCGCGCGACATCGTCGACCGCGCCGCCATCGACAACGCCTTCGCACTCGACATGGCCATGGGCGGTTCCTCCAACACCGTCCTCCACACGCTCGCCTTCGCCCACGAGGCCGGTATCGACTATGACCTCCGCCGTATCGACGCCATCTCCAAGCGCACGCCTCACGTCTGCAAGGTCGCCCCGAGCTGCGCCTATCACGTCGTTGACGTCGACCGCGCCGGCGGCATCTCCGGTATCCTCAAGCGCCTCTCCGAGCGCCCCGGTCTCATTGACCTCGACAAGCGCACCGTCAGTGGCAAGACCCTCGGCGAAATCGCCGCCGCCGCGACCATCACCGACACCGCCGTCATCCGCACCTTCGACAACGCCTACTCCCAGGACGGCGGACTCTCCGTCCTCCACGGCAATCTCGCCGAGCAGGGCGCCATCGTCAAGCGTGCCGGCGTCTACGCCTCCATGCTGGTTTTCACCGGCAAGGCCATCTGCTTCGACTCTCAGGAAGAGGCCTGCGAAGGCATTCTCGCCGGCAAGGTCAAGCCCGGTCACGTCGTCGTTATCCGCGGCGAAGGCCCCAAGGGCGGCCCCGGCATGCAGGAGATGCTCGCCCCCACCGCCTACATCATCGGTGCCGGCCTGGGCGAGCAGGTCGCCCTCATCACCGATGGCCGCTTCTCCGGCGCCACCCACGGCGCCTGCATCGGCCACGTCTCCCCGGAAGCCGCCGAGGGCGGTCTCATCGGCCTCATTCAGGATGGCGACGAAATCCACATCGACATCCCTCACAACTTCTTGGAAGCCAACCTCTCCGAGGAGGAGATCGCCGCTCGCCGCGCCGCCGCCAAGCCTTGGCCGCCGCGCCCCGTCACCGGTTGGCTCGCCCGCTACGCCAAGCTCGTCGGCAACGCCTCCACCGGCGCAACCCTGTCGTAACGACTTGCCTCCTATAAAGAAGACCCCGGATCTCCCGGGGTCTTCTTTTTTTATACCCTGATTCTTTTAGCTCACAGAGAACCACGGAGGGATACACAGGGGAACACAGAGAACACGACGCAGAGGGAACCGCCGATTCCGCCGATTGGAGCCGATTAGGGGCCGGCTGCCGCCGGCTGAGTGCCAGAATGGGAACCGCAGATTTCACAGATTTGTGCAGATTAAGGGCGTGCTAGCGCACGCAGGACGCTCCAGGGAAGCTTGGAAGTTTGGAGGCTTGGATGTTTGGAGGAGCCCCAGAGGTTGAGGCCCGGGCTGCCGCCTTCGGCGGCGATGGAATTGCACAAAGGACTGCCAGAATGGGAACCGCAGATTGTTCCGTCGCTTCGCTAGGAAGACCTCCGGTGACACAGATTTGTTGCAGATTTAGGGCGTGCTAGCGCACGCTGACTGCCAAGGGGCGGCGATGCCGCCCCGGAGAACAGAGAACGGAGCGTGCAGGCGCGAAGCGCCAAACCTTCCACGGCCACAGAGAACGGAGCGCCCCTGCGGGGCGATGGATGGGGTGTTGTGCCAAACTTCCAAGCCTCCAAGCTTCTAAACTTCCAATTGCCCCTGCCCTCCGGTACGTCTGCGACGTGCCATATAGGACGGCGGAGGTTAGCAGAAAAGAGCGGACTTCCAAGCCTCTAAAGTTTCTTATCCTCTTTTGGCGCAGGAAGGTGGGGCGCGGGAGGGCGCACGGTCGTGCGCCCTCCTGTGCCCACCTCCCTGTACAAAATAGCTCTCAAGACGGCCAAGCGCGAAGACGATGGGCGGGAGGGAGCGATCAGCGGGCGTTTAGCCCGCAAAGCGACCGGCGTTAGCCCATCTGGCTTCGCGCGCACTGGCGTTCTCGCGGGAAAAAAGCTTGTCGATTTCCCCGGACACTATTCCTCCTCAGACTTCCCTAGGATGCATTGTGTGAGACCCTATAGGGGTCGGCCATGGACCCTTATAGGGTCTCGACTTCGACCCCTATAGGGTCTCACCATGGACCCTTATAGGGTCTCGACCCCGACCCCTATAGGGTCTCGACCCCGACCCCTATAGGGTCTCACCTCGGACCACTATAGGGTCTCTGGCGGGAGCTTAAGGGGTGATAGGCGCAAGGGAGGATAAAAAAAGAAGGCCACCTGTTTCCAGGTGGCCTTCTTTTGTGCTTTACGCCGGATCAGCGGCAGCAGAAGTAGAGGACGCCCGCGACGACGGCGGAGCCAATCACGCCGGAGACGTTCGGGCCCATCGCGTGCATCAGGAGGAAGTTGGTGTTGTCGTATTCCAGGCCGACCTTGTTGGAGACGCGAGCGGCCATGGGGACGGCGGAGACACCGGCGGAGCCGATGAGGGGGTTGATCTTCTCCTTGGAGAAGAGGTTCATCAGCTTGGCCATCCAGACGCCGCCGGCGGTGCCTACGCCGAAGGCGATGACGCCGAGGACGAGGATGCCGAGGGTCTCCATCGTCAGGAACTTCTCGGCGGCGAGTTTAGAGCCCACAGAGAGGCCGAGGAGGATGGTGACGATGTTGATGAGGCTGTTGGCCATGGTGTCGGAGATGCGATCGACAACACCGCACTCCTTGGCGAGGTTACCCAGCATGACCGCGCCGATGAGGGGGGCGGCAGAGGGCAGGAAGGCCGCGCAGAGCAGGAGCACCGTGATGGGGAAGAGCACCTTTTCCATCTTGGAGACGGGGCGGAGCTGCTTCATCTTGATGAGACGCTCCTTCTGGTTGGTGCAGAGCTTCATGATCGGGGGCTGGATGACGGGCACGAGGGCCATGTAGGAATAGGCGGCCACGGCGATTGCGCCGAGCAGGTCGGGCGAAAGCTTGGTGGTCAGCCAGATGGCCGTCGGGCCGTCAGCGCCGCCGATGATGCCGATGGAGGCAGCGTCGGTGATGAAGAAGTTGATGCTGTCGAAGCAGAGCGTCAGGGCGAGGGCGCCGAGGAGGGCGGTGAAGATGCCCAGCTGGGCGGCGGCGCCGAGAAGGGCCGTGCGGGGGTTGGCAATCAGCGGGCCGAAGTCGGTCATTGCGCCCACGCCCATGAAGATGAGGATGGGGAAGAGACCGGAGTTCACGCCGAAGTCGAAGGTGTAGTAGAGGAAGCCACCCGGCTCAACAACGTTGCCCATCGTGTCCAAGAGGGGCGCGGCGGTGATGCCGGCGAAGGGGATGTTCGCGAGCAGACCGCCGAAGCCGATAGGCAGGAGGAGCAGGGGCTCGAATTCCTTGACGAGCGCCAAGTAGATGAGCAAGAGGCAGATGAGAATCATCACCAGCTGGCTGATGCCGAAGGGCAGAAGCGTGTCCTTATGGACGCTCGGGAGCGGGTCGGGCGAGGCCGCCGGGGCAGGCTGCTCGGCCAGGGTGAAGCCCATGAGGCCGGTGGAGGTCCAGAGGTCTTTGATGCGCTTCACCATCAATTTCCAGTCGCCCACTTGGTGAGAGTGGATGACGCCGCTCACGGAGGGCAGGTCAATCTGCTTACCAATGAGGTCGGGGAACTTCAGTTGACGTTCACCCTTGTCGTTGACGTAGTAGTTGTAGGGCTCGTACTCCTCTTTCACGGCGCCAGGGGTCGCATCGGTGGTCATGAAGCCGTTGGTGATGTGGATGTAGGAGCCGTGCAGACGGATGTGGGAATCGTTGGGTTCGGCCACGGCCTTGTCGTTCGACTGAAGCACCTGGCGGCGCATTTTGACGAGCTGGACGATGGAGTTCACGCCTTCGAAGGAGTTGGCTTGGCTGTTGAGGAAGTCCTCGCAGAGCTGGTTCTGCACTTCGAGCTTGAGCTTGATGTCCTTCAAGGGTGTGCCATCGGTGGAGGTCGTGTGTCCGGCATCGATGGAGGCCTTGATGGTTTCGATGGTGGCGCGGTTCTTCGTGATGGCGAGCTTGACGCGGGTGACCATCTCATCGGCGGAGAGGGCCTCGCCGTTCACGTAGTAGATGGCGTCTTTGTCATAGACGGCCTTCGGCTTGTCGGTCTTTGCCGTCTCCGGAGCCTGCGCGAACGCGCAGACCCCGAAGAGGAGGGCAAGACCCAAGGTGATGTGCTTCAACATTGGAGTGTTCTCCTTGGTTCGCTTACATCGTGGCGAGGACATCGCCGGTGTTGACCTTGTCGCCGGTGGAGACCGGGATGGAGGCGACGACGCCGTCCTTCGGGGCCTTGATGGGCATTTCCATCTTCATGGCTTCCATGACGAGGATTTCGTCATCGGCCTTGACGGGGGTGCCGGGCTGGGCGGTGATGCGCAGAATCAGGCCGGGGACGGGGGCGGTGACCTGGGTGTCGCCCGCGGAAGCGGGGGCAGCGGCTGCGGCGGCGGGGGCCGTGACGAGGCCGTCGGCCACGGAGAAGGCGTAGGGCTTGCCGTTGACGATGGCCTGGTCGCCCTTGATTTCGACGCCGTAGGGCTTGCCATTGAGGGTGACGGTGCAGGCGCCGGAGGTGGACTTGGCAACGGGCTTCTCGTTGAGGCGGATGCCGAGCGGAGCCTTGGCGGGGTCCTTGAGGTAGGCGATGCCCTTCTCGAGGCAGGAGGCGGCGATGAAGACGTTTTCATCGGTCACGGGCAGGCCGGCGTCGGTGAGCATCTGCTCGGCGGCCTTGCGGCCCTTCTTGGGATCGGCGTCGTTGATCTCGATGACGGTCTTGGTGGTGGGCTCCAGGCCGAGCTGCTCGGAGGCGATCTTGACGACCTCGGGATCGGGCTCGACGGGGGTCTTGCCGAAGTAGCCGAGGACCATCTTGCCGTAGCCGGGGGCGATCTTCTTCCACTTGCCGAACATGACGTTGTTGAAGGCCTGCTGGAAGTAGAACTGGGAGACGGGGGTGACGGAGGTGCCGAAGCCGCCGCAACGGACGGAGTCGTACATCTCATCGATCATCTGATCGTACTTGTCCATCAGGTTGTTGTCGCGGAGCATCTGGGTGTTGGCCGTGAGGGCGCCGCCGGGCATGGGGGACCAGATGATGACGGGGTTGGCGTGAACGGCTTCCGGAGGCAGGAAGTAATCCTTCATGCAATCCTTGAAGACGTCCTCGGCCGCGCGGATCTTCTCGATGTCGATGTCCAAATCGAACTCGGAGCCGCGGAGGGCGTGCCACATGGTGATGACGTCGGGCTGGCAGGTGCCGCCGGAGACGGGGGCGAGGGAGAGGTCGATGCCGTCAGCGCCGCCTTCGAGGGCCGCGAGGTAGCAGGTCAGGCCGTTGCCGGCGGTCTCGTGGGAGTGGAACTGGATGTGCACCTTGTTGCCGAGGAGCTTACGGGCGGCCTTGATGGTCTCGTAGACCACGCGGGGCGGGGTGGTGCCGGAGGCATCCTTGAAGCAGACGCGGTCGAAGGGAATCTGCGCCTTCATGATCTGCTTGATGCGCTCAGCGTAGAACTCGGGGGTGTGGGCGCCCTTGTTGTCCACGCCGGGGGGCAGACCCATCATGGTGACGGTGATTTCGTGCTTGAGGCCGGCGTCGTGGATGCACTGGCCGGACCACTTGAGGTTGTTCACGTCGTTGAGCGCGTCGAAGTTACGGATGGTGGTCATCCCGTGCTTCTTGAACATGTCGGCGTGGAGCTTGATGATGTCGGAGGGCTGGCTGTCCAGGCCCACCACGTTCACGCCGCGGGAGAGGGTCTGCAGGTCCGCATCGGGGCAGGTCTTGCGGAAGGCGTCCATCACGTCGAAGGCGTCTTCACGGCAGTAGAAGTAGCAGCTCTGGAAGCGCGCACCGCCGCCGGCCTCGAACCAGCGGATGCCCGCATCGTAGGCGGCCTTGACCGCGGGCATGAAATCCTTGGAGAGGACGCGCGCGCCGTAGACGGACTGGAAGCCGTCGCGGAACGCGGTGCACATGAACTTGATCTTCTTGCTCATTGCTCTGAGACCTGAACTTTCTTGATGGGGTGGGGAAAAGGGGTGGATTACTTGCGGTTGAGGGCGACGGCGATGGCGGCCGCGATGGCCTCATCCTCGTTGCCGGCGACGCGCGGGGCGGCTTTTTTCTTGGGCTCCGGGTCCGGGAGCACGTTCAGCGCAGGGAAGGCCCGCAGCAGGGCGCTCATGCCGGTCGTAACCAGCGAAAGGACAAACAAAAACAGGATGGCGATACCCATGCCTGCGACGAGAAGAACCAGACCTTGCTGAAGCATAACGGACCTCGTTTTATAGGATGATTTTGGGGGCGCACGCCGCCACCAAAAAATCACGCCCATTTTATCATAGGTACGCGTGAGGCGGCAAGTAAAAAACCGTGCGGAATGTAAGTTTTTCGTTAGAAAGCAGGTGCGACATTGTCGCCCTGGAGAACAGAGAACAGAGAACGGAGAACGGAACGCGCGGCAAGCGCGCGACGGATAGTGTCCTGGGAAAATGCGGAGTCTCGACAGTTTAGATTACGGAGGGCCATAGAGGATTCACAGAAACATACAGAGAATCAATACTGTCCGGGGAAAATGGGAACCGCAAAGACGCAACAATGAGCGCGAACCGCTTCGGGCTCCATCGGTCGCTCTGCGGCTTCGCACGCTGACCGCGACCGCCGCCCTCCGTTTCGCGCCTTGAAGTAAGGAATGTAGAGGATGTGAGACGAAGCCCCTCCGTAAAAGCTAAACTTCCAAGCTTCCAAACTTCCTCATCCCCCTTTTGAGCACCCCTTCAAGGGCGTGCTAGCGTACGCAGGACTGCCAGAGTGTCTTCACCACAAAGAATACAAGGAAGACACAAAGGCACAAGGGGAATGAACTGATTATTTGATTGGTTGATGAGTGTAAGTGTATGGGGCGTTGCCCACCCCCCGGCAGGGAGAAGTTTTCACTGCACCCCGGCATGTCTGCGATGTGCCAAACAGGCAACGCAAAGATAACTCAAGGAATGCAGAGGATACAGAAGTACAAGGGATGGGGGATAGGGAGTGAAGCTCGTAGAGCCGAATGGTGAACTGCTAAGGTGGGAGTTTGGAAGCTTGGCGGCTTGGAAGTTTGGTTTTGGTTTCGCCTGTCGCCCCGCAGGGGCGTTCTGTTCTCTGTGGCCGTGGAAGGTTTGGCGCTTCGCGCCTGCACGCTCCGTTCTCCGTTCTCCAGGGTGGCGCAAGCCACCCGTTGTGTCTTTGTGGAAAAGACGCTTGACTCAGGCCCAGGTGAGGGGCGTCAAGGCGAGGACACGCTCGAACTCGGCACGGGTGCGGGTGAGCTTGAGGGCGTTCCAGAGGCGGTCGCCGCGCCGGAAGGTCGGGGCGAGATAGGCCCAGAGTTCCTTGAGGTGGCCGAGGAGGGCGTGGTCGCCGGGGGCGTCGGCGGCGTAGCGCTCGAGCAGGTCGGCGTGCCAGGCACGGAAGCGGTCGAGGTCGCGGGTGTCTTGGCCGGCAAGGATGGACTCGGCGAGGAAGGGGTTGGCGACGATGCCGCGCCCGAGCATCCAGCGGCGCACGGCGGGGAAGCGGCCCGAGATTCGGGTGAAGTCCGCGAGCGTGCGGATGTCGCCGTTGTAGACGAGGGGCAGTGTGCAGACCTCGGCGACGCGGGCGAAGGCGTCCAAGTCGACGGTGTCTTCGTACATTTGCTTGGCGGTGCGGGGGTGGACGCAGAGTTCGCGCAAGGGGAAGGACTGGATGAGGGGGAGGCGCTTGGGAAGCAGGGTGGTGTCGTCCAAGCCCAGGCGGACCTTGATGGAGAAGTGGCCCGGGCCGAGTTCCTCGCACCCTGCGGCGAGCATCTCGCCGAGCACGCGTTCATCGCGCAAGAGGCCGGCGCCGCGGCCCTTTTTGGCGACGAAGGGCCACGGGCAGCCCGCGTTGAGGTCCACGTCGGCGTAACCCAACGCCTTCATGGCGCGGAGCATGACGCGGAGTTGGGCGGGGTCTTTGCCGATGACTTGGGGAATCAGCGGCAGGCCTTCGGGCTGGACGGTGGGATCGATGCCGCGTAGAATCTCGGGCTTGACGCGGGGGCCCTGCACGGTGGCGATGAAGGGCGCCACGGCACGGTCAAGTCCCGTGAGATGCGCCTGGAAGGCCTGGCGGAAACGCAGGCCCGTCACGCCGCGCAGGGGTGCGAGAATAAGTTCGGGGTGGGGGGCGTCCGCCATCAGAGGTTCGCGAAGGGGTTGTTGGAGAAACCGCCGCGCGGTTGCGGCTTGCGATTGAAGGAGCCGCCGCCACGCGGGGGACGCGGGCCGGGACGGCCGGGGGCGCCCTTCTTCTCCGAGCGGGCGGAGAGGGAGATGCGGCGGCGGGCGAGGTCGACGTCCAGCACACGGACCTTGAGTTTGTCGCCGGCCTTCACGACCTCGTTCGGGTCGCGCACGAAGCGATCGGCGAGTTCGGAGACGTGGACCAGGCCGTCTTGGTGGACACCGATGTCGACGAAGGCACCAAAGGCGGTGACGTTGGTGACGATGCCTTCGAGAACCATACCGGGCTGGACGTCCTCGATGGTCGTGACGTCCTCGCGGAAGGCGGGGGGCTCGAAGGTGGCGCGGGGGTCGCGGCCGGGCTTGCGCAACTCTTCGACGATGTCACGGAGGGTGGGGAGACCCACGGTGTCGCTCTCGTAGTTCTTGAGGGGGATTTTGGCGATGGCGGCGTCGTTGCCGACAAGACGGTCGAGGGAGAGGCCGGCATCCTCGGCCATGCGACGGACTAGGTCGTAGCGCTCGGGGTGGACGGCGGAGCGGTCGAGCGGGTTGGCGCTTTCGCGGATGCGAAGGAAGCCCGCGCACTGCTCGAAGGTCTTGGCGCCCAAGCCGGGGACTTGGAGGAGGTCGCCGCGGCCGGAGAAGGCGCCGTGCTCATCGCGGTAGGCCACGATGCGTTTGGCGAGGGTGGGGCCGATGCCGGAGACGCGGGTGAGGAGCGGCGCGCTGGCGGTGTTGAGCTCCACGCCCACGCGGTTCACGCAACTGACGACCACCTCGTCGAGCTTCGCGGTGAGCAGGGACTGGTTGACGTCGTGCTGGTATTGCCCCACGCCGATGGAGGCGGGGGTAATCTTGACGAGCTCGGCCAAGGGGTCCTGCAGGCGGCGACCGATGGAGATGGCCCCACGCACGGTCAGGTCGAGGTCGGGGAACTCCTCGCGGGCGACGTCGCTGGCGGAGTAGATCGAGGCGCCCGATTCATTGACGGAGACCACGATGATGTCGGTGTTCTCCGTGCGTTTGAGGAGCTGGCGGACGAAGCTCTCGGTCTCGCGGCCGGCGGTGCCGTTGCCGATGGCGATGGCGTAGGGACGGTGGCGCGCGATGAGCTTCATGAGCTCGACGGCGGCGGCGACGTCGCCCTGCGGCCCTTGTCCGGGATAGATGGTGAGGTTTTCCAAGAACTTGCCGGTGGCGTCAAGAGCCACGACCTTGCATCCGGTGCGGATACCGGGGTCGATGCCGATGACGGCCCGTTCGCCGAGCGGCGCCTGCAGGAGCAGATGGCGCAGATTCTCGGCGAAGACCTCCACGGCCTCGCGGTCGGCCCGCTGTTTCAGCTCGACGGCCACATCCAGCTCGATGCTCGGCGTGAGCAGGCGGCGGATGCCATCCTGCGCGGCGGTGCGGAGTTCACCCTCCCACGGGCTGCCTTCGCGCAGGGCGAAGACCTCCAGGGCCTTGCGGAGGACGGGGTCGGTGTCCACGTCGAGGGAGACGTGCAGGACGCCCTCGGTTTCGCCGCGTTTGATGGCGAAGAAACGGTGCGAGGGGATGTCCGCCACCGGCTCGTTGAAGTCGTAGTACATCTCGTACTTCGTGGGCTGGGTGGGCGGCGGGTCGGAGACCTCCGACCGCATGACGGCGGACTTGGCGAACCACTCACGGGCGAAGCCGCGCACATCCGGATGCTCCGCGACGGCCTCCGCGACGATGTCGCGTGCGCCTTTGAGCGCGGCGGCGACGTCCGGGACTTCTTTGTCCGGGGCGACAAAGGGGGCGGCGGCGGACTGCGGGTCCTCGGCGCCTTGTGCCAAGACAAGGTCCGCCAAGGGTTGCAGGCCGCGTTCGCGGGCGACGCCGGCGCGGGTGCGGCGTTTGGGACGATAGGGGAGGTAAAGGTCTTCGAGCGCGGCGCGGGTCTTGCAGGCGAGAATCTTCTCCTTCAGCTCCTCGGTCAGCTTGCCTTGCTGAATGATGGAGGAGAGGATGGCCTCACGGCGGGCCTCCAATTCCCGGAGGGTGGTGAGCCCCTCCTGGATGGCGGCGATCTGCACCTCGTTGAGGTTGCCGTGGGCCTCCTTGCGGTAACGCGCGATGAAGGGGATGGTGCACCCCTCCTCAAGCAACCGGGCCACCGCCGCGATTTGCCGTGCGGAGATGTTCAGTTGCGCGGAGAGATCCGGCAGGAAGCGCTCGAAGTCCATGGGCTCTCCTTACGCCAGCTTGACGTCGGCCTTGGCGCGAAGGTCGTCCACGTGGTCGGTGACGGCCTGGCCGCGCTTGGCGTGGAAGAGGAAGGTGGCGATCTTGTCGTGGAGCTCTTCGAGGGTGGGGGTGCGGCCCTTCTCCTCGCCGGTCTTGATGATGATGTGGTAGCCGAAGGGCGTTTCCAGGATGTCCGAGACCGTGTCGAGCGCCAGGTCGAAGGCCACGTCCTCAAAGGGCTTGACCATCATGCCGCGGCCGAACCAACCGAGCGAGCCGCCGTTCTGCTTGCCGCTGGGGCAATCGCTGTGTTCCTTGGCCTCGTGGGCGAAGGTGCTCTCGCCGTTGACGATGCGGGCGCGAATTTCCTCCAGTTTCGCCTTCGCGGCAGCCTTGTCCTCGGCCTTGTCGCTCGCGGGCTTGATGAGGATGTGCTGGGCCAGGACGCGGTCCTGCGTGGTGTATTCGTCCTGGTGCGCCTCGTAATGGGCGCGGATTTCTTCCTCGGTGGGCTGAGGAATGGCGGAACAGACCTGCTCGATGAGCTTGTCGATCATCACGCCCTGGCGGAGCTCTTGTTTGAAGCGGTCCACCGTCATGCCCTGCTCCGCGATGAGCTTCTCTAAGTGTGCGCGGTCGCCGCCGCACTGCTTGACGTACCGCTCGAACCGTGCATCCAACTCATCGCCGGAGACGGGGATGTCCAGGCGCTTGGCCTCGTCGATGAGCAACTTCATGCCGATGGCCTGCTCCAACGCCTTTGCCTTCAGCGAATCGAGCTGGATGCGGATTTGCGTCTCCGGCACACCCTGCTGCTGATAAAAGTGAATCAAGCGCTGCAACTCAAAGTCCACCGCCTGTTGGGGGATAGGGTCACCATTCACGGTCGCCGCGATTTGATCTGCCATGTCAGTCCTCTCTTCAAGTATTGAAATGCCCTACAGTGTACCAAAATCCGCCCTCTCTCTCCCACTATTGCCTGCGAAAACAGTAGCGCCCGGGGAAGTTTCCACGAAGACACGAAGGGAACGCAAGGACCTGGGCACTTCACCGTTCGGCCCTCAGGGCCTCACTAACGTGCCCATCCCTTGCGTTTCTCGTTTCCGTTGGAAACTGCAAAGGCAGCACAGGATAAAATCGTCACCCGCCGGTTCGCGCCTTGTCGTTTTCTTTGGATTCTTGCCCATCGCTCAACAGGAACGTTCCGTGGCTGTGGAAGGTTTATGGTTTCGCGCGTGCTGGCGTCCTCGCGGGAAAAAGTACTTGTCGATTTCCCTGGACTCTATTGTGGAAGGCACTATTTCTATAAAGACAAAGAAGGCACCCGGGTGACCGGGTGCCTTTCTAAGGAGGGAAAGATTTGGCTTAGTTGAGCTTCTTCTTACCCTCGAAGTACGCCTCAATCTCTTCAAGCGTGCGACCCTTGGTCTCCGGCAGGAAGAAGACGGCGGTGATCCAGTAAATCACCGTGCAGCCGGCGCAGAAGAAGAAGATGGTGGAGTAGCCCCACATGCCGACGACCGGAAGGAAGGTCTGGGCGATGAGGTAGGAGACGCCCTGGTTGATGAGCAGGGCGATGGACATGCCCATGGAGCGGATGCGGTTGGGCATGAGCTCGGAGAGCGCCAGCCAGACGCAGACGCCGGGGCCGACGGCATACGTGGCGATGAAGATGATGAAGAAGATCGTCACCATCCAGCCGTTGAAGGGCGAGGGCAGGGGGCCGACGGAGAGGCTCACCAGCTCGAAGTCCACGGGGACGTTCTTGCGGACGGTGACATCCACGAGGGTCGCAGGCTTGCCATCGAGCGTATAAGGAACATCCTGGGCTTCTTCAACCTCCTTGAATTCCTTGACCTTGAAGGTCACCTCGTCCTGCCAGTTCTTGAGCTGTTGCTCGGTGGCACCCTCAGGACGGGGCTGAACCACGATGGATTTGACGGCGGTCTTCCCGTTCTCCTTGTAGACGATCTTGACCTGAGAAGGTTCGAAGGTCTCCGCCCCGGTAAGCTTTTGGATGGCCTCCGGCGTGAATTCCTGGTAGTAGCGGTAGGTGACGTCGTGCTGTTTGACCTTGCCGGATTCATCCTTGACCTCGAGGCCGGTCTTCTCATCGACGACGTTCTCCGTACGCGTGATGGCGTAATCGGCGGGATTGACGGTGTAATCGACCATCTTGCGCTCGGAGTTCCAGAAGAGGAAGGCGACGCCGAGGAGGCCGACAATGATACCGGAGGTGCCGATGGTGAGGAGGGCCTTGCGGCCAAGACGGTCAACCAAGAACATGGCGACGAGCGTCATGACCATGTTGAGAATCTTGACGGAGAGGTCGCCGGCATTGGCCCAAGCGCCTTCGAGGCCGGCTTGCTTGAGGACGTCGACGATATAGGCCAGGACGGAGTTGATGCCGGTGGCTTGGTTGCAGGCAAGAATGACAACGGCGAGCACGAAGGGCACGACGTATTTCTTCTGCAGGAGGGAATCCTTGTGGGCGGTGGCGGTCTTGGCGGCCTCTTCCTGGGCGGCCTTTTCGGCCTTACCCATTTCGTCAAGCTCGGCCTGAGCCTTGTCGGCGCCGTGGCTGCGCGTCAGTGCGGCAAGAGCGGCTTGAAGTTTGCCCTTACGGTAGAGCCAACGAGGCGAATCGGAGATGGCGAAGGCACCAAGGGTGAAGATGACGCCGGGGACGGCGCAAGCCCAGAAGATGGCGCGCCAGGCGAAGTTCTTGGCCGCAAGGATGTCGGCGGCAGTGCCGGTCTCGGCGATGGTTTCGACGTGTTGCGCGAAGTAAAGGCCGACCAAGGCGGCGAAGACCAGGCCGACGGTGAGCATGAATTGGAACATGCCCGTGCCAAAGCCACGCTTATCCGCGGTGAGACTCTCCGCGAGATAAAGCGGAACGACCACGCCAATGAAGCCGGCGGCGGCACCCTGAAGGATACGTCCGGCGACAAGCCAGCCGAACCCGGAGGGAATGCAGATGACCGGTACGCTGAGCACAAAGCAGATGCCGGAAACGATCATCAGCCATTTGCGACCAAAGAGGTCCGCCAACGCACCCGCAAAGAGGGAGGAGAGGACGGAGCCACCCAGCACGGCCGCAACGACGGTGGAAAGTTGGGCGGCGGAATAGTCGGTGGTGGCCTGAAGATAGGGCAACGCACCGGCGATGACGCCTACGTCAATACCGTAAAGCAGACCGCCGAGGCCGGCGATAAAGAGGAGGTATTTGTTGTAAAACCCGGTAGTCATGGGGAGTCCTCCGGTTCGGAGATGAAAACAAAAAAGAAGGCCCGCCGCAGGGGTGAACCTGCGGCGGGCCGAAGGGGAATCAGCACTCGGGGAGCGAGGCGGCGGCGGCGGACTGGCCGAGGCGGCGCACCTGCTCATCGGGCATGAAGACGTCGATGTCGTACTCGGGGAACTCTTCCTTGAGCACCTGCTTGGCGGTGGTGAGGATGAGGTCGCCGCCCTTGCCGGAGGAGACGCGGCCGAGGAGCATCAGGGAGTGGTAGTCGTAGAACTCGGCGTACCACGGGAGCGTGTAGCCCAGGTAGATGCCGATGGCTTTGTAGATATCGACGGCGACGGGGTCGTCGGCCTCCATGGCCTTCTGGACTTCCTTGAGGCGGAGGGGTAGGGCCTCTTCCTTGAAGGGGAAGCCGGCGGCGAGGCCGAGCTTGTTGACGGCCTGCTGGGAGAAGTAGAGGGCGCCAACGCCGATATCGCCGGACCAGGGGTCGGCGGCGGCTTCGCAGTTGAGGTCGACGGGGGCGAAGGCGAGCTCGGAGATGCGGCCGGTGAGGACGCCCTTCTCAGAGTTGTCGATGTAGCCGACGGCTTCGGAGGTGCCCATGGCCAGGCCGATGATACCCTTCTTGCCGAGGGCGAGGCGACCGACGAGGGCGGAGACGTCACCGTCGTTGGCGACCTCGAAGGGAACGCCGTAATCGGCCTTGAGGCGCTTGAAGAGCTTCTGGGCCTTGGCGTATTCGGTGGGGTCCTTGATGCCCTTGATGAGGCCCGCGGTGCGGAGCTCGTTGTCGACGATGACGCCGGCGGAGGAGCCGCCGATGGCGTCGACCTTGCCGCCGGGGAGGTGGCTGATGGTCTCGTCGAAGCCGGCCTTGATGTGGTCGTAGTGGTAGTTGGAGTCGGTGGCGTTGTAGGGGTCCCAGGGGACTTCCTTCTGCCAGACGCTCTCGCCGTTGACCATGGCGGTGAGCTTGAAGTCGGAGCCGCCGAGGTCGAAGCCGATGCGGTTGCCGTTCATGTTGCCGCCGAGGGAGATGGCCAGGTCGTGGCCCTGGGGAATCGCGGAGGCGGGGGCCTCGACGATTTCGATGGGGCGGTCGTAGATGGTCTTGAAGAAGCCGTAGTCGAAGGCGCGGGCGCCGTTCTCGGAGTAGTCGGCCTTGATCTTGTCAACGACGGGCTTGGGGGCGTCGATGTAAATCTTGAAGCCGCCGGCGGACCAGAGCATGAACTTGACGATGCGCTCGACGAAACGGGCGAAGCCGGGGCACTCGACGGCGCGCTTGGGGTAGGGGAGCTCGTAGCGGGCGACGGCGTTGTTGTCGCGCTCGATGGCGACGGTGACGATGCCGCCGGGGTCCTTGGCCGCTTCTTCCTTGATGCGGCGGAGTTTCAGGAAGGCGGGCTTGAAGCCCGGGTCGAAGGGCGGCACGAACTTGATGCCGGCGCAGGCGCAATCATGAGACATGGTTGGTTCTCCTTGTTAAATGGGTTAGACGTTCAGTTGCTGGCCGGCCTTGGCGTCCTGGTCGAGCTTAAGGTCGACGGTTTCGATGCCGAGCGGGGCGAGTTCCTGCCAGGCGCCGCGGGTGAAGTCGGGCACCTCGACGGGGGCACCGTCGTTGGCGTTGGAGATCTCGGAGAGTTCGGCGATGACGGACCACTGGCAGGACTCGTAGACGTTGATGTCCAGCGGGAGGCCTTTCTGCAGGCAGTAGCAGAGGCGCAGGTCCATGAGGAAGTCCATGCCGCCGTGGCCGCCGAGACGCTGGGCGAGCTCGCCGGATTCCTCCCAGAGGGGATGGCGGTACTTCGCGACAATTTCGCCAAGCTGCTTTTCGTTGGCCCAACCGAGGTGCGGCGCGGTGTATTGAGGATCGAGGGCGATGCGCAGGGGATAATCCTGGAGGACGCCCCGGGTGCCGCTGATGAGGTTGATGCGGGTGTAGGGGCGGGGGCTGGTGGTGTCGTGCTGGACGAGGATGGTGCGGCCCTTCACCGTCTTGATGATGGAGGTGGACATGTCGCCCTGCTTCCAGGGGCCGGTGAGCGCGTCTACGTCGCTCATGCCATACTTCGTGCCCTTGGACTTCGCCTTGAGGGCTTCGATCTCGGCGGCGTGGACCTTGACGTATTCGGAGAAGCCGAATTCGCCGCTGTTGAGGCAGGTGAGGACGCGCATCTGGTCGCCGCGGCCGACGTTCATGTATTGGCAGATGGGGCCGAGGCCGTGGGTGGCGTAGGGGTTGCCGCCGTGCTGGGCGTTCCACTTCAGGCGCCAGAAGCCCTCGTAGGAATTCTCCTTGAAGTTCCAAGCGCGCAGGTCGTGGATGTAGGCGCCTTCGCCGTGAACGAGCGTGCCGAGGATGCCCTTGCGCACCATGTTGAGCGCGAGCATTTCGCTGGGGCCGTAGCAGCAGTTTTCCAGGAGCATGCAGTGGACGCGGTTCTCTTCGGCCAGGTCGATGATGTCCCAGCAGTCTTCCACGTGGAAAACCATCGGCACTTCGCAGGCCACGTGCTTTTTGTGGCTGAGGGCGTACTTCACCATCTCCACGTGCATCTGCCAAGGCGTGGCGACGTAGACGAGGTTGACGTCCGGGTCGTCAACGAGCTTTTTCCATTCCTCCGTGCCACCATAGTAGCCCTTGGGGGCGGAGAAACCGTGGTCGGTGAGCCACTTCGTGGGAGCCGCGACACGCGCCTCGAAGAGGTCGCCGAGCGCCGTCACGCGCACGCCGGGGATGGCGGAAAGACGATAGACCGCGCCGGGGCCACGCATGCCCAGGCCAATCACGCCGACCTTGACGGTCTCGAGCGGGGCGCAAGCCAAACCACCCACGTGCTCAAACTTCCGGGCGGGCAATTTGCTCGCGATCGTCCCGGCGATGGTTGCGGCACCGGCCGTCTTCAGAAAGCCGCGGCGTGTAGAAAAAAGACTCATGTCTCTTGCTCCTTGTTGTCAGTCTTGACCGCTTAACTGCGGCCATTTAGTATTAGTGTATACCATCGCCGCGCGAAGGTCAAGCCAAACCGAAAGTTTTCCGTTCTCCGGGGGGCTTGCGCCACCCCGGAGAACAGAAAACGGAGAACAGAAAACGGAGAACGGAGAACAGAGAACGCCCCTTCGGGGCGACGAGTGGGGCCTAGCAGTAGTGTCCGGGGGAAAGAGATAGATCGCAAAGACGCAAATCTTACAGGAAAGGTGGGGCGCCAACGCCAGGCGCACGTGCGTGCGCACTCCCGCGCCCCACTTTCCTGCGCCAAAAGGACCTCTCAAGACGGCCTAAGCGCGAAGACGATGGGCGGGAGGGAGCGATCAGCGGGCGTCTGGCCCGCAAAGCGACCGGCGTCAACCCATCTGGCTTCACCCGAACTGGCGTCTTTACGGGAAAAGGAGGCTTGCCGATTTCCTCGGACAGTATTGAAGCCTTGGAGAACGCCAAGGCGCGAAACGGAGGGCGGCGGGCGCGGTCAGCGGCGAAGCCGCAGAGCGCCCGATGGAGCCCGAGGCGTTTCGCGTCCCATAGCGTCTTTGCGGTTATTCTACGAGGGAAATGAAAAAGCCCCGCGCGGGGCGCGGGGCTTTTTGGTGCGATGGGTTTTGCCCATACGCATTTAGTCCTCCTGGCCGGGGCGCCACTCTTCGGAGGCGGCGAAGGCCTCTTCGAAGGCGTTGGCGAAGGAGCCGAGGGGCGCGGCGTGGGCGCCGGTGTCGGCCTCGGCCTCAGCGGTGAGGCGGGCGACTTCGCCTTCGTCCATGCCGACGGCCTTGATGGAGAGGCCGATGCGGCGCTCGTCGCGGTCGATCTTGACGATGCGGGCTTCGACTTCCTGGCCGACCTTGAGGGCGTCGCGCACCTTGTCGATGTGCTGGTCGGAGATCTGGGAGATGTGGACGAGGCCGTCCACACCGTCCTCGAGGTCGACGAAGGCGCCGAAGGAGGCGATCTTGGAGACCTTGCCCTGTTAAATGGGTTAGACGTTCAGTTGCTGACCGGCCTTGGCGTCCTGGTCGAGCTTAAGGTCGACGGTTTCGATGCCGAGCGGGGCGAGTTCCTGCCAAGCGCCGCGGGTGAAGTCGGGCACTTCGACGGGGGCACCGTCGTTGGCGTTGGAGATCTCGGAGAGTTCGGCGATGACGGACCACTGGCAGGACTCGTAGACGTTGATGTCCAGCGGGAGGCCTTTCTGCAGGCAGTAGCAGAGGCGCAGGTCCATGAGGAAGTCCATGCCGCCGTGGCCGCCGAGACGCTGGGCGAGCTCGCCGGATTCCTCCCAGAGGGGATGGCGGTACTTCGCGACAATTTCGCCAAGCTGCTTTTCGTTGGCCCAACCGAGGTGCGGCGCGGTGTATTGAGGATCGAGGGCGATGCGCAGGGGATAATCCTGGAGGACGCCCCGGGTGCCGCTGATGAGGTTGATGCGGGTGTAGGGGCGGGGGCTGGTGGTGTCGTGCTGGACGAGGATGGTGCGGCCCTTCACCGTCTTGATGATGGAGGTGGACATGTCGCCCTGCTTCCAGGGGCCGGTGAGCGCGTCTACGTCGCTCATGCCATACTTCGTGCCCTTGGACTTCGCCTTGAGGGCTTCGATCTCGGCGGCGTGGACCTTGACGTATTCGGAGAAGCCGAATTCGCCGCTGTTGAGGCAGGTGAGGACGCGCATCTGGTCGCCGCGGCCGACGTTCATGTATTGGCAGATGGGGCCGAGGCCGTGGGTGGCGTAGGGGTTGCCGCCGTGCTGGGCGTTCCACTTCAGGCGCCAGAAGCCCTCGTAGGAATTCTCCTTGAAGTTCCAAGCGCGCAGGTCGTGGATGTAGGCGCCTTCGCCGTGAACGAGCGTGCCGAGGATGCCCTTGCGCACCATGTTGAGCGCGAGCATTTCGCTGGGGCCGTAGCAGCAGTTTTCCAGGAGCATGCAGTGGACGCGGTTCTCTTCGGCCAGGTCGATGATGTCCCAGCAGTCTTCCACGTGGAAAACCATCGGCACTTCGCAGGCCACGTGCTTTTTGTGGCTGAGGGCGTACTTCACCATCTCCACGTGCATCTGCCAAGGCGTGGCGACGTAGACGAGGTTGACGTCCGGGTCGTCAACGAGCTTTTTCCATTCCTCCGTGCCACCATAGTAGCCCTTGGGGGCGGAGAAACCGTGGTCGGTGAGCCACTTCGTGGGAGCCGCGACACGCGCCTCGAAGAGGTCGCCGAGCGCCGTCACGCGCACGCCGGGGATGGCGGAAAGACGATAGACCGCGCCGGGGCCACGCATGCCCAGGCCAATCACGCCGACCTTGACGGTCTCGAGCGGGGCGCAAGCCAAACCACCCACGTGCTCAAACTTCCGGGCGGGCAATTTGCTCGCGATCGTCCCGGCGATGGTTGCGGCACCGGCCGTCTTCAGAAAGCCGCGGCGTGTAGAAAAAAGACTCATGTCTCTTGCTCCTTGTTGTCAGTCTTGACCGCTTAACTGCGGCCATTTAGTATTAGTGTATACCATCGCCGCGCGAAGGTCAAGCCAAACCGAAAGTTTTCCGTTCTCCGGGGGGCTTGCGCCACCCCGGAGAACAGAAAACGGAGAACAGAAAACGGAGAACGGAGAACAGAGAACGCCCCTTCGGGGCGACGAGTGGGGCCTAGCAGTAGTGTCCGGGGGAAAGAGATAGATCGCAAAGACGCAAATCTTACAGGAAAGGTGGGGCGCCAACGCCAGGCGCACGTGCGTGCGCACTCCCGCGCCCCACTTTCCTGCGCCAAAAGGACCTCTCAAGACGGCCTAAGCGCGAAGACGATGGGCGGGAGGGAGCGATCAGCGGGCGTCTGGCCCGCAAAGCGACCGGCGTCAACCCATCTGGCTTCACCCGAACTGGCGTCTTTACGGGAAAAGGAGGCTTGCCGATTTCCTCGGACAGTATTGAAGCCTTGGAGAACGCCAAGGCGCGAAACGGAGGGCGGCGGGCGCGGTCAGCGGCGAAGCCGCAGAGCGCCCGATGGAGCCCGAGGCGTTTCGCGTCCCATAGCGTCTTTGCGGTTATTCTACGAGGGAAATGAAAAAGCCCCGCGCGGGGCGCGGGGCTTTTTGGTGCGATGGGTTTTGCCCATACGCATTTAGTCCTCCTGGCCGGGGCGCCACTCTTCGGAGGCGGCGAAGGCCTCTTCGAAGGCGTTGGCGAAGGAGCCGAGGGGCGCGGCGTGGGCGCCGGTGTCGGCCTCGGCCTCAGCGGTGAGGCGGGCGACTTCGCCTTCGTCCATGCCGACGGCCTTGATGGAGAGGCCGATGCGGCGCTCGTCGCGGTCGATCTTGACGATGCGGGCTTCGACTTCCTGGCCGACCTTGAGGGCGTCACGCACCTTGTCGATGTGCTGGTCGGAGATCTGGGAGATGTGGACGAGGCCGTCCACGCCGTCCTCGAGCTCGACGAAGGCGCCGAAGGAGGCGATCTTGGAGACCTTGCCCTTGACGATCTGGCCGATCTGGTAGTGGGCGGCGATGGAGCTCCAGGGGTCGGTCTGGGCCTGCTTGAGGCCGAGGGAGATGCGCTGGTTGGCGGCATCGATCTCGAGCACGATGGCCTCGACGGTCTGGCCCTTCTGAAGGATCTCGGAGGGGTGGTTGACCTTGCGGGTCCAGCTCATGTCGGAGACGTGGATCATGCCGTCAATGCCCTCTTCCATCTCGACGAAGGCGCCGTAGGTGGTGAAGTTGCGGACCTTGCCGGTGATGCGGCTGCCGACGGGATAGCGATCCTGGACGGTGTCCCAGGGGTTGGCCTCGGTCTGGCGGATGCCGAGGGCGATCTTCTGGTTGGCGGCGTCGATGTTGAGGACGACGACGTCGACCTCGTCGCCGACGCTGAGGACGTCGGAGGCGCGGGCGATGCGCTTGGTCCAGCTGAACTCGGAGACGTGGACGAGGCCCTCGATGCCGGGCTCGATCTCAACGAAGGCGCCGTAGGGAGCGAGGTTGACGACCTTGCCGTGGAGGCGGCTGCCGACGGGATAGCGGGCGGTGATGTCGTCCCAGGGGTTGGCCTGGGCCTGCTTGAGGCCGAGGGAGACGCGCTCGCGCTCGAGATCGACGTCGAGAATCATGACGTCGAGCTCTTGACCGACCTTGAGGAGCTCGGAGGGGTGCTTGATGCGGCCCCAGCTCATGTCGGTGATGTGCAACAGGCCGTCCATGCCGTCGAGGTCGACGAAGGCACCGAAATCGGTGATGTTCTTGACCTTGCCGTGGACAATCTGGCCCTTCTGGAGGGTCTGGAGGAGGGCGTGCTTCTTCTCGGCCATCTGGGCTTCGAGGAGCTCGCGGCGGGAGACGATGATGTTGCGGCGCTCGTCGGAGATCTTGATGATCTTGAACTCCTGGGGTTCGCCGGTGATGTAGATGTCGAGGTCGCGGCTGGGGTTGACGTCAACCTGGGAGCCGGGGAGGAAGGCGTCCACGCCATCAACGGCAACGATCATGCCGCCGCGGACCTTGCCACGGATGGTACCGGTGACGGTGTCGCCTTCTTTGTACTTCGCCAGGATGGCCTCCCAGCGGATCTTTTCGTCGGCCTGGCGCTTGGAGACCACCACCATGCCGTTCTCGCCCTCGAGGTCGATGAGGAGGACGTCAAACTCGTCGCCCGCCTTGACTTCGTCGGCGTTCTCGAACTCATTGGCGGGGATGGCGCCGGCGCTCTTGCACCCGATGTCCACGAGGATTTCGTTGCCGCGCTTGCCGGTGACCTTGCCCTTCACGATGGTGCCGGGGGAGGGGACGCTGTCTTGACGGTTGAGGGCCGCCAGGAGTTCATCGTAGCGAGCACCGGTCTTTTCGACCGCCTTCTGAGGTTTGCGAATAGCCATTTTGGCCTGTTGCTTTCTGTTACGGACGCGCTCCCCTGGCTCGGCACGCATGCCGTTTGTCGCCGCGGGGTGGTTAAGCGCCCGGTTGTTTCCATAAAATCTTTCCCCACGCAGGGAAAGAATGACACAGTATAGCATTTTTCCCTTTGCTTGCGCAATGGATTTTGACGAACGTGCTATAATAAAGGGCGAAAGGAGTCCGCTATGCGTGCTTGTTTAGCTCTGATGTGCGTGCTTTCGTTCGCGGCCGTGGCCGTCGCGGAGGAGGCGTATCCCTATGCGCCCTCGGTTGTTCCGGGCGAGCGGTGGAAGGATTTGCAGCTCAAGGTCGTGAAGCCCAAGGGCGAGCATGACCTGATCAAGGCGCTTGACCAGGCGAAGCGCGAGGGGAAGTTCACCTTCATCCAGGTGGGCCGTCAGAATTGCACCAATACCATGCAACTCTGGCATATGCTGGCGGATGGCAGCGTGAAGCTTCCGGAGAATTTCATCTATGCGGACATCTCTCGGGACGATGACGTGATGCGCCAGGCCTTTGAGGAGCGCTTCACGATGGACGAATTCAGCGGCTGGCTTCCTTTCGTGGTCATCGTGGGGCCTGACGGCGTGCAACTGGAATCGTGCTCCGGGCGGCACACGGCGCAGGAATACACGGCGCTGATTGAGAAATCCGTGGCCGATTACAATGCGTATGTCAAAGAGAACGCGCCGTCCGAGCCTGCCAAACCCTTTGCGGAGTCTTTGATTCCCACGCCGAAGGGGTGCGAACAGCTTGCCGTCAAGAAGTTGCCCGGAGAGCATGACCTTGCCAAAGCGATGGAGCAGGCCAAGGCCCAAGGCAAGTTTCTCTTCATCCAGTATGGGCGCACGAACTGCACCAACTGCCAGAAGGTCTGGAACCTTCTTGGGAGCGGCGCGGTCAAGCTCCCCGAGGATTTCCTCTATGCCGATGTCTCTTGCGATGACGGGGCGACGCGGATGCTCTTTGAGTCCACCATTTCCGTGACGGACGATGGTTACCTCTATCCTTACATTGTGATTCTGGGGCCCGATGGCTATCAGCTTGCCTTTCGCTCCGGGTTGGGCACGGCAGAGGACTATCGGGCGATGATTGAGCAGGCGCGGAAGGATTACGCCACGCCTTTGCCCTGATGGAGATTGACCTTAAAGAGGCGTTGCGGCGCCATTTCGGGTTCGGGGCCTTTCGCTCCGGCCAAGAACGTGTCGTGCGTGCCGTGTTGGAGGGGCGAGACGCGCTTGTCGTCATGCCGACGGGATCGGGGAAGAGCCTCTGCTTCCAGCTCCCCGCGCTGCTGATGTCGGGTACCACGGTGGTCGTCTCGCCGCTCATCGCGCTGATGAAGGACCAGGTCGACGCCCTCTCCGCCAAACGGATTCCGGCCACGTTTCTCAATTCGACCCTGACTGCGGACGAGTCGGTGCGCCGCTTGGCACAACTCCGCATGGGGCATTACAAATTGGTCTATGTCGCACCGGAACGGTTTCGCAATCCGCGCTTTTTAGAGGCGCTGAGTGAAACGCCGCTTTCCATGTTGGCCATTGACGAGGCCCACTGTATCTCCGCTTGGGGGCATGATTTCCGTCCGGACTACTTGCATTTGGGCGAGATTATTGCGACGCTTCCGCCTTCCGTCCGCCTGCTTGCCGTCACCGCGACCGCGACCGACGCGGTGCGGGAAGATGTCGTCAAACATTTGCGTTTGGGTGAAGGGGGGCGCCCGGAGCCGGAGGTCATCGTCACGGGGTTCGAACGTCCCAATCTTGCCCTCAATGTGACGCGCGTGCGCACTCACGGCGAGAAGTTGGAGCGGCTGCTCCAAATCATCGAGTTCTTCCGGACCGGCATTGTTTACTGCGCCACCCGCAAGATGGTCGAGCGCGTGCAAGAGATGCTCGCTGTGCATGGCGTTCGGGCGTTGGCTTACAACGGCGCGATGGAAGACGAGGAACGCACGCGTGTGCAGGATGCCTTCATGCGGCGTGAGGCACCGGTCGTCGTCGCCACCAACGCCTTTGGCATGGGGGTCGATCGTCCGGACATCCGGTTTGTCGTCCACTGGGACATCCCCGGCTCCCTTGAGGCCTACTACCAAGAGGTGGGGCGTGCCGGCCGGGATGGCGCCTACGCATGGTGCGAACTCCTTTTCAATTACGCAGACGTTCGTACCCAAGAGTTCTTCATCGAGTCCGCCAATCCGCCCGCCGACCATGTGTTTGAGCTCTATGCCGCCGTGCGCAATGCCTGTTCACAAGGCGAGAACGGCGAGGCCACACTCTCCCCGGAGGCCTGGGCCGAACGCGCGGGACTCAAATCACCCCTGGCCGTGCGCAACTTGATTGCGTTGTTTGAGCGGAATGGGCTTTTGACCCGCGTCCGTCGTGTGGGCAGCCCTTACTCCACCATCACTGTGCCGAAGGAGAGCGACATCCCGGCCATCAAGCGGATTTGCGCCAGCCTTGCCCAGAAGGATGCGACCGATCGTGCCAGACTCCGTGAGATGCTTGACTACGTGGATGCAAGAGGTTGCCGCCACCGCTTTCTATTGGCCTATTTCGGTGACCATGCGCCCGCCCGCATGTGCACGAAGTGTGATGTCTGCCATCCGGTGACCGACTTTCCTCCGCGCTTGCAACCGGATGAGGCATCGCTCACCCGTATTCGCAAAATTCTCTCTTGTGTCGCGCGCCTCCATGGGCGGGGAAACTATGCGCTTGTCGCCGCTGTCTTGCGCGGCGAGGTGGAATCTGCGGAAGATCGCACGCTGTCCACTTTCGGCATCTTGAAAGAGGTTCCTGCGGCGCAGTTGGTTCGTGATTGCGAGGCGCTTGAGATGGATGGGTATCTCACCGGCATGGCTCTCACGCCGGCCGGCTATGACCTGGTGCTTAATCGTTTGCCCATCGTCCCCATTGCGCGGTTCCCGGAACAGGTCGCCAAAGCCCCGCGCAGACAAAAGGCGTCGGCGCCGCAAGAGACGAAAAACGACCAACCTTCCACCGGTCTGGCGACCGCGCTCCGCAAATGGACGCGTGAGGAGGGCGAACGCCGCAGTCTCCCGGCTTACATGGTGCTCCATAATCAGACGATCGCCGCCATTGCCCGCAAGCGCCCCACCACCTACGAGGAGCTTGCCCTTATTCCCGGCATGGGCGAGGTGAAGATGGCGAAGTACGGCGAGGCCATCTTGAACTTGGTCTCAGCCTACCACTGATTTGCGAAGTCGGCCGGATCGGTCGCGCCTACGCGGTGTCGAGTGGCATCAATACTGTCCGGGGAAAATGGGAACCGCAAAGACGCAACAATGGGCGCGAACCGCTTCGGGCTCCATCGGTCGCTCTGCG